>JACRDC010000070.1 GCA_016218705.1 Desulfarculus sp.
AAAATGCGCCTCTAAAAACCGCATCTTCCGAACCTCCTGCAACAGCTCTGTCCGCCTCATCGGGGCACCTCCATGGACCCCAACTCAAACCGGACAATTCATGTGCTACAAGTCCGGACAGTTTATGTGTCAGCTACACCGTTGCACACCCCCCTTGCGTTCTCAGGCCACAGGCCCTAAAATCCGCCGAAACGTCTTCTCGACACCAGGAGTACCGCCTTGCTAGCCGTCGTCATCCTCGCCGCGGGCAAGGGCACCCGCATGAAGTCCGACCTGCCCAAGGTGCTGCACACCCTGGCCGGCCAGCCGCTTTTGTCCTACACCCTGGACTTGGCCCAGTCCCTGGAGGCTGGCCGCGTGGTGGTGGTGGTGGGGCACCAGGCCCCGCGGGTCAAGGACTTTTTCGCCGATCGCCCGGACCTGCGCTTCGTCATCCAGGAGCCCCAACTGGGCACCGGCCACGCGGTCATGGCCGCCGCGCCCGAGCTGGGCGACTGGAAGGGGCCGGTGCTCATCCTCTGCGGCGACGTGCCCGGCCTCAAGCGCGAAACCATCGCCTGCCTGCTGGCCGCCCACGCCCAGCAGGGCAACGCGCTCACCGTGCTGGGCATGGACCTGCCCGACCCTGGCCACTATGGCCGCCTGGTGACTACCCCAGATGGGCAACTACGTCGCATCACCGAGTTCCGCGACGCCAGCGAAAGCGAGCGGGCCATCCGCCAGGTCAACGCCGGCATCTACGTGGTCAACGCCCCGGACCTGCTGGCCTACCTGCCCCGTCTGACCACGGACAACGACCAGAAGGAGTACTACCTCACCGACCTGGTGGAGTTGATGGCCTCCGCCGGCCTCAAGGTGGGCTTCTCCCTCTGCCCCGACCCCCTGGAGGTGGCTGGCGTCAACTCCAAGGAGGAACTGGAGGCCCTGGAGGCGCAGTTGGCCCAGGCCAGGGGGTAGCCGCCCAGCGATTCCCGTGCCGGCAGCAACGGCATTTTTCTTCGTAGGGGAGGGGTTTATCCCCTCTCGTCTTGGTTTTCGGCTTAAATGCACGGGAGGGGATAAACCCCTCCCCTACGAAAACTGGTAATCCATTTCCAGGCCGCGGTCTTCACCGGCGGACCAACGCGCATGGGCTTGGCCTTGGCCCTCCCACTCGGTGGGGGTGTGCGCAAAAACCGTCGGCCCCGTGCAAAAAGCAGGCACCCGGCGCCCGGGCGCGGGGCGGCCAATTTCCGGGTTCATTAACCGTAATCACTGATAAATCGCTATGTTGACTCCGGGGCCTCGCCGCCGTCCCGGCCTGGCCGTCCCCTTGGCCCGTCCCTTGCTTCTCCCTTCGCAAACCCAGGGCATAACCCCGGGGAATTTGTTAAAATAGCCAGGCGAGGCGGCGCGGGGCATTGGCCCGGCCGCCGCGCCCCGACCCCCTTAAGGCATCGTCAACGAGGAGCAAAAAAGCCCATGTGCGGCATTATCGGCTACATCGGCCCCAAAAACGCGGTGGACGTCATCATGGAGGGCCTGAGCCGCCTGGAATACCGCGGCTATGACTCCGCCGGCCTGGCCCTGGTGAAAGAGGGCGATTTCGTGGTGCGGCGCGCCCAGGGCAAGCTCTCGGGCCTGCGCGGCAAGCTGGAGGCCGACCCTCAGAGCGGCCACCTGGGCATGGGCCACACCCGCTGGGCCACCCATGGCCGCCCCTCGGAGACCAACGCCCACCCCCACCTGGCCGGCCAGGTGGCGGTGGTGCACAACGGCATCATCGAGAACTACCTGGAACTCAAGGCCGAACTCATGGCCAAGGGTTGCGTGTTCAGCAGCGAGACCGACACCGAGATCGTGGCCCACCTGCTCAGCACCATCATGGCCGAGGGCGCCCCGGACCTGCCCACGGCCCTGTACCAGGCCCTCAAGCATATCCGCGGTTCCTACGCCCTGGTAATTCTGGACCGACGCCGGCCCGACCTGCTCATCGGCGCCCGCAAGGACTCGCCCCTGATCCTGGGCCTGGGCCGCGAGCCCGGCGAATACTTCCTGGCCTCCGACGTGCCGGCCTTCCTCAGCCACAGCAACCGCGTGGTCTTTTTGAACGACGGCGACGTGGTGGTGGTGCAGAACGGCGGGCACGTCATCACCGACGTGCGGGGTCAGGCGCAGGAGCGCCGCGAGGACCTGGTCTCCTGGTCGCCGGCCATGGCCGAGAAGGCCGGCTACACCCACTTCATGCAGAAGGAGATCTTTGAGCAGCCCCGCGCCCTGGTGGACACCCTGGCCGGCCGGGTCAAGTCCGGCTCGCCGGATGTGTTCCTGCCCGACCTGGCCACCGCCGATGAGGAGCTCATCGCCGCCAAGCGTCTGATCTTCCTGGCTTGCGGCACCAGCTACCACGCCGGCCTGGTGGGCAAGTTCCTGGTGGAGAACCTGGCCCGGGTGCCCACCGACGTGGACCTGGGCTCCGAGTTCCGCTACCGCGACCCCCTGGTGGGGCCGGGCGACTTGGTGGTGGCCATCAGCCAGTCGGGCGAGACGGCCGACACCCTGGCCGCCGTGCGGGAGGCCAAGGCCAAGGGCGCCAAGGCGCTCACCATCTGCAACGTGGTCGGCTCCTCGCTGACCCGCGAGTCGGCTGGGGTGCTCTACACCCACGCCGGCCCCGAGATCGGCGTGGCCTCCACCAAGGCCTTCACCACCCAGCTCATCGCCCTGTTCATGCTGGCCCTGCACCTGGGCCGCCTGCGCGGGGCCATCAGCCAGGAGCGCGGGTTGCAACTGGTGGAGGACCTGGTGCAGTTGCCCGGCCTGGTCACTTTAGCCCTGGAGCGCGAGGACCAGGTGCGCGCCGTGGCCGAGCGCTTCTGCCAGGCCCAGGACTTCTTGTTCCTGGGCCGGGGAATCTGCTACCCCATCGCCCTGGAAGGCGCGCTAAAGCTCAAGGAGATCAGCTATATCCATGCCGAGGGCTACCCGGCCGGCGAGATGAAGCACGGCCCCATCGCGCTGATTGACGAAAAGATGCCCGTGGTGGTCTTGGCCAACCAAAACGATGTGCTGGAGAAGGTCATCTCCAACATGCAGGAGGTGCGCGCCCGGGGCGGCAAGGTCATTGCCGTCACCGAGGCCGACAACTCCCTGGCCTGCGGCCTGGCCGACGCGGTGATAAGCGTGCCGGACTGCCCGCCCTTGCTGGCGCCCATTTTACTCACAGTGCCCTTGCAGCTTTTGGCCTACCACGTGGCCGTGCTGCGGGGCACCGACGTGGATCAGCCCAGGAACCTTGCCAAAAGTGTCACGGTAGAGTAAAAGGTAACCAGGGGTTAAAAATCACAGGCGTCCCGGGGCGGCGGTCCCGGGAGGCCGCGCGCGGCCAGGCCCCGGCGGGGCTTGACCCCGAAAATGGTACTTGCCCCAGGCGGTTGGCTGGAACAAGCGTTACAAAACCCTTGACCATAAACCCTGCCATCACCTATGGTGTAACAGCGGGAGACAAGGTGGACAAGTGATGGAAGTGGCCGCGTTCGCCCGCCTCGAGGCCAAGATAGAGGACTTGCTTGGCCGGTTGACCCAAATGAAGAGCGAAAACGCCGCGCTCATGAGCCGGCTGGAGGAAAAGGAGAAGGAAGTGGCGGAGTTGGGCGAGCTGATGGCCGCCCAGGACGCCGAACGGGACGAGGTGCGCAAGCGCATCGAGAACCTGGTGCAAAAGCTGGAGAATTATTGAGGTGACGGGAGGTGGAGGCAGTCAAGATTCAAATACTCGGTAACGAGTATGTGCTGCGCTCCCAGAGCAGCGAGGGGCAGGTGCGGCGGGTGGCCGCCCACCTCAATGCCCGTTTGAACGAGGTCTTGACCAACACCAACACCTCCTCCACCCTGGCCGCCACCGTGCTGGCCGCCCTGAACATAACCAATGAACTGCTGCAACTACAGGACCAGCAGCAGCACATGCTACAGGAGATCGAGGCCCAAGCCGAGAGATTGCTTAAAAAGATCGAGCTTGCCCAGACTTGAGGACCCCTGCGCTGCGCGTGGCTATAGGCGAAGAGTTCTTTTGGGCCAACGCGCATAAAAACGGGCCGAACGCCACTGCACCCCATGGGGTGGACCTCCCACGCGGGGGACCCGAACAGGGGTCACGCCCGGCCCACCTGGTCCGCCAGGTTCAAAACGACGGCGCCACACGGCAGAGGCGGGGGCAACCTCATTATTACGGTCGCGTCTCTCGAATACGAAAAGGGGGGTAGCCCCGAGACGATGGTTGCGCAGAGTCTGCTATTGGCCCTGGCCACTGCCCTGAGCCTGTTGCGGCCCACGCCGCCCCGGCGCCTGGCCAGGCCTTTGTTGAGTATCCCAGGCAAGGACGGCGTCCGGCCCTGGCGGTGGATTACCGCTCGCGGCCTGTCTCCAGCTTGTCCGCCGTGGTCCACCCATGGCCCGGGCCTGCCCCCCTGGGGCCTGTGCTGGGCTGGCGGACCCGATCCCGGCCGGCGCTGTCTCTTCCGCTCGGACTCGCGCGACCTCGCCCCCCCGTTCTAGGGCCCCGGCCTCCTTGTTGAAGACAAGGAGGACCCATGTCCACACCCCTGGCCGTCATCGGCATCATCGCCGCCCTCCTAGCGGGCATGGCGGTGGGCTACCTCGTGCGCCTCAAGCAGGCCAAATCGCGTTTGCAGTCGGTGGAGACCCTCACCCAGCGGCTCATGGACGACGCCCGCCGCGAGGCCGACACCCTCAAGAAAGAAGCCCTGCTCCAGGCCAAGGACCAGATATACCAGATGAAGCTGGATTTCGAGTCCGAGACCAAGGAGCGCCGCTCCGAGCTGAACCAGTTTGAGAAGCGCCTGGCCCAGAAGGAAGAGCTTCTGGACAAGAAGACCCAGAGCGTGGAGTCGCGCGAGCAGGACCACACCCGCCGCGAGCTGGCGCTGATCGAGCGCGAGCGCGGCGTGGAGGAGCAGCGCGGCAAGTACGACCACCTGGTGGCCCAGGAAAAAGAGACCCTGGAGCGCATCGCCAACCTCACCGAGGACCAGGCCCGGGCCCAGCTCATCCAGTCCATCGAGGACCAGGCCCGCCACGAGGCGGCCAAGACCATCAAGCGCGTGGAGCAGGAGACCAAGGAGGCATCCGCCAAGAAGTCCCAGGAGATACTGGCGCTGGCCTGCAAGCGCTACGCCGGCGATTACGCCGTGGAGAAGACGGTCAGCGTGGTGACCCTGCCCTCAGACGAGATGAAGGGGCGCATCATCGGCCGCGAGGGGCGCAACATCCGGGCCATCGAGGCGGCCACCGGCGTGGACCTCATCATTGACGACACGCCCGAGGCGGTGATCCTCTCGGGCTTCAACCCCATGCGCCGCGAGATCGCCCGCATCTCCCTGGAGCGCCTCATCGCCGACGGCCGCATCCACCCCGCGCGCATCGAGGAGGTGGTCAAGAAGGTGACCACCGAGGTGGAGGCCTCCATCAAGGAGGCCGGCGAGCAGGCCACCTTCGACGTGGGCGTGCACGGCATCCACCCCGAGATCGTCAAGCTCATCGGGCGGCTGCGCTACCGCTCCTCCTATGCCCAGAACGTGCTGCAACACTCCCTGGAGGTGGCCTTCCTCTGCGGCATCATGGCCAGCGAGCTGGGCATCAACCCCAAGCACGCCAAGCGCGCCGGCCTCTTGCACGACATCGGCAAGGCCGTGGACCACGAGATCGAGGGGCCGCACGCGGTCATCGGCGCCGACCTGGCCAAGCGCCACGGCGAGAAGCCCCACATCATCCACGCCATCCAGGCCCACCACGAGGACGTGCCCCCCGAGTCGGTGCTGGCCGTGCTGGTGCAGGCGGCCGACGCCCTCTCCGGCGCCCGCCCCGGCGCCCGCCGCGAGATGCTGGAGTCCTACGTCAAGCGCCTGGAGGACCTGGAGCGCATCGCCAACTCCTTCACGGGCGTGTCCAACTCCTTCGCCATCCAGGCTGGCCGCGAGGTGCGCATCGTGCTGGAGGCCGAGAAGACCACCGACGATCAGGCCCTGCTCTTGAGCCACGACATCGCCCGCAAGATCGAGGAAGAAATGATGTACCCCGGCCAGATAAAGGTCACGGTCATCCGCGAGACCCGGGCCGTGGACTTCGCCAAGTAGGGCCGGTGCCCGGCCAGGCATAAACGGGTCGGGAAAGGCTGACAAAATAACCTGGGCCGGCGGCTCCCGCCGGGGGGTTGCGGCGGTAAATGCACGGGAGGGGTTTACCCCCTCCCGTCCTTTTTGCATCTTTCGCGGCTGGCAAGCACCCGCTAGACCCTGTATACATGGCCCAGCCCAGGGTGGAGTCCCGTCTTTTTGGTATCATACTATTTCAACAACCATCATATAGTATTAGGTTGTTGCCCCTTGATCTGGCCATCCTCTGGCCGGCGAGCTTTGGTTTTCTGGCCGCCCAAGCCCCGTGTCCCGCTCTTAGCCCGGCCATTCTTATACCAATATGCAATCAAAGCCATCCATGGCTCTTTGATTTGCCCTCGAGCGGGCAAAAACGTGGTTTTGCCCGGCCTCCCGGGCGCTTTCGCGCCCGGCGGGCCATCCACCGGGGTCCCCAAAAAAGCGCGGCTTTTTTGGG
>JACRDC010000067.1 GCA_016218705.1 Desulfarculus sp.
CCCCGCGCCGGCACCCGCATCGGCAAAGCCAGTATGGCCGGGCGGCTCTAGCGGGACACAAAAAGAAACCGCTTAGGCTTTCTTAGGCCACCTATACCGTAAGGGCTGTACCCAGAGGAAACCTGACGAGAAAACTATACGTCTGATATGAAATGCGTATTAGCAGCCGCCGGGCTCGCTCAGGCTGCGGCGCACCTGCCGGAGCAGTTGTTCCAGGTTGTAGGGCTTGCGCAGCACCGGCCGCGGGGGCTGGTCTTCCTGGCCCCAATTAAAGGTCTCGGCGCCGTGACCGGTGGCCACCAGCACCCGGGCCTGGGGGTGGCGCTGGCGTAGGTGTTCCAGGAAGGTCAAGCCGTCCATCACCGGCATGGCCAGGTCCAGGATCACCAGGTCAAAGGGCTGGCCCTGTTGCAGGGCGTCCAGGTACAGGTCCAGGGCCTCCTGGCCCTGGCTGGCGGTGCGCACCTGGTAGCCGAAACCCTGCAGCATCTCGGTGGCGATCTCCCTGAGCTGGGGCTCGTCGTCCACCACCAGCAGGCGCTCGCCCTGGCCCTTGAGCAGCTCCGGGGCCTGGGGGGCCTCCAAGAGCGCCAGGTCCTCCTGCTCGACCGCCGGCAGGTACACGGTGAAAAGCGAGCCCCGTCCGGGCTGGCTGCGGGCCTCGATGTAGCCGCCGTGGGCCTTGATGATGGAATAGGCCACCGACAGCCCCAGGCCGGTGCCCTTGCCCGGCTCCTTGGTGGTGAAAAAGGGGTCGAAGATGCGGGCCAATACACCCGGGGTCATGCCCTGGCCGCTGTCCTCGACCTCCACCAGGGAGTAGTCGCCGGCGCGCACCCAGGGGTTCTGCTGGACAAAGGCCTGGTCCAGATGGGCCAGGCGGGTGCGCAGGCTGATGCGCCCGCCCTCGCCGGTGGCGTCACGGGCGTTCAGCGCCAGGTTGAACAGCACCTGCTCCAACTGGGCGGCGTTGGCCAGCACCACCAAAAGGCCCGCCGCCTCCTCCAGGAGCACCTCGATGCCCGGCGAGGTGGTCTGGCGCAGGAGTTCCCAGACCCCCCTGGTCACTTGGTTGAGGTCCACGGCCGTCTTCTCGCCGGTCTCCAGGCGGGTGAAGGTCAGCATCTTGCGGGTCAGGTCGGCGGCGCGCTGGCAGCTCTGGTCTATCTTTTCCAAATAGGTGGCGGCGCTGTCCGGCAGCCCGCCGGCCAGGACCAGAAGTTGGCTGTAGCCGCGCACGGCCATGAGCACGTTGTTGAACTCGTGGGCCACCCCGCCAGCCAGGGTGCCCAGGGCCTCCATCTTCTGGGCGTGCCTGACCTGGGCCTCCAGCTCCACTTGATCGCTGATGTCCTTGAGCACCCCCACCATGCCCGTGATCTGGCCATGGGTGTCCAGGTTGGGGCCACCGCCCAGGGTGAAGTGGCGCGGCCGGCCGTCCTTGCCCAATAGTATCCCGCGCACCTCGGAGATGGTGTGGCCCTCGTCGCGCATGCGCTTGAACATGCGCCGGGCGTATTCGGCGTCCTGGGGCCGCACGAAGTCCACGAAGGGGCGCCCCACGATCTCCTGGGGGGCATGCCCCATGATGCGCTGCCAGGACGGGTTGACATAGGTGAATGAGCCGTCCACGCCCAGGGTGAAGATGATGTCCGGGGCGTTCTCGGTCAGGGAGCGGAAGCGCTCCTCGCTGCGGCGCAGGGCCTTCTGCCCCCGGCGGTGCTGCACGATCTTCCACATGGCGTCCATGAGCAGGGTGGCCTGGCGCACGTCGGCCTCGTCGTAGGGCTCGGCCTTGTTGCCCAGCCCGATCACCGCCACCACCCGGCCAGCGTCCAGCACCGGCACGCTCAGGTGGCGCTCAATGAGGATGTGCCCCGGGGGGGTGCCCTTCTTGGAGGCCAGGGCCTGGTAGTCGTTGGTGATGACTGGGCCGCGCCGCCTGATTGGCTCGCCCCACAGGACGGTGTCGTCCAGGCGGTAGGTGGTGGGCTTGGCGGCCAGGGAGCAGCGCTCCATAGCCGTGCGCGAGCGGGCCACGATGGTCATGGTGCCCCGCTCCTCGTCCACGAAGCCCACGTAGCCCACGGCGCTCTTGGTCAGGCGCACCGCCTCCTCCAGGGTGTAGTCCACGATCACCTGCTGGGGCACGTTGTGCATCTGCCCCAGCTTGACCAGGGCCTCCAGGCGGGCCTCGTCCAGGCGCAGGGCCTCCTCGGCCTTCTTCAGGTCGGTGATGTCGTAGACCGTGCCCAGCATGGCTGGCTGGCCCATGAACTCCAGGGCGGCGGCGGTGAAGTCCACCCAGCGCTCGCCGCCGTTACGGTGCAGCACCTTGAACTCGTAGTGGCTGGGGACCTCCTGCCCCTGCTGGCGGGCCAGGCCGCGCCCGCGTACCAGTTCGCGAAAGTCCGGGTGCACCACCTCCCAGAAGCGCACCTTCTGAATCTCATCGGCGCCGTAGCCCACCAGGCGCAGGCCGGCCGGGTTCATGTAGCGGAAATACTCACCCTGGATGATGAAGATGCCCGAGGCCGTGGTCTCGGTCAGGGTGCGGAACTTGGCCTCGCTCTCGCGCAGGGCCAGCGCGGTCTCACCGCCGCCGCTAAGATCATTGGCGCTCACCAACAATACCGGCCGGCCATCCAAGTGGATCACGTCCATGGAGCACAGCAAGGTGGCGGTTTCACCGCCCTTGCGCCGAAGCTTGAGCCGCAGGCCGCGCAGGCGGCCGCTCTTCATCAGCTCGGCCAGCAGGGTTTGGCGCTTCTCGGGCTGGGCGTAGAAGCCCAGATCTTGGACGGTGCGGCCAACGACCTCCTGGCGGCTGTAGCCGGTCATGAGCAGGAAGGTCTCGTTGACATCCAGCATGACGCCCTCGGGCAGGGAGCTGAGCGTCAGGCAGATGGGGCTGGCCTGGAAGGCCCGCTGAAAGACCTCCCGGGCCGCGGACAGCTCCCGCTCCAGGCGTTCCAGACTGGCTGGCCGGGCGGCCTGGCGGGCCTCGGCCTTTGCCCCGGCGGGGCCCGCGCCCGAATGCGGTGGTGAGTCCTGCTTGGGCATGAGCATCTCGTCAACTAAGTGAGTGGTGAGCCCACCGAGGCCAGGGCGCGCCAAGGCGCCTACCGGCAGACCGTCACCCTCATTAAAGCAATTAGCGCGCCACGGCGGGCCTGGGAGGGCAAGACCTTGATCTTCGAGGACTTGCCTTCACGGGGGCGGCCAGGGGCAGTGGCCTTGGCACCAAGGATATAGGCCAGTGTCATGCTAGACAAGACAAACCATCTCGCCGGGCGCGACCCCCTTCTGGGTCCGGGCCGGCGGGCTAGACCTGGCCGGCGCCGGCCACCCGGTTGCGGCCGGCCTGCTTGGCCTGGTACAGGGCCGTGTCGGCCAAGGCGATGACCGCCTGGGGGTCGTCGTGGTTGGCGGGCAGATGGGCGGCCACCCCCAGGCTGACCGTCACCACCGGGGCCACCGTGGAGCTGCCGTGGACTATGCCCAGGCCCTCCACCTGGCGCCTCATCTGCTCGGCCAGGACCAGGGCGCCCCGCTGGCCGGTGCCGGGCAGCACCGCCGCGAACTCCTCGCCGCCGAAGCGGGCCAAGAAGTCGGCGGGCCGCCGCAGGACCTGGGCCAGGGCCACGGCCACCCGCCGCAGGCAGTCGTCGCCGGCCAGGTGGCCGTAGGTGTCGTTGAAGGCCTTGAACTGGTCTATGTCCACCATGACCACCGCCAGTGAGGCCCTCTCGCGGGCCGCGCGCCGCCATTCCAGGTCCAACTGCTGGTCCAAATAACGCCGGTTGGCCACCCCGGTCAGCCCGTCCAGGAAGGACAGGCGCCGCTGCTCCTCCTGGGCGGCCTGCAACTCGCCCACCACCTGGGCCAGGCGCTGGTTGGCTTCCTCCAGGGCGGCGGTGCGCTTGGCCACCCGCTGCTCCAGGAGGGCGCGGGCCTCGCGCAGCTCGTCCTCGGCCTGGCGGCGCTCGGTGATGTCGCGCCCCACCGACTGGAACTCGGCGAAGTCGCCCTGGCGGTCGTAGATGACCCGGGTGGTCCACTTGAGCCAGCGCACCTGGCCGCCGTCCAGCACCACCCGGTGCTCGATGCTGCCCAGGGGGTTGCCGCGGTTCAGCGAGGCCAAGTGGCGGGCCAGGGCCAGGCCGTCGTCACCGGGGAAGGTGGGCAGGAAGGCGTGGCCCAACAGCTCCTGGCGAGTCTTGCCGAAGAAGCGGCAATAGGCCTCGTTGACAAAGGTGAGCGCCCCGTCGGGGCCGGAGCGGCAGATCAGCTCGGTCTGGTCCTCCAGGATGGCCAGGTAGCGGGCCTGGCTCTGGCGCAGCTCCTGCTCCAGGGCCTTTTGGCGGCTGATGTCCCACAATAAGCCCAGGCCGAATTGCCGGTGGCCCTGTTGGTCCCGGGCGGCGTCGGCCCTGAGCCACAGGGGAAATTGGCGGCCCCCGGCGGCCTGGCCCGCCAGCTCGCCCTCCCACCCCTGGCCGGAGGCGGGCGGCGGCTGCCTGTCCTGGCCCGGCCCTTGCGCCTGGGCCCCGGCGGGCTGCCCCTCGCTTGCCATGGCGCGGGCCAGGGCCGGCATCACCTGGCGCAGCACCATCTCCTGGCTGGCGGGGCTGAAGAACTCCAGCAGGGGCCGGCCCACGGCCTGGCCCTGGCCGTGGGCGAACAGGCGCTCAAAGGCGGGGTTGGCCAGGATCAGCCGGCCCTGGCCGTCCCACAGGCAGACCGCCACCCCGCTGGCCCGCACCGCCGCCGGGCACAGGCCCCACACCTCCGGCGAGGGCATCAAGCCCTCTCCCGGCGTTTGGCCCCTGTCTGGCTCGTCTTGGCTCATGGCCCTTCCCCACCCCGCGCGGCCCTTGAGTTAAGCTAAATCCATTATTTCAGACCGCGCGCCGATTATCCGCTGTTTTTTGCAGGCTCGCGGGCCGCTTAGGGCCGCCTTGCCCTAGGGAAGCGCTTGCCTTATCCAACCATTGGGGTATTCTTGGGCATTTGTTGGCGGCCCTCGGGCCGCTTGGTCCCCGCGGAGGGGGCAGGCCAGATAACCTTGCACGCCGGCCGGCCAGGCAGCCGGGCCGCCCTAGGAAAAGCCATGAAAAAAATATTGTTGCCGGTGTTGGCCCTGTGCCTCGTCGCCTCCCAGTCCTGGGCCGCCGCGCCCTCCAGCCCGGAGCAGAAGCTCTCCTACACCCTGGGCTTCAGAATGGGCAGCGACATCAAGTCCCGCGAGGTCAAGGTGGACCTTGAGTCCTTCCAGCAGGGCTTCAAGGACGCCCAGGGCGGCGCCAAGCCCCAGCTCAGCGAAGAGGACATGGCGCAGATTCTGCAAAACCTCACCCGCGAGATACAGGCCAAGGAGATGGCCAAGATCAAGGCCCTGGCCGACAAGAACCTGGCCGAGGGCAAGAAGTTCCTGGAGGAGAACAAGGCCAAGGAGGGCGTGAAGACCACGGCCAGCGGCCTGCAATACAAGGCCCTGGCCTCGGGCAAGGGCAAGGCCCCCAAGCTCAGCGACACCGTCACCGTCAACTATCAGGGCCGCCTGTTGGACGGCACCGTCTTCGACGACTCCCTGCAGCGCGGCGAGCCGGCCAGCTTCCCCCTGGACAGCATCATCAAGGGCTGGCAGGAGGCCTTGCAGCTCATGAAGGAGGGCGACAAGTGGGAGATCTACGTGCCCTCCGATCTGGCCTTCGGACCCCAGGGCGCCGGCGGCCCCATCGGCCCCAACCAGGTGCTGGTCTTCAACCTGGAACTCATCAAGGTGGCCCCGGCCCCGGCCAAGGACAATAAGCCCGCCGCCAAGGACAAGCCGGCCAAGGAAAAGGCCCCCAAGAAGGAAGCCAAGTAGGCGGCAGAAGCGCGCGCCGCCATACATCGCAACCAAGACGGGCGGGGGTAAACCACGCCCCTACATTAAGCCATTGATTCAAAGGCTTTTCTTGATGTAGGGGCGTGGTTTACCCCCGCCCGTTTTTTAATCGCCCAAGCCCACGGCGGGAGCCGCCGGCCCCGGCCAAACCATCAGCCCCACACGGCCCGTACATGCCAGCCCGGGCACCGGGCCCGTTTACTCCCGCCTGGGCACCGAGCCTAAAACACCGCCGTGTCGCCGTTGCCCAGGTACAGGGGGCTCTGGGAGCCCTGGCTGGCCCGGCCGCCCTCAACGGGGTAGGCCAGCTCGCGCATCAGCTCCACGGCCTTGAGGCCGGTGCAGTGGTTGACGGCCAACTTCTTGAGGCCGTACTGCTCCAGGTTAAAGATGGCCTCCTCGGCCTGGGGGCTAAGCTGGCCGAAGGGCGCCAGGTGCAGGCCGCCGTAGAGGCCGTGGAGGTCCTGTCCGCCGGCCAGGTGCTGGCGGGCGAAGTCCAAGAGCGCCGTCACCCCCTGGTGGCAGCAGCCGGTGACGCAGACGATGCCCTTGTCCTGGACATTGAAGTACAGCGACTGCTCGCCGCGCACCCCCAGGATGATGGGCAGGTCGAAGGTGACCGAGGCGCAGCCAGGCCACAGCAGGTGCACAGGCCCCGGCGGCATCTTGAGCAACTGGCCGTGATGGGCCACGCGGTTGTTGGCCCCGGCCTGGGCGAAGCCGCCACCGAAGATGAACTTCAGGGCCTTGAGCGACAGGGTGGAAGGCACCATCATGGTCAGCTCGGGGGCGTGGCGCAAAACCGCCTCCAGGCCCCAGAAGTGGTCCATGTGCTCGTGGCTCAGGTAGAGCAGGTCCACCTGGCCCTGCTCCAGCAGGGCGGCCACGCCGGTGGCTTGCAAGCGCCACTCCAGAAAGGCCGGGTTCCAAGCCGCGTCCAGCAGGATGCGCCGCAGCGAGCCGTCCAGGCCCTCCACCTCGATCAGGTGGCAGCAGCCGGCGGCGTTGCCGCTGTCCCAGGGGGTGGTCCACTGCTCGGCCCGCTCCAGGCCGCCGGCCCGGCCCACGGCCTCCAGCACCACCTGGTCGTCCCACCAGCCCACCTCGGACAGGCAGGTGACGCGTAGCGCGCGGCACTGGCCGATGTCCACCGGCCCCTGCTCCGGGTCCACGCTTCGGGGGGTCAAACCTGGTCTCTGCTCGCCGTCACCCATGATTCGCCTCCAGGAACTCCAGGATTGCCGGCTGATCTCTAGCCGGAGCGTGGGGCCAGGCCCTGGGCCGTCAGGCGCCCCAGGCGGTCCAACAGGGCCGCCGGGCTCTCGGGACCCAGGCCCAGGGGCCGGCCGAACCAGAAGAAGCCGCAGCTCAGGGACAGGATGGCCAGGGCCAACTCGCGGCCGTGGTCCTGGGGCCAGTCCAGCGGCCCCAGGGCCGGGGCCAGCATGCTGGCCACCAGGTCCAGGTGGGCGGCCAGGCGCTGGCCGATCTGGCGGCCGGGCTCGCTGTCGCGCTCCAGGGCGCAGGCCTGGCTGAGCAGGCTGGCGGCCTCGGGGCGCAGTTGGAAATAGCGCAGGTGCACCGTGCCCACCCCGGCCAAGAGCGACTCACCGTCCTGGGGGGCCAGGCCCAGGGGGCGCACCCGGCGCGCCAGGTCAGTGAGCACCATGTCCACCAGGTGGGCCACGAAGGCCTCCTTGGAGGCGAAATGGTTGAAGAAGGTGCCCTTGCCCACGCCAGCCGCGGCGGTGATCTCCTCCACCCGGCAGGCCTGCACCCCCCGCCGGGCCATGAGCCGCAGGCCCTCCTCCAGCAGGCGGCGCGAGGCGGCCTCCCGCTTGGCCTGGCGGGGCGGCTTGGGGCCTGGTCTGGACGGCTCGGCTGGCATGGACCTCTCCCTGGGCCGCCGGCAATGGTGCCGGCGGCGCCTGACCCACTATGACCATCAAGGCGACAAAAATGCAAGGGCCTAGCATTTATGCCCTTTGGCGGGCAGAGGGGCTTGACGCTCTATCACCCCTCGGCTATGGTGGATTTATCACCTGGCCGCAACCCCCAAGCGAGAGCAAGCCCATGACCGACGCCGCCCACAAGCCCCACGCCCAAGGAATCGTCGCCGCCATACCCCAGGCCGACCGCGAGTTGTTCGAGGGCCTAGACCGCGAGAGGCTCTACGAGTACCTGTTCATGCAGGTAAGGAACATCTGGCGGGTGGACGGCCTGTATTTCCTGGGCATAGAGAAGCGCCACGGCATGCAGGAGGCCACCGACGTGGACGCCGAGTGCTGGCGCTACATGGGCAAGGCCGAGGCCAGGGAGCTCAAGAAGTTCCTGGGGATCAACGAGCCCGACCCGGCCCAGGCGCTGTTCATCCTGCGCCACACCTCCTGGGCAGTGAGCCACGATCTCAAATCCTTCGAGGTGCGCGCCGACGGCGGCGCGGCCTTCAGCGTGGACCAGTGCCGCACCCAGCTCATACGCCTGGACAAGGGCCTGGAGCCCCACCCCTGCCGCCAGGTGCGGGAGGGCTACCTGCTGGCCTTTGCCCAGGAGTGCAACCCCAAGCTCAAGGTGGAGTGCGTCTCCTGCCCGCCCCAGCGCACCACCGAGGAGGTCTGGTGCCGCTGGGTCTTTGACTGGGCCTGAGGGGAACAGGCAAAAAGGCGCTACCCGAGCCGGCCAATCGCTTTACCGGGAGGTTGTGGCATGGAGCCCGAGGGAACGAGCCTGGATCAGTGGCTGGAGAAGAAGGTGGCCTGGATGGTCAAGGAGACCTCCCAGTACTTCGACACCCGCGAGCTTCTGATGCTCTGCCAGACCGTGGCCACCATGCGCCTCAATCAGACCCTGGAGAGGCTCTGCCAGGCCAGGGAGCAGGCGCCAGCCGGCGATACCAAGGCCCCCGCCAAGAAGGCGGCCAAGTAGCGCCTGCCTGGCTGGCAATTGTTGTCAAGCAGATCGTAAACCGCCAGTCAGCCAGGCCCATGGCCGAACTCAGGCTTCTCCGGAGGCTTCGCTGTCGGGGGCCTGGTTGTCCCCCTTGGTCAGGTAATTGACGAATACCGTGACCAGCACGGCCAGGGTCTCGAAATCCAGCAACTTTGTGGCGTTCCTGTCGAACAGCAGAGTCGCCCGGGCCGGAAATTCCTCGTCCCTATCATAGAAAATCAGTTGTAGCTGAATGTGGGGGAGCAGGTCGAAAAGCAGGCTGACCGAACCCAGGCCCCCTACCCCGCCCAGACGCCCGCCCAGGGATGCCGCCACCCGCAGCAATTCAGGGGTTTGCCCTTGAAAGCGTTTCCGGATCGGCTGCTCCAGGGCGCTGCCGGAATAACCCCCCTGGCCGAACAAGGGGCCGGCCAGTTCGGCGAAAGTCACGAACTCGCCCGCCGGACGGCTGCGGCTTCCAGTCAACAAATACCGGATCAAGGCGCTGCCCGTGACATGGCGAAAGCCCCGGCCATCGGCCCGCTTGACCCCATCATTGGATAGCAGGTACCTGGCGCCCAAGAAAGGGACTTGGGCCTCGCCCGCTGGGTTGAGCGCCAGCCCGAGGGCCGTGGCCAAGGCGGCGATATCAGCCTGCTGCAACTCCTGGATCAGGTCTGTGTAGATTTGCTGGTAACCGCCGGTTATCGGGGTGTTTGCCAATATGCCATCTCCCGCCATGACGCCCCATGGCCTCCCGCCGCGCTTAGGGCCGCCTCCCCCGGCCCCTGGGACGGGGTGGCCCCCTGGCTGGCCGCCTTAGCGGGCCCCACCGGGAAAGATAAGCACCATGCGCTGGAAGACCCAGCGCGCCCCCTGTCTCTCCAGAATGGCCGACAGGCGTCCGGGTACCGGCACCCGCTGTTGCCGCAATAACCCCAGTTCCAGGCCCTCGGGCAACTGGGGTGTCACCCAGGCCGTCAACAGGGCCTCCAGTGTGGCCCTGTTGCCCTGGGGGCGCATCCGCACCTCGCGAAAGTCCACCCCTGGCGACTGGGCGGCGGCCAGCTCCGGGCCGTAGAGGGCGCGCAGCCGCTGGCGCCCCTTGGTGCGCCGGTCCAGGCCCAGGCCGCGCACCTCCACCTCGGCCTGATTGTCCAAGAGTCCCGTCAGGTAGGTCATATCCTTGCGGGCCAGGGCCTGGGCGGCGCCCTGGAGCAGGGCGGCGATCTCGGCCTCGGCCTGGGCCGCCGAAGGCGCGGGGGCCTGGGCCGCCGCCCGGGGCGCCGGCGCGGCCAGGACCGGCGCGATTAGAAAAAACATTAAAGAAAACGTCAACAGGAATAAATGAACATGGACCAACAAGGTAGGCAGACGACTTTGAGGCCACTTACTGGCCATCCTAATAATCCTCTAATGCTGCTGAGCCGACCCAGCAACGCATTTTGATATTACCTCGACCGGCATCCTTTGCAGCGGCATCTGGTCTTCGCCCCTCTCCTTTGCTAACAAACCAGAAGGCCCAAAGCTAACTACTGCATCCACACATCGCATCAGGATTTGATCACGCTGCTCAGGAGTGACAGCAGACTCAACAAAAGCAGCAATACTATTCGCGACCCGTTGACGATGCAAATTCATTTGGTTCATATGCAAATAAGCTCGAAATATGCGTAAACAGAACGCTGCCGCCCCACCAGATACACCCAATATAACTAGGCGCATAGCTGTGTAATAGAAAATATACCAGCCAATATCCTTGGGCGGTTGTGCATGTTCAATTAAATAATATGCCACATACAGAAATATTCCAATACAAATAAGACTCGAAACTCCCCAGAATATAGCCTTATTTTTTATATCTTTTTGAGCCTCTTTAAATTGATTCTTAGCCTCTTCCACGGATATCTTCGTTGCCGTCCTTCTAGCTCTCTCCTCTATTTGCTTGGCTAATTGCCTCGCCTCCTCTATGGCCTCGTTGGATTGTTTCTTGACTTCCGAAACCGCAGCTTGAGCTTCCCCTCGAAGCTCTTCAACTTTTCTTGAATACTCTTGCCTAATTCCCTCATCTTCCAGAAAACCTCGCTGCTCGATAGCAGCGCAAATAAAATGCGGCCAATGTTGGTTTAAGTTGTCAAGGTCGTTTGTTATTTGTGATATAAATTCACGTTTTCTGCTAATAAAATCTGCCGAACTAACATTACACTGTGCGTTGATTTTATCATAGATAACTGAAAAAATTGACGTCACATTACCTACGACAGAATCATAAACACTGCCTGAGTATAAGAGTGCAAATTCAATTCTTTTATCAATGTTATTCAAAACCGGTTCGATTTCATTAGCTAACGATTCTTCCCCTAGGTTCTCCCTTATCAGTTTGGCTCTATCTATCGATTTTATCCTTTCTATAATCTCTCTTAGCCTATTAATCGTTTGCTCTGTTGCCACATGCCCCTCCTCTTTAACTCAAATCTCCATCAATCCTCGCTGTCGGTCTGCAACACCGCCAAGAAGGCCTTTTGGGGGATGGGCACGTTGCCCACCAGCTTCATGCGCTTCTTGCCTTCCTTCTGCTTCTCAAGGAGCTTGCGCTTGCGGCTGACGTCGCCGCCGTAGCACTTGGCGGTGACGTCCTTGCGGTAGGCCCCCACCGTGCTGCGGGCGATGATGGTGCCGCCGATGGCCCCCTGGATGGCGATCTTGAACTGCTGACGGGGGATGGCGTCTTTCAGCTTGTTGACCGCGTGCAGGGCGCGCAGGCGGGCGCGCTCGCGGTGCACCAGGCAACTCAAGGCGTCCACCTTCTCGCCGTTGACCAGGATGTCCAGCTTGACCAGGTCGGTGACGCGGTAGCCTATAAGCTCGTAATCAAAGGAGCCGTAGCCCTGGGTGACGGTCTTGAGCTTGTCGTAGAAATCATAGATCACCTCGGCCAGGGGCAGCTCGAAGCTTAGCTCCACGCGCCCCTTGCTGGGGTAGTGGTAGTTGGGGTTCTCGCCCCGGCGGTCCAGGCAGAGCGTCATCACCGCGCCGATGTAGCGCTCGGGCATGAGGATGGAGGCCTTGATGTAGGGCTCCTCGCAGTGTTCGATGCTGGAGGGGTCGGGGAAATAGGCCGGGTTCTCCACCTCGATCATGGTCTTGTTGTTCAGGTAGACGTGGTAGCGCACGCTGGGCACGGTGAGGATCAAGGACAGGCCGAACTCGCGCTCCAGGCGCTCCTGCACCACCTCCAGGTGAAGAAGCCCCAGGAAACCGCAGCGGAAGCCGTAGCCCAGGGCCTGGGAGGAGTCCTTGTGAAAGGTCAGGCTGGCGTCGTTGAGTTTGAGCTTCTCGATGGCATCCACCAACTCGGGATAGTCGTCGGTGGCCACGGGGTAGATGGAGGAGAAGACGACGGGCTTGACCTCCTTGAACCCCGGCAGGGGCTCGGTGGCCGGCCGCTCCTCGTGGGTGATGGTGTCGCCGATGTTGGTGTCGGCCACGGTCTTGACGCCAGCGATGACATAGCCCACCTGGCCGGCCACGATCTCCTTGGCCGGCACGCGCTTGAGGCCAAAGAGCCCCACCTCCTCCACCTTGTGGGTGGTGCCGGTGTACATGAAGCGGATGATGTCGCCGGCCTTCAGACGCCCGTGCTTGACCCGGATGGAGATGACCGTGCCCCGGTAGGGGTCGTACTGGGCGTCGAAGATCAAGGCCTGCAAGGGGGCCGCGCCATCGCCCACGGGTGGGGGCAGTTTTTTGACCACCGCCTCCAGCACGGCCTCGATGTTGGTGCCCTCCTTGGCGCTGATGGCGATGGCCTCGTCGCCGTCCAGGCCCAGGTCCTCGCTGATTTGCAGGCGGGTGGCCTCCACGTCGGCGCTGGGCAGGTCAATCTTGTTGATGACCGGCACCACGGCCAGGTCGTGCTCCAGGGCCAGGTAGAGGTTGGCGAGCGTCTGAGCCTCCACGCCCTGGCTGGCGTCCACCACCAACAACACCCCCTCGCAGGAGGAGAGCGCCCGGCTCACCTCGTAGGAGAAGTCCACGTGGCCGGGGGTGTCGATGAGGTTCAGTTCGTAGATCTGGCCATCGTTGGCCTTGTAGGGCAGGGTTATGGCCTGGCTCTTTATGGTTATGCCCCGCTCCTGCTCCAAATATAGGTTGTCCAGGAGCTGGTCATAGAACTCACGGTCGGTCACCCCGCCGCAGGCCTGGATCAGCCGGTCGGCCAGGGTGGACTTGCCGTGGTCTATGTGGGCTATGATGCTGAAATTTCGGGTATGGGCCCTGTCAGCCAAGCTGCCGCCTTTCCTATTTCGATAACCAACGCGAGCATCTGAGGCAGGATAACCAACGCGCGGGCTTTCGTCAAACCCCGGTCCGCCGGCGCACATTATGAATACCTATTCATTTTTTTGTGCCCCCCGCCCCCGGCTTCTGTTATAGTTGCACAACCGCACGACCACCATGTGCGGGGTTGGGTTTCGATCAATCTCCCCAGCCCCCGTGATCCAGGCCCCACCGCCATTAAAGGCGGCGGGCGCCGGTTCCTCCTGCCCCGGGGGTGTGGCATGTCCTTGTCGGTCAAGAAGAAAATCTGGTCGGGCTTCGCGGCCTCCATCCTGCTGGTGGCGGTGGTGGGCGCCGTGGGCTTTTTGCACACCAGCCGGGTGCTGGAGAACCTGGTGACCCTGTTGCAGGCCTACTCGCCGGCGGTGCAGCAGGCCCGCGCCACCCAGGCCGGGCTCTTGGAGTTGCGCCACCTAGAGGGCCAGGTCTGGGCCAGCCAGGGCCAGGAGCGCCAGGCCTTGCTGGCGCGCATGCGGGAGCTGGGCCGCCAGTTGGAGGGCCAGGCCGGCGAGCTGTCGCGGCGCCTGGGGGCCGTGGCCGCCTTGCGTGAGGGCGGCCAGGCCGCCCTGCCCTCGCCGGACCTCAACCCCGCCGCCCAGGTGCGGGCCTTTGAGCAGGCCCTGGGCCAGGAGGGCGCGGGCGTCCCTCCGGCCCAGGCCGGGCTGGTCAACCTCCTGGCCCAGGCCGATGACCTGGCCCGCCGGGGCCAGGCCCTTTTGGAGGACGAGACCCAGCGCATGGTGCGCGAGCGGGCCAAGGGCAAGCTCTTCCTGGCCACCCTCATCCCCTCGGGGGTGGTGGTGGTGGCCCTGATCGGGATTTGGCTGGCCGGCTCGGTCAACCGCTCCATCCTGGGGGTGACCCAAGGCCTGGCCGGCAACGCCCAACTGGTGGCCGCGGCCTCCTCCCAGGTCTCGGCCTCATCCCAGACCGTGGCCGAGGGCTCTTCCCAGCAGGCGGCGGAACTGGAGGAAACCTCGGCCTCCCTGGAGGAGATGGCATCCATGGTGCGCACCACCGCCGACAACTCCCACCGGGCCAAGGACCTCATGGACCAGGCCCGCCAGCTCATCCAGGCGGCGGCCCAGGACATGGAGGACACCTCCCAGTCCATGGAGCAGATCGCTTTTGCCGGGGCCGAGATCGGCAAGGTGGTCAAGTCCATTGACGAGATCAGCTTCCAGACCAACCTGCTGGCCCTGAACGCCGCCGTGGAGGCGGCCCGGGCGGGCGACGCCGGGGCGGGCTTCGCGGTGGTGGCCGGCGAGGTGCGCTCCCTGGCCTTGAAGGCCGCCGAGGCCGCCCGCGACACCCAGCGGCTCATCGAGGGGGCCGTGGGGCGCATCAAGCAGGGCGCCCAGATGGTGGCCGGCACCCGCGACGAA
The DNA here is from genome assembly GCA_016218705.1 of Desulfarculus sp. Lineage (GTDB taxonomy): Bacteria > Desulfobacterota > Desulfarculia > Desulfarculales > Desulfarculaceae > JACRDC01. The sequence continues at coordinate 14,548 of JACRDC010000067.1, forward strand.
TTCAAGCGCGTGGACCAGGTGGCCGGCGACGTGGCCGGGCTCATCGCCGAGATCGCCGGCTCCAACCGCGAGCAGGCGGTAGGCCTGGAGCAGCTCAACCGCTCGGTTTCCCAGATGGAGCAGGTGATCCTCTCCAACGCCGGCCAGGCCGAGGCCTCGGCCGCCGCCTCCAGCCGGCTGGACGCCCAGGCCGAGGCCTTGAACCGCACGGTGCGCGAGCTGGTGCTACTGGTGGGCGCCAGGCAGGAGACGCTGGTCACGGTGGTCCCGGGACCCGCGCCAAAGAACAGGCCCCTGCTTCCCCGGGCCTGAGCCCATACCCTCGGCAGGCACCCCCAGCGGGCCAAAGCGATGGGGGCGGGGGTAACCCACGACCCTATACCAAGAAAAATCGTTGGTTACACCATCTTAATGTAGGGGCGGGGTTTATCCCCGCCCGTCTTCTGTCTTCTTGAAATACTTGCCGGCTCGCGGCCGCCCTACCCGCCCACCTCCAGGCTGTCGCCCTCGCGGGCCGCCTGCACCGGCAGGCCGGGGCCGGCCTTGTCGCGGGCCAGGGCCACGATCTCATCCACCTGGCCGTCGGTGCGGCCTGGGTCGTGGTGGGTCAGGACCAACTGGCCCACCCCGGCCCGCTGGGCTAGGTCCACCACCGAGGCCCAGTCGGAGTGCCCCCAGCCCCGGCGCTGGTCCATCTCCTCGGGCAGGTACTGGGCGTCGTGGATCAGCACGTCGGCCCCCTGGCAGAAACGGGCGTAGTCGTCGGGGCTGTGGGGGCCGGGGCCGTGCAGCTCGTTGTCGGTGAGAAAGACCAGGGCGTGGCCCTCCTGCTCGAAGCGGAAGCCGATGCCTCCCTGGGGATGGTTCAGCCCCATGGTGATGACCTGCACCGGCCCCAGGCGGAAGCGGGGGGGGCGCAGGCCCTCGTCGGCCTGGATGCGGGCCGGTAGGTCGCCGAAGGTCACCGGGAAGTTGCCGTCGCCCCGGCGGGCGTCGAAGATGTTGCGCAGGCCCTCCATGCCCCGGGGCCAGCCGCCCACGGCGATGCTGGCGTGCGCGCGGTAGGCCGGCTCGAAGAACAAGAAGCCCAGCAGGTGGTCCCAGTGCAGGTGGGTCAGCAAGAGGCAGATGTCCAGGGGGCCGGGGGCCTCGACCATTTGCAGGCCCAGCCGCCGGATGCCGGTGCCGGCGTCCAACACCACCGGACGCTGCCCCAGGATCTCCAGGCACAGGCAGGTGGTGTTGCCGCCGTGGCGCAGGGTATCCGGCCCTGGCACGGCAATGGAACCCCGGGTGCCCCAGAAAGTCAGCTTCATCGCTCCCCCAAAAAGTCAAGGCGCAACGGGCGCTATCTACTTAAATCACATCCCCGGCCCCCTTGGCAACCGTTCAGGAGCCGGCCATGGGCCGGGGCGTTACTCGGCCAGACCCCTGGCCGCCAGGCTGATGTCGCCGTAATAGGCCACCGCCCGGCCACCGGTGTTGTCGGCGTCGGTCATCACCGCCACGGCCCCCATCTCCGGCGGCTCCCCGCCGAAGAGGCGGCGATAGTCCTCCAGCACGTCGCGCTCCTCGCTGAGCCACTGGCCGGCCTGCTCCGGCCCCGAGCGCACGGCCAGCATCACGGCGTTGGCGCTGAAGGCGTTGGGAAGGTGCTGGCCCTGGGGCAAGCGGTTGGCCCAGATGTAGTTGATGGCCCGGACGCGCCAGAACAGCGCGCTGGGAAAGACCACGTAGACCCGGGCGGCGTAGTCGTCGCCGGCCTTGCCGCGCTCGTCGCCCTGGGGCAGTATGCCCTCGATCTTCCAGGACCAGCGCAGCCGGGGGTAGCGGCGAAGGTCCAGGCGCAGGGTCCTGATGAGCGCCGAGGCGCTGGCTTGCGCCTCTGCCCTGAGCACCACGCGCCCTTGGGCCTGCACCAGTTCGTAGCGGGTGTGGCCCTTGAATACCTTCTCTTCCCAGCCCGCCAAGTCGCTGGCGCTGAAATGGCCGACCTTGATCTCGGACGCATCGGCCGCATGGGCCGGGCCGGCCGCGGCCATGAGCAGGGCCAGGAGCCAGACCATGGCCAGCGCCCGGGGGGCCAAACGCCTTAATCCTCCGGCCTGGCGCGGGCGGTGAGCCCCGTGACCGGGCAGTGAATCACCGCCCCCCGCCAGGCCCCCAGGGGACCCAGGGCTTCGTGCATAGCCTGCCAGCCCGGGCAGCCTCGGCAGATGAGCCCGCCGGGCGCCAGGCAGGGCGGGGCCGCCCCGGGGCGCAGCACCTCCAGGGGTACCGGCTGGGCCACCCTAGACACGCACCAACTCGTAGGCCCTTTGGCCCAGGCCGATTTCCTCGGCGTAGGCCAGTTGGACCTCCCAGTCCACCCGGGGATAGATGTCGCGGAACTTGTCCTGCCCAGGCGCGTGGGCGTGCTTGAGCTGCGACTGGGCCGAGCCCTGGGCCTGGTTGACCAGGTCGGCCGAGGCCTGATCCAGGGCCACGGGGTCCAGGCTGGCGGCCACCCCCAGGTCGGGCACCATGGCCGCGTCCTGGAAGGGATAGCAGTCGCAGGCCGGGCTGATGTCGGTGAGGAAGTTGAAGAACAGGCTGCGCTCTTGCTTGCCCTGGAGCACCGCCTTGGTGTAGGCCACCATGCGCCGCAAAAACTCGGGTATCTGCATGTCCCACTGTATCTGGATGGCCCCGGTGGGGCAGACCAGGATGCAGTCGCCGCAGCCGATGCACTTTTGCGGGTCCTTGCGGGAGCGCAGCGACTCGTGCTTGGAGCCCAGGGGGGCCTTTTCCTCGGGAGAGCGCTTGACCAGTTGGATGGCCGCCGCGGGGCAGCGCAGGATGCACTCGCCACAGGCGATGCAGCGGCTGGCCACGATCTCGGGTGAGACATTGCTGTGCATGAAGAGCTTGCCCCGCCGGCTGGCGGCGCCCATGCCCAGGTTCTTGATGGTGCCGCCGAAGCCGGCCAGCTCGTGGCCCTTGAAGTGGGCCAGGCTGACGAGGTTGTCGGCCTCCACGATCTCGGCGCCGATGTGGGCCTCGGCGCACTCGGGCAAATCCACGCGCACCGCCGCGCTGGAGTGGCCCTTGAGGCCGTCGCCGATGATGAGCGGCGCGCCCATGACGCTGTAGGCGAAGCCGTTCTCGGTGGCGGTGATGAGGTGGCTGACCGCCTCGGCCCGGGTGCCCACGTAGAGGGTGTTGCAGTCGGTGAGGAAGGGTTTGCATCCCAGGGCCTTGAGCGCGTCCACGAAGCGCCGGGCCAGCACCGGCCTGATGAAGGCGGTGTTGCCCTTCTCGCCGAAGTGAATCTTGATGGCCGTGAGCCCGCCGGGCTTGAGCCGCTGGGCCGGCGTGAGGGCCTGGATCAGGGCGTCAATCTTGTCGTTGAGCGAGCGCTTGGGGTTGGCGCGCAGATCGGCGAAAAAGACCTTGCTGGGCGTGTCGGACATGGGCGGTCCTCCTGGCGGCCGGGTTTATTATCCTTTTAGGCTAGGCGAGGGGGCACGGGGTGTCAAGCGTAGGAAGGGCGGCGTGTAGCTGACACATAAACTGTCCGGACTTGTAGCACATGAGTTGTCCGGTTTGAGTTGGGGTCCATGGAGGTGCCCCGATGAGGCGGACAGAGCTGTTGCAGGAGGTTCGGAAGATGCGGTTTTTAGAGGCGCATTTTGGTTGGCATGAGGGTCGGTTGACGCAAGAGGAGGC
>JACRDC010000012.1 GCA_016218705.1 Desulfarculus sp.
CCCATCAAGGCTAGAAGCCAACACCGTAACAAAGCCAAGGCCGCATATAACCAACACCTCGTCTACACGGCCTCGGCAATAAACCAAGGGGACATTTTCCCGTTGCACTTAAGGGGACACATTGACTTGGCTTAAACAGCCCTGGGGCCTGGGCGCCGCTGGCTGATCGTGTTAGTTTATTCTAATACAATTCTCCACAGGGGAGGCGGGCAAGGTGAACTGGCGCGAAATTTACCAGACACGGTTGCAGACCCCGGGCCGGGCGCTCAGGGTGGTGAAGAGGGGCCAGCGGGTTTTCGTGGGCACGGCCTGCGCCGAGCCACGCGCCCTGGTCAAGGCCCTCTTGAAACGGGCCGACGACCTGCACGACGTGGAGATTTTGCACTTCGTCACCCTGGGCCAGGCCGACTTCACCGACACCCGCTTCGACCGCCGCTTCCGCCACAACACCTTCTTCGTGGGACCGGCCACCCGCGAGGCGGTGCGCGAGGCCAAGGCCGACTACACGCCCATCTTCATGCACCAGATCGGGCCGCTGTTCCGCCGGCGCGAGCTGGAGCTGGACGTGGCCTTGATCCAGGTCAGCCCGCCCGACGACCACGGCTTCGTCTCCCTGGGCATCGGAGTGGACGTGGTGCGCTCGGCGGCCGAGAGCGCCCGCCACGTAATCGCCCAGGTCAACCGCCACATGCCGCGCACCCTGGGCAATTCCTTCCTGCACGTGCGCGCCATCCACGCCTTCGTGGAGCACGACGAGCCCCTGACCGAGTTCATGTATCCCGAGCCCGACGAGGTGGGGCGGAAGATCGGCGAGCACGCGGCCAAGCTCATCAGCGACGGGGACACCCTGCACATCGGCTACGGCCACATCGCCTACGGGGTGCTGCACCACCTGGGGAGCAAGCGCGACCTGGGCCTGCACACCGAGGTGGTCTCCGACGCGGTGATAGACCTGATCGAGGAAGGCGTCATCACCGGCGCGCGCAAGACGCTGTTGCCCGGGCGCATCGTCTGCTCGTTTTGCATCGGCAGCCGGCGCATGTACAAGTACCTGGACATGAACCCCAGCTTTTTGTTCCTGCCCAGCGAGCAGGTTTATAATCCGCTGGAGATCGCCAAGAACGACCGCATGGTCAGCATCGGCACCGCCCAGGAGGTGGACCTGACCGGCCAGGTCTCCAGCGAGCCGGCGGGCTACCAGTTCTATTCGGGCATCGGCGGGCGCCTGGACTTCATCCGGGGAGCGGCCATGAGCAGGGGCGGCCGGGCCATCATGGTGGTGCCCTCCACCGACAAGACCGGGCAGAAGAGCCGCATCGTGCACCGCCTGGCCGAGGGCGCCGGGGTGGTGGCCACCCGGGGCGACGTGGACTACGTGGTCACCGAGTATGGCATCGCCTTTCTGCACGGCCGCACCATACGCGAGCGGGCCATGGCGCTCATCAACATCGCCCACCCCCGCTTCCGCCAGGAGCTTTTGAAGAAGGCCAAGGAAAAGGCCTACGTCTACCCCGACCAGATACTGCTGCACGCCGAGCAGGACCTCTATCCCCAGTGGGCCGAGAGCGAGGAGGTGGCCAAGGACGGCCTGCCCATCCACATCCGGCCCATCAAGCCCACCGACGAGGTCTTGATGCAGGAGTTCTTCTACTCCCAGAGCGACGAGACCATCTACAACCGCTACTTCAGGCCGGTGCGCGCCCTACCCCACGTCACGGCCCAGGGCCTGGTCAACCTGGACTACACCCAGCGCATGGCCCTGGTGGCCACCACCGGCCCCATAGGCAAGGAGAAGATCATCGGCATCGGCTACTACTCCCTGGGCGACGAAAGCGGCCTGGCCGAGGTGGCCTACACCATCCACGACGAGTTCCAGGGCCTAGGCCTGGGTACCATCCTGCAGGACCACCTGACGGCCTACGCCAGGAAGAAGGGCGTGCCCGGCTTCTGGGCGCTCTCCTTCGGCTCCAACAAGGCCATGCTCAGCGTCTTCGGCAAGCTGGGTCCCTACAGCAAGAAGGTCATCGAGCCGGGCATCTGGCGGGTGGAGCACTACTTCGCCTCGTGATAAGCTTGGGATAAATCGCCGCCAGCGCTGATCCATGACGGCCGCCCAACCGCCATGGCCGCCTTGCCACATGGGGGACCTGTCCATGCCACATTCCGACACCACGGAGACCCATTTCGCCCCGGCCGCGCGCGCCGGCCTGCCGGAGGTCGGCCGCCAGGCTCGGGCCGTGTCCCAGGCCCCCCAATTGGGCCGCCTGCTGGACCAGGTGCCAAACCTGCTTTTGGTGCTCAACCGCCACCGCCAGGCGGTCTACAGCAACCAAAGCCTGCTGGACCTCCTGGGCCTGGACAGCGAGGGCCCCCTGCTGGGCCAGCGGCCGGGCGAGATAATGAACTGCGTGCACTGCCGGGAGATGCCCGGCGGCTGCGGCACCAGCGAGTCCTGCCGCCACTGCGGGGCGGCCTTGGCCATCCTGGCCGGCCTGGATGGCCAGCGGGCGGTGCGCGAGTGCCGGCTGACCGTGCGGCGCCCCGAGGGCCTCCAGGAGTCCATGGATTTGCAGGTATGGGCCACCCCCCTGACCCTGGAGGACGAGCCCTACACCTTCGTGGCCATCTCCGACCTGAGCGACCAGAAACGCCGCCGCGCCCTGGAGCGCCTGTTCTTCCACGATATCCTTAACACCGCCGGCGGGCTGATGGGCCTGACCGCCCTGCTCAAGGAGCCCGGCCAGGCCGACCTGCCGGCCCTGGCCGAGAGCATGCGCCTGGCCGCCGAGCAACTGGTGCAGGAGATACAGGCCCAGCGCGACCTGGCCGCGGCCGAGAACAACGAACTGAGGGTATGGCCCACCCAGTTTTCAGCCGGGGACATTCTGGGCCAGTACGCCCAGGTCATGGAGCGCCACCCGGTGGCCCAGGAACGTTCCTTGAGCCTCAAGGCGCCGGCCCTGGATCAGGAGCTGGTCAGCGACCCGGCGCTCCTGGGCCGGGTGCTGGTCAACCTGCTCAAGAACGCCCTGGAGGCCTGCCAGCCGGGGCAGGAGGTCAGCACCGGCTTCCTGGCCCGCCAGGGCGGGGTGGAGTTCTGGGTGCACAACCCCGCCGTCATGCCCCGCGAGGTGCAGCTCCAGGTCTTCAAACGCTCCTTCTCCACCAAGGGCCCCGGCCGGGGCCTGGGCACCTACAGCGTCAAACTGCTCACCGAGCGCTACCTCAAGGGCCGGGTGTGGTTCACCTCCAGCCCCGGCGAGGGCACCACCTTCCGGGTGTGGCTGCCGCTGGAGTTGCCGGAGTAGGAAGCCGCCCGCGCCGCCTCTTGCCCGCCCACTGCCCCAGCGGCCTGGCCCCAACCGGCCCCTCATACCAATATGCAATCAAAGCCATCCATGGCTCTTTGATTTGCCCTCGAGCGGGCAAAAACGTGGTTTTGCCCGGCCTCCCGGGCGCTTTCGCGCCCGGGAGGCCATTCCCCGGGGTCCCCAAAAAAGCGCGGCTTTTTTGGGGTGGTTCTTGGCCCGCACACCAAGTTGCGATCAAACTACTCGTTTGATCGCAACTTGGCATCAATGCCCCCGGGGGGGCACCCAGCCGCTTGCCTGCGC
>JACRDC010000069.1 GCA_016218705.1 Desulfarculus sp.
ATCATATAGTATTAGGTTGTTGGCTCTTGATCCTGGCATCCTCTGGCCGGCGGGTTTTGATTTTTGGCCGCCCAAGCCCCGTGTCCCGCTCTTAGCCCGGCCATTCTTAGGGCACCGGCAGGGGGCTGCTATGATCCACCCGGGAAGGGATACGGGGTCCCTGCGGCCCCTGCCCACGCCAAGGCGGAGAGTCCACCCCGCGCCGGCACCCGCATTAGCAAAGCCAGTATGGCCGGGCGGCTGAGCGGGACACAAAAAGAAACCGCTTAATTTTTCTTGGGCCGCCGAAACGGTAAGGGTTGTACCCAGAGGAAATATGCCGAAAAACTATGCGTCTGATCTGAAGTGCGTATCAATGATGCTATCGGACAAGTTTTATCTAAGGGCAGTTGAGCCGCATATTTACTCTGTTTTACCCGAAAATGAATCAGGCAATGAGTATGATGGCCAGTTCGGCATTATGTATGATTTGATAGCATGCAACCCACTATATAACCGTGTTATTTGGGGCTACTCCATCAAAATATTTTCCCAATTAGCTTACGAAGCGCTTTGTCTTGCCAAGGATGGCCCTGTTTTGGATGTTGGCTGTGGCTCTCTGGCATTCACGGCTAAAGTCTATAGCAACTACACTGAACGGCCAGTGATTTTGTTGGACCAGTCTCTCAAAATGCTTCGTATGGCTAAAACAAGGTTGATGAAATTGAACGGCAAGATTGCAGATAATCTGGTTTTCCTTCACTCGGATGCGCTTTGTCTCCCCTTTAAAGAAAATTCATTCTCTACAATCATTTCGGAGAATCTGCTGCATTGCCTCAATGACACAAATCCGTTGCTGACACAATTACAGAAGATCATGGCCAAGAACGGCAAACTATTTATCACGACGTTGGTAAGAAATAACCGTTGGGCTGACAAATACCTTCAGGCATTAGCGGACAGTGGTAAGTTAATTCCAAGATATGTTGACGACCATGCAACAATATTCGAACAAGTTGGCTTGGCTGCAAAATACGAAACAATCGGCAATCTCCTATTGATAAGATGCGATAAATAAGAAAAGTCAGCAAACAAGGTGCCGCCTTGGACGCAAGGGTGGCATCCCTGTGGCTCTGGCCTTGGCCGCGCCGTGGAAACTGCTTGAACTTGCAGGCGGAGGTGTCCATGCCCACCCTGGTCTTGATCCGCCACGGTCAGAGCGCCTGGAACCTGGAAAACCGCTTCACCGGCTGGACCGACGTGGACCTATCGGAGCAGGGCCGCGCCGAGGCGGCCAAGGCCGGCCTGCTCTTGCGCGAGGAGGGCCACGCCTTTGACCTGGCCCTGGCCTCGGTGCTCAAGAGGGCCATACGCACCCTGTGGCTGGTGCTGGAGGAACTGGACCAGATGTGGCTGCCCCAGCAGGTCTCCTGGCGGCTCAACGAGCGCCACTACGGGGCATTGCAAGGCCTGGACAAGGCCGAGACGGCGGCCCGCCACGGGGCCGAGCAGGTGCGCCTCTGGCGGCGCGGCTTTGATCAGCCGCCGCCACCCCTGGACCCCGGCGACCCCCGCCATCCCCGCCACGACCCCCGCTACGCCCATCTGGAGCCGGCCCTGTTGCCCGGCGGCGAGTCGCTCAAGGACACCCTGGCCCGGGTCATGCCCCACTGGTACCAGGAGGTCGCCCCAGCCTTGCGCCTGGGCCGGCGGGTGGTGGTGGCCGCCCACGGCAACTCCCTGCGCGCCCTGTGCAAGCACCTGCTGGCCATCAGCGACCAGGACATCCCCGGCCTGGAAATACCCACCGGCAACCCCCTGGTCTTTGATCTGGACCACGGCCTGGGGGTGCGCATGTGCCGCTATCTGGACGACAGCCGCGCCCAGCCCCTGCCGGGCTGAAACCGGCCCGCCGAAGGAGCCCATCGCCATGCCTAGACGCTCAATCGCCCTGGCCCTGTGCCTGACCGCCCTGTGCCTGACCCTGCTGGCCGCGCCACCGGCCGCCCCTGCCCAGGATGTGCTACAGACCAACAAGGACCTGGTGCGCGGCTTCTTCAAGGCCATGATCACCAACGACCAGCAGGCCCTGCCCCGCTTCTTCGCCCAGGGCTACCAGGTGGTGGAGATCGGGCTGCCCGATGCTCCGGCCCCGCCACTCAAGTCCCACATCTCGCCGGACTTCCGCGTGCGGGCCGGTCACCTGCACCAGGCCCTCACCAACCTGTCCCTGAGCATCAGCGCCCTCGTCGCCGAGGGCGGCCAGGTGGTGGCCCAGGTGACGCTCACAGGCACCCACCGGGGCGAGTTCCTGGGCGTGGTGGCCACGGGCAGGCGCCTATCCCTCCACGCCATGGTAATCTTCGAGATTGAGAACGGACGCATCACCAAGACCACCGAGCTTTTAGACATGCTGGGCACCATGCGCCAACTGGGCTATATCAAACTGGATTGAACAACCGCCATGCCTCCCCGCGTCCTCATCTTCGACTTCGACGGCACCCTGGCCGAACTCAATATTGATTTCGCGGCCATGCGCGCCGAGGTGGAGGTGTTGGCCCGGGGCCTGGGCCTGGCCGGGCCTTGGCCAGGCCAGGGCTATCTGCTGGAGCAGGTGGAGCAGGTGGCCGGGCGCCTGGGCGACGGCTTTGCCCAACGGGCCGGCCAACTCATCATGGAGCGCGAGCTGGCCGCCGCCCGCCAGGGTCGCCTATTCGCCTTCACCCGCCCACTGCTAACCCAGGCCCGCGCCCGGGGCTATAGCCTGGCCATCATCAGCCGCAACTGCGGGGCGGCCATCCGCCTGGTCTTCCCCCAGGTGGATCATGCCTGCGACGTCTTTCTGCCCCGCGAGGCCGTGCCCCAGACCAAGCCCCACCCCGGCCACCCCCTGGAGGCCCTAAAGCGCCTGGGCCTGCCGCCCCACGAGGCCGCCCTCATCGGCGACCACCCCATAGACATGGCTACCGCCCTGGCGGCCGGCTGCCTGCCCGTGGGCGTGGCCAGCGGCCGCATGGGCGCCGAGAACCTGCGGAGCGCCGGCGCGGCCCTGGTGCTGCCCGACGCCTCGGGTCTGCTTCAGGCCCTGGCCGGCGCCTAGGCGAGAGCGGCGGGCGGGGGGACCAATTTGGTTGATGTCATATTGTCTTGGCGAAAAGGCACGGGCGGGGATTAACCCCGCCCCTACATTAAGATATTGAAATAGAGTATTATTTCTTGATGTAGGGGCGGGGTTTATCCCCGCCCGCTGTTTGTTTTTTCGAGATACTAGCCGGCGTTAGGTTGGCGCTAGGGCCTGTTCATACTAATTGCATTTTGGTTAATAATGCGCGATAATTAGCGCATGGAAATCACCAAAAAACAATATTTGGCTATCGCGTACTGTTTCCCTCGTCAGCGGGGTAACGTCAGCCTTTCTAATCTGGAAG
>JACRDC010000068.1 GCA_016218705.1 Desulfarculus sp.
GCCCTGGCGTGGGCAGGGGCCGCAGGTATCCCGTATTCTTTGCCGGGTTGGATCATAGCCGCCCCCTGCCGGTGCCCTAGGAATGGCCGGGCTAAGAGCGGGACACGGGGCTTGGGCGGCCAGAAAACCAAAGCTCGCCGGCCAGGGGATGCCCGGATCAAGAGCCAACAACCTAATACTGTATGATTGTCATTAAATTGGATTAAACCTGGAGTTTCCGGCCCCCGTGGTCAGGCCGCGGGCATGGCGGGGGATGGCCGGGGCGCGGGGCAAGGCGGGGCCTGGGCGCCAAGATCATGGCCTGGCGCTGGCGGCGGGCACCCGGGGGTGCGCGGCGGGGCCGGGACTCTAGGACGAGGCCTTTTCCTTGCCCGCGCAGGGCACGCAGCGGTTGTACTCGTCAATGCACTGCTGGCAGTGGGCGCGGTGGCAGATGCGGCACTCGGCCACCTGGATGTTGACATCGCCAGGGTATTCCTTACCGCAGGCGGGGCAGACGAATTTTTCCTTCTCGGCCATGGTTGCCTCCTGAGGTCACGTTGCCTTTGGGGATTGCTTAAATTATGAGGCCAGGCCGCTGGGAAAGGAAAGCATCTTTACAGGTCCGGGGGCCGGACCCAGCCGGCGGGGGCGATGACGCGCCCCCCGGCCTGGCGGGCTGGCCGGGGGGCGCGGCCCTGGCCTAGGCCCGGACGGTGGCGGCCGGCCTTCTCAGGTCATAGATGGCCCGTGCTTGGGGCACCAGGTCCTTGAACTCGCGGCAGAGGCTCTGGGCGCCGTCGCACAGGGCCTTCTCGGGGTTGTAGTGCACCTCCACCATCAGGCCGTCGGCCCCGGCGGCGATGCCGGCCAGGCCCAGGTCGGGCACCAGCTTGCGCACGCCCGAGCCGTGGCTGGGGTCCACGATCACGGGCAGGTGGTAGTTCTGCTTGAGGTAGGCCACGTTGTTGAGGTTGAGCACGTTGCGGTGGATGCGGTCGGGGGTCTTGTCGCCGCGCTCGCAGAGGATCACCTGGGGGTTGCCCTCGTAGAGGCGCAAGGCCGCTCCCAAAAACTCCTCCATCAAGACGTGGTCGCCACGCTTGAGCATCACCGGCCGGGGGTTCTTGACCTGGCTCAGGGCGTCCAGAAAGGAGTAGTTGAGGCAGTTGCGCGCCCCCACCTGCCAGATATCCACGCCGTATTTCTCGAACAGGGGGATGTCGGAGGCGTCCATGATCTCGGAGATCACCGGCAGGCCCAGGGCCTGGCGCGTCTCGTCCAGGTACTTGAGTCCCTCCTCGCCCAGGCCCTGAAAGCTGCGGTGCAGGGTGCGCGGCTTGAAGGCCCCCCCCCGGATGACGTTGGCCCCGGCCTCGGCGGCCAGCTTGGCGCTCTTCAGGAGCTGCTGCTGGGTCTCGATGGCGCAGGGTCCGCCGATGATGGTCAGCTCGGCGCCCACGCGGTGACCACCGGCCAGGCGGATGACGGAGTTCTTGGGGTGAAACTGGCGCGACAGCTCCTTGAAGGGGTCGGAGATGCGGTGCACGTCCAGCACGTAGGACAGGGCCCGGTACTGGTCCTGGTTGAGCCGGCTGGCGTCGCCCTTGATGCCCACCAGGGTGTAGGTGTCGCCGGAATAGATGTCCAGGCGCTCGCGGCCGATGCCGTCGCGTTCCAGGTGCTTGATGAGCCGGTCCAGGTAGTTCTGGCCCGCGTGGGCCTTGAGCTGGATAATCATGGCTTAAGCCTTTCGCCTGCTGGTTGCGCGCGCGAATAGGGCCTGGCCGCGCCAAGGCCCCCCGCCTGGGGGGATATCCTACTCCTGGCCGCGTGGTTTGGCCATAGGCGGTATGGGCCAGGCTGGCGGCCTGGGGGCTGGTCCGCCCGCGGCTGGGGCTTGAGGCCCCCGGGGCCAGTCCCCGGCGGGAGCCAACGGGGCCGGCTTGAACCACGGCCTCGTCCGATCCGCCCATGCCCGCCCGGGGTTTGGGGCGCCCCCTCACCCCGCCCTCTCCCCCGGTGGGGGAGAGGGTTAAGACACGGCCCATGCCAGGCGCGTCGCGGTACTTGCCTTGCGCGGCGAGTTCTCGACGGGAGCCGCCGGCCTGGGCCAAGGCGACAGCCTCGACCCGACCCGTTTATGGGGGTCGAGGCACTCGACCCGACCCGTTTTTGCCCCGTGGGGGGCACCCCACCTAAAAGTGGAACCACTCCTGGAGCTTGGCGATGAGTGCCGGGGCGGTCTTCTCGGTGAGATTGATGGCGTCCTTCTTGCGAAAGGTGCCCTGCCATTTCTGGTAGCGGCGCAAGCCCGCCTTGGGCGGGCCGAACTCGCCGGTCTTGGGGTCGCGCTCGCGGTAAAGGAACAGGATGGTGGTCCAGGCCCCCCGGAAGAGTATCTCCTTGGCTAGTTCCTCCACCACCACCTGGCCGTCTTCCTCATACTGTATGGTGATCTCGTCTATGTCGCTGGCCATGGGGCCTGTCTCCATCTGATGGTCAGGGTTGAATGGCCGGGCGGCCGGCGGTGGGCGGCCCGGGTCGCCTAGCGGTCGTGCTCATTATGGCCCTTGCGGCTGGCTTTGACCAGGGTGGGCAGGCCGCCGGCCCGCGCGATGCCGATGATCCATGGGGCTCGGCCATCACGGTCTTGGGCCTGGCCCGTCCCGGCGGGTAGCCTCAGGCCTGGCCTTTGAGCTTTCCAAGCAGCGCCGCCGCGTCCTCGCCAATGAATACTAATAGCGACTTTTGATTGTTAACCACGAAATAATTGCCGAGCGGACGAAAATCATCCAATGTCCATTGGGAGACGTGGGCCTCAAGGGGATTCCCAAAGGTCCCCTCCCGCATGATGGTGTCCTTGGGGGTGGAGATAATCATGTTCTTGCCCAGGCGCTGGCATTGCTTGAGGATGGCCCGGCCCTCCTCCTTGGTGAAATGCTCTATGACGTCTATCAACAGGATCAAGTCATAGCGGAACTGCAGGGTGGGTAGGACTGCCTGGGCGTTGCCCAGGTAGATATTGTTGTAAATCAGCCGCTGCAAGCTGGTGATGTATTCCGCGCAGCCCTCCACGCCGTCTATGCGCCGGCGCCACTCCAAATACTTTTCGCGGCCGTCCCAAAGCTCCAGGTACTCCCGGGCCAGAAAGCCGTATTTCCCAAAACCCACCCCAATGTCCAGCAGGCTGAGCGGGTCAAGGGTCTTGACGAGCATGACGATTTCATGAATTTGAAATGGATGGCTGCTTGGCATGGCACATTAATCCTATTTAAGTGATCGGCGGGGACGCGGCAGGTGCCGCCCTGCCTGGCCTATATATACCACCACATGGTTAGTTATTTCTTCCCTACTTCATCATGCCCCGTGGGGGTATCTTGGCCCAGTACGGCCAGGCCGCCAGCCCGGCGCAGGGCGTCTTGGCCGAAGCGCTGGCAGACCAGGTCCTCGGCGCGGCCCAGGGCCTGGGCCTTGGCCTGTTCCTGGCGGTCGAAAAGCCCTCCCTGGCCGCCGCCCGCCGGCTCCAGGCCGGAGACGGCCAGGCCGATGAGGCGAAAGGGGCCTCGGGGGGCGTAGGCCACGAGCAGCTCCCGGGCGGCCTGGTAGATCTCCTGGGTGACGTCGCTGGGCTGGGGCAGGCTTTGGCGGCGGGTGACCAGGCGAAAGTCCTGGTGCCTGAGCTTGAGCGTCACCGTGCGGCCGGCCAGGCCGTAGCGCCTCAGGCGGCGGCTCACCTTCTCGGCGAGATTCAGCAGGTGGGCGGCCAGGGCGGCGCGGTCGGCGATGTCCCGGGCAAAGGTCTCCTCGTGGCTCACGGACTTTATCTCGCGCTCCAGCTCCACGCCGGCCGGGTCGCGGCCGTGGGCCAGGTCCCACAGGCGAAGGCCGAAGGCCCCCAGGAGGCGCTCCAGGCGCTCCCTGCCCAGGGCGCGCAGCTCGATGAGCCGGCCCAGGCCCAGGGCGCCCAGGCGCTCGCGGGCCTTGGCCCCGCAGCCCGGTACTTCCTTGAGGGTAACGGTGGCCAGGAAGGCCTCCACGTCGGCCACCACGGTCAGGCCGTCGGGCTTGTCGCGGTCGCTGGCGATCTTGGCCAGGTAGCGCAGGGGCGCCAGGCCCACCGAGCAGGTCAGCCCGGTGGCCGTGGCCACGGCCTCTTTGATGGCCGCGCCGGCGGCGGCTGGGCCGGCCTTAAGCACCGGGGTGCCCCTGAGGTCCAGGTAGGCCTCGTCCACCGAGACCTGCTCCAGCAAGGGTGAAAAGCCCCCCAGCACCTCCATGACCCGCCGGCTCATCTGGCGGTAGCGCTCCATGCGCACGGGCACGAAGATGCCCTGGGGGCAGCGGCGCCTGGCCTCGAACAGGGGCATGGCCGAGCGCACCCCAAAGGCCCGCGCCGGGTAGGAGGCGGCCGAAACCACACCCCTGGCCCCGCCGCCCACGATCACCGGCGCTCCGGCCAACTCGGGGCGGTCCAGCACCTCCACGGCGGCATAGAAGGCGTCCATGTCCACGTGGGCCAGCAAGGCTTGGTTCCCTCCGGGGGCCGGGGGCGTGGGTATTAATGGCCCGGCCAGTCAGGATAAATTATCGGGCGCGGCGCTTGCGCACAAGTGTAAAACGTGCTAGCCTGCCACCCGTTCGTCAACCAGTACTGCCCCCCAGCGAGGCCGCATGCTGAATTTGCCCGACGACGCCAACCCGGTTAGCAAGCCAGGGGACCGCAACCTGCAATGCCCCTATTACGTGCTGTGCCTGGACATAGCCGCGGCCAACATGTGGCCGGATTTCACCTGCGACCTGTGCTTCTACCGCAAGACCAAGGAGGCCACCCGCATCGAGGAGATGGACCTCTGCGCCCCCGGCTGGGAGGACATCTGGGGCGGCAGCGGCTAGGCAGGCGGCGGGCGGCGTCCTGACGCCAATTTCAGGCCGCCCCTATGGCGTTGCGCAAGAACAAATGCCGGGCGGGGTTTACCCCCGCCCGTCTTGCCTGTGCCATGCACACCATGCCTAGCTTCATGCGAGCATGAGTCACCCAGGCCGGCATCATCCGTTGGGAAAGAAGCGTCCGCAGGCCTGTTGCATCAGGCCGTGCAGGGCCGGGACGGCGGCCACCACGTCGCCCCGCCACAGGGTTTCCTGGCCGCCGGCGAAGTCGCTGACCTTTCCGCCGGCCTCCTCCACCAACAGGATACCGGCGGCCAGGTCCCAGGGCTTGAGCCCCATCTCCCAGAAGCCCTCGGCCCGGCCGGCGGCCACATAGGCCAGGTCCAGGGCGGCGGCCCCGGCCCGGCGCACGCCGGCCACCTGCATGAACAGCTCCCTGAACAGCTCCAGGTAGGGGCCGATGCGCCCCTTGTCGCGGAAGGGAAAGCCGGTCAGCAGGAGCGAGTCCGCCGGGTCCCGCCGCTGGCTGACGGTCAGGGGCTGGCCATCCAGCCAGGCGCCGCCGCCTTGGACCGCGTGGAACTCCTCGCCCCGGGTTACGTCGCGCACCACGCCGGCCACGGGCAGGCCGTCCACCAGCGCGGCCACGCTCACGGCCACGTGGGGGAAGCCGTGGATGTAGTTGGTGGTGCCGTCCAGGGGGTCCACCACCCACAGCACGCCGGAGCGCGCCTGGGGCGGGGGATAGGCCCCGGCGTCCTCCTCGGCCAGGATGGCCGTGCCGGGGTGGCGCTCCCTTATGACGCCCAGCACGGCGGCCTGGCTTTGCAGGTCGGCCTGGGTCACAAAGTCAAAGGCCTGTTTCTGCTCTACTTTTATCTGGCGGCCCCACATGGCCTCCAACACCCGCGCCCCGGCGGCCGCCGCGGCCCGGGCGCTTGACAGCAAATTGTCTTTCACAGCTTGCTCCCTGTGCATAACCCTTTATTTCTTCAATCCTTTACTGGTGTACTTTTTGGCTTGGGTAATATAAGATAACCCATGTTCGTCCCCGGTACACCCCCGAGCCTTGCGGTAGCTGCATTGGACCAGGTCATCAATCCACCCCAGCCCGACGATCTGCCCGAGCCGCGCATCATCCCCCGGTCGGAGCATGGCATCAGCCGGCAGAACATAGACCCCGACGCCCTCAAGGTGCTCTACCGGCTGCAACGCCACGGCTTTTTGGCCTACCTGGTGGGCGGCAGCGTGCGCGACCTGCTCTTGGGCAAGAAGCCCAAGGACTTCGACGTGGGCACCGACGCCCACCCCAGCCAGGTGCACCGCCTGTTCCGCAACAGCCGCGTCATAGGCCGGCGCTTCCGCCTGGTGCAGGTGTTTTTCTCGCGCGACAAGCTGGTGGAGGTCAGCACCTTCCGCAAGCTCTCCGACCAGACCGACGACGCGGTCCTGCAGGCCAACAACACCTTCGGCACCCCGGCCGAGGACGCGCTCAGGCGCGACCTGACCATCAACGCCCTGTTCTACAACATCGCCGACTTCAGCGTGGTGGACTACGTGGGCGGCCTGGCCGACCTCAAGGCCGGGCTGATCCGCTCGGTGGGCGAGGCCGAGGTGCGCTTCCACCGCGACCCCGTGCGGGTGCTGCGCGCCGTGCGCCACGCCGCGCGCACCGGCTTCACGCTCACCCCCGACACCCTGGCCGCCGTGGAGCACCACCGGGGCGAGCTGGCGGTCTGCCCCGAGAGCCGCATTCGCGACGAGCTTTTGCGCGACCTCAAGGGCGGGGCCTCGGCCCCCTGGCTGGAGTTGGCCCACCGCACCAAGGTGCTCTACAGCCTGTTGCCAAACCTGGAGCCCATCTACGGCCTGGAGGACAGCCCGGAGCGGGCCTGGGCGGCGCGCATGCTGGCCCAGGTGGACCAACAGATGGCCCAGGGCCAGGCCCCCGACGAGGCCATCATCATGGCCGCCCTGTTGTGGCCGGCCCTGGAGGCCCTGGCCAACCGCGAGGAATTCACCCCTGGCCGGCCCGGGCGGGTGCAGTGGGCCCTGTTCACGCGGGAGGCCTTGCCCCGCCTGGGCCAGCCCGTGGCCTTCGCCAAGCGGGTGGTGGAGCGCGCCTGCCAGGCCGCGGCCCTGATGGCCTTTGTGCGCCAGCCCCTGGAGGGCGCGCGGTTGCCCAAGAAGATCGCCCAGAAGGGCTACTTCGTGGACGCCTGCCGCCTGGCCAACCTCCTGGGCCACGACCTGAACGCCCTGGCCGGCACGCGGCCCCCGGCCGCCGAGCCCGCCCGGCGCCGCCGCCCCCGCCGAAGGCGCCGGCGCCGGCCGCCCCAGACCACGCCTCAGCCCTGATAACCCCCACGGCGGCCCGAGGCCGGCCCGCGCCCCTGGCGCCTAGGCCCGCGCGGGCCTTCCAGCCCCCCAGCGAGGGAATCCATGGCAGATCATTCAGCAAAGCATTCATCCCCCGCCCGGACCATACCCCAGTTGCTCATGGAGCGCTCGGCCCAATTGGGGCCGCGCACGGCCATGCGGGTCAAGGAGATGGGCCTGTGGCAAGACATCTCCTGGGAGGCCTACGGCCGTTACGCCCGCCAGGCGGCCATGGGCTTCGTGGCCCTGGGCCTGGAGCCCGGCCAGACCGTGGCCATCATCGGCGAAAACTGCCCCCAGTGGCTCTACGGCGACCTGGGGGCCATGGCCGCCGGCGGGGTGAGCGTGGGCATCTACACCACCAACGCCGCCGAGGAGTGCGCCTACATCCTGGAGCACGCCGAGGCGCGCATATACGTGGTGGAGAACGAGGAGCAACTGGACAAGGCCTTGCAGGTCCGCGGCCAGTGCCCGCTCCTGACCAAGATCGTGGTCATAGACACCGAGGGCCTGCGCCATTTCCACGACCCCATGGTCATTGATTTCGAGGAACTCCTGGAACTGGGGCGCGCCCACGATCAGGCCCATCCAGGTCTCTTCGAGGAGCGCCTGGCCTGCCGGGGGGCCGAGGACCTGGCCATTCTGATCTACACCAGCGGCACCACCGGCCCGCCCAAGGGGGCCATGCTCAGCCACCAGAACGTCTTGTGGACCACCCTGGCCCTCAAGCAGGCGGTGCCGGTCTTCGACAGCGACGAGTTGCTCTCCTTCCTGCCCCTGTCGCACATCGCCGAGCGCATGTTCAGCGTGTACATGCATTTGCAGTTCGGCTACACCATCAACTTCATCGAGAACACCGACACCGTCACCGACAACGTGGTGGAGATCTCGCCCACGGTCTTTTTTGCCGTGCCGCGCATCTGGGAGAAGTACCACAGCTCCATCTTCATCAAGATGCGCGACGCCACCTGGCTCAAACGCCTGGTCTTCGGCCTGGCCTTGCAGGTGGGCAAGAAGCGCGCCCTGGCCCGCTTGAGCCCCCAGGGCGTGGGGCCGGTCTTGAAGCTGGCCTTCGCCGTGGCCCACCGGGCCGTCTTCACCAAGCTCAAGGAGCGCCTGGGCATGGAGCGCGTGCGCCTGGCCATCAGCGGCGCCGCCCCCATCAGCCCCGACGTGCTGCGCTTCTACCACGCCATCGGCGTGCCCTTGCGCCAGGTCTACGGCCAGACCGAGGACACCGGCCCCACCAGCATCCACCAGGGCGCGGTGATCGAGGCCGACAACGTGGGGCCGGCCATCCCGGGCGTGGAGATCAAGATAAACGGCGACGGCGAGATACTGGTCAAGGGCCCCAACGTCTTCATGGGCTACTTCAAGAACCCCACGGCCACCGCCGAGACCCTGGAGGACGGCTGGCTGCACTCCGGCGACGTGGGTGAGTTGGACGGGCGCGGCTTCCTCAAGATCACCGACCGCAAGAAGGACCTCATCATCACCAGCGGCGGCAAGAACATCGCCCCCCAGAACATCGAGAACCAGCTCAAGTTCAGCCCCTACATCAACGACGCCGTGGTCATCGGCGACGCCCGCAAGTACCTCACCGCGCTGATCTTCATTGACGAGGACAACGTGGTCAAATACGCCCAGGAGCACAAGATACCCTTCACCACCTACGCCAGCCTCACCCAGGACCAAGAGGTGCGCGAGCTCATCAGCCAGGAGGTGGAGCGGGTCAACGCGACGCTAGCCCGGGTGGAGACCATCAAGAAGTTCACCATCCTGCCCAAGAAGCTCCTGGAAGAGGACGGCGAGGTCACGCCCACCATGAAGATCAAGCGCAAGTTCATCAACCAGGCCTACAAGGACCTGATCGAAAAGATGTACAAGGGGGCGTAAGCCGGGTGCCCCCGGCGGGGCATATACGAGTCGAGGGGGTTGGCTTGGTTGACGGAGGCTGGCGGCTCCCGTTGAGAGGGCTTCGCCAACCCCTTACGCGCGCTGTCCCCCGAGGATAACGCCTGGTGAGGGGGCATCCAGAAAACGATGCGGCGAAGCAATCCACCAAATTTGTCTTTTGGGTGGCCTGGACAATTTATTGTCCAGGCCGCGCAGCGACAAGAGGTTTTCATACTATTTCAACAACCATCGTATAGTATTAGGTTGTTGGCTCTTGATCCGGGCATCCTCTGGCCAGCGGGTTTTGATTTTTGGCCGCCCAAGCCCCGTGTCCCGCTCTTAGCCCGGCCATTCTTAGGGCACCGGCAGGGGGCTACAATGATCCACCCGGCAAAGAATACGGGATACCTGCGGCCCCTGCCCACGCCAGGGCGGAGAGTCCACCCCGCGCCGGCACCCGCATCGGCAAAGCAAGTATGGCCGGGCGGCTGAGCGGGACACAAAAAGAAACCGTTTAGGCTTTCTTGGGCCGCCGAAACGGTAAGGGTTGTACCCAGAGGAAATATGCCGAAAAACTATGCGTCTGATCTGAAATGCGTATCAGGAATCACTGACTGACGACCTGCCGCTGCCCTACTGCGGGCGGGGGAATAAACCTCTTGTGCCTTCGGCACCCGGACAACAAGATGTCCGGGCCACCCGCGCGGGGTGAGGGGGCCTCAAGAAAATGATGTCATTGCGAGGAGCATCTCCGCAGAGATGCGACGCGGCAATCCACCCTACTGACCAAATGCTTTTCGCGGTACGAGGTAAATCATGACTAGCCTGGCCGGTCGGCCATTCTGGCTAGCTGCCACCTTCCCCTTGCCCGCGCGCTTATTTTTCCATCCGTTCCTGGATCTCTGACCTCATCTCAACATTGGGGGGATAAGCTGCCATGGATGTCATCATTGAGTTGATCTTGTGCTGGATATTTGGTTTGTTGGAGGGGCTTGGCGAGGCGTTATTTCAACTTGTCATAGAGTTATTGGCTGAAGGGGTTCAGCGCATCGTTTCGGCAACATACCAAAGCCGCAAGCCAGTAAACCATGCCCTAGCCTTTGTTGGTTATATAATTTATGGAGCTTTGGCGGGATTTATCAGCCTGCTGTTTGTCCCTCATCTATTCATTAAAAATGAGACATTACGCATGGCCAATCTGTTGGTTACCCCTGTGGCTTGTGGCTTAATGATGGTTGCCATAGGTATCGTGCGCAAGCGAAGAGGACAAGCACTAGTCGGACTTGACACCTTTATAAATGGTACCGCATTTGCGCTTGCTATGGCCTTAGTCAGGTATATATGGCGGGGGTGAATGGTATTTTTGTCTGCGAAGATATTTTATTGCCTGGCTTGTGCCCTCAATACAAACCCACGGGCATTGCATCCCACGGGACATGGCCATGTCCTTCGCCCTGTTCTGAGACACGGCCTGTCCCCTTGCCGCGCTGTTTCCTTCCCACCCTCGCCCGGAGCCTCTAGCCCATGACCCCTGAAGAGATCGCCGCCGCCGCCCCGCGCGAGGGCCTCATCCCCGTGACCGGCGGCAAGGTGTGGTACCGCGTGCTGGGAGCCGACCGCCCCGGCGCGCCGCTGTTGGTGCTGCACGGCGGCCCCGGCGCGCCCCACGACTACCTGGAGCCCCTGGCGGCCCTGGCCGGCGAGAGGCCGGTGGTCTTCTACGACCAACTGGGCTGCGGCAACTCAGAGCGCCCCGGCGACGCCGCCCTGTGGACCCTGGAGCGCTTCGTGGCGGAGCTGGCCCAGGCCGCCAGGGAGCGCCTGCCGGCCTGAGACAGCCCTAGTAGGGCCGGTATATCAGCCAGCCCAGGAACCAGCCCACCAGGGACCCCAGGAAGCAGCCCGCCATCACAAACATCAGGTCCATGTCCCCGCTCCCCTCTTGGCGGCTGGCCTGGCCGCCGTTGCGCGCGTGATGATGGGGACAAGCCTAGCGCGGCCTTGTTAAGGCGAGGCAACGGCCAGGTTAAGGTTTGGTGACAAATGGGCGCGGGCCCAGGGTCGCCCCCGGGCCCGCGCGTCTTCCTCGCTTTTACCTTCGCTGATATCTTCTCTTCTACCCCTTGAGGTTCTGGGCGGCGAAGTCCCAGTTGACCAGCTTGTCCAGCCAGGCGGCGATGTAGTCGGCGCGGCGGTTCTGCCAGTCCAGGTAGTAGGCGTGCTCCCACACGTCAATGGTGATGAGCGGCTTGGCGGCCATGGCCAGGGGCGTCTCGGCGTTGGGGGTCTTCATCACCTTGAGCTTGCCGTCCACCAGGGCCAGCCAGGCCCAGCCCGAGCCGAACTGGGTCAGCGCCGCCTGGCTGAAGTCCTCCTTGAACTTGTCGAAGCCGCCCAGGTCGGCGTTGATCTTGGCCAGCAGGTCGCCGCCGGGCGCCCCGCCGCCGCCGGGTTTCATGCTCTTCCAATAGAAGGTGTGGTTCCAGACTTGGGCGGCGTTGTTGAAGACGCCCACCTTGTCCTTGTCGCCAAAGGTGGTCTTGACCATCTCCTCCAGGGTCATCTGGGCCAGGTCGGTGCCGGCCACCAGCTTGTTGACGTTGGCCACGTAGGCGGCGTGATGCTTGCCGTAATGGAAGCCGATGGTCTTGGCGCTGATGACCGGCTCCAGGGCGTTGTCGGCATAGGGCAGGGCGGGCAGGCTGATGGCCTCGGCGGCCTGGGCAGATGCGCTCATGAACATACCTCCCATGTGCAGCGCGGCGACACCCGCCGCGGCGGTGAATAGAAACTGGCGGCGGTCCATGACCGCTCCCGGGACCTGGGTTTTCATGGCCTTACCTCGTCTGGCGGAAAACAAGGCGTCTCCTCCCTGCTGGAGGGCCGGTGTCTGTCATTCATGATGCGGATTGATACTAACTAGGCTAAGGCCTGGCCCCGGCGGATGCAACACCTAAAGCAGGACGGGAGGGCCGGACAGGCGGCGGCCTTGGCCCTGGTTGTCAGGGTGGCCCCACCGGGGAGGCTAGCATATCAGGTTGACATCAAAATTGCGGTATCGGATGGTTTTGTTCCCTCTCCCCCCACCGGGGGGAGAGGGTCAGGGTGAGGGGGGGCAAGGAACCCCCTCACCCCGCCCTCTCCCCCATGGGAATGGGGGAGAGGGGGAAGATGGCGCTCCCGTGCTGAACCACGTGTAAAACTCTACGCATGACCTGAAATTGCATTCAACGGGAGCCCGGTTGGCAGGCCAGGAGAGGGCGTCTCACGGCCCGTTTACGCCCCGCGGCGGGCACGCCGCTCAGGACTCGCCGCGGCCCTTGCTCTTGGCGCGGCTTTTTCGTTGGGTGGTGGGCGGGGTGGGCAGCATGGGCAGACCGGCGCTGGTGATGGCGTGCCAGAAGCTGGAGCGCACCTTTTTGTTCTCCTGGTGGCGCTCCTCCAGCCACGAGCGCATCACGGCGCGGTGGCCCAGGCTGGCCGAGGGGCAGCAGGCCGGCTGCACCGGCAGGTCCAGGTGGGCGCTGAAGCGGCGGGTCAGGTCGGCCGGGCACAGGGCCAGGGGCCTGATGACCACGATCTCGCCGCCGAAGAAGGGCTGCACCGGCAGCATGGTGGAGAGGTTGCCGGCGTAGAGCAGGTTGAGCAGGAAGGTCTCGAAGATGTCGTCCTGGTGGTGGGCCAGGGCTAGCTTGCGGCAGCCTTGGGCGGCGGCCAGTTGGAACAGCTCGCGGCGGCGGTGCATGGCGCAGAAGAAGCAGGGGCTGTTCTCGCGGTTCTCGGGACTGTGGGCGCGGGGGCCGTAGTCGGTCTCCACGGTCATGAACTCCACCCCCAGGTCGCCGCAGAGGCGGGCCAGGGCCTGGTGGTCCACGCTGTGGAAGCCCATCTCCACGTGCACGGCCAGGATGTCGAAGTCAATGGGCACCCGCCGCCGGCGCTCGGCCAACAGCCACAGCAGGCTAAGGGAGTCCTTGCCACCGGAGAGGCCAAGGGCCACGCGGTCGCCGTGCTCGATCATCATCCAGCCGTGCACGGCCTTGCCGCACAGGCTGATGGCCTGGCGTTGCACATAGGGCACGCCCCGGCCCACGGGCTAGAACTCCAGGCGCAGGCCCAGGCTTAAGGGGGTCAGGCGCGCCCCCAGGGCCTGGGCCAGCGCGGCCTGGGAGCGGGGGCCGGTGCAGTGGCCCACGGCCAGGCGCAGGCCCTGGCGGTTGACTAGGTAGGCCAGGCTGTTCTGGCGGTGCAGGGGGGTGGCGGTGTCCAGGTGCAGGCCGCCGATGAGCCAGGCCACCGGCGCGGCCATGACCTGGCGCACGTGCTCCAGGATGTTGGCCGGCCCGGCATGGGCGCAGGCCGTGAGCACCAGGGGGCCGGAGCCGCTCTGGATGACCACCACCAGGTCCTCGGTCACGGGGTCGGGCACCACCGCCGGCCCCAGCAGGGTGACCAGGCCGGGGGCCGGCTCCTCGTGGGAGACGACACGGGGGATGGGGGCCAAGAGGTGCACCCCCGGCCAAGGGTGGGCGTAGACGTCCACGAACTTGAAGTGCGCGCCCAGGTCCTCGTAGGGGGCGCGGCCGCCCAAGGGGGGGCCGATGTCCTTGAGACTGCCGTCCGCCTCTTGCTTGTAGTGGGCCTCGAAGGTGCCCACGTGGCACCAGACCGGCAGGGGCTCTCCCCCCCGGGCCTGGAGCAGGGGGCCCAGGCCGCCCATGTGGTCCAGGTGGCCGTGGCTGATGACCACCGCCGCTAGCCGGGCCGGGTCCAGGCCCAGGGCGGCCAGGTTGGGCAACAGGGCCGGCCCCATGCCGGTGTCGTAGAGGATGGCCTGGTCCTGGTGCTCGATCCACAGGGCCAGGCCCCACTCCGGGGTCAGGCCCTCCAGGCCGGGCTGGTTGTCCACCACCACGGTGATGCTGGTCATTGGTCTTCATCCTCCCCGGCGGCGGAGGGTTGATTGGCCTGGGCCAGGGCGTCGGCCACCCTTTGCAGGCGGCTGGGGGGCGGGGCCAAAAAGCGCGCCCGCTCCTCGGGGGTGTAGTGGGCCTCCAGAAAGGCCTCCACGTCCAGGCGCCCGGCGAAGCAGGTGGTGACGCGGGAGCAGGGCAGGCCCTCCTGGGCGCGGCGGCAGTAGCCGAATTGCAGGGGCTGGCCCAGCATGGGGCACCAGAAGTGGGTCAGGCCGTCGTGGGCCTCGATGGGCTGGCTCATGGCTCCTCCAGGGGCGCCGGCTGGTCCAGGCCGGGCACATAGGGCTTGATGTCCAGCACTGGCGTGCCGTCCAGGGCCTCCAGGCCGCGCACGGTCAGCCGGCCCTCCTCCACCTGGAGCAGGCGCACCAGGGTCAGGCCCAGATGGGCCGGCCGCTTGGGGGAGCGGGTGTTGAAGACGCCGGTCAGCGCCCGGGCCGGGTCGTGCCGGGGGTGCGCCAGCAGGGCCGTGGCCTCGGCCTGGTGGAAGTGATAGATCACCCACAGGTCGCGCCCCGGAGCCAGGCCGGTCAGCCCCTGGCGCCAGGCCGGGGCGATCTCGATGACCGACACCAGGCCAGCCTCCGGCCCCTGCTTGGGGGCCTGGCCGGTGGTGGTCAGGGCCGAGCGCACCACCCCGATGGGTTGAAGACCGATGGGCTCCATGGGCCGCTCCCCGCCGAGGGTTGCCCAAAAGTGAGGTCATTGCGAGCGCGGCGAAACAATCGCTTGAAGTTATTTAAAGAGCTTGCTTCGCCGCTTCCACCTCAACCAGGCCGCGCCTGGCTGGGGACCCCTGGCGCTCCCCGCAAGGACCAAGGAATAGAACTACCGAGGCGACCCTACAGCTTGGACAATAGCCGGATGTCGGCCTTGGCCCGCAGGTCGGCCACGAAGGTCTCCTGCAACTGGCGCTGGCGCTGGGCCAAAAGCGCCTGGCTGAACTCCTGGCGCTTCTCCTCCTTGGCCTGGGGGCTGGGCGCCTGCTTGCCGCTCAAGGCCGCCACCAGGAAGCCCTGCTCGGTCGGCACCGGCTCGGCCACCAGGGGCCGGACCTCGGGGCGCAGGAACAGGGCCTTGACCAGGGCCGGCGAGGAGGCCAGGCCCTCCACGGTGTCTTCCTCGCCCAGCCAGGCGGTGCGCTTGGCGCCGGGCTTCTTGGCCAAAGCGGCGGCGGGGTCCTTCTCCGGGGCCAGGGTGGCGATGAGCTTGGCCGCCTCCTGGCGGGCCAGCTCCTGGGCCTTGGCCGCCAGCACCGCCAGGCGCACCTCCTCGCGCACCTGCTCCAGGGGGCGCACCTGCTCGGGCAGGCGCTCCTCCAGCACCGCCAACACGCTGCCGTTCTCAAAGGAGAAGACCGGCGCGGCCTGGCCGGGGGTCAGGCCCTCGAAGGCCTCGAACAGGCCCTTGACGCCGCTCAGGCCGGGTATGGGCTGGTCGGAGGAGACCGCCGGGGATTTGGTGACCGAGAGCTTGTGCTTGGCGGCCAGGTCGGCCAGGGTCTGGCCGCGGTTGGCCTGGTTGAAGGCCGCCTCGGCCGCCACCTCGGCCCGCTCGCGGGCCTGGGCCTCCACCAGGCGGGCCTTGAGCTCGCCGCGCACCTTCTCCAGGGGCGTGACGCTGGCCTGGCGGCGCTCCTCGGCCTTGATGACGTGCCAGCCAAAGGGCGAGCGCACCAGGCCCACCTGGCCGGGTTCCAGGGCGAAGGCCGCTTCCTCGAAGGGGGCCACGGTCTGGCCGCGCTGGATGAAGCCCAGGTCGCCGTTCTCCAGGTCCTTGCCGCCGGCCTGCTTGGCCAGGGCCAGGAAGGGCTCCTTGGACTGCTTGGCCTTGGCCAACAGCTCCTCGGCCTTCTGCTTGGCCGCCGCCTCCTCGGTGGGGCCGGCGGGGTCGCTTAAGCGCACCAGGATGTGGCTGACCCGCACCGCCTCGGCCTGCACGTAGCGGGCGTAGTCGCGCTCGTAGGCGTCGGCCACGTCCTCGTCGCTGATCCGCGCCTGGTCGCGGTAATTGGCCAGGGGGAAGACCAGGTAGCTGAAGCTGATCTTCTCGGGCACCAGGTAGTCGCGCTTGTGCTGCTGGTAATAGGCCTCCAGCTCCTCGGGCGTGGCCTGGGCCTTGGCCAGTTGGCTGTCGTTGGTCACCAGGAGGTAGGCTCCCCGCACCTTGGTCAGGCCGTCGGAGAGCGCCTGCTCCAGCTCCAGGGGGCTCAAGGCGGCGGCGCCGGCCACCAGGCTGCTGAGCTTCTCCAGGGTGAGCTGGCCGCGCAGGGAGGACTCGAAGGATTCGGGCGTCATGCGGTTCTGGGCCAAAGCGCGCTGGTAGCGCTTGAAGTCGAACTGGCCGCCGGCCTGAAAGTTGGGGATGGCCAGCAGGCGCCGGCGGATCTCCTGGTCGCTGACCGTTACCCCCATCTCGCGGGCGGCCTGGAAGAGCAGGGTGCGCTCCACCAGACGCTGCAAGGCCCGTTCCTTGAGGTTGAGCAGGGGGGCGATGCGGTCGTACTGGGCGCCGAACTGCCGGCGGCTCTCCTCGGTGAGGTTGTTCAGTTCCTCCTGCAACTGGGCCATGGTGATGGGCTCCTGGTTGACCTTCACCGCCACTTGCTGCTGGGAGTAATAGGAGCTGACGCCCCAGGAGAGGGCAAAGGCCAGGGCGATGGCCCCCAGCAGGATCTTGATGACCCAGCTACCCGCGTGCTTGCGCATCAACTCCAGCATCTTGCGAACCTTTCCTGTCCGCCCGGGGGCGGGACGGCGCCCATTGGGCGCCGGTTGGGCCTTGCCTTGGGGCCGCCCCGGCCCAGGGCAAAAAAGCCGTGGACGCCTTTTCGGGCGGACTGATAGATTAGAGGCCAAGGCTAGCATGCCGGCCCGGGCAAGTCAATCGCGCCCCCGGCGCGCGCGGCGGGCCACCGCCAGCCATGGCCAGGTATTTTAAGGCGTTAGGCCGGGGGCTCCCGCGGCCTGACGGGGCGGCCCCGGGATGGCCCCGGGGGGACGCCGCGGGTGTTCTTACCGCACGGCGGGGGATGCAATAAGTATGTTCGCCCAACGGCCCAGCGACTGGCGCATCATCGGCCAGGCCGGCCTGCGCATGGTGGCCCTGGATGATGCAAGGCCGCTCACCTCCCAGGTCAAGGTGGGCGTCAACGCCATCAACAAGAAAGGGGCGGTACTCATCCTGGATTCGCCCTTCATAGACGGTTCCCATGTGCTCATGGACGTGCACAACATCATACCCAAGCTGGCCCAGGTGGCCCCCTGGGGTGAGCAGCAGGAGGGCGGCCCGGCCTTGAGCGGCGAGGTGGTGCGCTTCGACCGCCTGGAGCTGCCCGATGGCGTGCGTTTTTTGGTGGAGCTGCTATGGACCGGCGGCAGCAGTGAGCAGCGGCAGCAGGCCTTGAAGCGCCTGCAGCAAGCCGAGGCCCTGCGATGAAGGCCAGGTGCGCGGCCTGGCTGCTGGCCGGCCTTGGCCTGGCCCTGGCGGCCTGCGCGGCCCCGCCGCCCCCGGGCCTGCCCGAGCCGCCGCCGTCCATGGTGCAACCCCTGGCCCTGCGGGTGCTGGACCAGAACGACCGCCCCCTGGCCGGCGCGCGCGCCACCATCACCCCCCTGCTGGGCCGGCCCCAGGAGCCAGGCCCCTATGTCAGCGACGCCCGCGGCCTGATCGAGCTGCCCTGGCTGACCCACAACCAGAACCAGCGCGCGGGCACCCCCACCCAGGACCAGGTCTATGCCCTCCTGAGCCGGCTGGACTACCAGTTGGAGGCCGAGGGCTACCTGCCCGCCCAGGGCCGCCTGGAGGCCGAGGGGCACCACCGCCAGTTGGCGCGCCCCGAGCTGAGGGGCATAGACACCCCGGCCAAGCTGGGCCGGCGGATGCAGACCGTGGTACTGCACAAGTTGACCGATTTGTTGGGTCCAGGGCTCCAGGAGCGCCCCGCCGGCGACCCCCTGGCCCGGCGCTGCCTGGAATTCCACGACAAGAACCGCGCGGTGGCCCAGGGCCTTAACGCCGAGTTCGCCTGGCCCTCCTTCATCGTGCAGGGCGACCTGTTGCGGGTGCGCCTGGACTGGCGGGGGGCGGCCTGGAGCATGCTGGGCCGCATACCCCTGGCCGGCCAGGTGAGCCTTTCCAGTGGCCTGCCCCTGGCCATCTTGGTGGGCGAGGACCTGCTGCCCGCCCCGGGGGTGGACAGGGTCTCGGTGGAGTTGCTCAGCGAGATATCGCCCAAGGAGGCCGACCGCCACGCCCCGCCGGTGCGCGCCCGCGTGGAAATCCTGGCCCCGGCGGCGGCCCTGCAGGGACTGGCCAGCGGCCGGACCACGCCCGAGGCCTTCCTTCTCAAATACCCGCCCAAGCTGGTGCACGAAGGCCCCCTGGCGGCCACCCCCTTTGGAGACCCGCGATGAAGTGGCTTCGCGACCGCCTCAAGAAGGCCCCGCCCCCGGCGGCGGCCCCCCTGACCATGGCCGACTTCCTGGCCCAGGCGGGAGGGGAGATCGCCCGGGAGATGGCCCAGGACCCGGACTGGTTTCGGCACCTGCCCTACCAGGGGGGCATGAGCCAGGACCAGGCCCGGGACTTTGAGATCGAAAAGCGGGCCATGTGGCGCCGGGTGATCCACGACGCCGGCCGCGGCGAGATCTGGGGCCTGATGTGGACCACCCGTGGCGACGCCAAGGTCTGCCCCACCTGCCGGGAGCAGGAGGGCCGGCGCTTCGCCAAGGACCAGCTCGACCAGTTGGCGGCCCAGCCGGTGCACCTGGGCTGCCGCTGCGAGCTGGTGCCGGTGCGGCCGTGAGCCGGGATATCCTGGAGCGCGCCCACCGCCTCTACGAGGTTCAGGGCCATGACCTGGAGCGCCTGCTCAGCCAGGAGCCGGCCTACGCCGCCCTGGCCGCCCGCCTGGCGCTGGCCGAGGCCCACCTCTTGGCCGGCGGCCCCCGCGACCCCGGCCAGGCCCAGGCCGCCGCCGAGGCCCGGCGCCTGCTCATGGAGATCAGCCGCGAGGCCGCCTTCAAGCTGGGCTACCTGATGGCCCATAGCCACCCCCCGGACGAGCAGGACGGCGCCTGAGCGCGGTGGCCCCTCAGCGGCCCCGGGGCCGGCGGTCGGGCAGGAACAGGTACACCGCCCCCGCCAAGGCCAGGCCGCCGGCCATGAGCCACCAGGCCGGCCAGTAGCCGGCCGGGTCGGCCAGGCCGCCGGGGCCGCCGGCTCCTCCCTCCATCACCAGACCCACCGCCTGCATCACCACCGCCGGACCCAACATGGTAAAGAGATTGATGCCGGTCATGGCCAGGCCCTGGCGCTCCGGGGGCGCCAGCTCCTTTACGTGGGCGTACATGATCTGCCCCGGCGCGGCGGCCAGCCCGATGAGCGTGAACACGGCCCCCACCAGCCAAGGGGAGGCCTGCACGCCCGGCAGGCCCAGGGCCAGGGTCAAGAGGGCCGAGGCGAACAGGGAGGGCGCGATGGCCCATTTGCGGCTGTTAAGCCAGGTGTCGGAGATATAGCCAGACAAGGGCAGGGCCAGGATGTGCCCCACCGACAGGGCCAACAGCACGTTGCCCGCCCCCACCTCGCCCAGGCTCAGGGCGGTGATTAGGTAGGGTCCGGCCCACAGGCCCGTCAGGGCCATGAAGCAGCCGTAGCGGAAGAAGCTGCCCAGGCAGATGCCCCAGAAGGCCGGCCTTAGGAGCACCTCCCCCAGGCCGGCGAAGGGGCTCTTGGCCAGGCGCGCCGGGCACCCCCGGCCGGCGGGCTGGTCGCGCACCACCAGCCAGAAGGCAGCCACCTGCAAGACGTTGAGCCCGGCCACCGCCAAAAAGGCCCATCGCCAGCCCCAGGCCTGGGTCATAAGGGCCAGGGGCGTGGCCGCCAGCAGGTTGCCCACATAGCCCAGGCTGACCAAGAGCCCGCTCAGGGTGGCGAAGAGCCCCGGCGGGAACCAGGCCGCCAACAGGGCCAGGGCGCCCATGAGGTTGCAGCTCATGCCCACGCCCAACAGCGCCCGGCCGGCCAGGGCCTGGCCCAGGCCCTGGGCGCCGGCGAAGAGCGCGGCCCCGGCCAGGCCCGCCAGGGACAAGGCCGCCACCGCCCGCCTGGCCCCCACGCGGTCCAGGAACAGGCCCAGCGGTATCTGGCTCAGGGCGAAGGCATAGAAAAAGGCCGCCGACAGGGTGCCCAGGCCACTTACGTCCAGGCCCAGGTCCTGGCTGAGCTGGGGGCTGATGACCGTGGCCGAGACCCGGTAGAACTGCGACAGCAGAAACCCCAGGCTGGCCACCGCGAAGATGGCCCAGCCCCGAGCCCCCGGCCCCTGGCGGTCCCTGGATGGCATGGCTTCTCCCCAGCGCTGGCTGCCCCATGGTAGCACCAGGGCTGGGCATTAGCCAGGGCCGGCGGCTTGGGAGGGGACCAGGCCCTCCCAGGCGGCGCCTGGCTCTGCAAGAAATAGAGGGTTTGGGTATACTGGGGCCATCGGCGTTTCGCGCAAAGCCAGGGGGCGGCGCGGCGGGCCGGGGAAGGCGGCCACGACCGGACGGCGAGGTGAGCGGCCATGAAGGTGGGCGAGGGCCTGGGCGGCAAGCTGATGAGCGCCAGCGAGGCCGTGGAGCGCCTGGTCAAGGACGGCGACCTGGTGGCCCTGGGCGGCTTCACGGTCAGCCGCAACCCCATGCTGCTGGCGCGCGAGATCATCCGCCAGGGACGCAGGGACCTGCACCTGGCCGTGCACTCCCAGGGCCAGGCCCTGGACCTTTTGGTGGGGGCCGGCTGCGTGGCCCGCCTGGAGCTGGCCTACGCCGGCACCGGCCGCTTCGCGCCCACGGCCATCCGCTTCCGGCGGGCCGTGGAGCAGGGGCTCCTCCAGGTGGAGGACTACTCCAATCAGCACATGAGCCTGCGCTTTCTGGCCGGGGCCTTGGGCCTGCCCTTCATGCCCTGCCGCTCGGGGCTGGGCAGCGATGTGCTGAACAAGCAGGGCTTCGGCCCCGAACTGCGTGGCCAAGGGCATATCCCTCTCCATAAGGCCATCGTCGGCCAGAACCCCTTCAGCCGGGAGGAGGACCCGGTGGTGCTCCTGCCGGCGCTGACCCCGGACGTGACCCTGCTGCACGCCCAGTACGTGGGCGACGACGGCACCGTGCGCATCAAGGGGCTGACCTTCCTGGACCTGGAGCAGGCCCGCGCCGCCAGCCGGGTCATCGTCTCCTGCGAGGAGATCGTGCCCGCGGCCCGCCTGCGCGCCGACCCGGACCAGAACTCCCTGCCGCCCTTTCTGGTGGACGCCGTGGTGCACGCCCCCTACGGCGCCCACCCCACGGCCTGCCATTACTTCTACGACTACGACCCCCGGCACTTGAGCCTCTACCGCCAGGCGGCCCAGTCCGACCAGTCCTTCGGCGAATATCTGCGCCAGTGGGTGCTGGATACACCCGGCCAACAGGCCTACCTGGCCCAGGTGGGGGCCACGGACCTCATGCGCATCAAGGCCAACAGCACCCTGGGCTACGCCCCCGGCCTGGACCGGCGCTAGGAGGACGGCATGGGCGAGCGCTACACCAGCAAGGAGATGATGGCCCTGGCCGCTGGGCGGTTGGTCAAGGACGGCGACGTATTGTTCGCGGGCACCGGCCTGTCCATGCTGGCGGCCACCGTGGCCCGGCGGGTGCACGCCCCCCGGGCGCATGTCTTCTTCGAGACCGGCGGCATAGACCCCTCCCTGGAGGAACTGCCCCTGGCCGTGGCCGACCCCCGGGTCATGGTGGGCACGGCCATGAACTCGGGCCTGATTGACGCCTTCTCGCTCTTGGCCCACCGCCGGCTCCACACCATCGCCTTTTTGGGCGCCGCCCAGATAGACCCTTACGGCAACATCAACTCCACCTGCCTGGGCGACTACCACCACCCCAAGGTGCGTCTGCCCGGCTGCGGCGGGGCCTGCGACGCCGCCTCCCTGGCCGCGGGGGTGATCCTGTTCATGCAGCACGACCGCCGGCGCTTCGTGGAGAAGGTGGACTACATCTCCAGCGTGGGCTGGCTGACCGGCGGAGACTCCCGCCGGCGGGTGGGGCTCAAGCGCGGCGGACCCATGGCCGTGGTCACCAACCTGGGGGTGCTGCGCTTCGACGAGACGAGCAGGCGCATGTACCTGGCCGAGCACTACCCCGGGGTGACGCCGGCCCAGGTGGCCGAGCACACCGGCTTCGCCCTGGACACCAGCCGTAGCCGCGAGGCCGCCCCGCCCAGCCAGCGCGAGCTGGACACCCTGCGCCAGGAGGTGGACCCCGACCGCCTGATCCTGGGGCCGTTGCCGGCCTGAGAACCCACCAGCAAGGAAACACCAGCATGGAACCGCGCCGTCAGCCCTCGCCCCTCATCAGCCCCTTTGGCGGGCACCATCCCCGGATCCACGCCCAGGCCTGGGTGGACGTCTCGGCCCGGGTCATCGGCAAGGTGCGCCTGGCGGCTGGCGTGACCGTGTGGCCGGGGGCGGTGTTGCGGGCCGACGACGAGGAGATAAGCATCGGCCCGGGCAGCGCGGTGCTGGACCTGTGCCTGCTGGAGTCGCCCCAGGGCCATCCGGTGCTGGTGGAGGCGGGCGCCCTGATAAGCCACCAGGCCTGCCTGCACGGGGCCACGGTGGAGGCCGGCGCCCTGGTGGGCATCGGGGCCATGGTGCTGGACGGGGCCGTGGTGGGGGCCGGCGCCCTGGTGGGGGCAGGGGCCCTGGTGCCGCCGGGCATGCGGGTGCCAGCGGGTGTGCTGGTGCTGGGGCAGCCGGCCCGGGTGGCCCGGGAGCTAAGGCCGGCGGAGCGGGACCTGGTGGCCCGGCAGCTAGGGGAGCTGGCCCGCAAGGCCGCCCTGTACCAGGCCCAGCAACGGCAAGACTGACCGGCAAGGAGCAGCGCGGTGGAGCGCCTGGAGATCGTCATCGTGGGGGCCGGGGCCGTGGGCACGGCCATGGCCCGGGAGCTGGCCCAAGCGGGGCGCCAGGTGCTGGTGCTGGAGCAGAACCCCGGCGTGAGCCGGGGCGAGAACCAGTCCACGCGCAACTCGGGCGTGATCCACGCCGGGCTGTACTACGACCCCCAGACCCGGCCCCTCAAGGCCCGCCTGTGCCCGGCCGGGGTGGGGCTGCTCTACGCCTTCTGCACCCAGTACGGGGTGCCGGCGCTCAACTGCGGCAAGCTGGTGGTGGCCACCAGCGAGCAGGAGCGGCCCATCCTGCAAGAATACCTGGAGCGCGCCCGGGTCAACGGCGTGCCGGCCCATCTTCTCAGTGGCGACCAGGCCCGCCAGATGGAGCCCCAGGTGCGCGCCCTGGCCGCCCTGCATTTGCCCACCTCGGGCATCATTGACGCGGCGGCCCTGGTGCATAAGCTCTACGCCCTGGCCAGCAACGCCGGGGCCATCTTCCTCACCGGCACCAAGCTGGTGGGCGTCACCCCGCGCCCCGAGGGCCTGGAGCTGGCCGTGACCTATCCCGACGGCGCCGGCGACCGCTTCCTGGCCGGGCGCCTAATCAACTGCGCCGGACTCTACAGCGACCAGGTGGCCCGCCTGGTGGACCCGGCCTCGCCCTTTCGGGTGGACCCGGTGCGCGGCGAGGCCTACAAGTTCTACCGGGGCAAGCGGCCAGAGCTTGCCTTGCGCGGCATGAACGTCTACCCCACGCCCCAGCGGGTGGTCACGGCCCAGGGCAGCTACTTCACGGTGGGCGTGCACCTCACCCCCACCCTGGAGCCCGGCCCCGGCGGCCAGGCCCAACTGGGGCCGATCGTCACCGTGGGTCCCCTGAACCGGGGGGTGGACTCCAAGGAGGACCTGGGCGGCGAGTACCTGCCCGCCGGCCAGTTCCACCAGCGGGTCAGGGAGTTCTTCCCCGGCCTGAAGCAGGAGGACCTGGAGCCCTTCCAAGCCGGCATCCAGGCCCGGCTGGTGGGGCACCAGGACTGGGTCATCGAAAAGAGCCCCCAGGAGCCCCGCTGCCTCAACCTGTTGGGCATAGACAGCCCCGGGCTCACCGCCTGCCTGGCCCTGGCCAGAGAGGCGGCGGCCCGCCTGTAGGCCGGCGCCCGGCGGGCCTAGCCACTGCATGGGAGCGTGTCATGTCTGAACCAGCCCTGACCCGCTGCCCCTGGCCCGGTGGCGACCCCCTGTACCAGGCCTATCACGACCAGGAGTGGGGCGTGCCGGTGCACGACGACCGCCGGCTCTTCGAGTTCCTGGTGCTGGAGGGCGCCCAGGCCGGGCTGTCCTGGCTGACCATCCTGCGCAAGCGCCCGGCCTATTGGGCGGCCTTGGCCGGCTTCGACCCCCAGGCCGTGGCCCGCTTCGGCCCCCAGGATGTGGAGCGGCTTTTGGCCGACCCGGGCATCGTGCGCAACCGCCGCAAGGTGGAGTCGGCCATAAACAATGCCCGCGCCTTTTTGCGCGTGCAAGAGGAGTTCGGCTCCTTCGCCGCCTACCAGTGGCGCTTCGTGGAGGGCCGGCCCCTGCAAAACGCCTGGCCGAGCATCAGCCACATCCCCGCCAGCACCCCCGTGGCCGAGGCCTTCAGCCGCGACCTCAAGCAGCGCGGCTTCAGCTTCGTGGGACCCACCATCGTCTACGCCCACATGCAGGCCGTGGGCATGGTCAACGACCATGTGGTGGACTGCTTCCGCTGGCTTGAGCTGGGTGGCCGGCGACCCCGGCGGGGCACGGCCAAATGATTTATACTGGTGTCATCCGTCCTCACGCCAATTTTTGACGCAAGGAGGCAACCCATGGCCATCACGCGCCCGCGTTGGCTAGCCCTGTTCTTGGTCCTGGGCCTGCTGGCGGCCCTGGCCGCCCCCGGCGCCATGGCCGGCGAGCGCCAGCCGGGCCTGGCCGTAAGCGGCCGGGCCAGCCAGGACTTCACCCCCGACCAGGGCCGCCTGGTGGTGGGCGCCATCACCCTGGCCCCCACCTCGGCCGAGGCCGCCCGCTTGAACGCCGCGCTCATGGAGAAGATCAGCGCCGCGGTCAAGGCCAAGCTGGGCGGCCAGGACCGCCTGAAGAGCGTGGGCTACAGCCTCTACCCCCGCACCGAGTGGGACCAGGCCACCCGCCGGGCCAAGCGCGTGGGCTACGAGGCCAGCAACCGCCTGGAGGTCACCTCCCGCGATCCCCAGGCCCTGGGCGCCATCCTGGACGCCGCCGTGGCCGCCGGGGCCAACAGCGTCTCCGGCCCGGCCTGGTCCCTGGCCGACCCGGCGGCGGCCCGCCGCCAGGTGCAGGCCCTGGCCCTGGCCGACGCTTTAACCCAGGCCGAGGCCCTGGCCAAGGCCGCCGGCCTGAAGCTGGGGGCCATCCTGGCCCTGGAGGTGGACGGCGCCACGCCGCCGCTGCACGCGGCCAAGATGGCCATGGCCGCCCCCCCGGGCGCGCCCGCCCCGGAGACCACCCTGGAGCCGGGCCTGATCGCGGTGCAGGCCACGGTGCGCTGCCTGT
This sequence comes from Desulfarculus sp., assembly GCA_016218705.1. Taxonomy (GTDB): domain Bacteria; phylum Desulfobacterota; class Desulfarculia; order Desulfarculales; family Desulfarculaceae; genus JACRDC01. The sequence continues at coordinate 25,611 of JACRDC010000068.1, forward strand.
TCGCCATCAGCCCCCAGCCCTGAGCCGCCCGCCCCGGCGTGGAGACCCTGGCCCTGCACCTGGGCGCCCTGGGCGACTTCGTGCTCTCCTGGCCGGCCCTGGGGCTCTTGGCCGCCGGGCCGCCGGCCAGCCGCCTGGGCCTCCTGGGCCAGCCCGCCTGGGGGCGGCTGCTCCTGCCGGGCGAGAGGGTATTCGACCGCGAGGCTGGCCGCTTCGCCGGCCTGTTCAGCCCTGCGCCGGGGCCGGAGCTGCGGCGCTGGCTGCGAGACTTTGACCGCGCCGTGGTCTTTGCCCACCGCCCCGACCCCCTGCTCCTGGCCAACCTGCGCGGCTGGGTGCCCCAGGTCTGGGCGGTGCCCACCCGCCCCGCCCCAGGGGAGCGCCGCCACGCTAGCGATGTGCAGGTGGCGGCCCTGCGCGGTCTGGGTCTGACCGGCCCGGCCCAGCCCTTGCCGGTGCTACCGCTTGGCCAAGAGGGGGCCGCGCCCCCAACAGGGGCGCCGGTGCTGGCCCCAGGCTCGGGTGGGCGGGCCAAGCGTCTGGCCCCGGAGCTGGCGGGCAAGCTGGCAAGAGAGATGACCAGGCATTGGGGGCCGCCGCTGGTGCTGCTGGGGCCAGCCGAGGACGGGGCCTACCGGCATGAGTTGACCCAGGCGGTGGGGGAGGACGCAGGCGGCTGGCTAAGCGACCCGGAGATGCCCGCCCTGGCGGCTGCCCTCAGGGCCGCGCCGGCCTATGTGGGCGCTGACAGCGGGGTGAGCCACCTGGCGGCGGCCCTGGGGGCGCCGGCGCTGGCGGTGTTCCAGGCCAGCGATCCCCAGGTGTGGGCACCCCGGGGGGCGCGGGCCCGCGGGTTGGCGGAGTTGGAGCAGGCCCTGGCCAAGCAGGGGGGCCTTGCGGGCTTGCTACCCTAGAACGAAGGCAACTGTTTTCCCAAGCCTTGACGAACCAAGATGGCGAGGCTAACCCAGACCCCACATTGAGAAAAAGGCAAAGGCCTTAGCGGCCTCGAGGCCGCCCGCGTATTCGCCTATCCCGCCCAGCCGGCGGGCCGGTACAGGCACAGGGGCTCCTGGGCCATCTCGTCGCCGCTGACCTCGAAGGCCCGGGCGCGGCAGCCGCCGCAGACCCGGCGGTACTCGCAGGCCCCGCACTTGCCCTTTAGCTGGTCGGCGTCGCGCAGGCGGATGAACAGCTCGGATTCCCGCCATATCTGGCTGAAGGGCCGCTGGTGTACGTTGCCCGCCGACAGCTCCAGGTAGCCGCAGGGCTGCACCTGGCCCACGTGGCTAACAAAGGCGAAGCCCTGGCCGCCCAGGCAGCCCTTGGTCACGGCGTCCAGGCCGTGGGTCTCGAAGGATAGCTTCTGGCCGCGCTTCTTGGCCTCCTGGCGGATGATGCGGTAGAAGTGGGGCGCGCAGGTGGCCTTGAGCTCCAGGGGCGGGCCGCTGAACTTCTGCTCCGCGAACCAGTGCAGCACCTCCTCGTACTCCTGGGCGCTGATGATCTCATCGGTGAGCGCCCGGCCGCGCCCCGTGGGCACCAATAGGAAGATATGGTGGGCCACGGCCCCCAGCTCCACGGCCAACTGGTACAGGCGCTCGATCCAGGGCAGGTTGCCCCGGGTGACCGTGGTGTTGATCTGGAAGTCCAGGCCCACCTGGCGGGCGGCGGCCATGCCGCTCAGCGCGCCCGCGAAGGCCCCGGGCTGGCCCCGGAACTGGTCGTGGCTCACCGCGTCGGGGCCGTCCAGGGAGATGGACAGGCGCTGGATGCCCGCGTCCTTGAGCCGTTGGGCGATCTCGGGGGTGAGCAGGGTGCCGTTGACGGCCATGACCATGCGCAGGCCCAAGCCGTGGCCGAAGCTGGCCAGGTGAAAGATGTCATCGCGCAAGAGCGGCTCGCCGCCGGTGAGGATTATCACCGGCTGGCCCAGGGTACGCAGGTCGGTGAGCAGGGCCTCGCCCTCTTGCGTGGTCAGCTCGCCGGGGTAGTGCTGGTCCATGGCCCCGGCCCGGCAATGCACACAGGAGAGGTTGCAGCGCCGCGTTGTTTCCCAGGCCAGCAGGCGCAGGGCGGGGGTGCCGTCGGGCAGGACGCCAGGCGGCGGCCCGCCGGGGTGGCCGGGCCGGCCCGGGCCGGGGGCGTGGGGGTGCTGGCCGTGGGGGTGGCTGGGGTGCATGGGGCGCTCCTGGGTGGTGGTCAGGCTAAAGTCTAACCAGGAGGGGGGGTGGGCGCAAGGCGCGAGGCCCGGCCCCTACCTGAAGGCCTCCCGCAACACCCCCAGGACATTCTCAAAGACTTGTTGCCGGGCCACGGGGTTTCCGCCGAAGGTCGCCCCCCGCGAGCCGCACTTCCTGTTGTAGGCCATCACCTCCGCTTCACTGGAGAGCGTCTGGCCGGTGGCCAGAACCTTCCAGGTGAGGGTATCCAGATCGCCCTCCACCAGGCAGCCACGGCCAGTGGCCGCCGAGGCCAACCATCTGGGCTCGGTGGGCAGGTCGAAGCCATGGCCGGCGCCGGGATAAACCGTGGCCGAGGCGGGCACCCCCTTGGATTGGAACCATTGGGCGTAGTCCAGGCAGGGCGCTGCCGGCGTGTAGTCGTCGGTTTCGCCCAGGTGCATGGATAGGGGGGCCCCAGTGGGCTGGTTGGATATGTAGCGGAGATTGCAGGAGGGATACAGCGGCACATGGATGGCGAACCTGAGGGGAGGCGGGACCATGACGCGCACAATGGGCTCCAGGGCCGTGAGCAGGACCACCCGGCCCCCCCGCGAGAAGCCCATGATGCCGATCTTGTTGGGGTCTATGCGGCTGTCGGCGGCCAGTACCCGCAAGGCGGCCAGGGCGTCGGCCACGTTGGCCCAGATGGAGAGCTTGCCCTGATTCGTGGCGGTATCGCCTATGCCGCGCGGCCGGAAGCTGTCAATGACCAAGGCGGCTATCCCTGCCTGGTTGAGCCGGCGCGCCCACTCTCCCTCCCGCCTGTCGGTCACCCCGCCGCTGCCATGCACGATGACCATGGCCGGGACCTTGCCACTGGCATTGCCGGGCAGGGACAGGTCGCCGGTGATGGTGACCTGCGGCCTGGCGGAATTGGCGTCCAGGAACTGCGCCAGGTCGCGGGGGGTGTGGCTGGATATCTGGAGCATCTCGGCGGCCAGGGCCTGGCTGGCCAGGACCAGCCCCGCCACGATCAATAACAGGGCCAACCTAAAGCGCTGCATTTTCCCCCCCCGTGCTGGATGCAAGCCTTTCTCGCAGACGGGCGCCGGTCAACCGGCCCCGGCTCCAGTATATGACCAAAAAAGCTTCAACGGGAGCCGGACCGGCCGGCCTGGGCATGGCGCCGCCCGGCCCGTCAATGGGAGCCGAGGCACTCGGCCTACCCCAGCGTCACCTGGTCCCGCCCGTTTTTCTTGCTCTGGTACATGAACTGGTCGGCGCGGGCCAGCAGGGAGTCCAGGGTATCGCCGGGCTGGGCCAGGGTGGCGCCCAGGGAGATGGTGGCGCGCAGGGGCTCATGGTCACGGTACAGGGCGCAGTTGGCCGCCAGCATGCGGTAGCGCTGGGCCACCGTGCCTAGGGCCTTCTGGTCCACAGTGGGGATGACGGCCAAAAACTCCTCGCCGCCCCAGCGCCCCACCAGGTCAAAGGGGCGCGAGCTGAGCTCCAGGGCGCGGCTGACCATGACCAGCACCTGGTCGCCGGCCTCGTGGCCGTGTCTGTCGTTGATGGCCTTGAAGTGGTCCAGGTCCATGAAGATGACGCCGAAGGGCCAGCCCTGGCGGGTCAGCTCGGCCAGGCGGGCCTCCACCTGGCGCTCCAGGTAGCGGCGGTTGGGCAGCTTGGTCAGGGGGTCCAGCATGGCCAACTGCTCCAGCTCCTTGAGGCGCTGGTTGGCCTCCAGGCGGGTGGAGTTGTCGGCGAAGACCTCCAGGGCGCCGGCCAGGTTGCCCTGGCCGTCATACAGGGGCGAGACCCGCACGAGGACCGGCAGGCGGTGGCCGTCCTTATGGTGCAAGAAGACCTCGGCCTCGCGGGCCTGGCCGTCGGCCAGGGTGAGCGCCACCGGGCAGCCACTCTCGCAGAGGTTGTCGCCCAGGTCGTTGACGTGCACCAGGATGTTGTCGGCGCAACTGCGGCCCAGCACCTCGCCGGCCCGGTAGCCGGTGAGCTTCTCGGCGGCGCTGTTCCAATAGGTGATACGGCGCCGGGGGTCCAGAAAGTAGACGCCGTCGTAAAGGTCGTCCAAGACCCTCACTGGTATGGTGCCCTCGTGAACCATCAGACACACCCCGTGACTAAAGCTGTGAGTAACCCGCCAAGCTCCCAAATATAGCCCAGGCCGGGCCGGTTTCCCAGTATTGGTTGGCGATAATCAGGGCCGGCGGCGGGGCGGGACACCGCAAAAAATCTTGACAGGCCCCGGGTCATGGCTGTAATGTAGTTTCCGAGCGAGCGCTCAGTCAAATACCCGCGCGCCCCAGACAGGAGAGGCCCATGAGCCAAGACGACGTCCTGGCCCGCTACGCCGCCCATGTGGGCTATTCCCCCCAGGACCTGGCCCATATCCCGCCCGGCGACCCCCGCGCCCGCCACATCCGCCGCCTGGCCGCCGCCGCGCCCCTGCACAGCATCAAGGCCGAGGTGATCGAGGCCCGCCACTGCAACTCCGGCTACCGGGTGGGCGACAGCTTTTTGCTGGACGTGGACGGCAACTTCATCGCCAAGCACTGCCCCAAGCGTCTGTGCGTGTACCTGATGTCCCAACTGGTGGTGCCGGTGGCGCTGATCAACGAGCGGCTCTCCGAGGGCCTGGAGCCGGGGGCCATTCATTTCATGCGCGAGCTGAGCTGCCCCGACGTGGGCGTGGAGTGCCAGGGCTACGGCCAGGTGCGCCTCAAGGTCGCGGTGGTGCCCCGCGCCGCGCCGGCGAGCCGGCCGTGAGCACGCTCGCCGGCGGCCGTACCCGGCTCAAGGCCCTCAAACCAGCCGAGCCCACCCGCGACATCCCCACGGCGGTCAAGGACCCGGCGCTGGTGGCCAAGCGCCGGCGCCAGATCGTGGACGCCACGGTGCAGCTTTTCATCAAGAAGGGCTTCCACAAGACCACCACCCGCGAGATGGCCCAGGCCGCCGGCTTTTCCATTGGCACCTTGTACGAGTACGTGGCCAGCAAGGAGGACGTGCTCTACCTGGTCTGCCAGGCCATCCACGACGAGATGGAGGACCGCCTGCGCCAGCGCATCCGTCACGCCGGCTCGGGCGCCCAGGCCCTGGCCGCGGCCATTGAGGCCTATTTCTCGGTCTGCGACCAGATGAGCGACCACATCCTCCTGATCTACCAGGAGACCAAGTCCCTGCCCCCGGAGTCCATGCGCTTCGTGCTGGCCCATGAGGAGCGCATCACCCAGGTCTTCGCCGAGCTCTTGGACAGGGGCGTGGGCGATTATTCGCTCAGGCCCTTGAACCGGGCCGAGATCGAGTTGATGGCCCACAACATCGCGGTGCTGGGGCACATGTGGACCTTCCGCCGCTGGAGCCTGAGGCCCCGCTTCAGCCTGGAGCAGTACATCGCCCTGCAAAGCGAGCTGATACTGGGGCAGTTGCGTTGAGAAAAGAAGCCGGAGGTTGTTTCGTCGCTACCGTTCCCCGCAATAACCAGCGGGGACGTGAACCGATACCAGGCCAGATCAGATGAACCCTGGCCGTTCCGGGGAGGACAACATGACCGTGGAGACCGAGCCCTATCTACCCAAGAACCCCGTGCGCTGCGTCACCGCGGCCTCCCTCTTCGACGGCCACGACGCGGCCATCAACATCATCCGCCGCATCTTGCAGGCCACCGGCGTGGAGGTGATCCACCTGGGGCACAACCGTTCGGTGGCCGAGTGCGTGGAGGCCGCCATCCAGGAGGACGCCCACGCCATCAATGTGAGCTGCTACCAGGGCGGCCACATGGAGTTCTTCAAGTACACCGTGGACCTCTTGAAGGAGCACCGCGCCCCGCACATCAAGGTCTTTGGCGGCGGCGGCGGGGTGATCGTGCCCGAGGAGATCGCCGAGCTGCACGACTACGGCGTCACCCGCATCTACTCCCCCGAGGACGGCCGGGTCATGGGGTTGCAGGGCATCATCAACCATCAAGTGCGCCTCTTGGACTACCCCCTGGGCGGCGAGCACGACCTTTCGCTACTCAAGGACCTGGACCCCGAGCACCCCGAGGTGGTGGCCCGGGTCATCACCAGCGTGGAGCGGGCCGCCCTGGGCCAGGACGGCGACATCGCCGCCTGGCGCCAGGCGCTCAAGGCCAGGGCCTCGGACTACAAGGTGCCGGTGCTGGGCATCACCGGCACCGGCGGGGCCGGCAAAAGTAGCCTCACCGACGAGGTGCTGTTGCGCTTCGCGCACGACTTCCCCGAAAAGCGCGTGGCCATCCTCTCGGTGGACCCCACCCGTCGCAAGAGCGGCGGCGCGCTCTTGGGCGACCGCATCCGCATGAACTCCCTGGACTCGCCCAAGCTCTACCTGCGTTCCCTGGCCACCCGGGGCAGCGGCATGGAGATCAGCCAGGGCCTGGGCGACGTCATCGCCGTGGCCGTGGCCGCCGGGTATGACCTGGTGGTGGTGGAGACCGCCGGCATCGGCCAGGGCGACGCCGCCGTGGTGGACCTGGTGGACCTTAGCCTCTACGTCATGACATCCGACTTCGGCGCGGCCAGCCAGCTCGAAAAGATTGACATGCTGGATTTTGCCGACCTGGTGGCCATCAACAAGTTCGACCGCCGGGGGGCCGACGACGCTTTACGCGACGTGCGCAAGCAGATGCAGCGCAACCGGGGCCTGTGGCACACCCCGCCCGAGGAGATGCCGGTCTACGGCACCATCGCCAGCAAGTTCAACGACCCAGGCGTCACGGCCCTGTACCTGGCCCTCTTGGAGGCCATCGCCCAAAAAACCGGCGTGGTCTTTGACAGCCCCCGGCCCAAGACGGCCCTGCGCTGCTCCCAGGACAAGACCATCATCGTGCCGGCCGAGCGCTCGCGCTATCTGGCCGAGATCGCCGACGCGGTGCGCGGCTACCACGCCCAGACCAATGAGCAGGCGGCCATCGTGCGCCGGGTGTGGCAGATGAAGAACACCCACGACGCCCTGGCCGAGGCTTGGGCTGGCGACGCCGGCCTGGTGCGCGCCCTGGACAAGCTAAGGGCCGAGGTGCACAAGCAGGAGGAAGGCTACACCGAGGAGACCCATCGGCTCCTGGCCCAGTGGCCGCTGATGCAGAAGGCCTACGCGGGCAGCGAGTACGTCTACAAGGTGCGCGACCGCGAGTTCAGGGTGCCCTTGACCACCCGCTCGCTGGCCGGCAACGAGATACCCAAGGTCTGCCTGCCCAAGTGGCGGGACCCGGCCGAGGTCTACGCCTGGATGCGCGCGGAGAACCTGCCTGGCAACTTCCCCTACACCGCCGGCGTGTTTCCCTTCAAGCGCACCGACGAGGACCCCACGCGCATGTTCGCCGGCGAGGGCGACCCCTTCCGCACCAACCGCCGCTTCAAGCTGCTAAGCCGCGACGCCAAGGCCGCGCGGCTCAGCACAGCCTTCGACTCGGTGACCCTCTACGGCTGGGACCCGGACCTGCGCCCCGACATCTACGGCAAGGTGGGCAACTCCGGGGTTTCCATCTGCACCTACGAGGACATGAAGGTGCTCTACGACGGCTTCGACCTGGTAAGCCCCAACACCAGCGTCAGCATGACCGTCAACGGCCCGGCCCCCATCATGCTGGCCTTCTTCCTCAACACCGCCCTGGACCAGCAAATGGCCAATTTCGAGGCCGAGAACAAGCGCCCGCCCGAGCCCGAGGAGCGGGCGCGCATCAAGGCCCTGGTGCTGAAAAACGTGCGCGGCACCGTGCAGGCCGACATACTCAAGGAGGACCAGGGGCAGAACACCTGCATCTTCAGCATAGACTTCGCCCTGCGCATGATGGGCGACATCCAGCAGTACTTCATTGACCACGACGTGCGTAACTTCTACAGCGTCTCCATCAGCGGCTACCACATCGCCGAGGCCGGGGCCAACCCCATCAGCCAGTTGGCCTTCACCCTGGCCAACGGCTTCACCTACGCCGAGTACTACCTCTCGCGGGGCATGAAGATAGATGAGTTCGCCCCCAACCTGAGCTTCTTCTTCTCTAACGGCATGGACCCCGAGTTCACGGTCATCGGCCGGGTGGCCCGGCGCATCTGGTCGGTGGCCATGCGCGAGAAGTACAAGGCCGAGGCCCGCAGCCAGATGCTCAAATACCACATCCAGACCTCGGGGCGCTCCCTGCACTCCCAGGAGATACAGTTCAACGACGTGCGCACCACCCTACAGGCCCTGTGCGCGGTCTACGACAACTGCAACAGCCTGCACACCAACGCCTACGACGAGGCCATCACCACCCCCACCGAGGAATCGGTGCGCCGCGCTTTAGCCATCCAACTCATCATCAACCGCGAGTGGGGGCTATCCAAGAACCAGAACCCCCTGCAAGGGGCCTTCATAGTCAACGAGCTGACCGACCTGGTGGAGGAGGCGGTGCTGGACGAGTTCTACCGCATCACCGCCCGGGGCGGGGTGCTGGGGGCCATGGAGACCGGCTACCAGCGCTCCAAGATCCAGGAGGAGTCGCTGTACTACGAGACCCTCAAGCACACCGGCGAGCTGCCCATCATGGGCGTCAACACCTTCCTCAACCCCAATGCCGAGGAGATCGTCTGCCGGGTGGAGCTGGCCCGGGCCACCGAGGAGGAGAAAGAGAGCCAGTTGGGGCGCCTCAAGGACTTCCAGGCCCGCAACGCCGACGAGGCCCCGGCGGCCCTCTTGCGCCTGCAAGAGGTGGCGCTGACCGGCGGCAACGTCTTCGCCGAGCTGATGGACACCGTGCGCGTCTGCTCCATGGGCCAGATCACCAAGGCCCTCTACAGCGTGGGCGGGCAGTACCGGCGGGGCATGTAGGAGAACGATAGGGCAGGAGCCCCGCCAAGGGCCCCTGCCCAACCCGGCGGTCCCGGCTCCTAGAGAGCCTTGCGGCAGGTGTCAACCAACGAATCCAGCAGGGCGTCCAGGGCGTCCACTTGGGCCTCGAACACTGCGATTGTTGAAGGAGCGAGGGTATTGTGGTCGGCGGCGGAGATCAGATCCCGCGCGGTGGACTGCATGGTCCCCTTGGACGTCAAGATGTCCTGATAGGTCTTGGCCGCCGCGGGCCCGTAGATACCGGACAGAAAATCAGCCGGCAGGGCGGCGGCCAGCTTGTCGAACTCATCCATGCGCGCCAGGAAATCGGTCTTGGCCTGCGCCTTCATTATCACCGGGTAGCACATGGCCTCGCCCGCGCCGCGCATAACCGTGGATTGTATTCTGAGGACCTGCAAAGCGGCCCGCAGTTTTGGGCCCTTATAGGCGGACATTTTGGCTTGAGTGGGGGTGGAAGGCTCGCCCTTGGCCATTAACTGGTCTTGGTTTGCGGCCATGAGGTCTTTCAGACAGGCGTCAGTGGCGTCAAGGGCCTCGATCACCTTTACCTTGAAATCGAGCAGTGCCTTGGACGGCAGCTTGCGAAAGTCGCCCCCGGCCTTTAACGCGTCGAAGAGTCTCTGGAAATGAATGAACATGTCGTGTTTGGCGTTAATCATCTTGCCCCGGCAGGCTAGATCGCCTCTCTTGGGGAAGAGCTTTTTCAGCTCCGCCGCGCGCGCGTCAAACTCTTGCATGCGGTCCATGAAGTCCTGCTTCTCGCTGACTTCACTGCTCAATAGGTATGCCCAGGCCTCCTCTACGGCTTCGTCCAGGATGGCCTGCATTTGGGCCACCAACACCAGCCCCTTCTGCTGGGCCACCGTCGCGGCCGGGGCTGGCCCCGCCAGACCCAGTCCCAGAGCTAAAACGATAATCGGCCACCACACCTTTTTCATGGCGACATCTCCCCTGCCGGGTACCGGCCCGGCTAAATAAATTTTGACGGGGCAGGATATAGGAGGCGGCCAGGCCGACCGGCCTCGGACGGCGAGTTCCCCCTGAATACTAAGATAACATAGAGACTCGGGCTTGATGCAATCCCGGCCAGCCCTAGAAGCTTAACCTTTCTCCAATGGCGGGAGGACTGCCGATGCGGACCCTGAGCCAGAAACAGCCACCCCTCAACCCTCCGCCAGGGCGTGCCACCTTCGACAACACCAGGCGCTTGACTGCCTTGCAGGGGTCCTTGCGCGAGAACAACCTCGCCGGCGCCGTGCTGGCCTTTTCCCGCGACGTGTACTACTACACCGGCCTGGCCCTGCCGGCCTGGCTCATGGTGCGCCCTGACGATTGGCGCCTGTTTTTGCGCCGGGGCCTGGAGACCCTGCCCGGCGACTGCCCCGTGGAGAATGGACGCATCACGGCTGGCCTGGATCTGGCAGGAGCCTGCGCCCAATTCTTCCCCGGCTTGGGGGCTGGCGAGAAGGTCGGCCTGGAGCTGGACATGCTCTCCATGCTGGAAGGCCGGCGCTACCAAAAGGCCCTGGGCGCACGCGAGTTGGTCAACGTCTCGCCACTGGTCATGGACATGCGCCTGGTCAAGGACTTGGGCGAGGTGGCCAGCCTGGAGCGGGCCTGCGCGGCCCTGGCCGCCGGGCACCAGGCGGCGCTAATGGCCTTGCACGAGGGCGTCACGGAACTAGAATGGGCGGCGGCCATCGAGAACGCCCAGCGCCTGGCCGGGCACCAGGGGGTCTTCTTCTTCCGCCAGCCCGATGTGCTCATGGGCCGGGGGCCGGTGGCCAGCGGCCCCCATCTGACCCGCACCACGGGCACCGTCTTCACGGCCACTGGCGCGGGCCTGCACCCCAGCCTGCCCGCCGGACCTTCCGCAAGGACCCTGGAGCCCGGCGATCTGGTGCTGGCCGACATCCCCGCCTGCCTGGAGGGCTACCACGCCGACATGAGCCGCATGCACGCCCTGGGCGAGCCGCCGGCCGGGGCCGCCGAGCTGTGCGACGCCTTGCGCCAGATCAGCGACGGCTGGCTGGCCGGGCTGCGGCCGGGCATGACCTGCCAGGAGGCCTGCCAAATCGCCCACGATCTGGCCGCCGGCCTGGGCCTGGCCGATGCCTTTCAGCGCCTGCCCTCGGGGGCCATCATCCCCTACGTCGGCCATGGCGTGGGCCTGGAGCTGAACGAGCCGCCGCTCATCACCCCCAGGAACCCCGCCCGCCTGGCCGCCGGCATGACCCTGGCCCTGGAGCTGCACCTCTTGCACCCCGGAGGCTTTTTGCTCAAGCTGGAGGACACCCTGCACCTGACGGAGCGGGGTGGACGCCTGCTGACCCGGGAAGGCCGGGGGCTCAATCTGGTGGGCTAGCGCCGGCCCGCTCCGCCGCGCTATATTTGGGGCAGCGATTGTTGACACCCCAGCCCAAGGAACCAACGCCATGAGCCATTGTTGCAAAGGCGCGCCGGGCGGCGGCCCTGGCCCCCGGCGGCCCCTGTTCCGCGACGACCCCGAAACCATGGACCAGATCAAGGCCCTGGAGGCCGAGATCGCCGACCTCAATGCCCAGCAACAGGCCTGTGACCAAGAGGTCAAGGATTTGGCCCAACGGGAGATGGCCGGCGAGGGACCCTTCGCGGCCCAGATACACGCCCTCAAGCAGCGCAAGATGGTGCTGGTCACCGAGGCCCAGCACAAGAAAGTGCGCATCAACGCCCTGCTGGCCACCTGGTAGGGTTTGGCCGGGAATCGCCATGAAAAAAAAGATACTCATCGCCGTGGACGCCTCGCCCTCCACCCAGCGGGCCGTGGACTACGTGGGGCTCATGGAGGGCGCCCGCATCGCGGAGCTCAATGTCACCCTGTTCCACGTCATGCCCGGGGTGCCGGATTTTTTGCGCCGCGAGGCCCAGGCCGATCCCCAGGCCTACCGCCGCCTGCGCGCCCTGGAGGACAGGAACCACCAGGAGGCCCACCGGGTGCTGCTCAAGGCCCGCGAGCGCCTGCTGGGGCACGGTCTGCAAGAGGAGCAGGTGGAGGTCAAGGCCCTGCCCCGCCTGGCCGACGCCGCCCACGACATCCTCTTCGAGGCCGAGCGCGGCCTCTACGACGCCGTGGTGCTGGGCCGGCGCGGCCTGACCAAGACCCAGGAGCTGTTCGCGGGCAGCGTCACCCACCAGGTGGTGCAGCACGCCCAGCGCACGCCGGTGTGGGTGGTGGGCGGCCGGGTCAGCAGCCTTAAGGTGCTCTGCGCCGTGGACGGCTCCGAGGGCTCGCTCAAGGCCGTGGACCACATGGCCTTCATGCTGGGCGGCAACCCCGAGTGCCGGGTCACCATCTTCCACGTGGGCGCCAGCTTCAAGAACTACTGCCCCGTGGACTTCGGCCCCGAGGCCCTGGCCGGCCTGCAGGAGGACCTGAAGCGCAGCGACGAGCGCTGCATGAAGGATTTTCTGGTGCAGGCCCGCCAGGCGCTCCAGGAAGGCGGCCTGGAGCCGGACCAGGTGGACTACCTGTCAAGAGACAGCGCCCTGTCGGTTTCGGGCGCGGTGCTGGAGGCGGCCCGGGCCGGCGACTACGGCAGCGTGGTGCTGGGGCGCTCCGGCCAGGAGCGCGCCAAGTTCCTGGGCCACGTCAGCGACAAGGTCATGGCCGCCGGCGAGGACCTGGCGGTGTGGGTCGTGGGCTGATGGAGCCACGGCGCCTGAGCGAGCGCGTCTGGCGGCTGGGCTCCTACCACAGCGCCGTGTACTTGTTGCGCGGGGAAGGCCGGGCGGCCCTGTTCGAGGCGGGGGTGGCCGCCGTGGCGCCCCTGGTGCTGGCCCAATTGGAGCGCCTGGGGGTGCGGCGGGAGGAGGTGGAGTACCTGGTCATCTCCCACGCCCACGCCGACCACGCAGCCGGCCAGGCCGCGCTCAGGGCCGGACTGCCCCGGGCGCGGCTGCTCCTGACCACGGACTCCCGCCAATTCCTGGCCAAACCGGCCACGGCCCAGCGCTTCGCCCAGGAGGAGGCCTTCACCAGCGCCCAGGTGGCCCAGAAGGACGGTCTGGCCCTGCCCTGCCCCGCCTGCCTGCCTGCCCCTGTTGCCCCCGCCCCTGGAGGAGGTACTCCCCGGCGAGGTCATGAACCTGGGCGGCCTGGAGGCGGTGCTCCTGGAGGCCCCGGGGCACGCTCCCGGCGGGCTGATCTGCCAGGTGCCCCAGGAGGGCGTGGTGCTGGCCGCCGACTCCGCCGGCTTCTGCACCCGGGGGCGCCCCGGCTTCCCCCTGTACTTCGTCTCCTACCGCCAGTACCAAAGCTACCTGGCGGCCATCGCCGCCCGCCAGCCGGCGGCCCTGGGCCTGGGGCATCAGGACTGCTTCAGCGGCGCGGCGGCCATCGCCTACCTGGCGGCCACCCGCGAGAACCTTCAGCGCGAGCACCAGGCCATCCTGGGGGGCCTGGCCCAGGGCGCCGCCCCCGAGGCCCTGGCCCAAGCCATCTTCGGCCGCTACTACCAGGACGAGCTCACGGCCTACCCGGCTGACTCAATCATGAACTGCTGCCGCCTGTTGGTGCGGCGCTCGCGGGAGGCTGGGCCGGGAGAGGGTGCCCACGCGGTCCCAGCCTCGACCGTGTGATACGCATTTCAGATCAGACGCATACATTTTCGGCATATTTCCTCTGTGTATAACCCTACCGTTTCGGCGGCCCAAGAAAACCTAAGCGGTTTCTTTTTGTGTCCCGCTAGAGCCGCCCGGCCATACTGTCTTTGCCAATGCGGGTGCCGGCACGGGGTGGACTCTCCGCCCTGGCATGGGCAGGGGCCGCGGGTATCCCGTATTCTTTGCCGGGTTGGATCATTGCAGCCCCCTGCCGGTGCCCTAAGAATGGCCGGGCTAAGAGCGGGACACGGGGCTTGGGCGGCCAAAAACCAAAGCCCGCCGGCCAGAGGATGCCCGGATAAAGGGCCAACAGCCTAATACTATTGTATTGTTGTTAAACTGGCATGAGCTCCATCAAAATGCCAAATCGCGGGTGGGAATAACCCCCGTCCCTACATTAAGAGTACGATTTCGCGGTAATATTCTTTATGTGAGGGCAGGGTTGATCCCCGCCCGTCTTGCCTCCTAGCAAAGCATCAAGAACAGCTTTCAACGGCCATCACGCCCCGCCGCCAGCCGCCGGCTGGAAGCGCGCCAAAAAGGCCAGGGCCTTGAGCCAACTACCCTCCACCGTGATCTTGCCGGCGGCGTGCAGTGCCAATGGCCCCTGGAATCCCAGGACCATTTGGCGCAAATCGTTGGAGTCCATGCTCAGGGTGGCCAATGGCCCCGGGGTGCCGGGCAGGGCCTCCCCGGCGATCACCTCGGCCACCCCCCGGCGCTGGGTGATAACGTAGCGCCGCCCCAGATCGGGCAGCACCAGCACCAGGGACTGATGCACCTCCAGGCTGGCCGTGGGGTCCAGGTTGGCGGCCATCTGCTCCAGCAAAAACTCCACGGGTATCTGGCGGGCCGTGCGCGCAGGCATGCGCGGCTTGGGCAAGGGCTCCAGGCCCTGCCTGAGTTCCTGGGCCGACTCCAGCAGATAGGCCCGGCCGTTGGTGTTGGCGGTCTGCCGGGCCAGGGCTTCCAGGGCCGCGGCCTGGGCCTCTTGCCAGGGGCCGGCCAGGGCGCCAGTGGCCAGGCCGGCGTCCTGGAGCTTGGCCAAGAGGTGGGCCGCCCAGCGGGGGTCGTCCTGGGCCAGCCCCTGGCGGGCCAGTTCCAGCACGCGCCCGGCCCCGCCCAGCAGTTCCACCTCGCGGGCCGCGGCCTCCCGTGCCTCCAGGGGGTAGAGCCGCTGGGGCCGGCCGTCGAACCAGCCAAGATTGTTGACGTAGATGGCCTTGGCCGACCAGTCCACCTGGCCGTAGGTCTCCTGCAGGTAGGGCTTGCCGGCCAGGTGGGGCGGCAGCTTGACCTCCCGGGCGATGGTATCAATATCCTGGCCCTGGTTGGCCCGGCGCACCACCTGGTCCCGCACCCACTGGATGGCGTCGCGGTAGTCGGTGAGCGCCTGATTGATGGCCTCGGCCCCGTGAAGGGCCTTGGTGTGGCAGGGAATGAGGTGCTCGGGGGCGCGGGCGCGCATGGCGTCCAGGCTCTTTATCCACTGGTCCACGGGCCGGGGGCTGGCCCCGCGTATGGTGTAGAGGTTGGGGAAGGTCCAGTAGAAGTCATCACCGGCGATGAGGGTGCGCTCGCCGGGCAGCCACACGAAGAGATGGTCGTGGGTCTCGCCCGGGGCCTCCACCAACACTATCTCCAGGCCACCGATGTTCAGCGCGTGGGTGCCGCTGAAGGCGTGGTCGGGCAGCAAGAGGCCCACCTCGCCCTTCCGGTCCAGGTCGGCGCGGCGGCCCAGGGCCGAACAGGGCAGGAGTTCCTGCGGCACCCGCAGGCCGAGCTGGCGGCTGCCACGCACCACCTCGGCCTGCTTGAAGCGGCCATACTGCTTGAGCAGGTGGGCGCTGGTTTCGGCGGTGCCCCAGATGGGCGTGCCTTCCGGCGCCCATACCGTGGCCCCACCGATGTGGTCCATGTGGCTGTGGGTGTAGACCAGGGCCTTGACCGGCCCCCAGGGCACCACCTGTCTGAGGGCCGCCATGGTCTCCCGGGCGCGGGCCGGGGTCATGCCGGCGTCCACCACCACCAGCCCCTCGGAAGTGCTGATGACCACGGTGTTGGCGATGTCATAACCGATGGCCGCCCACACGTGCTCGGAGATGCGCTCCACCCGGGGCGGCCCCGCGTTCTCGGCGCACAGGCCCTCCAGGCCGGTGGGCGCCGGAGACCCAAGGCGCCCCGCCTCCTGGCTGGGGGGCTGGGAGGCGCAGGCCAGGGCCAGCAGATAAGGCAGCAGGCACAGGCAGCGGGATACCAGTCGGCGTGGCGAGATGGGCATGGGCTCGGCCTTTCGCGGCTAAAGGTGGCAGCAGGGTGCTGGTCTGAATCTAGGCCATGGCCCGGGGGTTGGTCAAGGCGCGGCGGGCGGGCCTTGGTTGACACGCCAGAAGCCCTGGGCTAGATTTACTTGCCTTTCCAGGAGGGTTGACCCATGACGCGGGCGGACGGCAGGCAGGATGGCCAGATGCGGCCGGTGCGCATTGAGGCCGGGGTGAACCCCTACGCCGAGGGCAGCGCCCTATGCTGTTTCGGGGCCACGAGAGTGCTGTGCACCGCCAGCCTGGAAAAGGGCGCCCCGGCCTGGCTGGGGCCGGAGGCGGCCCAAGGCTGGGTCACCGCCGAGTACGCCATGCTGCCCCGGGCCACCCACACCCGCACCAGCCGCGAGCACCGCACCGGCGGCCGCGCCCAGGAGATCAGCCGGCTCATAGGCCGGGCCTTGCGGGCAGCGGTTGACCTGCGCGAGTTGGCCGGCTACACGGTGCGCGTGGACTGCGACGTGCTGGTGGCCGACGGCGGCACCCGCACGGCGGCCATCAGCGGTGGCTGGCTGGCCCTGGCCCTGGCCCTCAAGGGCCTGGATATCAAGCCGGCCTGGCCGGTGGCGGGCCTGAGCCTGGGCAAGGTTCAGGGCCGGCTCCTGCTGGATTTGTGCTACGCCGAGGACTCGGCGGCCCAGGTGGACCTGAACCTGGTGCTGGCCCCGGGCGGGCGGCTGATCGAGGTGCAGGCCACCGGCGAGCGGGATTTCCTCAGCCCCCGGGAGATGCAGGCCATGCTGGAGATGGGCATGCCCGCCGCCGAGCAGGTCTTCGCGGCCCAGCGGGCGGCCCTGGGGGAGAATTAGGCCATGCGCCTGGTGCTGGCCAGCACCAACCCCGGCAAGCGCCGGGAGATCGAGGCCCTGCTCAATCCCCTGGGCATTGAGGTGGCCACGGCGGCGGAGCTGGGCTTCGGCGAGGAGATCGCCGAGACCGGCGCCACCTTTGCCGAGAACGCCCAGTTGAAGGCCTGCGCCGTGGCCCGGGCCTTGAACCTGCCGGCCCTGGCCGACGACTCGGGGCTGACCGTGCAGGCCCTGGGCGGGGCGCCGGGGGTGTTTTCGGCCCGCTACGCTGGCGGCGGCGGCGATGCGGCCAACAACGCCAAGCTGCTCAGCGAGATGGCCGGCCTGCCCCTGGAGAAGCGGGGCGCGGCCTTTGTCTGCGTGATGCTCTGCTGCCGGCCCGACGGGCTCATGCTGGTCACCCAGGGCCGGCTGGAGGGGCGCATCGCCCTGGCCGCCGACGGCGAGGGCGGCTTCGGCTATGACCCGGTCTTCGAGCTGCCAGACCAGGGACTGACCGTGGCCCGGCTCAGCACCGGGCAGAAGAACGCCATCAGCCACCGGGGCCAGGCCCTCAGGGACATGGTGGCGCAGATAGGGGAGTTTCTGCGGGAGGCCTAGGGCTTCTCGCTGTAGATAAGCGGGCCAGGACGGCCCGCCCGGCGAGGCCCTTGGGCCGAGCCGTGGCCTTGGCCGGACTTGCTCCGGCCGAGGCCGTGGGGTGCCGAGGCAGGAGCCGAGGCACCAGGAGAAAAAGTCGGGGCGTAGCGCAGCATGGTAGCGCACCTGCCTTGGGCGCAGGGGGTCGGCGGTTCAAATCCGCCCGCCCCGACCACTAATGATAGAGGGGCCGGGCGAGAGCCTGGCCCCTCGGGTTTTCCGGGGCGGGAGCCGAGGCAACAGGAGCCAAGCGGGGCAGGAGCCCCGCCCGGCGAGGCCCTTGGCCCTCGCCGTGGCCGAGCCTGGACTTGCTCCAGGCGAGGCCGTGGGGCGGCGAGGCAGGACGCCGAGCCGCCAGGAGAAATACCGGTCGGCGGTTCAAATCCGCCCGCCCCGACCAACAGATAGAGGGGCCGGGCGAGAGCCTAGCCCCTCGTGTTTTGCGGGCCAGGACGGCCCGCCCGGCGAGGCCCTAGGCCCTCGCCGTGGCCGAGCCTGGACTTGCTCCAGGCGAGGCCGTGGGGCGGTGAGGCAGGACGCCGAGCCGCCAGGAGAAATACCGGTCGGCGGTTCAAATCCGCCCGCCCCGACCAACAGATAGAGGGGCCGGGCGAGAGCCTGGCCCCTCGTGTTTTGCGGGCCAGGACGGCCCGCCCGGCGAGGCCCTAGGCCCTCGCCGTGGCCGAGCCTGGACTTGTTCCAGGCGAGGCCGTGGGGCGGCGAGGCAGGACGCCGAGCCGCTAGGAGAAATACCGGTCGGCGGTTCAATTCCGCCCGCCTCGACCAAACAATATAGAGGGGTCAGGCGAGTTGCCTGGCCTCTCGTGTTTTTGACCTGGACTGCCCATCACCGGCCAGAAGCTTTTGCCTTCTGGCTTCAACAGGCCCCGTGTCCCGCTCCTTAGGCCGGCCATTCTTGATCGCCCGGATTGCGGCGGCGGTATTACGCATGGCCCTGGCGGCGTGAGGCCCAGCCGCGCGCAAGAACCCCAAAGACCAGGCCGCCTCGGTGGGGCCTGCGCAACGCGAGGGCGCCGTATGGCCGGGCGTGGGAGCGTGGACACAAAAAAAC
>JACRDC010000071.1 GCA_016218705.1 Desulfarculus sp.
CGGCAACCAGATATCCATCGCCGACGTGGACGCCGGCGCTGGCAATCTCACGGCGGCGGTCAGCGTCAGCCACGGCGCCCTGACCGTGGCCGCCGGCTCCGAGGCCTTGATAACCGCCGGCGCCAACAACACGGCCACCTTCACCCTGACCGGCACCGTGGCCCAGATCAATACCGCCCTGGACGGCCTGGTGTATACGCCCACCAGCAACTACAACGGCGCTGAGTCCCTGGCCATCGTGGTGCACGACCAAGGCAACACGGGCAGCGGTGGCGACCTGAGCGACAGCGAAACCGTGGGCATCACGGTGGGCTCGGTCAACCTGGGATCGGAGACACCCGCATCCAACATCCCGGCCACTTCCACCGCCAGCCCAGCCAGGGGAGACGGCGGAGAAGGCCAAGGCTCCCCTCCCCCTGATACCACGCCACCCTCTGATGACGGCCAGCCTGGGTTCGTGGGCCAGCCCGCCGGCACCAGCGGCCCGGGCATCGCGGCCCATGCCACCAGCGTCCCCCCCACGGACAGCAGTAGCTGGTTCGGCTCCCAGAGCGGCCAGTACACCGTTGGGGATTCAGGCGAGATATCCCAAGGCGAGGTGTCGACCGCGTGCGACTTGGAGTCAGGCCCCCTGGCCCTGAGCACCACCGATGTCCTTAATGGCTTGGAGGCCTTGGGCAAGGGCCGGCAGGTGGAAGACGCCTTCAGCGGCTGCGGCATGTCGCCAGTCGAGGCCTTGCAGGCGGCCAAGCTGGTCTTGAACAACGCCATCGAGGACATGAACTTCGACTCGACCACCAAGTCGGTGCTGCAAAGGGTTAACGAAATGATGCTGGATTTGGTCAAGCTTCCGCCAAGCCGGGAGGCCTTGACCGAGGCTCAAATATGTGCGGGCTCACTCAATGATATCGTGCCCACGGTCTTCGGCGGCCAGGCCTCGCCCCTGGCCCAGCGCATGGTCGCGGATTGGATCAACATACTGCGCAAGATCGCGGAGGAAATGGTGGCCGCTGGTTTGGATGCCAGCCAGGTGCTGCGGCAACTGAGCCAAGTCGAGCAGGGCATAAGCCAATCACCGGCCCCGCCGGGTGGCTGGCCGAGGTGACCGGTCCCTGACATGGCTGCCTGGAGATAGGCTTTCATGCTAATTTTGCAGCAATCATAGAGTATTGGGGTCTTGGTTCCTTGATCTGGGCATCTTCTGGCCGGTGGGTTAGGGTTTTGGGCCGCCCAGGCCCTGTGTCCCGCTTTTATACCAATATGCAATCAAAGCCATCCATGGCTTTGATTGCATATTGGTATCAGAGGGCATGAACTGGTACTGGGGGTGGCCTGCCGCGCGCCTGGCAAACCCCCGGCCGCCCTGTCAAATTTACGGGGCGCCCACCCTCTGGGTAGGCGCCCCGCCTTTTATGACCTGTGCGCCGCCCGTGCCGGCGTCGCGCTTTGATGCTATTTCTTCTCGGCCGCCGCGCCCGGCGAAACTAGCTCCACCAGGGCCATGGGGGCGGCGTCGCCCCGGCGCACCCTTGTGGGCACGATGCGCACGTAGCCGCTGCCACGGTCGGTGTAGCGGGTCTTGGCCTCGCCGAAGAGCTTGCTGCACACCTGATGGCTGTGGATCACGGCCTCGGCCTGGCGCCGGGCATGCAGATCGCCGCGCTTTGCCAGGGTTATGATTTTCTCGGCCAGGGGCTTTAGCACCTTGGCCTTTACCGCCGTGGTCTCGATCTTCTCGTGCAAGAACAGCGAGGTCAGCATGTTGCGCAGCATGGCCTTGCGGTGGGCGGTGTCGCGGGATAATCTGACGGTCTGTGCCCGGTGTCTCATTTCTCTTTACCCCTCGCGTCCAGCTCTTCCCGGCTGGGGAAGCTGTCCAGGCCCAGGCCCAGGCTCAGCCCCATCTCGGTGAGCATCTCCTTGATCTCGTTCAAGGACTTGCGGCCGAAGTTCTTGGTTTTGAGCATCTCGCTCTCGGTCTTCTGCACCAGCTCGCCGATGTACTTGATGTCGGCGTTCTTAAGGCAGTTGGCCGAGCGCACGCTTAGCTCCAGCTCATCCACGGTGCGGAAGAGGTTGTCATTTATCCTGGGTTCCTCCTCGCTTACTTCCTCGTGGGGCTCGGGCTCCTCGGGGAAGTTGATGAAGAGGATCAGTTGCTCCTTGAGTATCTTGGCCGCGTAGGCCACGGCGTCCTCGGGCCGCACGGCGCCGTTGGTGTAGACCTCCAGGGTCAGCTTGTCGTAGTCGGTGATCTGGCCCACGCGGGCCTGGGTCACCACGTAGTTGACCTTGGTGATGGGCGAGAAGGCGGCGTCCAGGGCGATGACCCCGATGGGATCGTCGGGGTTCTTGTTGCGGTCGGCGGTGACGTAGCCCTTCCCGGTCTTGACGGTCAGCTCGGCCTCCAGGCGGCCGTCGGGGCCCAGGGTGGCGATGTGGTGGTCCGGGTTCAATATGTCCACGCCAGGGGTGGTCTGGATATCGCCGGCCCGCACGTTGCCCTCGGCGCTCTTGCTGATGGTCAGGGTGGTGGGCTCCAGGCCCAGGTAGCGCAGGCGCACGCCCTTGAGGTTGAGGATTATGTCGCTGACGTCCTCCAGCACGCCGGGGATGGTGGAGAACTCGTGGAGCACGCCCTCGATGCGCACGTTGGTGATGGCCGCACCCTGCAGCGAAGAGATGAGGATACGCCTTAACGCGTTCCCGATGGTGTGACCAAACCCGCGCTCCAGGGGCTCGCAAGAAAACTTGGCGTACTGCGGCCCGTGGCTGTCCTCGTCAATATCCAGGCGCGAGGGTTTGATCAGCTCTCTCCAGTTTCTCTCCATGAATATCTCCCTACGGACTGTTTTTAGGCTCCGCTCTAGCGGGAGTAGAGCTCGACGATGAGCTGTTCTTGCATGGGCATGGTCAGCTCCTCGCGGGCGGGCAGGGCCTTGACGGTGCCTTGGAAGGCCGCCGCGTCCACCTCCAGCCAGGCCGGGATCTGGCGCCGGGCCACGGCTTCCATGGCCTGCTTGAGCTGGGCCACCTGGCGGCTCTTCTCGCGCACCGCCACCACGTCGCCCATCTTGACCTTGAGCGAGGGGATGTCCACCCGGCGGCCGTTGACCATGAAGTGGCCATGGCGCACCCAATGGCGGGCCTGGGAGCGGGAGTTGGCGAAGCCCAGGCGGTAGACCACGTTGTCCAGCCGGGTTTCCAGCAGTTGCAGCAGGCTATGGCCAGTCACGCCGCGCATGCGGGTGGCCTTGACATAGGTCAGGTGAAACTGCTTCTCGGCCAGGCCGTACATGCGCTTGACCTTCTGTTTCTCGCGCAACTGCAGGCCGTAGTCGCTAAGCTTGCTGCGCCCCTGGCCGTGTTGGCCCGGAGGATAGGCGCGCCGCTCCACGGCACATTTGTCGCTAAAGCAGCGGTCGCCCTTCAGGTAAAGTTTCTGGGTCTCGCGGCGGCACAGCCGGCAGACGCTACCTCTATATCTGGCCAAGTTCGCTCCTCCGGAATATCTGGGTGCCCAAGGACCCTAGACGCGGCGCCGCTTGGGCGGGCGGCAGCCGTTGTGGGGAATGGGCGTGACGTCGCGGATCAGGCTGACGTTGATGCCCGCGCCACCGAGAGCGCGCAGGGCGGCCTCTCTACCGGCGCCCGGCCCCTTGACGTAGACCTCCACGCTGCGCATGCCGTGCTCGGCGGCCTTCTTGGCCGCGTCCTCGGCGGCCAACTGTGCCGCGAAGGGCGTGGACTTGCGGGAGCCCTTGAAGCCCTGCACGCCGGCGCTGGACCAGGCCACCACGTTGCCGTTGGGATCGGTGATGGTGACGATGGTGTTGTTGAAGGTGGACTGGATGTGGGCCACCCCCATGGGCACGTTCTTGCGTTCCCGGCGCTTGCCGCGGACCGGCTTCTTCTGCTGCTGCGCTTTGGCCATTACTTCTTCCTCTTACCCATCACCGAACGGCGCGGGCCCTTGCGGGTGCGGGCGTTGGTGCGCGTGCGCTGACCGTTTACCGGCAGCCCCCGGCGATGCCTGAGGCCCCGGTAGCAGCCCAGGTCCATCAGGCGCTTGATGTTCATGGACACCTCGCGCCGCAGATCGCCTTCCACCTTGAAGCCCTGGTCAATGGACTGGCGGATGCGGTTGACCTCTTCCTCGGTGAGGCGGTCGCTACGGGTGTCGGGGTCCACGCCGGCCGTGCTCAGTATCTTCTTGGCCGAGCTCTGGCCGATGCCGTAGATATAGGTCAGCGCCACTTCGATGCGCTTGTTGCGCGGCAAGTCAATGCCTGCAATGCGTGCCACTGTTTGCCTCCCTAACCCTGGCGCTGCTTGTGGCGTGGGTTCTTCTTGCAGATAACCCGGACCACGCCTTTACGCTTGATGATTATGCAGTCCTTGCAGATCCGCTTCACCGAAGCCCGTACCTTCATCGGAACATCCCTTTTCGCGGCGGCCGCGGCTAACGGCCAACCAAATACCATGCCCGCCTCAAGCCCCCGTGGCCCGCGTCCGGTTTGTGGGCCGTCCGCGCCCCGGCTGGTGAGGCCTCAGGGCAGGCTCAATATGCGGGGGCCGTCCGCCGTGACGGCCACCGTGTGCTCGAAATGAGCGGATAGTTTACCGTCCACCGTCACCGCCGTCCAGCCGTCCTGCAAAATTCGCACCTCATAGCCCCCGGCGTTGACCATGGGTTCGATGGCCAGCACCATGCCCGCCTTGAGCCTTACCCCCCGGCCCGGCTGGCCGAAGTTGGGCACCTGGGGGTCTTCGTGCAGACCCCGGCCGATGCCGTGGCCCACGAACTGCCGTACCACCGAGAAGCCCGCCGCCTCCACCACCTTCTGTACCGCCGAGGAGACGTCGCCCAGGTGGTTGCCCGGCCGGCATTGGGCGATGCCCGCCGTGAGCGAGGCCTCGGTGGCCTCCAGCAAGGCCAGGGCCTGGGGGCTTATCTGGCCCACAGCCACCGTGGTGGCGGCGTCACCGTAAAACCCGTCCAGGACCACCCCGAAGTCCATGGACAGGATGTCGCCCTCCTTGAGGGGCGCCGGCCCGGGGAAGCCGTGCACCACCTGCTCGTTGACCGAGCAGCACAAGGCGTAGGGGTAGCCGCGGTAGCCCTTGAAGGCCGGCACCGCCCCCAGGGAGCGGGCCATTTCCTCGGCTTGCCTGTCCAGGCTGGCCGTGCTCACCCCGGGTTTCACCGCCCGGGACACGGCCTCGAGCACCTGACCCACCACGCGGCCGGCCGCGCGCATGATCTCGATTTCGGCGGCGCTCTTGATGAGGATCATGCGCGGGCCGCCCTCTTTCGTTAGCCCATCACCGCCTTGATGCGGCCGAAGATGTCCGTGATGGCACCCACGCCGTCAATGGGGCGCAACAGGCTTTTGGCCTGGTAGTAGTCAATCAGCGGCTTGGTCTGGGCGTCGTATACGTTCAGACGGTTGCCCACCGTGGCTTCGTTGTCGTCGTCGCGCTGGAACAGCTCGCCGCCGCACTTGTCGCACTTGCCCGCCGTCTTGGGCGGATCGAACATCACGTGGAAGCCCTGGCCGCAGGCCTTGCAGGTGCGCCGGCCGGTCAGGCGGCCCATCAACTCGCTGTTGGCCACCTCGATGCTGACGACGTGGTCAATCTTCTTGCCCATGTCGGCCAGCACCTTGTCCAGGGCCTCGGCCTGGGGCACCGTGCGCGGGAATCCGTCGAGCATGAAGCCCTTGGCGCAGTCGGCCTGGCCGATGCGGTCCTTGGCCAGGCCGATGACCACCGAGTCGGGCACCAGTTGGCCAGAGTCCATGAACTTCTTGGCCTCCAGGCCCAGTTGGGTCTGGTTCTTCACCGCCGCGCGCAGCATGTCGCCGGTGGAGATCTGGGGGATGCCATAGGTGTCAATGAGCATCTTGGCCTGGGTACCTTTGCCCGCCCCCGGAGGGCCCAACAGGATGATGTTCATAACCGCGCTCCCTTGTGAGATTCTTAGGTTCCCTATAGCCTCCCCCCTCAGGGAGGCCCCCGCCTCTTGGACCATTCCTCAAGCCCCGCCCGGCGAGGCCATTGATCGCTAACCGCGTCCCTTCATCACCCCGCGCTTCATGAAACCCTCGTAGTGGCGCTGCAAGAGGTGGCTCTCCACCTGGGCCATGGTGTCCATGGCCACGCCCACCACGATCAACAAGGCCGTGCCGCCGAAGTAGAAGGGCACGTTGAACTGGCTGACCAGGGCCGAGGGCAACACGCACACCAGCGAGAGGTAGGTGGCCCCGCCCAGGGTCAGCCGGGTGAGCACCCGGTCTATATGGTCCGCCGTGCGCTTGCCGGGGCGAATGCCCGGGATGAACCCGCCATACTTCTTCATGTTCTCGGCCACGTCCGCCGGGTTGAAGGTGACGGCGGTGTAGAAGTAGGCAAAGAAGAAGATGAAAACCACGTAGAGCAGGTTGTATATCCAGCCGCCCAGGGTCAGCGACTTGGCCGCCTCCTGCACCCAGTCCACCTGCACGAACTGAGCGATGGTGGCCGGGAAGGCGATGATGGAGCTGGCGAAGATGGGCGGTATCACGCCGCTGGTGTTGATCTTGAGCGGCAGGTGGGTGGTCTGGCCGCCGTACATGCGCCGGCCCACCACGCGCTTGGCATACTGCACCGGCAGGCGCCTCTGCCCCTGCTCCACGAAGCAGATGCAGCCGATCACCGCCACCATCATGGCCACCAGGGCCACCAGCACGAAGATGCTCATCTCGCCCAGGCGCACCATCTGGAAGGTGCTGGCGATGGCGCTAGGCATGCGCGCCACGATGCCGGCGAAGATGATGAGGCTGATGCCGTTGCCGATGCCGCGCTCGGTGATCTGCTCGCCCAGCCACATGATGAAGGCCGTGCCCGCCGACAGGGTGACCATGGTCAGCAGGCGGAAGCCCCAGCCGGGATTGGGCACCACCAGGGCGCCGCCGGGGCTGGTCATCTGCTCCAGGCCGATGGCGATGCCCAGGCCCTGCACCAGGGCCAGCACCACCGTGCCGTAGCGCGCGTACTGGGTGATCTTCTTGCGCCCGGCCTGACCTTCTTTCTTGAGCTGGGCCAGGTGGGGCACCACCACGGTCAACAGGTCCAGGATGATGCTGGCGCTGATGTAGGGCATGATGCCCAGCGCGAAGATGCTCATCCTCTCCAGGGCGCCGCCGCTGAACATGTCGAACAGGCCCAGCAGGGTGCTCTTGTACTTGGCGAAGAAGGCGGCCAGGGCGTCGGCGTTGATGCCCGGCGTGGGCAAGGCGCAGCCCATGCGGTAGACCGCCAACATCAGTAGGGTGAAGATCACCCTGCGCTTGAGCTCGGGTATGCGAGCTATGTTGCCCAGGCCGGCGACCGCCACTTAGTTTAGCTCCACCGCCCCGCCGGCGGCCTCGACCTTGGCCTTGGCCCCGGCGCTGGCCCGATCCACCTTGACCGTCAGGGCCTTGCTGAGTTCGCCCTGGCCCAGGAGCTTGATGGCGTCGAAGCTGCCCTTGATGAGGCCGGCCTCGGCCAGGCTCTGGGCGTCCACCACGCTGCCGGCCTCGAAGCGCTCCAGGTCGCGCAGGTTGACCTCGGCGATCTTGAGCCCGAACTTGTTGTGGAAGCCGCGCTTGGGCAGCCGGCGCTGCATGGGCATCTGGCCGCCCTCGAAGCCGGGGCGCACGCCGCCGCCGCTACGGGCGTTCTGACCCTTGTGGCCCTTGCCGGCCGTGCCGCCCTGGCCAGACGCCTGGCCGCGGCCGATGCGCTTTCTACTTTTACGCGAGCCGGGAGCCGGCTGCAGCTCATTAAGCTTCATTGACCACCTTCACCAGATGCGAGACCTTGTTGATCATGCCCCGGATGGCCGGGGTGTCGTTCAGGGTCACCACCTTGTTCAGCTTGGTGAGACCCAGGCCCCTCAGGGTGTCCTTGTGGGACTGGGGGCGGCCACTGCCGCTACGCACCAGTTGTACCGAAACCTTGTCAGCCATGATGATTCCTCGTCAGCCGGCGGGCGAAGGTCCTAGACCCGCACCTCGGCCACGGCCATGTCGCGTTTCTTGGCCACCGATTCCACGCTCTTGAGCTGGCGCAAGCCCTGCAAGGTGGCCTTGACCACGTTGTGGGCGTTGTGGGTGCCCAGGCACTTGGTGAGGATGTCGCTAACGCCGGCGGCCTCCAGCACCGCGCGCACCGCGCCGCCGGCGATGACGCCGGTGCCGGCCGCGGCGGGCTTGAGCATAACCTTGCCCGAGCCGAAGCGCCCCTCGATCTGGTGGGGGATGGTGCCGCTTACCAGGGGGATGGGGGCCATGTCGCGCTTGGCCTTCTCGATGCCCTTGCGGATGGCCTCGGGCACCTCATTGGCCTTGCCCAGACCGGCGCCCACGCTGCCCTGGCCGTCGCCGACCACCACCACCGCCGAGAAGGAGAAGCGGCGGCCGCCCTTGACCACCTTGGCCACGCGGTTGATGTGCACGACCTTGTCAATGAGCTGCAGGTCGTCCTGCTCCAGCCCTTCTCTTCTTGGTCTACGTCTTTCCAGCAAGGTCCTATTCCTTCGCAGTCTTAAGGTAAGCCGATCTGCCTAGAAGTCCAGGCCGGCCTCGCGGGCCGCCTCGGCCAGGGCCTTGACCCGGCCATGGTAGAGATAGCCGTTGCGGTCGAAGACCACCTTGGTCACGCCGGCGGCCTGGCAGGCTAACGCGATGGCCGCGCCCACCTTCTTGGCGGTGGCGATGTTGCCCTTGTGCCCCGCCTCCTGGCGGACCTCGGCGGTCAGGCTGCTGGCCGTGGCCAGGGTCACGCCGCGCGCGTCGTCCACCACCTGGGCGTACATGTTGTTCAGCGACCGAAAGATCGTGAGCCGGGGACGCTCGGCCGTGCCGCTGACCTTGCGGCGCACGCGGGCCTTGCGCTTGCCCCAGGCCACCTTGGTGGGATTGGTCTTGCCCATTGTAAAACCCCTATCCTTAGTGAGGCCCTAACAAGGCCTCTTACTTGACGCCGGCCTTGCCCACCTTGCGGCGGATGGCCTCCCCTGCGAACTTGATACCCTTGCCCTTGTAGGGCTCCGGCGGCCGGTAGGCCCGGATGGTGGCGCAGGTCTGGCCCAAAAGCTCCCGGTCTATGCCCGTGAGCGTCAGTATGGTGTTCTTCTCCACCGAGGCGCTGATGCCCTCGGGCAGATCGAAGACCACGGGGTGGCTGAAGCCCAGGGCCAGCTTGAGGCTGTTGCCGGCCACCTCGGCCTTGTAGCCCACGCCGTTGATCTCCATGACCTTGCTGAAGCCGGCGCTGACCCCTACCACCATGTTGTTGAGCAGGGTGCGCGACAGCCCCCACAGGGCCTTGCCCTGCTGGTCCTGCTGCCGGGGGGTGACCCGTAGCGCGCCATCCTGCATCTCGATCTGCACCAGGGGGTGGAACTCGCGCGCCAGCGCTCCCTTGGGGCCCTTGACCTCCACCCGCTGGCCCTCGACCGTGGCCTGCACGCCGGCGGGAAGATTGACTGGCAGTTTGCCGATGCGACTCATGCTTGACCGCTCCTACTCGCCATTACCAGACCGAGCACACCACCTCGCCGCCCAGCCGCTCTTTGCGGGCCTTGCGGTCGCTCATGACGCCTCGGGGCGTGGACAAGATGTTGACGCCCAGGCCGCTCATGACCTTGGGAATCTCGTCGTGGGAAACGTAGACCCGGCGGCTGGGCTTGCTAATGCGCTTGATACCCTCGATGACCGGGGTGTTGCCGCTGTACTTGAGCTGGATGCGCAGGATGCCCTGCTTGCCGTCCTCGGCCGTCTCGTAGCCCAGGATATAGCCCTCGTCCTGCAGGGCCTGGGCCACGGCTGCCTTCATCTTGGACAGCGGCACCTCCACCTCGTGGTGGCGAGCCAGGATGGCGTTGCGCACGCGGGTGAGCATGTCGGCTATGGGATCGTAGATGGACATGTTCCCCTCTCCTACCAACTCGACTTGATGACGCCGGGGATCTCGCCGCGCAACGACATGTTGCGGAAGCAGATGCGGCAGATGCCGAACTTGCGGATAAAAGCCCGCGGACGCCCGCAGATGGGGCAGCGGTTGTAGGCCCGCACCTTGAACTTGGGCTTGGCGGCGGCTTTGTTCATCATTGCTTGGGTGGCCAACTTGAAGCCTCCTGGGAAACTGCGATCTTAGGACCTAAAGGGCATGCCCATGAGCGAAAGCAGGGCGCGTCCCTCTTCGTCGGTCTTGGCCGTGGTGACGATGGTTACGTTCATCCCCTTGACCTTGTCTATCTTGTCATAGTCAATCTCGGGGAAGATGATGTGTTCCTTGATGCCCAGTGTGTAGTTGCCGCGGCCATCAAAGGCCTTGGCGCTGACACCGCGGAAGTCGCGCACGCGGGGCAGGGCCACGTGCATCAGCTTGTCCAGGAAGTACCACATGCGCTCGGAACGCAGGGTCACCGAGGTGCCGATGGGCATGTTCTCCCGGAGCTTGAAGGCGGCGATGGAGCGCTTGGCCCGGTTGATCATGGCCTTCTGGCCGGCGATCAGGGTCAGCTCCTCGGCGGCGGCGTCCAGCACCTTGATGTTCTGGATGGCCTCGCCCACGCCCATGTTCAGGGTGATCTTGACGATCTTGGGCACCTCGTTGATGTTCTTGTAGGAGAACTGCTCCCTAAGCTGGGGCACCACCTCCTGCAAGTAGAAGTCTTTAAGCCTGGCCATGGTTCGTCCTGTCTACCTTATCCGTTGTTGAAGCCGCCGGGTTCATCCGCCGGCTCGTCCCACGTGTTGCCGCCCGGGGCCGCTAGCTCTCCACGTGCTCGCCGCACTTGCGGCAGTAGCGCACGTGGCTGCCGTCCTCCAGGACCTTGCGCCCCAGGCGCCGGGGCGCCGAGCACTTGTCGCACATCACCATGACGTTGGAGACGTGCAGCGGCCCTTCCTTCTCCAGGATCCCGCCCTGGTTCTTGCCGGCGGGTTTGGTGTGGCGCTTGATCATGTTGACTTTCTCGACGATCACGCGCTCTTTTTCGGGGACGACCTTGAGAACCTTGCCGACCTTGCCTTTTTCGCGGCCGGCAATGACCATCACTCGGTCGTTCTTCTTTATGTTCAGCTTGGGCTTCATGGTCTCACCTACAGCACTTCCGGGGCCAAGGACACGATCTTCATGAAGTTGCGCGCCCTGAGCTCCCTGGCCACGGGGCCGAAGATGCGGGTGCCGATGGGCTCCCGCGAGGCGTTTATCAAGACCGCGGAGTTATCGTCGAACTTGATGAAGGTGCCGTCGGGACGGGCCACTTCCTTGGCGGTGCGCACCACCACGGCCTTCATCACATCGCCCTTTTTAACCTTGGAGTTGGGCAGCGCCTCCTTGACCGAGACGACGATGATGTCGCCCAGGCTGGCGTAGCGGCGCTTGGAGCCACCCAACACCTTTATGCAATAGAGCCTCTTGGCGCCCGAGTTATCAGCGGCCAGGAGGTTGGTCTCCGGCTGGATCATGGTACCCGCTCCTTAATTGGCCGCTTAAGCCACCCGCACCAGAACCTTGCTGACCCGCCAGCGCTTGTGGCGGCTCAAGGGCCGGCTCTGCCTGATCAACACGGTATCGCCCACCCGGCACTCGTTGGTCTCGTCGTGGGCGGCGAACCGGTTGCGGCGGCGCACGTATTTTTTGTAGACAGGGTGCTTGACCAGGCGCTCCACCTGTACCACCACCGTCTTGTCCATCTTGTCACTGACCACCACGCCCGTGAGCGTCTTGGCATTACCGCGATCTTTTTCTTCCATGGGACCCGCTCTTACCTAACCTTGGGGGGCCCTTAGAGGGCCAGTTCCTTTTGGCGAATGACCGTCATCACCCGGGCGACGTCCTTTTTTATCTGGGGCAGCCGCATGGGGTTTTCCAACTGGCCGGTGGCGTGCTGGAACTTGAGGTTGGACTGCTCCTCCTTGAGGTCCGTAAGCTTGCGCCACAGGTCCTCCAGGCCCAGCTCCCTGATCTCGGTGGGCTTCATGATCTTAGCTCCTCTCCAGAATCCGGGTGCCGAAGGGCAGCTTGTGGCTGGCCAGGCGCAGGGCCTCCCGGGCCACCTCGGCGGTGACGCCGTCTATCTCGTAGATGATGCGCCCTGGACGCACCACCGCCACCCAGCCCTCGGGAGCGCCCTTGCCCTTGCCCATGCGGGTTTCGGCCGGTTTCTTGGTGAAGGGCTTATCCGGGAAGACCCGGATGAAGACCTTGCCACCGCGCTTGATGTGGCGGGTGATGGCAATACGGGCGGCCTCGATCTGGTGGTTGGTCAGCCAGCCCCGGTCCAGGGCCTGCAGGGCGAACTGGCCGAAGTTCAGTTCGTTGCCCGCCAGGGCCTTGCCGCGCATGCGGCCCTTCATCTGCTTGCGGTATCTAATTCTTTTGGGTGCCAGCATGTTGATGCCGCCCTTTCCGGTTGCCTAAAGTCTAGACGGCCTGGCCCTGGGCCGGACCGCTGTCCAGGACTTCGCCCTTGAAGATCAATACCCTCACCCCGATCACGCCATAGGTGGTGCGGGCCTCGGCGAAGCCGTAGTCAATGTCGGCGCGCAGGGTGTGCAGGGGCACGCGGCCCTCGCGGTACCACTCGCGGCGGGCCATCTCGGCCCCGCCCAGGCGGCCGGCGCACTGGATGCGGATGCCCTGGGCCCCGAACTTCATGGCGCTGGTCACGGCGCGTTTCATGGCCCGGCGGAAGGCGATGCGCCGCTCAAGCTGGCTCACCACGTTCTCGGCCACCAACTGGGCCTCGATCTCGGGCTTGCGCACCTCATGGATGTCCACCATGACCTCGCGCCTGATCTGCCGCTCCAGTTCCTTCTTGACCGCCTCGATCTCCGCGCCCTTCTTGCCGATGACGATGCCTGGACGCGCGGTATGGATGCGTATCTTGGCCTTGTCGGCGGCGCGCTCGATCTCGATCCTGGCTATGCCGGCGTGGTGGAGCTTCTTCTTGAGGAACTTGCGGATCTTGTCGTCCTCGAACACCAGGGCCGCGTAGCCCTTGCCCGCGAACCACCTGGAATCCCAGGTCTTGATCACGCCCAGCCTGAAGCCAATGGGATGAGTCTTCTGTCCCAAACCTTTAGTCTCCTTCTAGCGTTCGGCCACCACCACCGTGATGTGGCTGCTGCGTTTGCGGATTATAAAGGCCCGCCCCATGGCCCGGGGCCGCCAGCGCTTCTGGGTGGGCCCTTCGTCCACATAGGCCTTCTTGATCACCAGCTTGTCCACGTCCACGCCGGGGCGCTGGGAGGCGTTGGCCACCGCCGAGTTGACCACCTTGATGAACAGCCCGGCGGCCTTCTTGGGTGTGAACTTCAGCTTGTTCAGCGCCTCGCCCACCTTCAGCCCCCGGATGGCGTCGGCCACCAACCGGGCCTTGCGCGGCGAGATGTGCAGAAATTTTGCCTTGGCCAGAGCTTCCATGATGCTACCTACTTCTTGCCCTTCACTTTGCCCTTCTTGTCGCC
This sequence comes from Desulfarculus sp., assembly GCA_016218705.1. GTDB lineage: Bacteria > Desulfobacterota > Desulfarculia > Desulfarculales > Desulfarculaceae > JACRDC01. Next base: position 13,509 of record JACRDC010000071.1, read on the forward strand.
GGCGTGGCTGAAGAAGGCGCGGGTGGGGGCGAACTCGCCCATCTTGTGGCCCACCATGTTCTCGGTGACGAACACGGGGATGAACTTCTTGCCGTTGTGCACGGCGAAGGTGAGCCCCACGAAGTCGGGCATGATGGTGGAGCGGCGGCTCCAGGTCTTGATGACCTTGCGGCTGCCCGTGGACTGGGCCTGCTCGACCTTGCGGCTCAGCGGCTCGTCAATGAAGGGTCCTTTGCGCAGACTACGCGGCATCTTTCACGCTCCTACTTCTGGTAGCGCCGGCGCACGATGAAGCGGTCGGACGGCTTCTTGCGCCGCGTGCGGAAGCCCTTGGTGGGCATGCCCCAGGGGCTGACCGGATGGCGGCCGCCGCTGGACTTGCCCTCGCCGCCGCCCATGGGGTGATCTACGGGGTTCATGGCCACGCCGCGCACGTGGGGACGCTTGCCCATCCAGCGCGCCCGGCCGGCCTTGCCCAGGCTGACGTTCTCGTGTTGCTCGTTGCCCACCTCGCCCACGGTGGCCCGGCATTTGAGGTGCACCCGGCGCATCTCGCCGCTGGGCAACTTCAAGGTGGCGTAGCCCGACTCCTTGGCCATGAGCTGGGCGTAGGTGCCGGCCGAGCGCACCATCTGGCCGCCGCCGCCTATCTTCATCTCCACGTTGTGCACGTGGGTGCCCAGCGGCATGTTCTCGAGCGGCAAGGTATTGCCGGGGCGGATGTCGGCCTTCTCGGAGCTCATGACCTCGTCGCCCACCTGGATGCCCTTGGGGGCCAGGATGTAGCGCTTCTCGCCGTCGGCGTAGAACAGAAGCGCGATGTTGGCGCTGCGGTTGGGGTCGTACTCCACGCCGGCCACCCGGGCGGGGATGTCCAGCTTCTCCCGCTTGAAGTCTATGACGCGGTATTGGCGCTTGTGGCCGCCACCCTTGTGGCGGGCGGTCACCCGACCGTGGGCGTTGCGGCCGCCGGTCTTATTAAGGGGCTGAAGCAGGCTCTTTTCGGGCTCGGTTCGGGTCACCTCGTCGCGCACCAGTTGGGTGGCGAAACGGCGTCCCGGCGAGGTCGGCTTAAATTTCTTTATGGCCATGGGCTGGTCTCTCTCTCAAACTCGCTTGCCGCTAGGCATTAGGCCCCTTCGAAGAACTCCACGCTCTGGCCCTCGGCCAGGGTCACGTAGGCCTTCTTCCAGTCGCTGCGCTTGCCGAGAATGCGGCCAAGGCGCTTCTTCTTGCCCTCGCAGTTGACCGTGCGGACCTTGAGCACCTTGACTTTGAACACCTGCTCCACCGCCTGGCGGATCTCCACCTTATTGGAGCGGCGGTCCACCTCGAAGATGAGCTGGTTGTTCGCTTCCTTGGCCAGCGTGCCCTTCTCGGTGACGAGCGGGCGCCGGACTACCTGACGCAGGTCCTTCACGACAGCGCCTCCTCGATTCTCGCCACCGCCGGCTCCAGGAGGAACAGGCGCTCATGGCGCAGGATGTCGTAGACGTTGAGCCCCTCGGCCCGCAAGACCTTGATCTTGGGCACGTTGCGGCTGCTCTTTTCGAGGTTGACGTCCGGCTCGGCGGTGACGATCAGGGCGTCGTCGGTGGAAAAGCGCCGGAGCACCTCCACGAAGGCCTTGGTCTTTACCTGGCTCAGATCGAAGCCACGCATGACAATGAGCTTCTGCTCGTTGAGCTTGTCGGACAAGGCCACGCGTAGGGCCGCCTTCTTGACCTTCTTGGGCACGGTGTAGCCGTAGTCCCGGGGCTTGGGTCCGAAGGCCACGCCGCCGCCGCGCCACAGGGGGCTCCTGCGGCTGCCCGAGCGCGCCCGGCCGGTGCCCTTCTGGCGCCAGGGTTTCTTGCCGCCGCCGCGCACTTCGTGGCGGCTCTTGGTGCAGGCGTTGCCCTGGCGGCGTTTGGCCAACTGCCAGACCACCACTTCGTGCAGCAGGTAGGGCTTGATCTCGGCGCCGAAGACGGCCTCGGACAGCTCGATCTCCCCTACCTTCTGATTGTTCGCGTCGTATACCTCAACCGTAGGCATGTTGCTCACCCTAGGCCTTCTCGAGGAAGACGATGCCGCCGATGGCGCCGGGAACCGCGCCCTTGACCAGCACCAAGTTCATGTCCGGCCGCACGTCCACCACCTTGAGGTTGCGGGCCTGCCGCTGCTGGTTGCCATGCTGACCCGGCATCTTCTTGCCGCGCATGACCCGCGAGGGGTCGGCGCTGGCGCCGATGGAGCCGGGCGCGTCGTGGGTGGTGCAGCCATGGGTCTTGCGGCCACCGCCGAAGTTGTGGCGCTTGACCACGCCGGTGAAGCCCAGACCCTTGCTCTTGCCGGTGACGTGCACCTTGTCGCCCACCGCGAACAAATCGGCGGTGATCTTTTGCCCCACCGCCAGGCCGGCGGTGTCGGCCACCCGGAACTCCTTCAATATGGCCAGGGGCTCCGAGCCGCCCTTCTTGAAGTGCCCGGTCAGCGGCTTATTAACCCGGCTGGCCTTCTTGGCGCCAAACCCGAGCTGCACCGCCGAATACTTTTCGCGCGCCGGGGTCTTGACCTGCACCACCGTGCAGGGGCCGACCTCCAGTACCGTCACCGGCACCACCCGGCCCTCTTCCATGAACAGGCGGGTCATGCCCACCTTTTTGCCTATCAAACCCTTTAACATGGCCGCTACCTTAAGCGTCTGTGCCCAGCGCCCCGGGCCGTCAGGCCCCCGGGCGCCCGCCGCGCCGCTATTAGAGCTTGATCTCCACGTCAACGCCCGCCGACAAGTCCAGCTTCATCAGGGCGTCCACCGTCTGCTGGGTGGGCTCCAGGATGTCCAGGAGCCGCTTGTGGGTGCGTATCTCGAACTGCTCACGGCTCTTCTTGTCAATGTGCGGCGAACGCAGCACGCAGAACTTGTTGATTACCGTGGGCAGGGGGATGGGCCCCGCCACCTTGGCCCCGGTGCGACGCGCGGTCTCCACGATCTCGGCCGCCGACTGGTCCAGCAGCTTGTGATCGTAGGCCTTCAACCGGATGCGTATCTTCTGGTTCGTTATCATTAGGAAACTCCCGCGCCTGCCGATTTCAGCCCGGCCCGCAGGCCGGTCAGGGGCCTTATTACTCGATGATGTCGCTGACGACGCCGGCGCCCACGGTGCGGCCACCCTCGCGGATGGCAAAGCGAATTTCTTTTTCCATGGCGATGGGCGTGATCAGGTTCACTTCGATGGACACGTTGTCGCCGGGCATGACCATCTC
>JACRDC010000074.1 GCA_016218705.1 Desulfarculus sp.
AAAATGCGCCTCTAAAAACCGCATCTTCCGAACCTCCTGCAACAGCTCTGTCCGCCTCATCGGGGCACCTCCATGGACCCCAACTCAAACCGGACAACTCATGTGCTACAAGTCCGGACAGTTTATGTGTCAGCTACACACAAGGGCCTGCTGCTTGCCAAGCCGCCCATTACAGGCTAAAGTTCTTGGTGCGGCGCCAGGCCCTTGCCGGCCGGCGGCCGCGGAGCAACCCAGCAGCCTCTCGCAGGCCCGCAGCGGCGGCCAGGCGCAATCCCTTGCCCGGCCCGGAGCGTCCGCGCGGGACCAGGACTCGGAGGCGTCCGCCAGCCCCCGCAGACATTCGCGCCAACCCACCCCGCCCGGCCACGGCCCATCGCCCCCGGGCGGGACGCCCGCGTAAAGGAGCCCACATGTCCAAGAGTTTCGACCGCTTCAACGGCACCGAGAAATACATCGTCTCCCCGGCCTTGCGCGATGTGGTCAACGTGGCCATCAGCCTGGGCCGCCCGCTGTTGGTCAAGGGCGAGCCCGGCACCGGCAAGACGCTCCTGGCCCACAACATCGCCCGCGCGCTCGGCAAGGACCTCCTCATCTGGAACGTCAAGTCCACCACCAAGGCCAAGGACGGGCTCTACGTCTACGACACCGTGCAGCGCCTCAATGACTCGCGCTTCGGCACCGGCGACGTCAGCGACATCAAGCGCTACATCCACCTGGGCCAACTGGGGCGCTCCTTCACCACCGCCGAGCAGGTGGTGCTCCTGATAGACGAGATAGACAAGGCCGACCTGGAGTTCCCCAACGATCTGCTCAACGAACTCGATGAGATGAGCTTCTACATCCCCGAGACCGACGAGACCATCGAGGCGGCCCAGCGGCCCATCGTGGTCATCACCAGCAACTCCGAGAAGGAGCTGCCCGACGCCTTTTTGCGGCGCTGCGTGTTCCACTACATCGAGTTCCCCGACGCCGACCTGATGAAGGACATCGTGCACGTGCACTTCCCCAACCTGGAGAAGAAGCTGCTCAAGGAGGTCCTGAACCGCTTCTATTGGCTCAGGCAGATTGACAACTTCCGCAAGAAGCCCTCCACCAGCGAGTTGCTGGACTGGATTCAGGCCTTGATCGCCGGGGGCATCGAGCCCGAGAAGGTGGCCAAGGAGCTGCCCTTTGCCGGCGCGCTCATCAAGAAGGAACAGGACGTGGAGGTCTTGCAGGCCGCCCTGGAGCGCAGCGGCAAGAGCGGACCGCTGGGACTGCGCAGCCGGTTCTAGGAAGGCCGTCCCATGTTCATGGATTTCTTCTACACCCTGCGCCAGCTCAAGGTCCCGGTCTCGGTGACCGAGTGGATGACGCTCATGGAGGCGCTCAGCAAGGGCCACGCCCAGAGTAGCCTCACCAGCTTTTACCACCTGGCCCGGGCGGTGCTCATCAAGTCCGAGACCTTCTACGACCAGTACGACCAGGCCTTTGCCCACGTCTTTCGCCAGGCGGCCCTGCCGCCCGACATCCGCCAGGAGATCCTGGACTGGCTGGCCGACCCGCTGAACCGCCTGGAGCTGTCCGACGAGGAGATTGCGAAGCTCCAGCGCTGGGACTTGGACAAGCTGCGCGAGGAGCTGGACAAGCGCCTCAACGAGCAGGACGAGCGCCACGACGGCGGCTCGCGTTGGATCGGCACCGGAGGCACCAGCCCCTTTGGCCACTCGGGCGCCCACCCGGCCGGCATACGTATCGGCGGCGAGGGAGGTGGCGGCCGGGCCATCCAGATCGCCGCCGCCCGGCGTTTCCGCAACTACCGCACCGACGTGGCCCTGGACGTGCGCCAGATCAAGGTGGCGCTCAAAAAGCTCAGGCAGTTCGCCAAGGAAGGCCCCGAGGACGAGCTGGACATTGACCTGACCATAGACAAGACCTGCCGCGAGGCCGGCGAGATCGAGCTGGTCTTCACCCGGGCGCGCAAGAACACGGTCAAGGTGCTGCTGTTGATGGACTCGGGCGGCTCCATGACCCCCTACAGCCGCCTGGTGAGCCGTCTGTTCTCGGCCGCCCACCAGATGAGCCACTTCCGCGACCTCAAGGCCTATTACTTCCACAATTGCATTTACCAGGACCTGTACAAGGACATCTACAACAACGATGTGGAGCCCACCGCCGGGATGCTCAAGAACCTGGACGGCGACTACAAGGTGATCCTGGTGGGCGACGCCTACATGGCGCCCAGCGAATTGATGAGCGTGGGCGGGGCCATTGACTACTACTACCACAACGAGACGCCGGGCCATGAATGGCTCAGCCGCATCGCCGACCACTTCCGCAACTGCGTGTGGCTAAACCCCCTGCCCCAGATGGCCTGGGTACACCCCACCATCAAGGCCATCGGCCATGTCTTCCCCATGTACCCGCTGACCCTGGATGGCTTGGAAGAGGCGGTGAGAAAGCTGATTGTGAAGCACTGAGGCGGGGCCTTATCAACACCACAGAAAATAGCCGTCATTGCGAGGAGCGTTAGCGACGAAGCAATCTTCCGTTTCGCTCTCCACCTAACTTCAGCATCGCATAAGAGCGAAACGGAAGATTGCTTCACTGCGTTCGCAATGACGGCTGTTCGCAGGATTGTGAAAACCGTGCGAGCTAGGAGGCGCGGGCCTTCACCTCCCCAACTCTTTCTTCACCTGCTCCCAAGGAACATTATCTCCCCCTTCGGCCAAGGCCTTGCGGGCTTCCCGCAGGTCAATGGCGTCTTCCCTGGCCTCCAGGTATTGGGCGTCCTCCACGTGCACTAACGCCAGCCAGGGCTTGCCCCGGCGGGTGACGATGATGCGGTGGCCGTCGCCCGACACCATGTTCCCCAACTCTTCAAAATTGCCACGTAGCTCGCTCAGGGTTACGTGCAACATGCCCCCCTCCTGCTGCATACTGCCTCCTTTCACGATTCTCTCACTCCCCCGCACCCGCGAAGTCCACGCCATGCCTGGCCAGGATATCCCGGTATTCCGGGGTCTGCTTGAAGCGTGCCAGGGCCTGGGAGAAGTCCAGGCAGAGGCCCTGCAATTCCTTATGCCGCGAGAAGCCCACGTACAATCTCTGGGTGTGTATGGGCGGCTCCAGGAAGCTTAAGCCCTCCAGCACGCCCATCTGGCGGGCCAGGCCGCTTATCACGGCCTGGTTCTCGGCGGCCAGGTCGTTGCGGCCCGAGAGCACCTTGCGGATCAAGAGCTTGGCGTCGCTCACTTCCTCCTTGCGCAAGCCTGAAGCCTGGTCAAAGGCAGGGCCATAGCTGAAGCCGGCGATGACGCCGATGGTGTAGTCCGCCAGGCCGGCATAGGTGCCGTCAAAGGCGATTGTCCTGCCGGCGGTGGTGAAGAACACGGTGCGCGAGATGCTGATGTGCTCGTCGGGAAAGAGGGTGTATTCCTGGCGCTCGTCGGTCTTGAGCAGGGAGATCAGGGCGTGGGCCTCGCCGCTCTTCATGGCCGACAGGCAGCGCTTCCAGGGGTATTGCACGAACTCGGCCTCCAGACCCATGGCGCTGGCCACGGCCTGGAATATCTCGATCTCAAAGCCGGCGGGCCGGCCCTGCTCCAGGTAGGTGTAGGGGAACCACTCGGTGAAGACCACGCGCAGCCTGGCCTCCTGGGCGGCGGCCGGCGGGGTCGCCACCAGTAGGCAGGCCAGCAGGGTCAGCAGCCCCAGGGCAGGTGAGGCTTTCATACGCATCCCCAGGTTGATTATCGCCTGGGTACAGTATGAGCCCTGGCCGCCGCTCTTGCCTAGGGCCTGCTTGGGGCTAGACCTGCCCCACTAGGTAGACGCCCAGCATGATGGCCCCCAGGCCCAGGTACTGCCGCCAGGCCAGGGCCTCGCCGAAAATCAGGGCCGCGCCCAGCACCAGCACCAGGAAGTTGATGCCGTTGATGGCCGGATAGGCCACCGAGACCGGGGCCCGGTCCAGGGCCTTGGCCAAGAGGATGATGTTGAGCAGGTAGAAGACGATGGCCCCCAGGAACCAGGGCGAGAAGACCAGGGAAGCCAGGCCCGGGTCGCCGGGGTTGAGGCGGGACTTCTTGACCAGCAGATGCCCCGCGGCGGCGCTGACCCCCGACAGGGAGATGTAGAGCCAGCCCAGCAGGTCCAGCGAGAGCGTTGCCATGCCACCCCTCCCCAGGCTGAAGTGCCGCCCTTAATGCCTTTACTGCGGGTACGCGCGGTTTCTACATCACCGCTTGCACGCTGGTCACGCTCGGCAGTTCCTCACGCAGGGCTTTTTCGATGACGTTGTGCAGGGTGGCGCCGGCGCTTTTGCAGCCCGAGCAGGCGCCCATGAGGCGCACCAGCACCACGCCCTGGCCGTTGACGCCCAGTAGCTGCACGTTGCCGCCGTGCTTGATTAGCTCACCCCGGCACTTGTCCAGGGCGGCCTCGACCTCTTGGCGGGTGGGCGCGGCCATCACTTCACCTCCGGGGCCAGGTTCAGGCGGGCGGCCACTTGGCGGGCCAGCTCCTGGTAGGCCTGGCCCGAGGCGGCGTTGGATTCCACGATGGGCCGGCCCACGTCCATGGCCTCGCGCACGGCCTTGTCCAGGGGGATCTCGCCCAAAAAGGGCACGCCCAGGCGCGCCGCCAGGGGCCGCACCGAGCCGTGGCCGAAGATCTCGTGGCGGCTGTCGCAGTCAGGACAGATGAAGTAGCTCATGTTCTCCACGATGCCCAGCACCGGGGCGTTCGTGTGGTTGAACATGTCCACGGCCTTGATGGCGTCCACCAGTGCCACGTCTTGGGGGGTGGTCACCACCACGGCGCCGGCGATGGGCACCTCCTGGGTCATGGTGATCTGGATGTCACCGGTGCCGGGAGGCAAATCCAGCACCAGCACGTCCAGGGGCGCCCAGGCCACCTCGTGCAGCAGTTGCTTGACGGCCTTCATGAGGATGGGGCCGCGCCAGATCAGGGCGCGCTCGGCCCCCACCAGGAAGCCGATGGAGAGCACCTTGATGCCGTGGGCCTGCACCGGGGCGATCTTGCCGTTCTCGGCGTCGCCGGGCTGGGCGCCCTGCAACCCCAGCATCAGGGGGATGGAGGGGCCGTAGAGGTCCAGGTCCAAGAGGCCCACCTTGAGGCCCTGCTGGGCCAGGCCCAGGGCCAAGTTGACGGCCACCGTGGACTTGCCCACCCCGCCCTTGCCCGAGGCCACGGGCACCACGGCCTTGACGCCCTCCAGGGGGCGCGGGCCGGCGGGCTTCTTGGGCTGGGGCGGCTCGGGCACGTCCAGCTCCAACTCGCTCACGCCAGCCAGGCCGGAGATCACGCCGGCGATGTCGTTCTCCAACTGCTCGCGCACCTCGGGTGGGGCGGCCAGGGGCCTGAGGCGCACCACGGCGCGGGTACCGTCCAGGCGGGCCTCCAGCACCAAGTCCATGCTCACGATGTCTGCATCAAAGCCGGGGTAGCGCACGTTGGCCAGCGCCTGGGCAAAGACCGGCGAGATGACGGGTTTGTCTGAATTGGGCGTCATGTCAGCTCCTAATACTGATATGCAATCAAAGCCATCCATGGCTTTGATTGCTGATCGGCCGGGCAAAAGCGTGGTTTTGCCCGGTCTCCCGGGCGCTTACGCGCCCGGCGGGCCATCCATGGCCCGCATACCAAGTTGCGATCAAATTATTGGTTTGCTCGCAACTTGGTATAAGGAGGGTCGGGTGCGAACAACAGGCTAACTATAATCATCCGCCGGCGGATTGCCAGCAATTTGAGGGGGGCGGCGGGGAGGTCCTGGGCGCCCGGCTGCTCAGGACAGCACTTCCAGGAAGGCCTCCAGGCGCAGGCGGGTGCGGCCATCCACCGGCGCCACGCGGTCGCCCTCCAGGGTGAGCATGGGCAGGCTCAGACGTGAGCGCAAGGCCAGGTCCTGCATCTGGCGGAAGCAGAAGGTCTGGGTGTAGTGGATAAGGCCGTCCAGGCGGCGCAGCCTTACCTGGCGCTCAATGTCGGCCAAGCGGTGGAACACGTCATAGGGGTAGGTGTAGCGCAGGTACTGGGCCACCAGACTGGCGTCGTCGCCTTCTGGAGGTGGGAGCATGGCGAACTGGCGGGGCACCTCGTTGAAGACCACGGCGGCGCCCATCTGCTCCAGGGTTTCATGCAGGCCGCTCATGATGGGAGGCACGCCCAGCAGGCCCAGGCGGGGGCCGTCAGTACGGGATGGGCGCTGTCCGGCCTCCCGCAAAAAGGTGCCCAGGCGGGCGTGGAAGGCCAGTGGGTCGCCTTCAAAGTCGCTGGCGCTGACCAGCCAGAGGTGGTTTTCCCCGCCGCTGACCTGGCCGGTGCGCCAGGTCAGCTCGTCCAGGCGGGCCAAGCCGCGGCGCGGGGGCAGCAAGTCACGGCGCACCTTTTCGGCGGCCTCCAGGCTGGTGCCCAGGGCGCTGGCCAGGCCGGCCAGGTGGCGGGCCAGGTCGGCGGCGCTCCGGCCATGGGGATACTCAAAGGCCAGCACCCGCCGGCCAGCCAGGGTCAGCAATTCCATGAGGGCATGGGTGTTGGAGCAGTCGCCCTGGGTGACGCCCACGATGGTGGCCACCTCGGGGTGTCGCAGGCACCAGGCGTATATGCCCTTGATCCAGGCGCAGAGGGTGGCGGGCAGGCCCAGCTCCTCGGCCTGGGCCACCAGGCCGGCGGGGTGGGGGTCGCCGATGAAGCGGTTGTTCAGGTCCACGGGCTCGAAACCGGCCGCCAGGGCCACCTCCACCGGGATGGTGGTGGTGATGCCCAAAAGGGGCCGGCTTGGCGCAGTTTCCTGGGACTGGTCCACCATGGGGATAGCGCTCCTTGGTCTAGGCGCAAGCATACCGCCTATGGCCCGCCGGGCAAGGCCGCTGGCGCCGAGGCCCGGCGGGTGGTGGCTGGGTGGTGGTCGGCCCTTGTCCCGGGGGCATGTCGGCTTTACACTAAATAATATAGTCCACAATTCAACGGGTCTGGCTGCCATGGCCGATGCTGTCTGGCAAGCCGGACGAGGGGGAGGCAAGGCATGCGCAAGAAATGGTACCTGAGCCGGGCCTTGGCGGCGGTGCTGGTGGTGGCCATGTTGTCCGGGTGCGCTTGGATTCAGTCCGCGCCGCCCGAGGCCAAGGGCGGGGCCGTGGGCGGCGCCGCCGGCGCCGTGACCGGAGCGCTCATAAACGGCTGGAAGGGCGGTGTCATCGGCGGCGTCATCGGCGTGGTGGCCGGGGCCACCATCACCCACATCGCCACCAAGGCCTCCCGCGAGGCGGCCCAAAACAAGAAGCCGGTGTCCTACACCAGCGATGGCGGCACCCATCGCGTGGAGGCCTATCCCGTGGCCAGCAAGGGCCGTTGCCACACCGTCAAGGAGAAGTACTACGAGGGCGGCCAGATGGTGAAGGAGACCGAGCGGGAGGTCTGCGACTAGGCCCAGCCCCGCTAGCGCCGCCGGCGCGGCGGGTGGGCGGGGGCCAGGGCCTTTGACTTGGCCGGATTCCTGGGATAGCCTTTGGGCGCGGACCACACCCAGGAGGGGAGCATGAACGACCAGTTGCAGGCCCTGGCCCAGGTATTGCGCGAGCGCTTAAGCCAAATCCCCTCGGCCCTGCGCCAGGACGAGGTGGCCCGCCAGGCCATCATCTGCCTGCTGGGCCAGGCCGTGGAGCAGATGGGGCTCGTCCCCGTGCCGGCCTGGAAGCCGCCGCGCTCCACCCGCGACCGCATTGACCTGGTGGGCGTGGAGCCGGAGAGCCACCCGCCGGTGGTGCGGGTGGCCTTTGCCGTGCAGCCCTTGGTGGAGTTGACCCAGGTGCGGGCCCTGGAATGGGTGGACTGCGCCGACAAGGTCTTCGTGACCTATTCGGAGCGGGCCGACAAGGTCAAGCAGTCCACCTTTTTCTTGAGCCCTGGCTACCTGCACCTCAATCTTTATGAGTAGTATCCCGCCCAACAAAAAACCAGGACCGGCCACCGGGCCGGTCCTGGCGAGGCTTTTGCTGGCGGCGCCAGCCTAGCGTTTCTTCACGAAGTAGGCCACGTACCCCGGCCGCTCCTCCTGGCCCAGGAACTCGTCGCCCGAGCGGCTGGTGAAGGCCGGCAGGTCGTTCTGGGTGCCAGGGTCGGTGCCGTGCACCTCCAGCACCTGGCCGGGCCTCATCTCCTTGAGCGCCTTTTTTATCATCAGTATGGGCATGGGGCAGGTCACGCCCTTGGCGTCCAGCACCTGATCGGCTTTCCAGGGGGCCATGCGCGCGCTCCCGCTTGATGGTGGTTCCGGGCCAAGCTTACCAGGCGCCGGGGGTGTGGCTCAAGTCTTTGCCCAGCCCGCCCCTCAGTGCCCCTGGGGCTTGGGCGGCCGCGCGCTGGCCCGGGCGTCCACGGCCATGACCCCGCCGGGACCCACCAGCAGCGGGTTGATGTCCAGCTCCCGCAACTGGGGCAGGCGGCTGATTAGGTTGGAGACCTGGTTCACCGCGGCCACCAGGGCCGGGCGGCTGGCCGGGGGCCGGCCCCTAAAGCCCTTGAGCAGGGCCGCGCCCTTGAGCCCGTCCAGCATGGCCCCGGCCTCGCCGCCGGCCAGGGGCGCCAGGCCCAGGCGCACGTCCTGGAGCACCTCGGCGGTGACGCCGCCCAGACCCACCAGCACCACCGGCCCGAAGGAGTGGTCGCGCTTGGCCCCCACGATCACCTCCTGGCCGCCGCTTATCATGCTCATCACCACCAGGCGGTTGGGCTTGAGCTCGTTCATCATCTTGGCGGCGGCCTCTTCCACGGCTTGCACGTCGCTGAGGTTCAGCACCACGCCGCCCTGATCGCTCTTGTGGCTAAGGTGGGCGCCCACGGCCTTCAAGGCCACCGGGAAACCCAGGGCCTGGGCGGCCTCGGCCGCCTCGGCCGGGTCGCCGGCCACCAGGAAGGGGGCCACGGGCAAACCGGCGGCGGCGATGAGGTGCAGGGCCTCGGGCAGCTCCAGGCCGCCATCGGGACCGGCGGTGGCCAGGATGCGCTCGGCGCGGGCCGTGTCAAAGGCCCCGGCGCAGCCCAGGCCCTGCTTGGCCGCCTTGCCGCCGGCTTTTTGGGCCATGGACAGGGCCTTGATGGCCTCCTCCGGGGCGTCGAAGATGGGCAGGGAGGCCAACTGGCGGGCCTGGTCCATCTCCTCGGCGGTGGTGAGCAGCACCAGGGCCACGGGCTTGTCGTATTGGCGGGCCAGGTCGCCGGCCTGGCTGATGAACTGGCGGCTGGGCTTGACCTCCGGCCCCCGGTAGCCGTGCACCACCACCACGCCGTCCACGTTGTCCTGGGCCAAGGCCCCGCGCAGTATCTCCACGTACAGCTCGAAGTGGAACAGGTCGCCCAGGTCCAGGGGGTTTTGCAGCTTGATGACCGAGGCCCGGAAGGCCTCCTGGATGGGCTCCAGGTAGGACGGGGGCAAAGGCGGCAGTTCCATGCCCTCGCGGTAGGCGGCGTCGGCGGCCACCACCGCGTGCCCGCCGGAGCGGCTTATCACCGCCAGGCGGCGGCCCTTGGGCCGGGGCATATTTAGGCCCTTGAGGATGGTCAGGCAATCGTTGACCGTGTGGGCGCGCAAGGCCCCGCATTGGGCCAGGGCCTCCTCCACCACCAGGTCGTCGTTGGCCAGGGCCGCGGTGTGGCTCTGGGCGATGCCGTGGCTCAAATGCGCGATGTTGGACTTGTGCACCACCACCGGCTTGTCGCTGGCCCGGATGAGCTCGCACATGCGCCGGCCGTCCACGATGGACTCCAGGTAGAGCAGCACCATCTGGGTGTCGGGGTCCTCCAGGTAATAGGCCAGCAGGTCTTCCTCGTTGACGTTGGCCTTGTTGCCAACGCTAGCGAACTTGGCGATGCCCAGCCCCTCCATGGCCGCGCGGTGCAGATAGGTCAGGCCGATGCCGCCGCTCTGGCAGATCAGCGACAGGCCGCCCTTGGGCACCGCCTGGCCCAGCATGGGGAAGGGCACGGCCAAGCCGCTTTGGGCGCAGATGACGCCGATGCAGTTGGGGCCGATGAAGCGCAAGCCGTGGCGCTGGGCGGTGTCCTTTATCTGGGCTTCCAGTTGGCCGTGGCCCTGGTCCAGCTCCGAGAAGCCGCCGCTTTCGATAATCACCCGCTTGATGCCCTTTTGGCCGCAGGACTCCAGTATCTCGGGCACCGTCGCCGCCGGGGTGAGGATCACGGCCAGTTCGGGCACCTGCTCCAGCTCGCGCACGTCCTGGTGGATGGTCTGGCCCTTGTATTCGCCCCCCCGGGGGGAGACGTAGTACACCGGCCCGGTAAACCCGAAGGTCTCCAGGTTGGCCACGATGTTGCGGCCCAGGTTGCCCGCCCGGGGCGAGACGCCCACCACGGCCACGGACTGGGGATGGAAAAAGCCTCGCATCAACTACCTCGCTTCCACGGTTTGGTGACTGGCCCAGGGGCACCGGTATTCGCGGGCGTGTCCTAGGGGACGCTCAAGGCCCTAGCTCACGGTGATGAAGGTCCTTTCCGGCAGCTTGACGCAGGTCAGCCCCAGGCCGAAGCCGGCGCCGGTGTCAATGCCGATGTGCCTGGGTTTTTGCAGGGGCTGGGCAAAGGGCGTGTGGCCGAAGACCACCGTCTTACCAAAGTCCCAGGAACTGTAGATGAACTCGTCGCGAATCCACAAGAGGTCGCGTTCCTCTTGGCTGGCCAGGGGCACCCCGGGCTTGAGGCCCGCGTGCACGAAGATGTACTCGCTGGTCTCGTGCCACAGGGGCAGGCCGCGCAGGAACTCCAGGTGGCGGGCCGGCAGGTTGCCCATGGTCTCGGGAGTCAGCCCGTAGGAGGCCAGGGTCTCCATGCCGCCGTTGGCCAGGAACAGGGCCAGTCGCCGCCCCTCAAGGGCCTCCAGGAGCATGCGCTCGTGGTTGCCCATCAAGAGCACCGTCTGGGGATGACTGGTCTTGAGGTCCAGCAGGGCCTCCACGGTGGCCTGGGAGTCGGGGCCGCGGTCAATGTAGTCGCCCAGAAAGACCAGGCTGGTGCCGGCGGGCTGGGCGGGCAGCACCTGTGTGAGGAGCTTGCGCAAGAGATCGTGGCGGCCGTGCAGGTCGCCCACGGCCAGGATGTCTTGGGCCTTGTCCATGCCTTTCAACTATTTCATTGCCCGGGCCGGGTGTCAAGCTGAACAATGAATCAATATTCATGCAGTCCTGGGGGAATTTGCCCGCTGGATCGGCGCTGGCCTTGGCTACAGCCCCAGATAGGCCTTGCAGACGTGGGGGTCGTTCAAGAGCTCCTGGCTGGGACCCAAGAGGGCCACGGCCCCGTCCTCCAGCACGTAGCCGCGGTGGGAGATGCACAGCGCGTGGTGCACGTTCTGCTCGATGATGAGTAGCGAGGTGCCCTGCTGGCTGATCTTGTGGATGATCTCGAAGATGGTCTCCACCAGCAGGGGCGAGAGCCCCAGGGAGGGCTCGTCCAGCATCATCAGCTTGGGTAAAGACATCAGCCCCCGGCCGATGGCCAGCATCTGCTGCTCGCCGCCGGAGAGGGTCCCGGCCTTCTGGCCCAGGCGTTCCCTCAGCCTGGGGAAGTAGTCGAAGACCTGCTCCATGGTCTGGGCGCCGCGCCGTATGGGTCCCGGGAATTGGGCGCCCATTGCCAGGTTCTCCAGCACCGTGAGCGAGGGGAAAACCTGGCGCCCCTCGGGCACATGGCTGATGCCCAGCTCCACGATGGCCGAGGGCGACAGCCGGGTGATCTCCTGGCCCAGGAAGTGGATGGAGCCCCGCCGGGGGTGCAGCAGGCCGGAGATGGCCTTCAAGGTGGTGGACTTGCCCATGCCGTTGCTGCCGATGACCGAGACCACCTCGCCCGCGCCCACCGTCAGGCTCACCCCGCGCAGGGCCTGCAAATCGCCGTAATAGACGTCCATGCCCTTGATCTCAAGCATGCTTGAGCCCCCGGCCCAGGTAGGCCGCGATAACCTCCTGGTTGCCCACCACCTCGGCGGGTGTGCCTTGGGCGATGAGCTGGCCGTAGTTTATGACCAGCACCCGCTGGGCCAAGGCCATCACCCCGCGCATGACGTGCTCGATCAGAAGGATGCTCACGCCCTGGCGGTTGATGTCCCTTATGAGGGCGATCAGTTCGTCCACCTCGGTGGGGTTGAGCCCGGCCATGACCTCGTCCAGGAGGAGCACCCGGGGCCCGGTGGCCAGGGCCTTGGCCAGCTCCAGGCGCTTGCGCTGGGGCAGGGGCAGGCCGCCGGCCTCCTTGTGGGCCTGCCGGGCCAGGCCCATGAAGTCCAGCACCTTGAGCGCCGCCTCCCTGGCCTTGGCCACCGACTTCTGGCGCAGAAAAGCCCCCACCATGACGTTGTCCAGCACCGAGATGTTGAGGAAGGGACGCACGATCTGGAAGGTGCGCGCCAGGCCCAGCGCGCATATCTGGTGCGGCGAGAGGCCCCACAGGGACTGGCCCTCCAGGATAA
Organism: Desulfarculus sp.; assembly: GCA_016218705.1. Taxonomy (GTDB): domain Bacteria; phylum Desulfobacterota; class Desulfarculia; order Desulfarculales; family Desulfarculaceae; genus JACRDC01. The sequence continues at coordinate 12,482 of JACRDC010000074.1, forward strand.
CCTGGCCCTGCTCCGCGCGCAGAAAGCCGCTCAGACAGGCGAAGACCGTGGTCTTGCCGGCGCCGTTGGGGCCGATGAGCGCCAGTATCTCGCCTTGCTTGAGCTTGAAGGAAAGGTCCTTGACCGCGGTGAGCCCGCCGAAGTTCTTGCCCAGGTCCTGCACGCTAAGGATATTCACGGCGCCTAGTCTTCCAACTTGAGCAAGGGCTTTAACGCCCGCTTGATGTAGACCAGGATGCCCTGGCGCATGAACAGCACCACCAGGATGGCCAGCACTCCGTAGAGCACCAGGTGCATGCCCTCCAGGCCGCCCTTGGCGAAATAGGCGCGCGAGACCTCGGAGAGCGGCGTGAGCACGAAGGAGCCGATGATGGGACCCAGCACGGTGCCCAGGCCGCCGATGATGGGGCGCAGGATCAGGTCTATGGACAGGCCCATGCCGAACATGGAGTTGGGGCTCAGGTAGTAGACGTAGTTGGCGTAGAAGGTGCCGGCCAGGCTGGTCATGAAGGCGCTGATGCCGATGGCGGTCATGCTGTACTTGAAGCTGTTTACCCCGAGCGCCAGGGCGGCCTGCTCGTCCTCGCGGATGGCCACCATCAGCCGGCCGGTGCGCGAACGGGCCAACAGATGCACCGCCAGGGAGCCCAGCACCATGAAGCCCAGGCTGATGTAGTAGTAGGGCACGTTGCCCCGGAACTGGAAGTTGTAAAAACCGGGGTTGAAGTCCAGGAAGATGCCCGAGAAGGAGCCCACGGCGTCAATGTGGGATACCGCCAGGCGGGCGATCTCGGCGCAGGAGATGGTCAGGATGACGAAGTACACGCCCCTGAGCCCGAAGCGGAAGCCCAGGAAGCCCAGGCCTAGTCCCACCGCCGTGGCCAGCAGGCCGCCGGCCAGCATGCCCAGCCAGGGGCTAAGCCCGAATTTCTGGGCCAGGAAGGTGGAGACGTAGGCCCCGATGCCCACGTACAGGGCATGGCCCAGGGAGATGTGCCCGGTGTAGCCGGTTAGCACGTTCCAGGACTGGCCCAGGTAGGCGTAGAAAAAGATCATCACGAAGATGCCCAGGGCGTACTTGTCCAACACCAGGGGCAACAGCAGGAGCACCAGGAGCAACAGGCCCAGCAGCAGGTAGAGCCGTCTCACCGCCGGCCCCCGAAGAGCCCCTGGGGCCGGATGAGCATGATGACCACCAACAGGCCGAAGCTGATCATCTGCTTCAGCGTGGCCGGCAGCACCAGGGTGGCCAGGGACTCGGTGACTCCCAGGATCAGGCCTCCCACCAGGGCGCCCAAGAGGTTGCCCATGCCGCCCAGGATAACCACCACGAAGGCCGTGGTGGTGAAGTCATGCCCCAGGTGGGGCGAGACGGGCATGAGCGGCAGCAACAGCGCCCCGGCGGCGCCGGTGGTGGCGGCGCCCAGGCCGAAGGCGATGTTGTTGATGCGGTCCACCTTGATGCCCACCAACTGGGCGCCCAGGCGGTTGTCGGCGGCGGCGCGGATGCGCGTGCCGATGGCGCTTTTCTTGAGGAACAGGAACAGGGCCACCGTGAAGGCGATGGCCAGGGCAAAGGCGATGAGCCGCGAGACGTCCACCGTGGCCGAGCCCAGGGGGATGGCGGCCAGGCTGAGCGCCGTGGAGGGGCTGCGGTGGTCCGGCCCCCAGAACAAGAGCGCCAGGTTCTCCAGGATCAGGCCCATGGCCACCAGGGGCAGCACCTGCATGGCCTCGGGGAAGTCCAGGATGCGGTTGACCACCGTGGACTGGATGACGTAGCCCAGGATGAAGATGGCCCCGGCGGCCAGGGGCAGCGAGAGGTAGGGGTCCAGGCCCAACAGCACCAGGATCCAGTAGGAGATGTACATGCCCATGACCATCATCTGGCCGTGGGCGAAGTTTATCACCCCCATGACCCCGAAAATGAGGGAGAGACCCACGGCGGTCAGGCCGTAGATCCCTCCCAGCAGTATGCCTTGGATCAGGAGCTGGAGGGCCAGGGCCAGGTTCATCACCCTCTGTCCCAGAGCTGGGGAGCGGGGAAGGTGAATTCGGCCTGGGCGAACTTCTTGGGCAGCACCACCTTGACCCGCTTGAGGGGGTCGGCCTCGGGCAGCACCTGCACCATGGCCGTGGTGGCGTTTTTGTTATCGCCATTGGGCGCGAACTGCACGGCGTCGCCCACCATGGGGTGGTCCTTGAAGTTGGTGGCCTTGAAGGCGGCCACGATCTTGTCGGGGTCAATGGAGGCGGCGCGCTCCAAGGCGTCGGCGATGACCAGCACGCCCGTGTAGGCCCAGCCGGTGTTGGTGTCCAGGTAGGCCTTGTACTTCTCCTCGAAGAGCTTGTTGGCCTCCTGATACACGGGGCTGCTGGGGTTGACCCAGGGCACGTTGTCCATGACGTAGAGGGCCAGCTTGTCCAGGTCGCGCACCACCGAGGGCTCGTACCAGCCCGGCGAGCCGGGGCTGATGATGCCCATGAGCTCCACGCGCTGCTTGTACAGTTCGCGGGTCAGTATCATGCTGTCGCCGGGGCGGCATATGGGGAACAGGAGGTCGGGCTTGGCGGCCTTGATCTTGGCCACCTCGCCGGACAGGTCGGGTATGCCCAGCGGGTAGCTGATCTCCTCCACGATCTCGATGCCCGTGTTCGCGGCCTTGAAGTGCTTGATGAAGAACCCGCCCTGGGTCTTGCCGAAGGCGTCGCCCACGTAGGTGACCACCGCCCGCTTGGGCGAGAGCTTCTTGGCGGCCATGATCTCCTTGATGAAGTCGGTGCCGCGCTGGGCAAAGGCCGTGCTGGTGGGGAAGATGCGGAAGGTGTACTTGTAGCCCTTCTGGGTGATGTCGTCCAGGGTGGCCACGTCCACCAGGAAGGGCAGGCCCCGCTGCTCGGCCAGGGTGGCCACGGCCATGCCGGTGCCGCTCTCGAAGGCGCCCACCAGCACCACGGCGCCGTCTTTTATCAGGCGGTCGGCCTCGGAGCGCCCCACCTCGGACTTGGTCTCGCTGTCGCCCAGGACCAGCTCCAGCTTGGCCCCGCCCAGGGACTTGATGCCGCCCTTGGCGTTGATGAAGTCCACGGCCATTTGGTTGCCCCGGCGCTGGCCCTGGCCGATGACCGCCAAGGGCCCGGTGGCCGGCTGGATGGAGCCGATCTTGATGGGCTTGGGCTGGGCTTTCAGCAAGGTGGGCACGCCGAAGCTGATGGCCATGGCCCCCAGGCCGGCCGCCCCGCAGGTCTTCAGGAAGGCTCGCCGACTCAGCCCCTCACCGGCAGACTTGTCCTTGGCCATGATGGCACCCTTTCTTGCTTGGGTTGATCCCGCGAAGGTTTTAGCGACCGCCGTCTGAGTATAGCCAATAAGGCCGAGGGCGGTCAACGCAAAGGCTAGCTTTCGCCTAGTGGTTGGCGGTCAGACGGCTTCGTTGCCCGCTTGCCACAGGCGCTGGTTGACCTGTTGCCGGCTGGCCGGAGAGGCCCCCAGCACCACCTGCTTGAGCTGGGCGGCGCCGAAGGGCAGGACCCCGGAGGCCGCCGCCCCGGCCAACAGCGCCAGGTTGACGCCCTTGGCCGCGCCAGCGGCCCGGGCCAGGCCGGCGGCGTCCAGGCAGACCAGGCGCACCTGGTGGGCGGCCACGGCCGTCCTAGCCTCGGGCGATAGAAATTCCGGCCCGGGGGCGTTGACCACCGCCGCGCCGCCGGGGCGCAGGAAGCCAAGGTTGCGCACCGCCTCGCCGGGGTCCAGGGACAATAGCAGATCAGCCTGGCCCATGGCCACCAGGGGGCCGGCGAAGTCCCCGATCTTGAGGTGGCTGATGACCGAGCCGCCGCGCTGGGCCATGCCGTGCACCTCGCTGATGAGCACCCGCCCGCCGGCGGCCTGGGCGCCCAGGGCCAGCATGCGGGTCACGAAGAGCACCCCCTGGCCGCCCACGCCGGCCACCACCGCCTGCCAACGCAGGTTCTTGTTGCTCGCTGCCTTCATGGCTGACGGCTCCTTGTCAGGCCGGTTGGCTGGCTGGGGTTGGGGTTTCCTGGGCCACGATGGCCCCCTGCTGGCAGACGTGCGGGCACAGGCCGCAGTCCACGCACCAGGAGCGGTCAATGCTCACGTGGCCGTCAGCGCTCCTGGCCAGGCCCGGGCAGGCGAACCAGGCCCCGCACAGGCCGCAGGCGGTGCACCCGCCCGCCGGCTCCAGCACCATGGTGCCCGTGGGACAGACGGCGGCGCACAGCCGGCAGGAGAGGCACTTCTTTTTGTCCACCTTGACGCGCCCCTTGCCGGTGCGCTTCAGCGCCCCGACCGGGCAGATGGCCACGCAGCGCCCGCAATCGGCGCAGGCCGCCACCTGGGGCGAGAAGACCGGCGGCGCGGGCCGCGCGGCGGCCAGCACCTCCACGGGGATTTGTCGGGGGATGGCCAGGCCCCGGTCCTTGGCCACGCAGGCGTGGCGGGCGATGACCACGGCCACGCCGCCCTCGGGCTTGGCCACATGGCGCTTGGCCCGGCGCAGTACTTTAAAGAACCCTGGCAGGTCGTAGGGGTCGGCCTGCTCGATCTGCCCCACGCCGCAGCCCTTGACCAGCTCCAGGAGGTCCACCCGATGCCCCGGGTGGCCGTCGGCGGTGAGCCCGGTCTCGGGGGTGGGCTGCATGCCGGTCATGCTGGTGGTCTGGTTGTCCAGGATCAACAGCACGAAGCGGGCGCCGTTGTGTACGGCGTTGATGAGCCCCGTGGTGCCTGAGTGAAAGAAGGTGGAGTCGCCGATGGTGGCCACCACCGGCTGGGCCTGGCCATCCAGTTGGTATACCCGGCTCAAGGCCGCCGCGAAGGTGACGCTGGCGCCCATGTCGTGGCAGGTGTCCACGGCCCCCTGGTTCAGGCCCAGGGTATAGCAGCCGATGTCGCCGGGATAGATGCCCCGGGGAAAGACCCGGCGCATGGCGAAGAAGGCCGCGCGGTGGGCGCAGCCGGCGCACAGGTTGGGCCGGCGGGGCGGGGCCTGGTCGGGCACGGTCAGCAGGCGGCCCCGGGGCCGGGGCGTCTTGACCTTGGCCTCTTTGAGCGCCCGCTCCAGCACTTCGTAGAGCGCGTCGGGGGTCAGCTCGCCAGCGCTGGGCACGTGTCCGCTGTGGCGGCCCCACAGTCTTTCGCGCTGGGGCGACAAGAGCTCCAGCACCGGCTCGGTTTCCTCCAGCACCAGCACCCGCGAGCAGGAGGCCAGCAGGCGCTGGATGGGCGCCAGGGGCAGGGGATAGGGCACGGCGGTTTGCAGGAAGGGCAGGGGGCCATCCTCCACGTCCAGGCCCAGCTCGGCCAGCACGTCGCGGGCCAGGGCCGCGGCCACGCCCGACGACAAAATTCCCAGGGGGGCCTTCCTGGCCAGGGGCTGGCGGTGCCAGATGTTCAGCGCCGGGTCGGCGGCCACGTCCTGGGCGATGGCGGCCAGCTTGCCGTTGAGCTTGTGGTGCAGGGCCAGGCGCATCTTGGGTATGGCCGCCCAGCGGAAGGGATCGCGCTGGAAATTGGCGGGGCGCTTGAGTAGCAGCGGCTTGCCCAGCGTGATGTCCTGGCGGGCGTGGCAGACCCGCAGGGTGGGCCTGAGCATCACCGGGATTTGGTATTTCTCGCTGAGGGCAAAGGCCGGGGCGATGAGGTCCCTGGCCTGGGCCGGGCTGTCGGGGTCGAAGACCGGCAGCTTGGCGAAGTGGGCCAGCAGACGGCTGTCCTGCTCGGTCTGGGAGGAATGGGGGCCAGGATCGTCGGCGCTGATGATGATGAACCCGCCGACGACGCCGATGTAGGCGGCGCTCATCACCGGGTCCAGCGCCACGTTGAGCCCCACCTGCTTCATGGCGCAGGCCGCGCGCTTGCCGGTGTAGGCGGCGGCCAGCGCCGTCTCCAGGGCCGCCTTCTCGTTTACCGACCACTCGCAGTATGGCGGTTGCTTCAGCTCCGCCCCAAAGCGCACCACCGCCGGCAGTATCTCGCTACTGGGCGTGCCGGGGTAGGCGGTCATGAAGTGCAGGCCAGCCTCGATGAGCCCGCGGGCGATGGCTTCGTTGCCGAGGAGAATCTGCTGCTTGTTGGCGGCTTTCACGGCTTGCTTCCTGGGAAGGGGTTGTGGCCCCCGAAAGGGCATCCGGGCCTTAGCCTAACCAGCCGGGCCGGGAGCGCGCAAGGTGTTTTATGGCGCGGCGGGCGGCAGTGTCCGCCTCACCCCAGCATCTTCTGCATCCACACCACGTCAAAGTCCTGGCCGTGCTTGCGCCCCACGCGCACAAAGCGCCCGGCCTCCTGGAAGCCGTGACGGCGGGTGAAGCGCTGGCTGCCCTGGTTGTGGGAGTTGATGCTGGCCAACAGCGTGTCAATGCCCCTGCCTCGGGCCGCGTGCTCCAAGCGCTCCAAGAGGAGCACGCCCAGGCCCTGGCCGGTGTGCCCGGGCCTAAGGAACGTGGTGATCTCGGCCGCCCGCCGGAAGGTGGGCAGGTGGTGGATGGGGCGCAGGAAGGCGAAGCCCACCACCTGGCCCTGGCCGTCCTTGGCCACCAGGCTGGGGTAGTCCTGAATCATGGCCAGTAGCTTGCCCAGGCCCTCCAGGCCGATCTCCTCCTCGGCGTAGGCGGCCATGCCGTGGCGGATGTAGTGGTTGAGTATCTCCACCACGGCCTGATGGTAGCCCTGCTGCAAGGGCTCGCAGGCGTATGCCATGGCGGCCTCCCCTCGCGGCCTAGAACAACATCAAAAAGCCGTTGGCGAAAAAAACCAGGCCAGCGGCGCCCACGGCCATGCCCAACAGCCACAGGGGCTTTTTCTTGAGCAGGGCGGAGATGGAGGAGAGCAGTATGCCAATCTGCAAGAAGATCAAGGCCATGCCGAAGGCCTGCGAGTGCTGCTGCGCGGCGTCGCGCACACCTTCCAGGCGCTTGGCCTCCTGGGATATCTCGGCCTTCTCCTGGTCGTAGCGCTTGAGTTTGTCGTTGTAGGCGGTGATCTTGTCCTGGAAGGACTGCTTGAGTTCCGGAGCCAGGCTCTCGCCCAGCTTCTTCAGGTCAGCCTCCAGGACTTCCTTCTGGCCCTCGTAGATGTAGCCCTTGATGCTCTTGGCCTGGTAGTAGGACCACTGGTTGGAGGCTTGGGACTGGCTCATCACCGAGCGGGTGGAGTATTGCCCGCCCTTGAAGGTGGACAAGGTGGCGCAGACGGCCAGCACCACGGTGGTCAGGGCCACCCAATTCACCCATTTCTCTTTTTTTTCCTCGGCCATGGTCGTGGGTCCTTTCGTTGAATACTTCAATGACGGCCATGCGGGTGGCCCGGTGCCCGGGCTGGCAACAACGGGTCGGGCGGGGTTGTCATTCCAGCCGACCCAAACGGCTCCCGTGGAGCTTGCTGAATCTTGCAGTGGGATTATAACGATTTGCGCCGCGAAGGGAAGGGGGGTAAGAGGTCCAGGGCCAGGCCCAGGCTGGGCAGGTCGTGGCCGCTGACATGGCGCCAGAAATCGCCCAGATAGCCCAGGCCCGGCCGCAGCAGGGCCGGCGACAGGCTCAAGCGCCCCAATGCCGGGGGCCCCAGGGACAGGGCCGAGCCCAGGGACTTGACCAGTCCCGGCGGCACCTGGCGGTCCTGGGCCTGGGGCGGGCATTCCTGGCAAGCCAGGCCGCCGGCCAGGCTCAGGCGGGGCTGAGCCACCTGTTCCAGGGGCCGCCCGCAGTGCAGGCAGGACCCCAGGGCCAGGCCATAGCCCATCTCCCCCAGCAGGCGGGCCAGGAAGATGACCAGGGCCGAGGCCATCTCGTGAACATTCTCGGCCCGCTCCAGGCGGGCCAGGGTCATCAGGGCCAGATCAAGCGCCCCGGGGTGGGGGTCGTGGGGGGCGGCGGCCCGCAGCAGAAGCTCCAGCACCGGCCCGGCATGAAGCAGGCGGCGATAGTCCTGCCTGAGCCCCAGGTGGCTGGCCAGAAGCCGCGCCCCCTGCAACAGCCACAGGTCGTCCCGGCGGCCGGGCAGCAGGCCCACCTCCAGGTGATGGCCGGCCAGCAAGAGCCCGAAGAAGCGCTTCTGCGAGCGCTTGCCCCCCTTGGCCAGGCCGGTGACGCGGCCCAACTCGCGGCTGAACAGGTCGACCATGATGTCGCTCTCGCCCACCGGGCGCAGCCGTAGCACCAGGGCCGAGAGGGGGCGTGGTTCGGGCGGGGGCAGGGCGCGGCTCATGGCCGGCGCCCCAGGAACTCCAGCACCTGGCGGGCCAGCTCCTCGGGCGCCAGGTAGGGCACCATGTGCCCGCCTGGCAGGCGCGCCCGGGTCTGACCGGGAGGCAGGCTGTCCCACAGGCGCTGGGTCTGGGCCGCTGGCGTCACGTGGTCGCCCAGGCCCTCCAGCAATAGCACCGGCCCGGCCAGGCCGGCCAGCCTGCCGGCCAGGGGCAAGCTGAGCACCCCCCGGGCGGCGCGCACCAGGGCCCGCTCGCGATAGGGGCGCTCGGGGCCGGACCACTGGGCCAGGAGGCGCTGCGCGAACTCCGGGAAGCCCGGCCAGGTGGGCTGGCCCCAAGGGGGCTGGTTGAAGACATAGGCCGCGGCCAGCCTGAGCAGGCCGGGGTGATAGCAGCGCAGGCGGCCGCCCCGGCTGAGCAGGGCGTGCAGGGCCTCCTGGGGCCAGGAAAGGGCCGGCTGCCCGCCGGCCGGGCACAGGGCCACCAGGCGGCCCACCAGGTGGGGGTGCTCGCGGGCCAGCCAGAGCACCGTCTGGCCTCCCAGGGAATGTCCCAGCCAATCCGCGCGCTTAAGCCCCAGAAGCCCGGCCAGGGCCTTGAGTTGCCCGGCCAGCCAGGGAACGGTGTAGGGGGCGTCGGGCTTGTGGGAGAGCCCGAAGCCGGGCAGATCGGGGATGAGGCAGGTGCGCTGGGGGGCCAAGAGGGGGGCCACGTCGTAGAAGTCCTCGGCGCCGCCGCCCAGGCCATGCACCAGCACCAGGGCCGGACCCTGGCCGCCGGCCACCAGGCGCAGCCAGCCCCAGTCCAGGCTGAGCCAGCGCTCGCTGAAGCCCGGGGGCAACAGACGGGGGTATGGGGAGGGATGCTCCATGATTTCGCCCTTTTCCCTTGCCGCTGGCCAGCGGGCCTAGTATGCTCTGAATAAGGCCCCTCGACAGGGGCACAGATTGTTTTTTGGCGTATATTCTATAAAAATACCACGCGGGTTGTTAACCCGGCTTTTTCAAGGCACCCTCCAGGCGATAAGGACCAGCGGCCATAGCCCATGTCCAAGCGTTCCTCCAAGGATTTCGGGGCCTCCCTGGACCAGGGCGAAGCCCTGCTCGACCCCGAGGTGCTGGACCCCGAGAGGTCCCTGGAGGGTGATGACCATGAGGAGGGGGAGGGCCTGGAGGAGGCCGGGCTGGACCTGGAGGAGGGGGCCGAGTTGGAGGCCGAGGAGTCGGCCCTGGACCTGGCCGACGAGTTGGCCCCCAGCGGCCAGCCCCACCCCCCGGCCCCGGTGGATGCCCTGCAACGCTACCTGTGGGAAGTGCGCCAGTACCCCCTGCTCAGCCGCGAGGAGGAAGAGGTCCTGGCCCGGCGCTACGCCGAGAACGGCGACCCCGAGGCGGCGGCCAAGCTGGTGACCTCCAACCTGCGCCTGGTCATCAAGATCGCCATGGAGCACCAGCGCTACTGGATGCGCAACCTGCTTGACCTGGTGCAGGAGGGCAACACGGGCCTGTTGCAGGCGGTCAAGAAATTCGACCCCTTCCGGGGCATCAAGTTCTCCTACTACGCCTCCTTCTGGATCAAGGCCTACATCCTCAAGTTCATCATGGACAACTGGCGCCTGGTGCGCCTGGGCACCACCCAGGCCCAGCGCAAGCTGTTCTACAACCTACGGCGCGAGAAGGAAAAGCTGCGCGCCCTGGGCATCTCGCCCGGGGCCAGGCTCCTGAGCGACCGCCTGGGGGTGAGCGAGCAGGAGGTGGTGGACATGGAGCAGCGCCTGGACTCCTGGGAGCTGTCCCTGGACGCCCCGGTGCGCGAGGAGTCCGACGACGCCCACCAAAGCTTCATGCCCGACGACAAGCCCGCGGCCGATGAGTTGCTCTCGGGCAATCAGTTGCGCCGGCTCTTCCACGACCAGCTCATGGCCTTCCGCCAGACCCTGGACGACAAGGAACGCGACATCCTGGACCGCCGGCTGTTGTCCGAGGAGCCCATAACCTTGAGCGAATTGGGCGCGGCCCACAACATCAGCCGCGAGCGCATACGCCAGATACAGGAGCGCCTGCTGGGCAAGCTGCACCGCTACCTGCGCGAGCACATCCAGGACTTTGACGAGCAATTCGCTGATCTGACCAGCAGCGACTAGAGGCACCAGCACCATGGGCAAGGCGAACGAATCTTGGCGATAGCTACCGGCACACTCCCCCACCTGATGCGCGGCGCGCGGCTGGTCCTGGCCTTGATGCTCCTGGCCCTGACCCTGGGCTGCGCGCCCAAGACCTTCTCCCCGCCTCCTCCTCCGCCCCCCGGTCCGCCCAAGGCGGCCAAGTCGGGCCAGGAGGGGCTGGCCCTGTTCGCCATGGCCGAGCGCCTGCAAAAGGCCGGCGACAGCGAGGGGGCCTTGCGGCTCTTGGGCCAGGCCGCCGAGAAGGACCCCCAGAGCGGTTTTTTACGTCTGGAGATGGCCCGGGTGCACCTGAGCCAGGGCAACCTGGACCTGGCCCTGGCCGAGGCCGAGCAGGCCAGCAAGCGAAGCCCCGAGTTGGCGGACGCCTGGGTGCTCCAGGGTGGGCTGCACGCCAACCGCAAGGACCTGGCGCAGGCCATCGCCGCATACGAGAAGGTGCTCAAGCTGGAGCCCGGGCACGACGAGGCCCAGCTCTTTTTAGGCTCGCTCTACCTGGAGGACGGCCGCCAGAAGGAGGCCACCCAAATACTCGAGGCCCTGGTCAAGCGCCGGCCCGAGCTGGCCCTGGCCCGCTACTACTACGGGCAGGCCCTGGCCAGCCAGAAACGCCACCGGGCCGCCGAGCAGCAGTACCGCGCCGCGGCCGACACCTCGCCCCAGTTCCTGGCCGCCCTGTTCGAGCTGGCCAAGCTCTACGAATTGCAGCGGCTCACCGACAAGGCCGAGGCCACCTACCTGGAGATATTGCGCAAGAACCCCGACTCCACCGCCGCCCACGACCTTCTGGGCCGGCTGTTCCTGCGCACCGGCCGCTACCAGGAGGCCCTGCACCAGTTCGCCATCGTCAAGGGCCTGGGCCAGGAAGACAGCGAGGTGCGGGTCAAGATCGGCCTGGTCTACTTTGAGCAGGGGCGTTACGGCCAGGCCGCCGATGAGTTCCGGGGCATCCTCAAGCAGGAGCCGGACAACCAGCGCGCCCGCTATTACCTGGGCGTGTCCCTGCAGGAGGACGGCAAGGACCAGGAGGCCCTGCAAGAGCTCAAGGCCGTCAAACCCGAGGCCGAGTTCTTCGTGGACGCCTGCCTGCACCAAGCCGAGATTCTGGACAAGCAGAAGCGCCGGGCCGAGGCCGTGCAGTTGTTGCAGGAGGCCCGCAAGATCAAACCCAAGGACGTGGACCTGCTGGTGGCCCTGGCGGCCCTGATGGAGGCCGACAGCCAGTTGAAGGAGGCCGAGGCCCACCTGCGCGAGGCCCTGCAAAACGAGCCCAAGAACGCCGAGACCCACTTCCGTCTGGGAGTGGTGCTGGACAAGCGGGGCGAGAACAAGGCGGCCATGGCCCAGATGCGCAAGGCCATCGAGCTCAACGACCGCCACGCCAAGGCGCTCAACTACCTGGGCTACACCATGGCCGAGCAGGGCGGCGACCTTAACGAGGCCGAGCGCCTGGTGCGCCGGGCCTTGGCCGTGGAGCCCTTCAGCAGCTACATCCTGGACAGCCTGGGCTGGGTCTATTTCAAGAAAGGCCAATTCGAGCAGGCCTACAACTACCTGTCGCGGGCGGTGGCCACCGGCGACCAGGACCCGGTGATCTACGAGCACCTGGGCGACGCCGCCATGGCCACCAAGCGCTACGAGGAGGCGCTGAAGGCCTACGAGCAGGCCCTCAAGCGCGCCGCCAATGGCCAGGCCGCCACGGCCCTGCGCGCCAAAATCGCGGAGGCCCGCGGGCACCTGAGGTCCAGGTGATCCGGTGTCCAGAGGTTTTTCCCGCCAACCCCTAGCCTTGATGGTTTTCCTGGCTACCTGCGCCTGGTTGTTGGGCGCCTGCGCCACCATGCCCGGCGGTCCGGTGGCCGGTCTGGCCCCCGGCGGTGCCCAGGTTGTGGAGCGCCTGGAGGCGCGCCGGCAGGCCGCTAGGAGCTTCAGCATGCAGGGCGAGATACAGGGGCAGAACCCCGCCGGCGAGCTCAATGGCGAGCAACGCATCATGGGGCGCTATCCCGACCGCCTGCGGGCCGAGGTGATGGGACCCTTCGGCCGTCCGGCGCTCTTGCTGCTCTGCGACGGCACGCGCATGGCCGTGCTGGCCTACGGCGAGAACAAGGCCTACCAGGGGCCGGCCTCGCGGGCCAACGTGGCCCGCTTCCTGGGCCTGTCGCTCACCCCCGCCGAGGTCTACGCCCTCCTGAGCGGCTCGGTGCCCCTGATCGCCCCCCAGGAGGCCCGGGTGCTGGGTTCCTCCCAGGCGGGCCGGGCCGTGCTGCAGATGAAAAACGCCGACAACCTGGAGCAGGGCCTGATCTTCAGCCTGGACGACTACACGGTCTTCGAGTCCTGGGTCAGCGACCGCGCTGGCGGCAATTCCCTGAGCGCCCGCTTTGAGGCCTTCAGCAACCTGGCCGGCGGGCGCTACCCCCGGCGCATCAGGCTCAGCGACCAGGAGGGGCGCTCCCTGGTCCTGGACAGCGATCAACTGGCCATCAACCCCAGCCTGGACGACAAGCTCTTCGAGCCCACCCTGCCGCCGGGGGTGGAGGTGATCCCCTTGCCATGAGCCCAGGCCAGGCCCAAGGCCAGCCAGTGCTGCTCTGCGAGCGCATGCTGGGCCGCCTGGCCACCTGGCTGAGAATTCTGGGCTACGACGCCCCCCTGATCGAGCGCCCGCCGGCCATGACGCCGCCGGGCGCCGTGCTTCTCACCCGGCGGCAGCGCCTGGCTGGGCGGTCGGGGGTGCTATTGGTGAGCCATGACCGCCTGGAGGACCAACTGCGCCAGGTCTTGGGCGAGCTGGGCCTGCGGCCCCAGCCCAACCAGTGGTTCTCGCGCTGTCTGGCCTGCAACCAGGCCGTGGAGCCCCTGGAGCGCTCGGAGGCCCTGGGCCTGGTGCCGGACCACACCCTGGCCACGGCCCCTGGCTTCACCCGCTGCCCGGCCTGTGGCAAGATATTCTGGCCAGGCTCCCATGGCCAGCGGGCGGCCCAGCGGATAGAGGCCCTGCTGGCCAGCCTGCCGGCGGCCGTGCTGGACCAGGGGCCGGAAGCCTAGAACAGGCCCAGCTTCTTAAGCCCCTGTCCGGCGTAGACAATCCCCACCAGGAAGAAGATGGCCGCCGCGCCCAGCTTCACCGCCCGCTCGGGCAGGCGCTTGCCCAGGTGCTGGCCCAGCCAGATGGCCAGGCCGTCGGAGGCCACCATGCCCAGGCTGGAGCCCAGCCAAACCCCCACGGTGGGCTGGCCGGCGGCCAGGGTCACGGTGCCCAGCATGGTCTTGTCGCCCAGCTCGGCCAGGAAGAAGGTCACGAAGACGATGAGAAAGGGCGAGGTGAGGCGGCGGGCCGGGGCGTCCTCGCCGTCCAGGGTGTCGCCGCGCAGGGTCCAGGCCCCAAAGGCGACAAAGGCCAGGCCCGACAAGAGCTCCACCCAGCCCGGGGCCAGCAGGTGGGCCGACAGGCCCCCCAGGGCCACCGAGAGCAGGTGCACCAAGAGCGTGGCCACCAAAACGCCCCACAGCACCACCAGGGCCTTGAAGCGGGTGGCCAGGGTCAAGGCCACCAGTTGGGTCTTGTCGCCCAACTCGGCCAAAAAGATCAGGCCCAGCGAGAGCCAGAAACCATCCATCAGGCGCCTCCACGCGTTCGGTCAGGTCTTGCCGTGGTGGTGGCAGGGGTCATACCAAGTTGCGAGCAAACCAACAGTTTGATCGCAACTTGGTATGCGGGCCATGGATGGCCCGCCGGGCGCGTAAGCGCCCGGGAGGCCGGGCAAAACCACGCTTTTGCCCGGCCGATTACCAATCAAAGCCATGGATGGCTTTGATTGGTATTAAAAAAAAAGACCAATGCACCACCATGGGTGCAAAGGTCTCGCTAAGCCTAATGTGGCCGGTAAAGCCAGGCCCGCGGGCCAGTATGTTGACTTTACCTGACTAGCTACTCCCCTCTGCGGAGAATTGAATTCTAGGCCAGGGGCGCGCGGCTGGCAAGGACAAAATCCGCCGCGCCCACGGCCAAGCCAGTTCAACCACTCCGGCCTACCAGGTTACCCGCGTCACATTGGCCAGGCCGCCCACCAGCAGGTAGAGGCAGAAGGCCATCACCGCGAAGCCGAAGACCAGGAACAGCAGGCGCCGGGCCGGCGCGGCCGGCTGCACCAGGGCGCCCGGCAAGGCGCCCGTCTGCTCCAGGCGCTCCACCCAGGCCGCCCGCTCGCCCCGGGAGGCCTCAAGGGACACGCTGCCCTCGAACATGGCCATGTCCATGGGGAAGCTGTGGGGCCGCAGGTGGCCGATGAAAAAGTGGATCAAAAACACGTGGGCCATGGCCAGGGCCGCCTCCAGGCGGTGCACCCACAGGGCCAGGTTAATGCCCCAGCCGGGCATGAGCGCGCTGCTGGCCAGGGGGTCCCAGAGGAGCAGGCCGGTGCCGCCGATGATGGCCATGCCCCAGAACACGGCCCAGTAGTCGAACTTCTCCCAATAGCCCCAGCGGTCGAAGCGGGGATGGTTGGTCAGGCCCAGCATCCAGCCCACGTGCTGGAAGAACTGCTTGAGGTCGGCCGGGGCCGGGGCGATGGAGTCGGGACCCAGGACCGCGGCCAGGCCGCGGCGGCGCAGGGTGGCCAGCAGATAGAGCACGTGCGCCACGAACAGGGCCAGCATGCACAGGCCCACGTACTTGTGCACGGTCAGGCTGGCCTCGTAGCCGCCGAAGAGCCGGCCCACACCCTGGCCCCAGGGCGTCTCGCTGAACAGGCGGGCCAGTCCCGTGGCCGACTGGATGGCGAAGCACAGCATCAGGGTGACATGGAACAGCCTCTGGGCCGGGCTGAAGCGGCGCAGGCGGGCCTCAGTGCTCATGGCGGCCCTCCTTGATCTTGTGGATGAACTCCCTGAGACCCCAGACCAAGGCGTGGGGGATGAACAAGGCGAAGGTGCCCACGGCCAGGGCCATCATGATCCAGAAGACGTAGAAGAGCAGGGGGAAGCTCTTCTGGGTGGCCAGGGAGGTGGGCAAGGGCTCGTGCACCACGTAGGTGGCAAAGCTGGCGCTGGCCCCGGCGTGGCACTTGGCGCAGACATAGGCGTGCCGCCGGATGGGGTTCAAGGGCGAGTAGTAGTGGTTGACGCTGGCCATGGGCTCGCCGCCGTGGCACTGGCGGCAGGTGATCTTGGCCCGGGTGGCGTGCATGGAGCGGGCCTGCTCGGGGTGGCACTCCTGGCAGGTGCGCCGCTCATAGAACTTGATGCCTTGGTGGGCGTCGCTCAAAAAGCCCAGGCCCACCAAGGCGGAGACCTGGGTGCTGGCGCTGACCACGCCCTTGCGGGCCTGGGGGCCGCCTGGCACATAGGGCAGCATGCGGCGGGGGCGCACCTCGTACTCCTCGTAGAAGCCGGTGCTCATCTCCCGCTCGCGGTAGCGGCTGATGGGGCTGGTGACCTCCTCGGCGGCCCCGGCCCAGCCGGGCCAGGCCGCCAGCACGGCGGCCAGGCCCAGCAGGAGGTGTAATCCCCGGCGCCTACTTCTTGAGGCCGACATTCTTCATGCCCTCCAGCACGGGACCCTGGGGCTTGGGCATCGTGGCCAGGGCGTCGAACCTGGCCTGGAGCTGGGCCAGGTCGTCCTTCTTGTGCCGGTGGCAGGTCTGGCAGGAGTTGGGTATCACCGGGTTGGCCAGGGTGTCCCGGGGCAACAGGGCCACGAAGACGTGGGAATGCAGGTCGCCGGACTCGGCGCTCTGGGCGATGCGCGGCATGTGGCAGCCCACGCAGTTGCCAAAGGAGTGAATGGAGTGGGCCTGGTTGTTGTTCACCACCTGGTGGCAGCTTAAGCACTGCTGCGACCCCGAATGCTTGGTCTGGGAGCGGGTGGGGGCCATGCCCAGTTGGTGCACGTAGTGGCAGGAGGTGCAGGTGACGCCCTCGGTGGCGTGCTTGGACTGGCGCCAGTCTATGTACTGCTGGTGGTGGCCCTTGGAGAACTCGTTGGCGTAGAGGTGCACAGGGTCGCCGGCCCCGAAGGAGGTGGACTTGAAGAAGGGCCCCAGGGCCTTGCCGGGCAGGTAGCCCACCGGCCACTCGATGCCCTTTTGGGTGGTGGAATGGCCCCGGTTGTGGCAGGAGCCGCAGACCTGCACGGCCACGCCGGTGGGCAGCTTGGAGGGGTTGACGATGGTCTGGCGCTTATCGAAGACCGCCGTCTTGGGCAGGGCCACGTGGTGGGAGCCCGGGCCGTGGCAGGCCTCGCAGCCGATGCCAGGCTCGGAGAAGGTGTTCTTCTCCAGGTCCACGCCCGTGGCGTGGCAGGAGCCGCAGCCCTTGATCCAGGGCTTCTTGTCCCAGGTGGCCTCGTTGTAGTTCACCCAGCGGTCGGTGTCCAGGTTGTACTGCACCGGTGCGATGTAGAGGACCTTGTCCTTCTCCACCATGTAACGCTGCTTCCACTGGTTGCCGATGGTGTAGACCACCTCCTCGGCCTTGGGGATGTATATCTGGTCGGCGGGCACCTTGAGCTTGGCGCTCAGCTTGTCCAGGTCGGCCCTGATGACGGCGGGGTCCAGGGTGGTGACCATGGCGTCGCGGTTTTGGCGTACATCCTGGAGCATGCGGCTGTGCAGGGTGGCCTTCCAGGAGTCATAGTGCTCCAGGTGGCAGACCTTGCACTGCTCCGAGGTCACGTAGGTCTTGGGCTTGGCCAGAAGTTCCTTGGTGTTGATGGCCGGCTCGCCGGAACCGCAGCCTGCCAGGCTCACCAACCAGAGCGCCCAGGCGCCCCAAGCCGCTAACTTGATTGCCCGCATTTCGCCCTCCCCTGGCCATGATGGCGTGTTTCAGACTGGCTAAAAGTTGTGCCCGAGCGCCCCTTTTATCGAGGAGAATAATCTATATATTAAAACTATAGGCTTTCGGGTTCAGACGTGTCAAACCCCAATGGCTTGATGGCGGCGGGTACCTTGGCCAGGCTTCACCGCCCGGCCGTGGCCAGGGCCGGGTCACCTAGGTTAGCAGGGGCAATCTTGCGCTGGCCGGCCTCGATCTGCTTGACCATGGCCACCAGGGCCAGGTTGACCGGCGTGGGCACCCCCAGCCCAGCGCCCTTCTGGCATATGTAGCCGTTGAGATAGTCAATCTCCGTGGGGCGGCCGCGCTCCAGGGATTGCAGGCTGGAGGACTTGAGCCGGCGGTACTTGAAGCCGATGGCCCGGATGGTCAGGCCGCGGCGCCAGCGGTCAATAAGGCCGTCGCCCTTTAGGAAGCGGTGATAGTCCAGCTTGCCGCCGCCGCCGGGCTCCACCTTTAGCCCCATGGCCGTGGCCACGGCCAGGGCCTCGCGCATCACCGCCGTGAAGATCACCCGGGCCTGGGGCTGGGCCAGCATCTGCCCCAGGTACAGGCCGCTGATGGCCCCCAGGGTGTTGATGCAGGAGTTGACTATGAGCTTGGAGTAGAGCTCGCCCAGGATGTTGGCGCTGACCCGGCAGGGCACCACCACGCCGAGCATATTAGCCAGAAATTCCAGGTGGGGCAGGGGCCGGCCCTCCAGGTCGCCCAGCACGAACTCGCCGGTGCTGGTCATCTCCAACTGCCCCGGTCCCAGCATGGTGGCCCCCCAGCCCACCACGCAGCCCACCACCCGGTCCCGCCCCAGCACCGAGGCCAGGGCCTCCTCGCAGATGCCGTTTTGCAGCGACACCACCAGGGAGCGCTCATGCAGCAAGGGCAACAACTCCCTGGCCGCGGCAATAGCCTCGGTGGCCTTGGTGGCCAAAAGCACCAGGTCCTGGGGGCCGCCCAGATCGGCGATATTGGCCACGGCCCTCACCGGTTGCTGAAAGGCGCCGCGCACCCCCAAGATGCGCAAGCCCGGGCCATTGGCCAGGTCGGCCACCTCCTGGTGCTTGCAGACCAGCGTGAGGTCCCAGCCCTCGCGGGCCAGGTGGGCGGCCACGATGCCGCCGATGGCCCCGGCGCCGATGACCGCCAGGCGGGCGTTCTTGTCCAGCATCAATTCATTCCTCGCGATGATGATTGCGGCCCGCCGGCTGGCGGCCTAGGGATACACGCCCCTGAGCTCCTGGGCCTTGGCCACCCGCTCGATGCCCAGCATCAGGGCGGCGATGCGCATGGGCAGGTTCTTCTGTTGGCTGATGGCCAGCACCTCGTTGAAGGCCTTGCGCATGATCTCGCTCAGGCGCCGGTCTATCTCCTCCTCGTTCCACAAGAGGTTTTGCAGGTTCTGCACCCACTCGAAGTAGCTGACGGTGACGCCGCCGGCGTTGGCCAGGATGTCGGGCACCATGAAGACCCGGTTGTCGTGCAGCACCTCGTCGGCCTCGGGCGTGGTGGGTCCGTTGGCGCCCTCCACGATGATGCGCGCCCGCACCTTGCCGGCGTTGGCCCCGGTGATGACGCACTCCAGGGCGGCGGGAACCAGGATGTCGCAGTCCAACTCCAGAAGCTCGCCGTTGGTGATGTCCGAGGCCTCCAGGCGGTCGCTGATGAAGCACTGATACTGGTTCTTGCAGGAGAGCACCCGCTCCACGTCCAGGCCCTTGGCGTTGAACACCCCGCCGTGGGAGTCGCTGATGGCCACCACCTTGGCCCCGGCGCGGGCAAAGAAGCGCGCGGCCACGCCGCCCACGTTGCCCGAGCCCTGCACGGCCACCCGGGCGCCCTCGATGTTCATGCCCAGCACCTTGGCCGCCTCGCAGGCGGTGATGAACACGCCCCGGCCCGTGGCCTCGAAGCGTCCCAGGGACCCCCCCAGCTCCAAGGGCTTGCCCGTGACCACGCCGGGCACGGTGTGGCCGTGCATGATGCTGTAGGTGTCCATGATCCAGGCCATGACCTGGGGATTGGTGTAGACGTCGGGCGCGGGGATGTCGCGCTCCGGACCCAGCACCGGCAGCAGTTCCCAGGTGAAGCGCCGGGTCAGGCGCTCCAGCTCGCGGGGGCTCATCTCCTTGGGGTTGCACTGCACGCCGCCCTTGGCCCCGCCAAAGGGGATGTTCACCACCGCCGCCTTCCAGGTCATCCACATGGCCAGAGCGCGCACCTCGTCAATCTCGGTGTCGGGGTGATAGCGGATGCCGCCCTTGAAGGGGCCGCGGGTGTCGTTGTGCTGCACGCGGTAGCCGGTGAACATGCGCAAGGAGCCGTCGTCCATGCGCACCGGGAAGTGCACGGTCAGCTCGCGCTTGGTGGCGGTGATCTTCTGCATCACGCCGGGGTCTATGTCCAGGTGCTGGCTGGCCAGGGCCACCTGCTGGCGGGCCATGGCGGCGGGGTTGAGCCTGGCCGGGGCGGCGGGGTTGCTCATGGGGCGTGCCTCCAGGTGGGGGTATGGATAACATCATAGACGCTGGGGGGCGCTGATGGCAATTGGCCTGGCGGCGAGCGGGCGGGAAAAGTCAGTGAAAGAAGTATCGGGGAAGGAGCGGACCGGGAGGTCGAGGCGGGCTGGCCGGATGGTGGGTGGCGCGGACGGCAACCTTACTTCGGGCCACCCGCGAGGGCGGGACGGTGCTAGGATGCGGCGGTGAGAATAAGCTGGAACCGGTAGTGGACGGGAGTGAGGTTGATGCGCGAGTCCAGCGGGTATCTGGCCAGCGGGTTTCGTGACGTGGACGGCGATGCCGATCTGGCCAAGCTGACGGCCTGCCTGGGCTTCCTGGCGGGCTTGCCATCGTTTCAGGCCTACAAGGCCCGCTCATACCAGATGATGCGCCTCAAGCCGGGCCAGACCGTGGCCGACCTGGGTTGCGGCCTGGGCTTTGATCTGCCCGAGCTAGCCAGGCGCGTGCGCCCCGGCGGCAGAGTGGTGGGCCTGGACGCCAGCCGGCGGCTGCTGGCCCAGGCCCGGGAGGTGGCCGGCGGCCTGGAAGGAGTGGAGCTGGTCCAGGGCGACATCCTGGCCCTGGGTTTCCCGGCCAACACCTTCGACGCCGTGCGGGTTGACCGCACGCTCCAGCACGTGACCGACCCTCGCCAGGCCATCGCCGAGATGCGCCGCGTGCTCAGGCCCGGTGGCTGGCTGGTGGCCGCCGAGCCGGACTGGGGCACCTTCGTGATTGACTGCCAGGACGTGGCCACCAGCGATCTGGTGGCACAGCGCTGGCGGCAAGGTTTCCGCAATCCCCACATCGGGCGCGGCCTGGGGCGCATGCTGCGGGAAGAGGGCCTGGGCGAGGTGGCGGTGGAGGGCTTCATCCTGCTGGCCCAGGGCCTGGAGGCCGTGGACATGGTCTACGACCTGTGCAAGACCGTGGAGATGCTAAAAGAGGAAGAAGGTCGGGAGCGAGAGCGCCTGGCGGCCTGGTTGGAGGACCTGCGGCGGCAGGACGCCAGCGCCGGGGTCAGCGCCTCGGTGACGCTGTTCTTGGCCTGCGGGCACAAGGTTTAGGTGAGGCCGGGCCGGCGCGTCAGGAGGGGTCGCCGTCGGTCCGCGAATCAGAGGGCGGGGCGGTCACGCTGGGCGTCAGGCAGCAGTGGTCCACGGCCAGCTCCAGGGCGCGGGCCAGGTCCAGGGGCGAGCCCTCCAGGGCCTCGCCGTCCTGGGAAGGGTCGTCCAGCGGCCCGAAGTGGTCGAAAAACCAGCGGCCAAGTTGGCGCAAGAGGGCCATGTCCCGCCTCGCTTGGTATACACCTTAAGCTAGCAGGTATTAGGCGCCGGGTCAAACCGGGCGCTGAGGCGGGCGGCCTGGCTCAGGCCTTGGCGGCGAAGGCCTCGTGGAACGCTACCGCCCCTTGGGGCAGGCTGTCGCCCAGGGGCAGCACCAGGAAGAACTCCTGCGGTATGCCCTCGTGAACCAGCGCGGGGTGGTTATGGAAGCCGAAGCGCTGGTAGTACTCTGGCGGACCCACCAGGGCGCAGCCCCGGGCGCTTAAGGCCCGCAGCCGGCCGAGGCCCTCGCGCACCAGGGCCGAGCCGATGCCCTGGCGCTGCCGGGCCGGCAGCACCGACACCGGCCCCATGCCGTACCAGCCGCAAGCTTTTTGGGCGATGGTCACCGGCGAGAAGGCGATATGCCCCTTCACCTGGCCCTCAATCTCGGCCACCAGGGAGACAGTGAGCGCCCCGGCGGCGCGCAGGGCTTTCACGATGAACTGCTCGGTCTGCTGGCTGAAGGGGTGGTCGGCAAAGGCCGCGATGGTGACGCTATCTATGGCGGCGATGTCGGAGGGTGTTTCGTCGCGGATGAGCATGGTGAGCTCCGGGCCGTCCGCGAGGGTTTAGAAAGACCAGGACAGCCCCAGGCCCAGGGTATTGCGGGCCAGGAATTCGGCCTGCGCGTATAGCGAAAAGTCCTTGCCCAGGGCCAAATCCAAGCCGCACAGGGCCACGACGCTGTCCTGGTTCCTTATGGTGGCGTCATAACCGACATATTCAGGAGTGCGCAGGCTGTAGTTGCCACCGCCCTCCTTGGCCTCGGCATGGGTGTAGCCCAGTCCGGCGTAGGGGGTGAGAGGCCCCAGGGGCAGGGAGAGCACGGCGGAAAGATCGAGCTGCCAGTAACTCAGCGTCCCCTCGTCGCGCCAATTGGTGGAGTCATCATAGCCAGACTTGTTTTCGTGCCAGGTGCCCAGCTTGCGGTCGTCGTAGCGCAAATAGCGGGTGGATAGGCCCAGGGCCAGCCCGTTGGACAGCTTGAAGGCCTGGGCCTTGGCCCCCAGGGCCCAGACGAACTGGTCCTTCATCTTGGCTTGCCATTCCTCGGTGTTGGCCGGGTTGACCGATAGGAACCTGCCCCCGTGGACCATGCCGGCCTGGGCGAAGAGGTTGAGCCAGTCGCGCAGACCATAGGTCAGGCCCAGCAGGAAATACTGGTCGTCCCGGAAGCTGCCGCCAAGGGTCGCCGTGCTGGCGGTGCCTGTGGAGCTGCTGGACTTCAGCCGGAAGTCCTTATGCTTTTGCTCAAAGACCTGGTAGGCCGACAGGCCCAGGGTGAACTGACCCTGGGGCGTGAGCGCCACCGGGTTGCCCATCTCCTGGGCCTTTGCCGGTTGGGGTAAGATAAGAGCCAGGAGGGAGAGCAAGAGCAAGGCGGTAGGAAGAGCGTTTTTCATTATTATTGGCTCAATTTATGGGTGGTTATTAGGGTAGGTTTGCCGCATAGGTTGCGCGGTAACCAGATGCTCCCAGACAACAAAATGCCAAGGTTTACCGACTGCTCTTATTTGTGATCTGCTCAAGTCTTCTTTCGAGCTTTTCTTTTAGCTCACGGTTGTTAGCATATTCAGGGCAATTGTAACCGGCTATATCAAAGTGTAGCTTGGTTCCGTTTTTTCTGTACATAATCACTCGTCTTTTCAGGGCATGAGCATAGCCAAGTTCATAATAAACACTAGGCCGTGCCCCTGTGAGATCTGCAATTAGAAATTCTGATGTAGATATTTCGTTCAATATACGTTCAGTAATGATCCCTTCATGTTCAACATCATCTGAGCGTATGGCCCTAATGCCAAACGAATTAAATACCGATTTAATAGTATCACAAATGTCATCAAGCTCAGGTTGCTTCGGATCAATCCACATCATTATAAAGGCGGTATTTGGTCTAATCCTAGCGCCAATAGAGTTTGGTGAATCATCAGGTACCCTAAATGTATCAGGGACTGATAGCAAGTCTAGTAGATCAAGAAGTCTCTGGGTGTATTCTAAAAATATACTTAGAGCTTTATCAGGAGGTAGCGGTGTATCATCAGATTGCCCCGCACGTTGTACACCAAGTACAGTCCCTTCATCGTGGAGGAGTTCATCATCCCAATGGGAGTATTTCCTTAGGAAGAAAGCAGCGCGTATAGTTTTTATGAATATTGATATATCTTTTTTGTCTGCATTGGTAACCAATGGAGCGTTACGTGTAATTTTTACAATGCTGGAGGATATTGATAATAAGTTTTCCGAAAGATCGCGAGCATGGCTCTGGAGTTCTGTCGGCAGAAGTTTCCAGAAATTATCGCGATCGCGTTTCGAAGGTCCATATATAGGCCAATAGTCGTTAGGCATACCCTCAACTTGGCCTGCGATGGTAAAATACGATTTTCCGTTATCCAGCAACTTATCGATTTCTTGTCTAATATTATTTACTTGTTTAATATGATCCATAACAACACCAAATTAACTGGTTTAGTCCCGTAGGTTGGGTTGCGCGAAGCGTAACCCAACATCTCCATTCCGCCCCAAACCCGGCTCGCAGGAGACCAGGACCATAAACTTACTCCGGGCCACCTGCGGGCTCAGATGAATAGCCTCTTGGCTCAAAACTCTACCTAAGCATGGTTTGTTACTCTTTGGCAAGCTCGGAACTCCTCCTCATTTATTTCGAGCAGAGCCAGGGCCGCCTCCAGGGTCCTTACCACCGACACCTTAAGGTTCGCATTGACCATGTAGCCGCTAAAAAGCCGGCCCATGCCAAACCTGAAATCAGAGGGGGTCACAAAAACGCAATGCTCCCCCCGCAGCCTATCTTTATAATATGTCTCCAGTGCGGCGAAATCCCCTGCGGTAAACCTAGGCATGGGGCCATCTTTGAGATTTGTAAAGTCCACGATTTTTTTCATGGGCGGGACATAGTTTTCATCCGCCGCCAGTTCCTCCAAATGGGATATCAGTTCCTCAAGGGAAAGTGCCTTTCGCATCTCCACGTAAACCAGGCGCAAGCTGGATGTGATTTGGTATTCTATGGACATGGCACCAAATCTCGTTGATGGGTGACGCTAGGCCGCCCATGGCCAGACACGATCAACGCCCGGTTGCCCGGATCACTTCCTCCCGCAATCCCTCATATCCCCTCTTAACTTGTCCAGAGCGTGCCCCAGGGCTGGCAATATCACCTGCAATCCCTCCATGGCGCCCTTGGGCGAGCCGGGTAGGTTGACGATGAGCGTTTGCCCACGGATGACGCAGGCGCCCCGGCTGAGCATGGCGTGCGGCGTGTGCTTGAGGCCCTCGGCGCGCATGGCCTCGGCCAGGCCGGGCACCAGGCGGTCGGCGATGTGGATGGTGGCCTCGGGCGTGTTGTCGCGGGGGGATAGCCCCGTGCCGCCGCTGGTGAGCACCAGGGCGTAGCAGCTCTCGTCGGCGTAGCGCCTGAGCGCCGCGGCGATAAGCTCCGGCTCGTCGGGCACCACGTCGCGGGCCGCCACGGTGATGCCGGCCTTTTCCAGGGCCGCCACAAGGGAAGGGCCGGCGGTGTCCTCCCGCCGGCCCTGGGATGCCTTGTCGCTGATGGTCAGTATGGCCGCCTGGTGATTGAAGCTCGTTTCGCTCATCAATCCCTCCTGGTTGCCCCCTCACCCCACCCTCTCCCCCGATGGGGGCGAGGGCTTAAGAGGAGGATGCCCCCGGTGGGGGCGAGGGCTTTGTAGGCGTGCCCCTCCCCCCGGGCGAGGACCTAGGATGGATGCCTCTCCCCCGTGGAGGCGGGGGTCAAGAAGGCTGCATCGTAACCTCCGGTGGCGCGAGGCCTCCAATCTTTTCCCCTCGCCCCCCATGCCTGGGGGGAGAGGGCCAGGGTGAGGGGGGCTCTAGGTTAATTACCCTCCTCGCGGGACTTCTGGTAGGCCTCCACCAGCTTGGCCTGCACGTCGCCCGGGGCCTCCTCGTAGTGGTCCAGGGTGACGGTGAAGGCGCCGCGCCCGCCGGTCATCTGGGTCAGCTCGGGCTGGTAGGTGAGCACCTCGGCCATGGGCACGTGGGCCTTGATGATCTGCAACGAGCCCTTGGCCTCCATGCCCAGCACCCGGCCGCGCCGGCCGCTGATGTCGCCCATGACATCGCCCATGGCGTCATCGGGCACGATGACGGTCAAGAGCATGATGGGCTCCATGATGGTGGGCTTGCACAGGGGCACGGCCTTCTTGAAGCCCATGGAGCCAGCCACCTTGAAGGCCATTTCCGAGCTGTCCACGGGGTGGAAGGAGCCGTCCACCAGGTGCACCTTGACGTCCACCATGGGGTAGCCGGCGTACACGCCCTGGGCCATGGCCTCGCCGATGCCCTTTTCCACGGCGGGGATGTAGTTGCGGGGGATGGCGCCGCCCACGATCTCGTCCAAAAAGACGTAGCCCTCGCCGGGGGCGGCGGGCTCGACCTCGATCCAGGTGTCGCCGAACTGGCCACGGCCACCGGTCTGCTTCTTGTAGCGGCCCTGCACGCGGGCCTTGCCCTTCAAGGTCTCGCGGTAGGGCACCTTGGGGGTCTTGAGGTTCACCTCCACACTGAACTTGCGCCTGAGGCGCTCCAGGGTGGTCTCGATGTGCACCGAGCCCATGCCCGAGAGGATGGCCTCGCCGGTGGCCGGGTCGCGCTCCAGGCGCAGGGTGGGGTCTTCTTCCAGGAGCTTGTTGATGCCGGCGAAGACCTTCTCCTCCTCGCCCTTTTCCTTGGCCTCGATGGCGTAGGTGATGCTGGCCGGCAGGGGCTCGATGGGCGCGAAGATGATGGGGGCCTTCTCGTCGCACAGGGTGTCGCCGGTGGTGGTCTCCTTGAGCTTGGGGATGGCCACGATGTCGCCGGGCAGGGCCTCTGAGAGGGTCTTCTGGTTCTTGCCGGTCATCTGGTATATCTGGCCGAAGCGCTCCTTCATGTCCTTGTTGGGGTTCAAGGGCTGAAGCTCGGTGGTCAGCCGGCCCGAGAAGACGCGCAACATGGTCAGGCGGCCGGCGAAGGGGTCGGCCACGGTCTTGAAGACCAGGCCCGAGAAGGGGGCCGCCGGGTCGGGTTGGCGCAGCTCCTCATCCTTGGTCTTGGGGCTCAAGCCGGCCACGGCGCCGCGCTCCACGGGCGAGGGCAGCAGTTGGTTGATAAGGTCCATGACCGGTTGCAGGCCGATGTTCTTGAGCGCCGAGCAGCAGGTGACCACGCCGAAGAGCCGCTCGCGCACGCCCTTGGCCAGGGCGCCGGCCAGCTCCTCGGGTTTCAGCTCCTCGCCCTCCAGGTAGCGCTCCATGAGGGAGTCGTCGGCCTCGGCGATGTCCTCGATGAGCGTCTCGCGGGCGGCGGCCACGTCGTCGGCCAGGTCGGCGGGGACATCGCCCACGGTCATCTTGCCCGAGCCGTCGGTCTCGAAGAGGTAGGCCTTGCTGGCCAACAGGTCCACCACGCCCTTGAAGGACTCGGCGGCGCCGATGGGCAGTTGCAGCTTCACGGCCTTGATGCTTAAGATGTCGGGGACCATGGACACGGCGCGCTCGAAGTCGGCGCGCTCGCGGTCCATCTTGTTGACCACGAACAGGGCGGGCAGCCCGGCCTCCTGCACGAACTCCCAGACCTTCTCGCCCTGGACCTTGACGCCGTCAATGGCGTCTATGACCATCACCGCGCCGTCCACGGCGCGCAGGGCGGCGGCGGCGTCGGAGAGGAAGTTGTCGTCGCCGGGGGCGTCCACGAAGTGCACGTTGTGCTTCTTGTGGGTGTAGTGGCCAAAGGCGGCGCTGACGCTGGCCCCGCGCTTGGTCTCCTCGGGCTCGTAGTCCAGGGCGGCGTTGCCCTCGTCCACCTTTCCCAGCCGGTCCACCACTTTGGCGTTGAACAGAAGGGCCTCGGCCAGGGAGGTCTTGCCACCTCCGCCGTGACCGACCAAGGCGATGGTGCGGGTAAGGCTGACGTTGTCACTCATGGCGCTTCCTCATTAGGCTATTTGTGAGAAATTTTCAATATAACGGCCAAAATTAACCAAGCCCCGGCGGCAAGTCAAGCCAGAAAACCGGCCCATGGGCCGCTTTTTGGCCGCGGGGCCACGGACGGCGCGGGCCGCCCGGCGCATCCTCATATTTTCACTTGATTCTCCGGCCTGGCGAGCTATCATAAACCTTTTCGGACCTCGGTCCGGGCGGTATACTATCGCCCTTTGCCGGGGGCCAGCGGACGGCTAGGGGCGGCCATGCAAGAGGCGGTGGCCCAGTTCAGGCAGTACCTGCTGGAGGCGCTGGCGGCCTCGCCCCACACCGCG
Source organism: Desulfarculus sp. (assembly GCA_016218705.1). Lineage (GTDB taxonomy): Bacteria > Desulfobacterota > Desulfarculia > Desulfarculales > Desulfarculaceae > JACRDC01. The sequence goes on from JACRDC010000074.1 coordinate 39,847, forward strand.
GCGGCTTACGCCCGCGACGTGGAGCAGTTTCGCCTTTTCGTGGCCGCCCGCCGCGATCTGAGCGGCTGGGAGCAGGTGGAGGCCGTGGACGTGCGGGCCTTCCTGGCCCGCGAGCTTAAGGAGCGCCAGCGCTCCAGCGTGGCACGCAAGCTCATGGGCCTGCGGGGGTTCTTTGATTTTTTGCGTGAGCGCGGGCTAGTGCCGGCCAATCCGGCCCGCCTGGTGCGCGCGCCCAAGCTGGAGCGCAAGCTGCCCCGGCGCCTGAGCGTGGACGAGGCCTTCCACCTGGTGGAGTCGCCGCCGCCGGAGCGCCGGGCCTACGGCGCCGAGGAGCAGGCCAAGGCCGCCAAGCTCAGGGAGCGGGCCATGCTGGAGCTCCTTTACTCCAGCGGGCTTCGGGTCAGCGAGCTGACCGGCCTGGACGTGGGGCATTTGCGCCTGGATTTGGCCCTGGTGCGGGTGGTGCGCGGCAAGGGCGGCCGCGAACGGTTGGTGCCCGTGGGCGGGCCGGCGCTGAAGGCCCTGGAGGAGTACCTGGCGGCCCGGCCGGCCCTCTTGGCCGAGGGGGGCGAGGCCGAGCCGGCCCTGTTCCTCAACCGCCGGGGCGGGCGTTATGGGCCGCGCAGCGTGCAGCGCATGCTGGAAGGGCACCTGGCGGGCCTGAGCGTGGGGCGCCAGGCCAGCCCCCACAGCCTGCGCCACGCCATGGCCACCCATCTATTGGAAGGTGGCGCCGACCTGCGCTCGGTGCAGGAGATGCTGGGGCACAAGAGCCTCAGCACCACCCAGAAATACACCCACCTCACGGTGGACCACCTGCTCAAGGTCTATGACCGCGCCCACCCACGGGCCACGGCCCCGGCCGGGCAGAGCGAGGACGAATGATGAGCTTGTACCCGGAGATTCGCTCCACCACCGTGCTGGCACTGCGCCGCGGCGGCCAGGTGGTCATGGCCGGCGACGGCCAGGTGACCATGGGCAACACCGTGGTCAAGGCCGGGGCCAAGAAGGTGCGCCGCCTGTACCACGACAAGGTGCTGGCCGGCTTCGCCGGGGCCACCGCCGACGCCTTCACCCTATTCGAGCGCCTGGAGGCCAAGCTGGAGACCCACGCCGGCAACCTACCCCGGGCCTGCGTGGAGCTGGCCAAGGACTGGCGCACCGACAAGCTCCTCAGGCGCCTGGAGGCCCTCTTGCTGGCCGCCGACAACGAGCATCTGCTCATGATCTCCGGCTCGGGCGACGTCATCGAGCCCGAGGAGTCGGTGGCGGCCATCGGCTCGGGCGGCCCCTACGCCCTGGCCGCCGCCCGGGCGCTCATGGCCCACAGCAACCTGGCGCCCGAGGACCTGGCCCGCGAGGCGCTGAAAATCGCCGCCGACATCTGCATCTACACCAACCAGCAGATCGTGGTGGACGTGCTGGGCGGCCGGCGTTAAAGGGCCCCGGCAGGGCGCGGAGCATTAAAGCCCTTTGTGAGTAAGGCTGGTAATAGTATGATACACAAGGCTAATTTGCCTTTCAACTTCGTGGCGGAGGCCCGCTGACATGGCCACCCTGACCCCTCGAGAGATCGTGCGCGAACTGGACAAGTACGTCATCGGCCAGGCCGACGCCAAGCGCTGCGTGGCCATCGCTCTGCGCAACCGCTGGCGCCGCCAGCAGGTGCCCGAGGAGCTGCGCGACGAGATCGCGCCCAAGAACATCATCATGATCGGCCCCACGGGCGTGGGCAAGACCGAGATCGCCCGGCGGCTGGCCAAGCTGGCCGACGCGCCCTTCCTCAAGATCGAGGCCAGCAAGTTCACCGAGGTGGGCTACGTGGGGCGCGACGTGGAATCCATGGTGCGCGACCTCACCGAGATGGCCGTGAACATGGTCAAGGTCCGCGAGCGCGAGACCGTGCGCAACAAGGCCCAGGAGCTGGCCGAGGAGCGCCTGCTGGACATCCTCTTGCCCCCGCGCCAGCCGGGCGACCGCGATGCCGAGGGCGAGCAGCATCTCGAGGTCGTGCGCAAGGGCGAGGAGATCAACCCCACGCGCAGCAAGCTCAGGAAGCTGTTGCACGAGGGCAAGCTGGACGAGCGCTACGTGGAGCTGGAGCTGACCACCCAGGCCAACCTGCCCATGGTGGAGATCTTCTCGGCCAGCGGCCTGGAAGACATGGACATGAACCTCAAGGACATGCTGGGTGGGCTACTACCCAAGCAGACCAAGAGGCGCAAGGTCAAGGTGCCCGAGGCCCTGGAAATACTGACAAACGAGGAGGCGGCCAAGCTTATTGACATGGACCGCGTGGTGCAGGAGGCCCTGTCCAAGGTGGAGCAGGAGGGCATCATCTTCCTTGACGAGATAGACAAGATCGCCGGCCGCGAGCAGGGCCGGGGGCCGGATGTCTCCCGCGAGGGCGTGCAGCGCGACCTCTTGCCCCTGGTGGAGGGCTCCACGGTGACCACCAAGCACGGCATGGTCAAGACCGACCACATCTTGTTCATCGCCGCGGGGGCCTTCCACATCTGCAAGCCCTCGGACCTGATACCCGAGTTGCAGGGGCGTTTCCCCATCCGGGTGGAATTGCAGGCGCTCACCGCCGGGGACTTCGTGCGCATATTGACCGAGCCCCAGAACGCCCTGATCCTGCAATACCGGGCGCTCTTGGCCACCGAGGGCGTGACCCTGAAATTCCAGGACGACGCCATCCAGGCCATCGCCGAGATCGCCAGCCGGGTCAACGAGGCCACCGAGAACATCGGCGCCCGTAGGCTGCACACGGTCATGGAGCGCCTCTTGGAGGAGGTATCCTTCCAGGCCCCGGACATGCAGGGCGTGGAGCTGAAGATAGACGCCGATTACGTGAAGCTCAAGCTGGCCGACATCAGCCAGGACAATGATTTGAGCAGGTACATACTGTAGGCTGCTGTCCATTGTTTTAATGTAGGGGCGGGGTTTACCCCCGCCCGCCAAGGCCCACGGGAAAACCAAGACGGGCGGGGGTAAACCCCGCCCCTACGAAGAATCAAGATTCTCGGCTCGACCCATGGGGTGTTGATTGCCATGACTGACCAAGCCAACCTGCGCGCCCAGACGCTCATCGAGGCCCTGCCCTATCTGCGGCAGTTCCAGGGGCAGACCATCGTGGTCAAGTACGGCGGCCACGCCATGGTGGACGACGACCTCAAGAAGTCCTTCGCCCTCAACGTGATCCTGCTCAGGGCCGTGGGCATCTACCCGGTGGTGGTGCATGGCGGCGGGCCGCAGATCAACCGGCTCCTGAAGGCCCTGAACATCACATCCGACTTCGTGGACGGCATGCGCGTGACCACGCCCGAGGTCATGGACGTGGTGCAGATGGTGCTCTTGGGCCAGGTGAACACCTCCATCGTGGGGCTCATCAACCAGCACGGCGGCCGCGCCGTGGGGCTCAGCGGCCACGACGGCCCCTTGATCCGCGCCAGCCGCTTGCAGATCGCCCGCGAAAAGGCCAATGACCAGCCCCCGGAGATCGTGGACATCGGCCTGGTGGGCGAGCCCGAGAAGGTGGACCCCCAGGTGCTGCGCGCCCTGGAGCACGGCAACTTCATCCCCGTGATCGCGCCGGTGGGCGTGGGGCCGGACGGCGAATCGCTGAACATCAACGCCGACCTGGTGGCCGCCGCCGTGGCCGCCGGCCTGCGCGCCAGCAAGCTCATCCTGCTCACCGACACGCGCGGCGTGCTGGACGGCGGGGGCAACCTCATCAACGAGCTGACCCCCCCCCAGGTGGGCGAGCTGATGGAGGCCGGCGTCATCAAGGGCGGCATGATACCCAAGGTGAGCTGTTGCCTGGAGGCCCTGGAGGCCGGCGTGGAGCAGGCCCACATCATTGATGGCCGGGTGCCCAACGCGCTCTTGTTGGAGATATTCACGGACCAGGGCGTGGGCACGGTATTTAGGGCCAAGGGCCGGCGCTAAGCAGGGAGCGGAACATGTTTCAGGCCAGACTCCCCCGGGTGCACCGACGACGACCCTTGTGGTTCAGGGACTGCCATAGGGGGGCAGGGGCCGGAGTAGGGCAGGCTTGAGGCCGGCCCGCCGCCGCTGCCCCAGAGGACTTGAGGTTTCGCGCGGCGGGCCAGAGGCGATCAACACCGCCGGGCCAGCCTGGAGAATAGGACATGAGCCAGACCACGCAGCAGAAGATTGACCAGTGGGTGATGAACACCTACGCCCGCAACCCCGTCACCTTCGTGGAGGGCGACGGCTGCCAACTCAAGGACGAGGACGGCAAGACCTACCTGGACTTTCTGGCCGGCATCGCCGTGTGCAACCTGGGGCACGCCCACCCTGGCGTGGCCCAGGCCATCTGCAACCAGGCCCTCAAGCTGACCCACGTGTCCAACCTCTACTACACCCAGCCCCAGGCCCGGGTGGCCGAGCTGTTGGTCAAGCACTCCTTCGCCGACCAGGTGTTCTTTTGCAACTCCGGGGCCGAGGCCAATGAAGGCGCGCTCAAGCTGGCCCGGCTATGGGGCAAGGAGAAGCTTAACGGCGCCTTCGCGGTGGTCACCATGCAGGGCTCCTTCCACGGCCGCACCATGGCCACCCTGGCCGCCACCGGCCAGGTGAAGATACAGAAGGGCTACGACCCTCTGCTGCCCGAGTTCAGGCACGTGCCCTTCGGCGACCTGCAAGCGCTGCAAGACATCTGGGACGAGAACATCTGCGCGGTCTTGATGGAGCCCGTGCTGGGCGAGGGCGGGGTGCTGGTGCCGCCTCCCGAGTTCCTGGCCGGCGTGCGGGCCTTGTGCGACCAGCGGGGCGCGCTCCTCATCTTCGACGAGATACAGACCGGCCTGGGGCGGACCGGGCGGCTCTTTGCCCACGAGCATTTCGGCGTGGCCCCCGATGTGATGACCCTGGCCAAGGCCCTGGCCAACGGCCTGCCGGCAGGGGCCATCCTGGCCCGGCGGGAGGCCTCGGCCCTCTTTGGCGCCGGGGCCCACGCCAGCACCTTCGGGGCCGGCCCGGTGGTCATGGCTGCGGCGGCGGTGGTGCTGGAGACCCTGACCGACCCCAAGTTCATGGGCTGCGTGCAGGAGACCGGCGCCTACTTCAAGGACCGGCTGCTGGAGTTGGCCGGCAAGCATCCCCAGGCGGTGGAAGGCGTGCGCGGCCTGGGCCTGATGCTGGGCCTGGCGCTCACCATCCCCGGCGCGCCGTTGGTCAAGCAGTTGCTGCAAATGGGCTTCGTGGCCAACTGCACCCAGGACACGGTGCTTCGGTTCCTGCCGCCCCTGGTGGTGACCACCCCGGAGATTGACGCCCTGATCGGCGCCTTGAGCCAGGTGCTGGCCCAGGCGCGGCCCGAGGTGGCATCATGAAGCTCTCCACCAAGCACCTCCTGAGCATCGGCGACCTGGAGCCGGCCGACATACTGGGCCTGGTGGCCCGCGCCGCCGAGCTCAAGGCTGGCTGGCCCCAGGGCTTTCGGCCCCGGCCGCTCAACGACAAGACCGTGGCGCTCATCTTCCAGAAAGCGTCCACGCGCACGCGGGTGTCTTTCGAGGTGGGCACCCGGCAACTGGGCGGCACCAGCCTGTTCATGACCGACCGCGACAGCCAACTGGGCCGCTCCGAGCCCCTCAAGGACACCGCGCGGGTCTTGAGCCGCTACGTGGACGCCATGGTGGTGCGCACCTTTGGCCAGGAGGTGCTGACCGAGTTGGCGGCTTACGCCAGCATTCCGGTCATCAACGCGCTGAGCGACCGCTGCCACCCCTGCCAAGTGCTGAGCGACCTGTTGACCGTGCGCGAGCACCAGGGGCGCGTCGAGGGCCTGGTCTACGCCTGGGTGGGCGATGGCAACAACATGGCCCACTCCTGGCTGGAGGCCGCCGGGCACCTGGGGCTGGAACTGCGTCTGGCCTGCCCGGAGGGCTTCGACCCGGACCCCCTGGTGCTGGCCGAGGCCAAGGCCCGGGGAGGGCGCATCCTGCTGACCCGCGACCCCCGTGAGGCTTGCGATCACGCCGACGTGGTCAACACCGACGTGTGGGCCTCCATGGGCCAGGAGGACGAGGCGCTGGCGCGGCGGGCGGCCTTCGCCGGTTTCACGGTGGACGCGGGGCTGTTGGCCCTGGCCGCCAAGCAGGCCATCGTGCTGCACTGCCTGCCGGCCCACCGTGGCGAGGAGATCACGGACGAGGTGATGGAAGGGCCGCAATCGGTGGTCTGGCAACAAGCCGAGAACCGCCTGCACATGCAGAAGGCCATCATGGAGGCGCTGATTTCGTAGAATTGAGTCAAACCGGAGGGTATCCGGCCCCTACATGAAAGCCGGAAATACCACGATCCCCTGAGGTGTGGAAGAACATGACAGACAAGAAGATCAATAAGATAGTGCTGGCCTACTCGGGCGGCCTGGACACCAGCGTCATCCTCAAGTGGCTGGCCGAGACCCACAAGTGCGAGGTCATCGCCTTTGCCGCCGACCTGGGCCAGGGCGACGAGCTGGACCCCATCCGCGACAAGGCCCTGGCCACCGGCGCCAGCCAGGTCTTCATTGACGACCTGCGCGAGGAGTTCGTCAAGGACTTCGTCTTCCCGGCCTTCCGCGCCGGCGCGCTCTACGAGTCGGCCTACCTCCTGGGCACCAGCCTGGCCCGGCCCCTGATCGCCAAGCGCCAGGTGGAGATCGCCCGGCTAACCGGCGCGGACGCCGTCAGCCACGGCGCCACGGGCAAGGGCAACGACCAGGTGCGCTTCGAGCTGACCTACCAGGCTTTAGCGCCGGACCTGAAGATCGTGGCCCCCTGGCGGGAGTGGGACTTGAACTCCCGCGAGGCCCTGATCGCCTACGCCCGCGAGCACGGCATACCCGTGCCCGTGACCAAGGCCCGGCCCTGGTCCAGCGACCGCAACCTGCTGCACATCTCCTTTGAAGGCGGCATCCTGGAGGACCCCTGGGCCACCCCCCCCGAGGAGATGTTCGTGCTCAGCGTCGCGCCGGAGCAGGCCCCGGACCAGGCCCAGGAGATCACCCTGGACTTCGAGCACGGCGACCCGGTGGCCCTGGACGGCCAGGCGCTAAGCCCGGCCAACCTGCTGGCGGCGCTGAACGAGCTGGGAGGCCGCCACGGCATCGGCCGCGTGGATTTGGTGGAGAACCGCTACGTGGGCATGAAGTCCCGGGGCGTGTACGAGACCCCGGGCGGCAGCATCCTGCGCGCCGGCCACCTGGCGCTGGAGTCCCTGTGCCTGGACCGCGAGGTGTTGCGCCTGCGCGACAGCCTCTTGACCCAGTACAGCGAGCTAATCTATTACGGGTATTGGTACTCGCCGGAGATGGAGCTGTTGCAAGCCTTCATGGACCAGGCCCAGAAGCCGGTGAGCGGCACGGTGCGCTTGAAGCTCTACAAGGGCAACGTCACGGTGCTGGGCCGCCGCTCGCCCAACACCCTCTACCGGCCCGACATCTGCACCTTCGAGGCCGACACGGTCTATGACCAGGCCGACGCCACGGGCTTCATCCGCTTGAACGGCCTGAGGCTGCGCATCCGGCACGCGCTGCAACATGCCCAGGGCAAGGGCGTTTGCTGACAGGGGAGGCCGATGGCCGACAACGCCGACTACAAGCTCTGGGGCGGCCGCTTCACCGAGCCCACCCACGCCCTGATGGAGCGCCTCAACGCCTCCATCGGCTTTGACAAAAGGCTCTACGCCCAGGACATAGCCGCCAGCCAGGCCCACGCGGCCATGCTGGGCCGCCAGGGCATAATCAGCCAGGAGGACGCGGCGGCCATCGTCCAGGGGTTGGGCCAGGTGCTGACCGAGATCGAGGCCGGCCAGATACAGTGGCGGGCCGGCCTGGAGGACATCCACACCCACGTGGAGGCCCGGCTCAAGGAGATCATCGGCGAGCCGGCCGGGCGGCTGCACACCGCCCGCAGCCGCAACGACCAGGTGGCCACGGACCTGCGCCTGTGGGTCATGGAGGCCTGCCGCCACCTGGATCAGGGGCTCTTGCTGTACCAGCGCGCCCTGGTGACCCTGGCCGAGGCCCACGACCAGGTCATCATGCCTGGCTACACCCATTTACAGCGCGCCCAGCCGGTGCTCCTGGCCCACCACCTGCTGGCCTACGTGGAGATGGCCGGGCGCGACCGCCAGCGCCTGGCCGACTGCCACAGGCGCGCGGCGGTCCTACCCCTGGGCGCGGCGGCCCTGGCCGGCACCACCTACTCCGTGGACCCGGCCAGCGTGGCGGCACAATTGGGCTTCACCGGGGTGTGCGCCAACAGCCTGGACGCGGTCAGCGACCGCGACTTCGCCGCCGAGCTTTTGTTCGCCCTGACTCTGACGCAGGTGCACCTGTCGCGCCTGGCCGAGGAGCTGATCCTGTGGTCAACGAGCGAGTTCGGCTTCGTGCGCCTGTCGGACGCCTTCAGCACCGGCAGCTCCATCATGCCCCAGAAGAAGAACCCCGACGCCGCCGAGCTGATCCGGGGCAAGACCGGGCGGGTGCTGGGGCACCTGGTGGCCATGCTCACGGTGCTCAAGGGTCTGCCCCTGGCCTACAACAAGGACCTGCAGGAGGACAAGGAGCCGGTCTTCGACGCCGTGGACACGGTGCTGGACTGCCTCAAGGTCTTGGCCCCCATGCTGGAAACCCTGGAGGTGCGGCCAGGGGCCATGGCAAGCGCGGTCAAGGGCGGGTTCCTCAACGCCACCGAGCTGGCCGATTACCTGGCGGCCAAGGGCGTGCCCTTCCGGCAGGCCCACGAGATCGCCGGACGGGCGGTGCGCCTGGCCGAGAGCGGCCAGCGCGCCCTGGAAGAATTGAGCATCAGTGAATACAAGGGCCTGTCTTCTGTGATAGAAGAAGATGTGTTCGAGGTGCTGAAACCCGAGCACGCCGTGAACCGCCGCCAAAGCCCCGGAGGCACCGCCGGGGTCACTGTGCGGGCAGCCCTAAAGGAGGCGAGGAAGCGCTTATGGCCCCCTTCCGCATGAACCTCGGCAGCCTTGGTCTTTTGTTGGCGCTGACCGCCCTGCTCATGGGCTGCGGCATCAAGTCCGCGCCCCTGCCCGCCACCCTGGCCGCGCCCCTGCCGCCGGCCGACCTGGAGGCCCGGGCCGTGGAGCGGGGCGTGGAGGTATCTTTCTCCGTGCCCTCGGTGGAGCAATCTGACAAGCAGGTGACCGAGGCCTTGCTCTACTACGCCTACCTGCCCAAGGACGGCGACCCCGACTGCCCGCCCTGTCCGCCCCGCCTGCGGGCCTATTACGAACTCAACCTGGCCAAGCAACTGGGCAAGCTGGAGGGCGGGCGCTTCACCTATCTGGACACCCAGGTGCCCCCGGATCATCAGGCCGCCTACCAGGTGAAGCTGGTGGATGTGCGTAGGCGCGCGGGGGCGGTTTCGGGCATGGTGCGCGCCCTGCGCGTGGAACTGCCGGCCACGCCCCGGGGCCTGGCGGCAGACTTGGGCGATCGCTTGGTGGAGTTGAGTTGGCAGCCGGTGACCACCCTGGCCAGCGGCGGCGATCTCGGCGAAAAGGACAAGGTGGGCTACATCGTCTACCGGCGGGGCACGGCCCCGGCCCGCGCGCTCAACGAGAGGCCCATGAGCAAGGCGGGCCTGGTGGACAGGACCGTATCCCTGGGCCAGGCCTACGAGTACCAGGTGGCGGCGGCCCGCCAGATCGGCGACTACACCGTGGTGGGCCGGCCCACCCCCTGGGTGTCGGCCGTGGCCCGCAGCATGCAGCCGCCGTCGCCGCCCGCGGGCCTGGTGGGGGCCAGCCTGCAGGACGGCATCTACCTGCGCTTCACCCCCAGCCCCCAACTGGACACCGCCGGCTACTACCTCTTGCGCGCCCCGGCCAAACAAGGCCCCTGGACCCAGATGGGCGGCGAGCTCAACCGCGAGAACACCTTCGTGGACAAGGACGTGAAGCTGGGCCAGAGCTACCACTACCGGGTGGTGGCCGTCAGCGAGAGCGGCGTGCAGAGCAAGCCCAGTGATATCATCGAGGTGAAGCACCAGCCCTAACCCCCGGCCAACTGGCCCGCGCCGCCGATGGGGGCGCGGGCCGGCCCCCAGGCCGGGCAACCGCCACCAGATCAGGCATCAGAGAAGACATGCATCACTTTGCGTATCAAGACGGCCAGCTCAAGGCCGAGGGCGTGAGCCTAGACCAGATCGCCAGCCAGGTGGGCACCCCCACCTACGTGTATTCCCAGGCCACCCTGACCCGCCACTTCCAGGCCTTTGGCCAGGCCTTCGCCGGCCTGGACCCCTTGATCTGCTTCGCGGTCAAGGCCAACACCAACCGGGCGGTGATGGGTCTCTTCGCCTCCCTGGGCGGCGGCGCCGACATCGTCAGCGGTGGCGAGCTGTACCGCGCGCTCCAGGCCGGCGTGGACCCGGGGCGCATCGTTTACTCTGGGGTGGGCAAGAGCGAGGCCGAGATGGAGGCGGCGCTCGCCGCCGGCATCCTGATGTTCAACCTGGAGAGCGTCCAAGAGCTTCTGGTGCTGGACCAGGTGGCCGGCCGCCTGGGGGTCAAGGCGCCGGTAAGCCTGCGCGTCAACCCCGACGTGGACGCCCAGACCCACCCCAAGATCACCACCGGCCTGGCCAAGAACAAGTTCGGCCTGGACGTGGACCTGGCCTTTGAGCAGTACCGCCTCATGGCCGGCATGCCCCACCTTCAGATCATGGGCGTCTCCTGCCACATCGGCAGCCAGCTCACCGACGTGCGGCCCTTTGCCGACGCGTGCGAGCGGCTGGCGGCCCTGGTGGCCCGGCTCAAGGCCGCCGGCATCAACCTGCGGGTGCTGGACCTGGGCGGTGGCCTGGGCATCACCTACAACGACGAGGTGCCACCCAACCCAGCCCAGTACGCCGCGGCCCTCAAGCAGACCGTGGGCCGCCTGGGGCTCAGGCTGGTGCTGGAGCCGGGGCGGGTGCTGGTGGGCAACGCCGGCCTGCTCCTGTGCCGGGTGCTCTACACCAAGCAGACCCCGGCCAAGCGCTTCATCATCGTGGACGCGGCCATGAACGACCTGGTGCGCCCCAGCTTCTACGACTCCTACCATGCCATCTGGCCGGTGAGCCAGCGGCCGGGCGAGGAGGCCATGGTGGCCGACGTGGTGGGTCCCATCTGCGAGACCGGCGACTTCCTGGCCCGCCAGCGCGACCTGCCGGCCTTTGAGCGTGGCCAACTCATGGCCATCATGAGCGCCGGGGCCTACGGCTTCGCCATGAGCAGCAACTACAACTCGCGCCCCCGGGCCGCCGAGGTGCTGGTCAATGGCGACCGTTTTGGCGTGGTGCGTGCGCGCGAGACCTACGAGGACCTCTGCCGGGGCGAGAGCCTGCCGGAGTGGATGCGCTAGCCAGCCCGGCCGGACAGGCGGGCCTTGAGAGAACCGTTTAGCCATGCCTACACAGCTTGAACAATTTGAAGCCCTGCACGGCCTTAGCTTTTTCAAGATGAACGGCTCGGGCAACGACTTCATCCTGGTGGACAACCGGGCGGCCCGGCTACCCGTGGAGATCATGCCGCTTCTGGCCAAGGGGGCCTGCGCCCGGGGCCGCTCGGTGGGGGCCGACGGCTTGATAATCCTGGAGCCCTCGGATAGAGTTGACCCCGCCTTGGGGCGCGTGGATTTCAAGTGGCATTTCTTCAATGCCGACGGCTCCTCGGCCGAGATGTGCGGCAACGGCGGACGCTGCGCCGCCCGCTTCGCCTTTGACCAGGGCCTGGCCGGCAAAAAAATGGTCTTCGACACCCTGGCCGGCCCCATCCGGGCCTGGGTGGAGGGCGCGGTGGTCAGGCTGGAGATGGTGCCACCCCGGGGCGCCTACCGGGGCCTCTGCCTGGAGGCCCTGGGGGGCCGCGTGACCCTGCACGGGGTCAACACCGGCGTGCCCCACGCCGTGGTGCCGGTGGAGGACCTCTCCGCCGCGCCAGTCAGGGAGCTGGGCCGGGCCTTGCGCTTTCACCAGCATTTCCAGCCGGCGGGCACCAACGTTAATTTCATCGCCGTGCATGAGGGAGAGCTGTACGTGCGCACCTACGAGCGCGGAGTGGAGGACGAGACCTTGGCGTGCGGCACCGGGGCGGTGGCCTCGGCCCTGGTGGCTGGCAGCCAGGGTTGGCTGAAACCGCCGGTTAGCGTGCGCGTCAGTAGCGGCGAAACCCTCAAGGTGCACTTCAGCGCCGACGACAGCGGGTTTCACGAGGTGCTCCTGGAGGGCGCGGCATCCTATGTGTATCAAGGGGTGCTGCACCGGGAGGCCTTCTCGTGGTTGGCATACTAGGCAAGGAGATTTGAGATGTTGAAGGGAGCCTTGGTCGCCATCATCACCCCGTTCAAGGACGGCGGGGTGGATGAACAGGCCCTGCGCGAACTCATCGAGTTCCAGATCGCGGGTGGCACGGACGGCATCGTGCCCTGCGGCACCACCGGTGAATCGGCCACGCTGAGCCATGAGGAGCACAAGCGGGTCATCGAGATCACCGTGGAAGCCGTCAAAAAGCGCGTCCCCGTGGTGGCCGGCGCCGGGTCCAACAACACCAAGGAGGCCATCGAGTTGACCCTGCACGCCCAGCGGGCCGGGGCCGACGCCGCGCTGCACATCACGCCCTACTACAACAAGCCCACCCAGGAGGGGATCTACCGCCACTTCGCGGCCATCAGCCAGGCCAGCGGCGGCTTCCCCCTGGTGCCCTACAACATCGCCTCGCGCACCGGCGTGAACATCCTGCCGGCCACCATGGCTCGCGTGGCCGGCCTGCCCGGCGTGGTGGCGGTGAAGGAGGCCAGCGGCGACCTCAACCAGATGGCCGAGATCGTGGGCCTGTGCGGCGACAAGATCGCCCTCTTGTCGGGCGACGACGCCATGCTCCTGGGGGTCTTGGCCATCGGCGGCCAGGGCGTCATCAGCGTGGTCAACAACATCGTCCCCCGCGACCTGGCGGACATCCTGGCCGCCTGGAACCAGGGCGACATCGCCACGGCCCAGGCCAAGTTCCATCGCCTGCTGCCTTTGGTCAAGGCCATGTTCGTGGAGACCAACCCCATACCGGTCAAGACCGCGGCCGCCTTGCTGGGGCTCATCCCCAGCGGCGAGCTGAGGCTGCCCATGTGCGAGATGAGCGCCGACAACCTGCAAAAACTCCAGGCGGCCCTGACCGCCTACGGGCTGAAGCTTAAGTAAGCCGAGAGCCTCGGGCCCAGTGCCTGGGCACCCATAACGGGCCGGTTGAGGCTCTCTCCCTCACCGGTCATGTCGGCTCCCGTGGTGGGGCCATGGTTCCCCGGGGGGCATCGGGTTAACGAAAAAATGTCAGCCCCCGCCACCGGTCCAAGGCGGCGGGGGCTGGCCAAAGGAGAATAATCATGGTGCGCATCGCCGTGGCTGGGGTGGCCGGCCGCATGGGTGGACGCATCGTTCGCGCCATCATGGGACGCGAGGGCGCGATCCTGGCCGGAGGCTTCGAAGCCCCCGGCCACCCCGCCCTGGGGCGCAACCTTGGCGAGGTGGCCGGCCACGCCGGCGCCCCGGGCCAGGTGCGGGACGATCCGGCAACGGTCATCGCCCAGGCCGATGTGCTGGTGGACTTCACCGCCCCGGCGGCCAGCCTTAAGCACCTGGAGCTATGCGCCCAGGCAGGCAAGGCCGCGGTCATCGGCACCACGGGCTTGAATGCCGAGCAAAAGACGGCCCTGGCCGGCCTGGCCACCGGCGTGCCGGTGGTGTTTGCGCCCAACATGAGCGTGGGCATGAACCTGATGTTCAAGCTGGTGGGCGAAATGGCCCGGGTGCTGGGCACCGACTACGCCCTGGAGCTGGTGGAGGCCCACCACGACCAGAAAAAGGACTCGCCCAGCGGCACGGCGGTGCGCCTCTTGGAAGAGCTGGCCCAGGCCCGGGGCTGGGAGCTGGAGAGCGTGGCCAAGCACGGACGCCAAGGCCTGGTGGGCGCCCGGCCCCAGGAGGAGATCGGCGTCTCGGTGATAAGGGGCGGCGACATCGTGGGTGACCACACGGTGTACTTCATCGGCCAGGGCGAGCGCCTGGAGCTGACCCACCGCGCCCACTCCCGCGACACCTTCGTCCAGGGCGCGGTGCGCGCCGCCCTGTGGGTGGCCGGCCAGAAGCCGGGGCTCTATGACATGCAGGACGTGCTGGGCCTGAAAGGGTAGGGTGGCGCCATGGCCTTTGACCCCCAAGACATCTTCGCCAAGAAGGGCATCCTACGCCTGGGCGGCCAGGGGCGGGTGCGCTACGCCCTGTGGGAAAAGGGCCAGGCGCGCCTCTACGAGGGCTCGCCCTTCAGCGGCGGCGCCCCCGGCAAGGAAAAGGTCAAGCTAAAGGACCTACACGTCCTGGCCCCCTGCCGGCCCTCCAAGATCGTGGCCGTGGGGCTCAACTACAAGGGCCACGCCCAGGAGATGAAAAAGGAGCTGCCCCAGGAGCCCATGCTCTTCCTCAAGCCCGGCACCAGCGTGATCGGGCCGGGGGCGGCCATTGTGCGTCCCACCCACATGAGCCAAAGGGTGGACTACGAGGCCGAGCTGGGCGTGGTGATCGGCCGAACCTGCCACGGCGTGAGCGTGGCGGATGCCCCGGCCCATGTGCTGGGCTACACCTGCCTGAACGACGTCACCGCCCGCGATCTGCAAGCCAGGGACGGCCAGTTCACCCGGGGCAAGGGCTTTGACACCTTCTGCCCCATCGGCCCGGTCATCGCCCTGGACCTGGACCCCGGCGACCTGCGGGTGCAAAGCCTGGTCAACGGCCAGGCGCGCCAGGACAGCCGCACCTCGGACCTGATCTTCAGCGTGGCCGAGCTGGTGTCCTTCATCAGCCGGGTCATGACCCTAAAGCCCGGCGACGTCATCGCCACCGGCACCCCGGCGGGCATCGGCCCGGTGGTGGACGGCGACGTGGTGACCATCGCCGTGGAAGGCATCGGCCGGCTCAGCAACCCCGTGATCTCAAGAGGATAAAGCGATGAGCTTCCAGCGCGCCCAGCGCCTGCTTAAGTTGCCCCCCTACCTGTTCAAGGAGATAGACCGCCTGCGCGACGAGGTCAGGCAGCGCGGGGTGGACATCATAGACCTGGGCGTGGGCGACCCGGACCAGCCCACGCCCAATCATGTCATCGAGCGCCTGTGCTCGGCTGCTAAAGACCCGGCCACCCACAAGTACCCGGCCTACTCGGGGCTCAGCACATTCCGCGAGAAGGCCGCCGCCTGGTACGGCAAGCGCTTCGGGGTCAAGCTGGAGGCCTCCAAGGAGGTCATCACCCTCATCGGCTCCAAGGAGGGCCTGGCCCACTTCCCCCTGGCCTACATCAACCCCGGCGACGTGGTGCTCTACCCCAGCCCGGCCTACCCGGTGTACTTCTCCTCCACCATCATGGCCGGGGGTGAGCCGGTGGCCATGCCGCTCTTAAGGCAAAACGGCTTTTTGCCCGACCTAGGGGCCATTCCCCGGGACAAGCTGGCCAAGGCCAAGGTCATCATCGTCAACTACCCCAACAACCCCACCGCCGCCGTGGCGGGGTTGGACTTCTACAAGGACGTGGTGGAGTTCGCAAATGCCCACGGCCTGATCGTGGTCTCGGACGCCGCCTACACCGAGATGGCCTACGACGGCTACAACCCGCCCAGCTTCCTTGAGGTTGACGGCGCCAAGGAGGTGGGCATCGAGTTCCACAGCCTGTCCAAGACCTACAACATGACCGGCTGGCGCCTTGGCTTCGCCGTGGGCAACGCCGAGCTGGTGGCCGGCCTGGGCCAGGTCAAGAGCCAGATAGACTCCGGGGCCTTCGACGCCGTGCAACTGGCCGGCATCGAGGCGCTCACCGCGGACCAGGCCTGCGTGGCCAGCATGCGCGCCCTGTATCAGGAGCGCCGCGACGTGCTGGTGGAGGGCCTGCGGGGCCTGGGCCTGGAGGTGGAGCCCCCCAAGGCCACCTTCTATGTTTGGTGCCCCTGCCCCAAGGGTTTGAGCAGCGCCGATTTCACCAAGCGCATCTTGAACGAGGCCGGCATCGTCACCACCCCGGGCAACGGCTTTGGCGAGGCCGGCGAGGGCTTTGTCCGCTTCGCGCTCACCGTGGACAAGGCCCGCCTGGCCGAGGCGGTGGAGCGCATGGGAAAACTGGGGCTGTAAGGACTTGGCTGCCCCGGCCTCACGGGTGGAGGTCTTCATCGGACTGGGCTCCAACCTGGGCCGGCCCCTGGATTACCTGCGGGCGGGGGTGGAGGGTCTAGAGGCCCTGCCGGGCTTTGGCCTGCTGGGCCGGTCCTCCTGTTACCTCACCGCGCCGGTGGGGCGCACGGACCAGCCGGCCTTTGCCAACGCCGTGGTCCATGGTATGTATGACGGGACGGCCCTGGAACTCCTGGCCGGCCTGCTCCAGGTGGAGGCCGCCCAGGGCCGCCAGCGCCTGGAGCGCTGGGGGCCGCGCACCCTGGACCTGGATCTGCTTCTGTTTGGCGAGCAAATCCTGGACCTGCCGGAGCTCAGGGTGCCCCACCCGGAGATGTGCCGCCGGGCCTTCGTGCTGGTGCCCCTGATGGAGCTGGCCCCGGAGTTGGTGCTACCGGTCTGGGCCAAGACCGCCGGCCAGTTATTGGATGCTCTGGCGCCGGAGGAACGCGCCCTTCAGAAGGTGGAGAAGATGGCATGGGCCTGATCGGCGGCTTGTGGCGTTATCTGCTCATAGGCCTGGCCGTGTTCATCCTCTACCGGGTGCTCAAGCGCTGGCTGGCCGGCCCGCCGGCCCCTGGCCAAGGCGCCGGCCCGGCCAAGGGCGCCCCCCGCGAGGTGGTGGACCTGATGGTCCAGGACCCCCAGTGCGGCGTGTACCTGCCCCAGCACGAGGCCCTCAAGGTGACGGCCCGGGGCCAGGAGCGCTATTTTTGCAGCGAGGCCTGCCGGGATGCCTACCTGGCGGGCGGGCAAGAGAATAACAAACAAGGGCCCCAGGGATAGCCCCCAGGC
The DNA here is from genome assembly GCA_016218705.1 of Desulfarculus sp. Lineage (GTDB taxonomy): Bacteria > Desulfobacterota > Desulfarculia > Desulfarculales > Desulfarculaceae > JACRDC01. The sequence continues at coordinate 56,859 of JACRDC010000074.1, forward strand.
CCCAGCCCCAGCCCAAGGAGTGGCCAAGATGAAGATTTTCATAGATACCGCCGACATCGCCGAGATCAAGGAGGCCTTGAGCCTGGGCGTGCTGGATGGCGTGACCACCAACCCCAGCCTGGTGGCCAAGACCGGCAAGCCCTTCGAGACCTGTATCAAGGAGATACTGGAAGCCGTGCCTGGCCCGGTGAGCGTGGAGGTGCTGGCCGTGGAGCACGACGCCATGGTCGCCGAGGCTCGCAAATACGCCGCCTGGGCCGACAACGTGGTGGTCAAGGTGCCCATCATCAGGGAGGGCCTCAAGGCCATCAAGACACTGTCCCAGGAGGGCATCAAGGTCAACGTCACCTTGTGCTTCTCGCCCCTGCAGGCCCTGTTGGCCGCCAAGGCCGGCGCCACCTACATCAGCCCCTTCGTGGGCCGCCTGGACGACATCTCCCAGGACGGCATGGAGCTGATCCAGCAGATCGTGGACATCTACGCCAACTACGCCTTTGACACCGAGGTGCTGGTGGCCAGCGTGCGCAACCCCATGCACGTGGTGCAAGCCGCCCTCATGGGCGCCGACGTGGCCACCATCCCCCTGAAGGTCATTGACCAGCTCCTGAAGCACCCCTTGACCGACATCGGGCTCAAGCAGTTTTTAGCTGACTGGGAAAAGCGCAAGGCCTAGAGCCGCCCCAAGCAAACCGCGTTTGCTTGGGGACCCCGGAATCACCCCAGGCAGACCGCGTTTGCTTGGGCGCCCCCGGGAACAGCCAAGAGTAGAAAGCCGGTGATGGCTTTCCCGGGCGCACACTAGAGAGAACAAGGTTTTTGGCATGCCCCCCAGCTTCAGGGAAAACCTGTTCAATCTGCCCAACCTGCTCACCCTGTTGCGCGTGGGCTCCATTCCCATCCTGGTGGGGCTGTTGTACCTGCCGGGGCCGGCGTGGTCGCGATTGGCGGGGGGGCTGTTCTTCGTGGCCGGTCTCACCGACCTGCTGGATGGCTGGCTGGCCCGGCGGCTGAAGAAAGTGACCCTGCTGGGGCAATACCTGGACCCGGTGGCCGACAAGCTGCTCATCGCCTCCATGCTGGTGATGCTCTCCTCACTGGGCCGCCTGCCGGCCTGGATGACCATCCTGATCATCTGCCGCGAGATCGCGGTGACGGGCATGCGCGCCCTGGCCGCCAACCACGGCCTGACCGTGCCCAGCGACCTGTGGGGCAAGTGGAAGACCGCCTGGCAGATGCTGGGGGTGTTCCTGCTGCTCCTGTACCATCCCCTGGGCGGGTTCCAGCCGGCCTACTGGGGGCTGGTGTGCATGTGGCTGGCCGTGCTCATCACCGCTTGGTCAGGCCTGGGCTATGCCTGGCGTTTCAGGGTGCAACTCAGGGGCCGTCCCAAGGGCGAGCTTTGATAATTTCGGCTGTTGTCAACAAATAGAACTGTCCGGTGTAGTAGCACATAAACTGTCCGGTTTTTTGCGCGAGGGGGAATCCCCGGAGGGCGTAGCCCGGAGGGGATTTCCCCTCGCGAGCCGCCGTGCGCCCCCCCTATGCGGCGG
>JACRDC010000072.1 GCA_016218705.1 Desulfarculus sp.
GATGCGCCTGCAGCAGGAAATTCTGGAAGGCAAGTACATCCCCTTGGAGCAATACCAGCGGGACCTGGCCACCCGGGCTCGTCTCTTGAAAGCCGACATGCTGGGCTGGGTGCGTCTGTCCATGGAGGAGATCATCTTCCTGGTGGGCGGAGACCCGGCCAAGGCTCCCGAGGCCCTGGCCCTGGCCGAGCGCCAGGTGCAGGACTGGCTGCACCGCTACGCCAGCCAGGGCGAGATCAGGCTGGCCGCTCCCCAGTTATCGCAAGCTCAATCTTAATCAGGCTCTTTAGCAAAGGTCAGCAAATATGCGGCTCCACGAGCAAGGCAGGTAAAATGCAGGCTCTTGAGAAAGCCCAGGCCGAGTTGTTCCCGGCCGTGACCCTGACCGCCGGCGAGATCGAGGCCTGGCGCCGCAAGGAGCCCTTGAGCGTCTCGCAATGGGCCGAGCGTTTCCGCATGGTCACCGACGGTCCCTGGAAGGGCAACTGGCGCAACGAGCACACGCCTTACCTCGTCGAGCCCATGGACACCTGGGGCCTGCCCCATGTGCGCGAGGTCTGGGTCATCGGGCCGCTGCAAGGCGGCAAGACCCAGATCGCCTACAACTGCTGGGGCTACGGCCAGCACTACGACCAGGCTTGGGCGCTGTTCGTCATGGCCGACGAGAAGAGCGCCGCCCGGGTGAGCAAGGAACGCCTACAACCCATCATCAAGACCTCGCCAGCTCTCAGGCAGCTGCTGACCGGCTCGCCCCTGGACCTAGGCAATTACGAGCTGCGCATGCAGGCCTCCATGACCTACATGGGCTGGCCGCGCTCCGAGGCTTCCCTGGCCACCTTCCCCATACCCCAGGTCTTCCTGGACGAGGTGGACCTGTGGCCGGTGCCGCGCAAGGACACCATGGACGCCGTGGACTTGTCCAAGGCCCGCACCACCACCTTCCCGCACACCAGCAAGGTGCTGGGGGTGACCACCTGCACCGTGGAGGACGCCCTGGGCTGGGAGAATCTCGGCAAGTGCCAGGAGGTGCGGGTCTACATGGCCAGGTGCCCGCTGTGCGGCGAGCTCCAAATCATGCGCCGCGAGCAGCTCAAGTGGGACGAGGACCTGGAGGCCGAGCCCGACCGCGTGGAGGCCGAGAATTTATCGTGGTACGAGTGCGAGCATTGCGGCGAGCCCTGGGGAGAAATCGAGCGGCGCCGGGCGGTGCAGGCCGGCGCCTACCGGCCCCACGCCTGGGACGGCAAGGCCCAGTGGTGGGAGCCTCGGCCGGCCATCCGGCGGGCCATCAAGGTGGGCTTCCACTTCAGTTCCTTCCATAGCCCCTTCGTAACCCTGGGCAAGATCGCCGCCCAGGTAATCAAGGCCCAATCCGACCCCAGGGCGGACGTGACCCTGTTCAACAAGATGCTGGCCCTGCCTTATCGCAACGAGCAAGCAACCAGGTCGGAAGACGTGATCCTGCAATTATGCGACAACCGCCCGCCGGGCCTGGTGCCAGCTGACGCCATTGTCTTGATCGCCTGCGTGGACGTGCAACGCGCCGGCTTTTACCTCACCATCAGGGCCTGGGCGCCGGGGCCGGAGCGCGAGTCCTGGCTGGTGCGCGCCGCCTATTTCGATTCCTGGGCCGCCCTCGGAAAGGCCCTCTTCCAGGATCAGTACCTGGACCCCCAGGGCCGGCCCTGCGTAATCAGCTTTGGCCTGGTGGACTCCGGCGACGGCGAGATGCAGCGCGAGATATTCGACTGGTGCCAGGTCCACCCGCCCTACATGCCCAGCAAGGGCTTCGAGGGACTAAAGGCCCAGCCCTTCACCCAGAAGAAAATCGATACTCACCCGGGCCTGATGGCCTTCAACATCAACACCAACTATTACAAATCCGACCTGCTGGACGGCAAGCTGCGTATAAGCCCCGGCGATGCCGGCGCCTGGCACCTGCATTCCAACTGGCCCGATGATAAGCCCCAGGGTGAGCGGGCCACGGGCTTGCTTACCGACTATGCCCGCCAGCTCTGCTCCGAGGAACGCGACGAGCGCGGCCTGTGGCAGAACCCCCGCCGACGGGCCAACCACTACCTGGACTGCGAGGTCCTGCAGCTGGTCTGCGCCGATTACCTGGGCCTGCGCTACATGGGCAAGGACCAGGAGCCGGAAGAGCAAGCCAGCACAGGCCTTGACGATGACAGCCAACCCCTGACAAGGAGTCATAGCAGATGGTAAGAGCAAATTTCCTTATTGGGATGAATGACATAGCTGCTTTTGTTGGATTCAGCGAATCGACAGTACTAAAGCACAAAAGGAATTACCCCGGTATGCCGATAAGGTTGGAGGGCGGACGCTACATTGGCGATCCGGAGCGTCTGGAGCAATTCTATCGGGACTTGGCCGCCGGGGAAACCAGCAAGTGGCTGAAATCATGAATGTATAAAAACAACCTGGACAATGCCGCCCTGTTGTAATATTGAAGTATCCCTCCTGAGGGGTTGAAACTAACCAATGTCCAACCAAGTGGCCGAAACGGGGCTCATCACCGAGCGCGTGGACTTGCTTATCCAGTTTTGCCTCGCCGTCGCTGGCGACGGCGATCCTGGTGAGCAGGCCCTCGGTCCCATTCACTTGGTCAAATATGTCTATCTGGCTGATTTAATTCATGCAGAGCGGCATCAAGGGCAAACCTATACTGGAGCACCTTGGAGGTTCCATCACTATGGCCCGTGGTCCCCGGAGGTGTGGAAGCGAATTGAGCCTGCTGTTACTGCTGTAGGTGCCCTTGCGATAACAATACCCAGCACCAAGCATGAAAATGACCCCATTATCTACCAAGCCGGCCCAGACCTCTCACTAAATGAGCTAGATAGAATGCTCCCTTCGGAGATAGCAGTCCATCTGGCCACCTTAATTAGGAAGTACCGCTCTTTCACTCCAGAATTGCTGCATTATGTTTATGGAACAAAGCCAATGCTGAAAGCTGCTCCAGAGGAGCTGCTGGATTTCAGCTTTGCTCTAGCGGCAGAAAGGCCGGTTCGGGAAGAAGAAGCGCCTATTTCAAAGGCAAAGCTTAGGCGATTGCAGAAGGCCATTACAGCCGCTAGGGGAAATAAAGCTGTCACCAAACAACGCGTGCGAGTTGAACCAGCTACACCTCCGAGATATGACGATGATTTTCATCAGGTTGCTAGGATCATCGAAGATCAGGAATGTGGTTTAGAGGCATGTAGTGGAGTCGTTGCTTTTTCGGACGAAGTTTGGAAGTCAAAAGCAAGAGAGGGAGCTGAGTAGGATTATCGTTAGGTTGGGGGATGGGAATGCTTCCAGAAGATTCTTTGCAGCACCAATTTTCTCCCTGGTGGGTAGAAGGTAAAGACTCAAACGCTACACGCGGTGACTTGATCCTTGTACATATCCCATACATTAATGCCCAGCCATTTCGTCTTGTGCCTACCGGTCGAACTAATCCTATAGCCCATGGAGAGGCTGATTTCAAAGTGGAGCCTCACGACGCAAGTAGGCCCCCTTTGCAAACGAGTACACCCGTTGCGGGTCTACCACTCTCAGAAAAGGAAATATTTTACGCCTTTCGCGCCAAAGAGAGACCAGCCGTGGTTTTAAGCACATGCGGTCCACCTCTTGCTAGTAAAGATCGGGCAGGAACGGCCTCCTGGCGGACCTCGCCTACGTTATTGGTAGCCCCATGTTCCCGCGCTAGGGGTTTCCCTAAATTGGAGCAAAGAATTAGGTGGTGCGAATGGCCACAGTTTATGTGGAGCCGTTTACCTTTTGGGCGGGGCGAAGATTCAATAGTATTAATGAGCCAGATACAGGCCATCGGGAACGACCCGAAAGCTTTTAAAAAGACAAGATATCGACTAAGTTCCAATGCGTTAGAAATTGTGGATGACTGGCTTGGCTGGGTGTTCTACGGCACACTCGATGCCGATGGTGATCTTTTTGCATTTAGAGAAGTAATGATGAGTTCGTAGGCTTGGTAGATAGCGTCAAGCACAATAATCAAGTAATGATGAGTTCGTAGGCTTGGTAGATAGCGTCAAGCACAATAATCCGTAAATAGCCTATAAAAGACCTTAAGTAGGGCTCGTTTCTCTGCAATACACCCCAAACAGCCATTTCTGCTGAAAACCCAGGTTAGCCTCCTTCCCATAGGAGGCTGCCATGGGCGCTGGCGCATTCACAACCTGGTCCGATCTTGCCCGCGCCATGCGCGACGACCTGGCCTCGGGCAACTTCCGCACCGTTAGCTCCTACGCCCTCCCCGGCGGCTCTGGCTCCATCACCTACCGCACCATGAAGGAATTCCTGGACCTGCTGAGCTTGGTCGAGCAGCGGGCCTCCGAGGAAACGGGCGGCTTCGACGGCCAGATTATCACCACCAAGGGCGGCTACCGATGAGCCGCTGGGCCTACAGGGTGGGCAGCCTGGTTGACGGCCTGGTGGGCATCGTCAGCCCTTCCCGCGAGCGCGCCCGCCAGCATGACCGCTTCCTGGCCGAAGCCTACCGTGGCTATGCCGCGGCCAAGCAGGACCTGCAAACGGCAGGATTCGGCTCCCACGATCAAAACGTTAACCGCTTGATCGGCCACGATGGGCCGCTGATGCGCGCCCGGGTGCGCCAGCTCTGCCGGGACTTCGCCTATTTCGCCCGCGCCGTGGAGGCCGGGGTCAATGTCAGCATCAGCACCGGCTATCTGTTCCAGTTCAACTGGCCAGAAAACGACAGCCTCAACCAGATGGTGGAAGAGGCCTGGGCCGAATACTGCGAGAGCTTCGACTTCGTGGAGACCTGCCGCCTGGCCCGGCGCCAGGAGATCGAGGTGGGGGAGAGCTTCTGCCTGACTCCCTTGGACCCCGAGGACCGCCTGGCCCCGGTCAAGGTGCAGATGTACGAACCGGAATGGCTGGGCTGCCATTGGGCCGCTGCCCCGGACCCGGCTAAAGCCGAGGTGATCAACGGGGTGGAGGTGGACAAGAAGTCCGGCCAGGTGCTGGCCTACCATCTCCAGGACCCCGAGAGCTGGGGCAAGTCCATGCGGGTGGAGGTGGGCAGCGCCATCCACACCTTCCAGAAGCAGCGCCCCGGCCAGCTCCGGGGAGTGAGCCCCCTGGTTTCCGCCGTGCTGGCCGCCCACGATATAGGGGAGTATGTGGGGGCCGAGGTGGACGGGGCCAAGAAGGCCGCTTCCTACCTGGCCACCGCCAAGAGCCCCAACCCCGCCCGCTTCGCCGAAATCCACGGCCAGAAACGGGACCAGGACGGCGTGCGGGTGCGCCAGTTGCCCAACGGCATCATCGAGGTGCTGCACACCGGCGAGGAATTCAAGCTGCTGGACCACAACCGGCCCGGCGCCCAGTTCGAGCCCACGGTGAACTTCATCACCCGCATGATCGCCGTGGCCGCCAACCTGCCCTACGAGATGGTCTCCGGCGATTACCGTGGCCTGAGCTGGTCCAACATCAAGGGCATCCGCTCCGACCTGCTGCAACACACCCGGCCCACGCAAAGGCGTTTCGCCAGGCAATTCTGCCAAGTCCTGTTCAGCCGCTGGCTGGACGCCAAGGTGATGATCGGCGCCTTGCGCCTGCCAGGCTACTGGTCCCAACGAGGCCGCTACCTGCGGGCCGCCACCTGGATCGAACCGGGCATCGAGGGCGTGGACCTGCTGCGGGATGCCCGCGCCGCCCTGGACCTGATGGCCGGCGGCTTGGAAGCGCCCCAGAACTTCATGGCCAAGCGCGGCCAAGACCCCCGCGACACCTTGAAGGCCATTGCCGCTTTCAAAAAGCTGGCCAAGCAAGAAGGCGTGGACCTGGCCTGGGGCCGCCAGCCGCTGAAAACCAACCCGGCGGCCCTGGGGGCCTCGGAGGATGCCAATGCCCAAAAGTAACCCCGCCCCGGCCCTGTCCGCGCGCAGCCAGCCGGAGCAAGACTTCCAGACCCGCGCCGCCTCCTTGCTGCTGGGCCGGGGTGCCCCCTCCACCTTGGACCCAAAGACCCGCTCGGTGGAGCTGGTGATAGCCACCGAAACCCCCGTGAGGGTGTGGGACAGCCAGCGCTGGGAAGAGGTTGACGAGGTGCTGTTGATGAGCGGCTTGCAGCCCATGCCCGGCCAGGTGCCGCTCCTGGACTCCCACAGCCGCTTCACCACCGCCAATGTGCTGGGCAGCGCCCGCGACATCCGCCGCCAGGGCGAACAACTCATAGCCCGGGCCTTCTTTGCCGGTGCACCCTCCGGTCAGCAGGCCTTTGCCTTGGTGGAGGAAGGGCACCTCACCGACAACTCGGTGGGCTACCGGGTCAACGCCGCCACCTGGATAGAGAGCGGGCGCACGGTGGAGATCGAGGGGCGCCAGTTCACCGGCCCCAAGAAGGTGGTCACCAACTGGAGCCTCAAGGAAGTGAGCTTGACCCCCATAGGGGCGGACGAAGCGGCCAAGGTCAGGGCCGCCAACCATAAACGCGAAGGCGAGGAGAGGACCATGAACAAGGAACTCAGGGCCTACCTTGAGAAGCTCGGCCTGGCCCAGGACGCCACCGACGAGGAGGCCCAGCGTTACTGGGCCGAGGTGCGACAGCGGGCCGGCGCGCCAGAGGGCGAGCGCGGCCACCACCGCGAGCCAGCTCCGGCCCCGGCGCCGCCGGCTCCCGAGGGTGGCGGCGCCCCCCCGGCCCCGCCGGCTGGCGGGGGCGAGGATCAGCGCGCCCAGCAGGCGGCCCAGGCCGAGCGCGCCCGCGCGGCCGAGATCGTGCAGATGTGCCGCGCCCACGGCGTGGAGGACCAGGCCATGGCCGACATGGTCACCAGCGGCAAGACCCCCGACCAGTGCGGGCGGGAGATCCTGGTCATGGTGGCCCAGCGTGGCGGCATCGGCGGCGGGGGTGGTTACCGGCCCCCGGTGAACTTCGAGAAGGACGAGCGCGACAAGTTCCGGGCCGCGGCCCTGGACGGGCTTTCGATGCGCGCGGGATTGCCGGTGCCCAAGCCGGCCCCGGGCCATGAGGAGCTGCGCGGCTACACCCTGGTGGAGATGGCCCGCGAGAGCTTGCGCCGGGCCGGGCAGCCCACCGGCGGCCAGGTCCTGGACATGGTGGGCCGGTCGCTCACCACCAGCGACCTGCCCAACGTCTTGGCCGACGTGGCCAACAAGAGCGTGATGCTGGGCTGGGAGGGCTCCCCCGAGACCTGGCCGTTGTGGGCCGCCGAGGGCAGCACCAACGACTTCAAGCCGGGCAAGGAGGTGCGCCTGGGCGAGTTCGACGACCTGGACGAGATGACCGACGAGGACCCCGAGTACACCTATGGCTCCCTCAAGGACGCCATGGAGCAATACGCGGTGGCCACCTACGGCAAGGCCATCCGCATCAGCCGCAAGCTCATCATCAACGACGACCTCAACCAGCTGGTCACCGTGGCCCAGGCCATGGGTGAATCCGCCTCGCGCAAGGTGGGCGACGTGGCCTGGGCGGCCCTGATCGGCAACAGCGCCATGGGCGACGGCAAGGCCCTGTTCCACGCCGACCACTCCAACATCGCCACCATTCCGGCCTTCGACGTGGATGGCCTGGGCCTGGCCATCCAGAAGATGAACGCCCAGATGGACCTGCGCAAGAAGCGGCGCATCCGCGTGCCCCCCACCTTCTTCCTGGCTCCCACGGCCTTATATGTCACAGCGGAGAAGTTCTTCGGCTCCGAGGTGATCGGTACCCAGGCAGAGCCCAACATCAAGAACCCCTTCACGGGCATCTTCCCCCAGCCCAACCGCGTCTACGAGCCGCGCCTGGACGACTTCGGCGCCAACATCTTCTTCCTGGCCGGCCCCAAGGGCCGCACGGTGAAGGTCTTCTTCTTGCTGGGCAACAAGACCCCCTACATCGACTGGCAGGGGGACTGGGACACCGACGGCCGCAAGGGCAAGGTACGCATTGACGTGGGCGCCAAGGCCATGGACTGGCGCGGCCTGGAGCGGGTCACCATCACCGCCTAACGGCTCCATCAAGAGAAAGGGAGGCCTAAATGGCTACCAACTTCATCCAAGACGGCAAGCGCATCGCCATCACCGCCGGCGCGGAGATCAAGTCCGGCGACCTGGTCATGGCCGGCAATCTGGCCGCCGTGGCCCTGGCCGACATAGCCAATGGGGCCAAGGGCACCGCGGCCAGCGAGGGCGTGTGGGAACTGGCCAACAAGGACATCGCCGTGGCCATTGGCCAGGGGCAGAAGGTGTACCGGGTCACGGCCACCGGCAAGCTGACCAACCTGTCCGCTGACGCAGATTACGTGGGCATCGCCTGGGCGGCGGCTGCCCAGGCCGCCACCACGGTGCGGGTCAAGATCAACGCCTAGCAGGTTCCGGCCCCCGCGCGGGGCCGGGCCTAGGGAGCCCCATGGCCGCTGGCCTTAGCTATAGCGCCCACCTGGACACGGCACAACGTGCCCGCGTGGAGGCCCTGCTGGCCAACACCCGCAACGGCTTCAACCGGGTGGGCTCTCGCGCCGTGAACCATGTGCGCCCGGGGGTGGGCAAGGAGATGGTCGAGGCGGTGCGCCAAAACGTGCCGCTCAAGGTGTCCGTGGTCAGAAAGGCCCTGCGCTTCACCCGCGCCACGGTGGCCTTGCCCAAGGCCACCACCTGGCTCAAGGGCTATCCGGTCCCCCTGTCCTTTTTTCCCCACACGCCCAGGACCAACTTCCCCTACACCCGGCGTGGCCGGGCCAGCCGCCCGGCCCGGGGTGTCTCGGCCATGCTGGATATCAACAAGGGGGCTAGGGTCATTGATGGCACCTTCATCGTCAAACGCTCCAACACCTGGAGATTCTCAGGCGGCGCGGCCTTCGAGGTGGTGGAGCGCGTGCACGAAACGCGGCTGCCCATCCGCATCGTGCATGGTCCCGCCCCGGGCGAAATCCTGGCACGGGATAAGGGCAGGATCGAAGGCATAGTCAAACGCGCCCGTGACCGCTTGCGGGAACGCATCAACCACGAATTGCGATTTGCCTTCCGCCAGGATGGCCTATTGGGTTTTAACCCAAGAGGGTAGCCGAGCCAATGAGCTTCGACTTGACTGAAACCAAGTCCATCTTCTTCAACCCCGACGAGCTGGCCACCGCCGTGGTGCTCTGGCCCGGCACGCCCCAGGAGCGGACCATCAACGCCATCTGGCGCGAGGCCGCCCACACCGCCAGCCTGGGCCAGGCCCAGGTGGACGCGGGCAAGCCCGCCATCCTCTGCCACCCCAGCGACCTGGAAGGAGTGAAGGCGGGGCAGGGCAGCACGCCCCTTACCATCCCCGCCAATCCCCGCCTGCTGGTTCCCGGCGGCAACTACACCGTGGCCCGCAACCAGCCCGATGGCTCCGGTTTTCGTCTGCTGTACCTGCACGAGGCCCGGCCATGAGCAGCAAGCGCCAGGGCATCGTGCAGCACGTCAAGGCGGGCCTATTGGCGGCCAACACCGCCGCCGGCCAGCGGGTCCATACCCAGCGCAAGCTCCCCGCCGATCTCAAGGAGTTGCCACTCCTGCTGGTCTTTGCCCTGCACGAGGAGGTAACCGACGACGCCTTGCTGGGCCAGCCCCGGTCCTATGGCCGCGAGCTTTTGCTGGTGGTCATCGGCATCGCCGCCGGGCAGGCCGAGGACCTGGAGGGGGAATTGGACGGTCTGGCCCTGGGCATAGAGCAGGTCATGCAGGCCGATGAAAGCCAGGGAGGCCAGGCCCGCGCCACGGTCTTGCAGTCCACGGATTTCGACCTGGACGAGGACGGCCCGCTGCCCCTGGGAGCGGTCATCCTGACTTACCAGGTTACGTATCGCGCACCCGACATACCGGGAGAGTAGCCAATGCCCAAAGTCAAGAACACCGGCTCGGCCCCGCTCACCGTGCTGGGCCATGGCCAGGCCGCGCCAAGCGGCACCCTGGAGGTGCCCGACCTGGTGGCCCAGGAGCTTGTCGCCAGCGGGGCCTTCGCCATGGTGGTGGAGGGCTCCTGGGCCGCGCCCCTCAACGCCCAGCCAGCCGGGGAGCCCCCGGCCCCCCCGGACCCGGAGGAATAAGCCATGACCATCCCCACCAATGACCTGGGCCTGGCCCGCGAGAACATCGCCTTCACCAAGCTGGAGAGCAGCTTTGGCACCCTGGCCAGCTTCGCGGCCACCGACGCCGTGGCCGCCCTGGGGCAGCCCAGCGTCTCCCAGCCCCTAAGCTTCAGCGACTCCGAGGAAGTGGTCAACAGCCGCTCGCTGCTCACTCGCTTCCGCGACAAGACCCCGGCGGGCAAGTGGAGCCTGGACCTGTACAGCCGGCCCTCGGGCGCCGCCGGCACCCCGCCGGTGGAGAGCGTGCTGCTGGAGTGCCTGCTGGGCGCCAAGACCATCAACGCCGGGGTGAGCGTGGTCTACGCTCCGGCGCTCACCCTGCCAAGCTTCTCGTTTGGCAGCAAGCTGGGGCACGTCACCCGCTTCGCCGCCGGCTGCCTGGTGGAGTCCGGCAAGTTCAGCATCGTGAGCAAGGGCGGCATCAAGTGCTCTTTCAGCGGCCCCTGCCGCCAGGTGATGCAGGCAGGCCGGGCCTCCACCGTGGCCGACAGCACCACCACGGTGATCAAGCTGGAGGCTGGCGGGGCCAAGCTGTTCGATGTGGGCAGCCGGGTGCAGGTGGGCGCCGCCAACAACGCCGGCGCCGGCTATGCGGTCAGCGCCCATGACGAGGTGGCTGACACCATCACCATCACCCCGGCCCTGGCCCAGGCCCCGGCCGCCGACGTTGCCGTGCAGGGCTACCTGCCCACCCCCACCCTGGCCGGCGCGCCCCTGGAGGGCCGCCTGGGCTCGGTGAAGTTCGACACCGTGGCGGTCAGCATCACCAGCGCGGACCTGAGCATCACCAACAAGCTGAACCTGCTGGAGGACGAGGTCACGCCCGACGACTTCCCCAGCGGCTACGTGCCCGGCGCCCGCTCGGTCAAGGGCGACCTGAGCCTCTATTTCCTGCGCAAGTACCTGGGCCACTTCCGCCAGGCCAAGAACCAGGCCGACGTGGCCGTGGCCCTGGGCGGCGGCAACACCGCCGGCAGCATCCTGACCGTGAGCATGGCCAAGGGCCGCCTGGACACCCCCGAGATCAGCGCCAGCAACGACACCCTGATGTCCAAGCTGCCCTTCACCGCCATGGGCAACGCCGGCGAGGACGAGATCAGCATCGCCTACACCTAGACCGGGTAGGCGGTGAAGCCGAAGTTTTCTCTTTTTGCCAAGTTTGGACCTAAACCCAAAGGAGCCCATTGTGAGCGGAATTGATATCGCGCAATTCATGCAGGGCCGCGAGGCCACCGAGGAACTGACCGCCGAAACCGAGATGCTGCACGGCTTCTTCGTCACCCTGGCCTATTGCAGCCCCGAGGCCCTCAAGAAGATCAGGAAAAAGGCCGAGCGCACCACCTACATCGGTCACCAGCCCATCACCAACAGCGATGACAAGGCCCTGCTCCAAGGCCTGGCCAAGTACGTCAAGGGTTGGCGGGGGCTCACGGTGCGCATGCTCAGCCAGTTCCTGGCGCTCAAGATCAACGAGCTGAGCGAGGAAGAGAAAGACCAGGAGGTGCCCTTCACCCCGCACAACCTGCAAATGCTGTTGGACAAGCATGAAACCTTCGGCTTCCTGCTTAAGGGCTTGGCGGGCAGCAACGGCATCTTCCGGTCGGCCCTGGAGGGCGAAATAAAAAATGTGCCCAGTGGGCCCGTTGGTGGGTCCAGCCAGGACGAGTCTCCTGCCACCAGTGCCTAGAGGTCCACGAGGAACTGGGGGAGCCGGTTGATTGCGACACATGCGAGCACCCGCCCCCCCTGTTGCCCCGCAACCTCCTGGCCTGGCGGGTCTACCAGCAGGTGTACGACCAGCTCCGGCCGGGCGAAACCATCACGGTGGTCACTCCCCTGGGCGCCACCAGCACCAGCGGTCCCAAGGTCCTGGACCTGGCCACGGTGATCAAGATCGTTGAATACCTGGACCCGGACGAGGATGACCGCTTATTGCTGCTGACCAAGGTGCGGCTCTTCCACGACACCATAAGGGGCGAACTGGCTAGGCAAGATGGGGCAGGACGCTAACAGGGTGGAGATCGAACTGGCGGCCCGCGACACCAGCGGGCCGGTCCTTAGCCAGTTCGGCTCCACCGTCAAGCGCACCTTCGAGCAGGCCAGCCAGGACGCCGCCCAGGCCAGTAAGGGCGCCAGCCTCCTTGACCGCACCTTCGGCAACCTGGCCGACACGGTGCGGGCCGTGGGCCTGGCCTTCGGGGCCTACGAGGCGGCGCGCTACGCCCAGCAGGCGGTGATGCTGGCGGCGCGTTACGAGACCCTGGGGGTCACTCTCCAACAGCTTGGCAAGACGGCGGGCTACAGCAAGGCCTTCCTGGATCAGCAGGAAGAGGCCCTGCGCAAGGCCGGTATCACGGCCATCGGTTCCCGCGAATCCCTGGCGCGCATGATCCAGGCCAACCTGGACCTCAGTAAGAGCGCTCAACTGGCCCGGGTGGCCCAGGACGCGGCGGCCATCTCCGGGGTCAATTCCTCCGAGGCCTACAAGCAGATCGTCTATGGCATCCAGTCGGCCCAGGTGGAGATGCTGCGCACGGTCGGCATCAACGTGTCCTTCGAGAACTCCTACGCCGCCGTGGCGGCCCAGACCGGCCGCACCGCCGCAAGCCTGACCGAGGCCGAGAAGGCCCAGATACGACTCAACGCCGTGCTGGAGGCCGGCAAGGGCATCTCCGGCGCCTACGAGGCGGCCATGGGCACGGCGGGCAAGCAAATCCTCTCCTTCCAGCGCTATGCCGAGGATTTGCAGGTGGAGCTGGGCAAGGCCTTCGGACCGGCCCTGGCCGACCTGGTGGGCTTGGCCACCCACAGGATGGCCCAGCTGACCGACATCGCCAAATCAAGCGCGGTGCAGTCCTTCCTGCAAGGCATTGGGTCGGCCACGGTCTTCGCGGCCCAGCACCTGGACGTGCTAGCCATGGGCCTGGGGGTGGCCGGCGCGGCCTGGCTGGCCTATCAGATGCAGATCAGGGCCGCCACCGTGGCCACGGTGCTGCATGAGGTGGCGGCCATCGGCCTTAGGAACTCGCTGGTGACCGGGCTTAACCTGGCCATCCTGGGCACCGGGGCCAGCCTGGAGAAGCTGGGCCTGTGGGTGGCGGCAAATCCCTTGGTGGCCCTGACCCTGGCCGTTGGCACGGCGGCCACGGCCTACGTGGCCTTGCACAAGTCCACCAGCGACTACCTGCGCGAGGCCCAGCAGGGCACCCAGGAGCTGGCCGAGGCCACCAGGGCCTTTGCCACCTCCCGGAGCGAAATCTCCACCCTGGACGATGCCCTGCGCAAGCTGGACGAGTCCATGCGCCTGGCCCAGGGCAACACCCGCCTGGAGCGGCTGGCCATAGAGGAACTGGCCAGCCGGTATCCCCAACTGGTGGGCACCTACAACACGGTGGGCGAGGCGGTGGCCAACGTCAACGCCAAGCGCCAGGAGTATCTGGCTGGCTTGGAGCGCGAAGCCCAGCTCAAGCAGGTGGAGCTGCTGGAGAAGGCCCGCCTGAAGATCATCGAGGTGGGCAAGTCCCTGGGTCCCCTGGCCCTTGAGCTGCGCAACTATCAGGCTGGCCTGGATGGCGGCCCCCTGGACTGGTTGGTTTCCAGGTTCCAGGACGTGAATGTCCTGACAAAGGCCCTGGTGGCCAACCTCAAGGAAGTGCGCGACGCCAACGCCATCAACCCCAGCAACGCGGAGGAGGGCAGGAAGCTGGAGCGGGTCCTGGAGGACCTGCTGCTGCAACTGAGCAAGATCAAGGGCATCGCCCCGGAGGTGCAGAAGTCCCTGGAGCTGGCGCTATCGGGGCGCGGCTCCAAGGTGGTGGGCTCCGCCGACGTCAGGCAGTGGGACAACGCCGAGATAGTGCGCCGGGCCGAGCAGATGGATTCCGGGCTGGACATGGTGGGAGAGACCGGCAGCCGTAGGCCCCTGCCCGACAAGATGGCCGACCGGATCGCCGGTGAGTGGCAGAAGACCCGCTCCGAGGCCCTGAGCCTGGGCAAGGCCCCTTCCGAGGCCGCCAGGCTGGCGGCCCTGGAGGAGTTCAACGCCTATTCCGACGAGTTCAAGCGGCTCTATCCTGGCGTGGCCGAGAACATCCGGGCCTTGCGGTTGGCCGAGGCGAGCAAGACGGCCGAGGCCGAGAAGGCGGCCCATGCCAAGGGGCAATACGAGATAGGCGCCATCTCGGCCCAGGAGCTGACGGCGCTTCTCCAGCAGCGCCAAGCCATGCTGGCCGCTGGCAACATCGTGGAGCGGGCCGAGGCCCTATCCCTCCAGAAGGCCATCACCGACCTGACCTTGCAGGGTTACCGCGACCGCCAGGCCATCACCGAGGCCGGTTTCAACCTGGGCCGCGAGGGCCAGGGCACCTTGATCGCCGCCTACCAGGCGGAGCTGGCCATCCTGCCGGCCCTCAAGATGAGTGCCGAGGACCGCGCCCGCCGCGAACTGGAGCTGACCACCAAGATACGCGACGTGAAGGAGCAAGGCTTCACCCGCGAGCTGGACCTCAATAAGCAGCGCGTCTCCTGGATGGCCGAGGGCACGGCCAAGCACACGGCCCAGCTGGATATCCAGGAAGCCGAGGAGCGTCACCACCTGGAGGTGCTTTTCGCGGCCAACAAGGACCTGCAAGACAAGAAGAAGCAGGTCCTGGAGGACTACGAGAAATTCGCCCAGCGGCGGCGGGAGGAGGCGGCTTCCAAGGAGCGTCAGCAGGCCCTGGACGTGCAACTCCAGACCGCCAAGCTCTACGGCAACACCCGCCTGGCCAAGGAACTGGAGCTGGCCAAGTACGCCGAGTCCCTCAAGACCTCGGGCATCAACCAGATTTACCACGAGCAGCTCATAGCAAACGAGCGGGTGCGCATCAACCGCACCGGCGTGGAATCCATGCTGTTGCAGTGGAGCGATTTCTACGAGGGCTGGGACAAGATCGGCGAGAACTTCCTGCAAAACATCCAGTCGGAATCCGCCTCGGTCATCAAGAGCATCGCCGAGCAAAACGTGACCGTGTGGACGGGCATGTGGACGGCGATGAAGAACATCGCCTACCAGGCCATCGCGGCCATCGGTTCGCGCCTGCTCACCTACGGCCTGGGCCAGGTGGCCATCAGCCTGGTGCCCGGCCTAGCCGGGCCACTGGGCATGAGCGGAAGTGGCGGTGGCCTGCTGGGCATGGCCTCCAACGCCAAGGGTGCCTATGACCTATATAGCTGGCTCAGCGGGGGCGGAGGCAGCTCCTTTGGCACGCCGGGCGGCTTTGGTTCCAACCTGTTTACCTGGGGCCAAGGTGAGGGGGCCATCGGCATAGAGGGCTTGAGTGGTCTGGGCTACGGCGCGGCGGGGATCGGCGGAGCCCTGAGCGGCTGGCAGATCGCCAACCTGCTCTATGGCGGCAAGGGCTACAGCGGCCTGGGTGGGGCCATTGGTGGGGCTGCTGGTGGCATTGGTGGTGGCTGGCTGGCCGGGTCTGCCGCCGGCCTGGCCCTGGGTCCATGGGGCGCCGTGGGCGGGGCGCTGCTGGGCGGGCTCCTGGGCGGCACTGGCGGCGGCTTCCTGGGCTCGCTCTTCGGCGAAGACGAAGACACCCCCGAATACGAGATGGCCGGCCACCCCGAGGCCCACTGGAAGGAACTCAGCGCCCGCGTAGAGGACCTGACCCAGCGGCTCAAGGACGGCAAGCTGACCCAAGACGATTTCAACTCCACCCTGGCCGGCCTGGCGCCCCTGGCCGCCGGGGCCGGCGATTACCTGGGCGGTTACGGCAAGATCGTCGGCGGCACCATCGAGGCCCTGGGCCAGCTCACGCAAGGGACCCAGGAATACGCCGACAAGGTCAACACCGAGCTTAACCCAGCCTGGATCATCGCCACCGGCCTGGCCCAGAACCTGGCCGATGGCATGGATAAGCTGGACGCCAACAAGAAGGCCCTGAGCGACGCCATAGACGCCCTGGCGGCCAGCTCCGGCCTGAGCGCGGACCAGCAGTCCCAATTGGTGGACTTGGTCATCAGGCAGAGCGGCTCGGTGGCCGAGCTGACCGACAAGTACAACCGCTACAACGAGATCAAGCAGCAGCTCGCCAACGCCCACGACATGGAGCGCGGCCAGGTGGAGGCCCTGGGGGCCGAGCTGCGCGCCCTGCACGACGAGCTGGGCATAGCGGCCAACCCCATGGACAACCTGACCAAGGTCACCGGCTCGCTGGACAAGACCATGCAGAGCCTGGAAAAGACCATGCGGGCCATCTTCAACCTGCCCAGCGACAAAGAGTTCAACATCACCACCAATTATCATCAAAACGGCACGCCCTCGGCCCATGGCGGCTCCCTGGTCAGCGCGGCCCTGGCCCATGGCTACATCACCCGCCACGGCGGCGGCCCGGCCCCCTTCTACGCCCACGCCGGCAATCCGGCCTGGGATGCGCCCAAGCCCGGCGAGGTGGATATCCGCGCCCTCATGGGCGAGTGGGTGATCCAGCCGGCGGCGGTGGACTTCTACGGCAATGACTTCATGGCCGCCATAAACGACATGCGCGTGCCGGTCAGGACGGGGGCCTCCGGCGGGTCGGTGCCCCTGGCCGCCGCCGGCCCGCCGGTCATTCAGCCCTACTTCGATTTCCGGGGGGCCAGCTTCGGCTCCGACCCCCAGGAGACGGCCCAGCTCATCGGCGACGCGGTGGATGACCGCCTGCGCGCCCTCATGGCCGACATGGACTACCGCGGCGAGAACCCCGCCGTGCGCCACCGTATGGGGGTGGACTCATGAGCAGCCCGGCCTTCCTGGAGTGGGCCAACCGCTCGGACCTGCCCCGCGCCTTGGCGGTGACGGTCACCATTACCCGCCGTGGCGACGGCCAGCCTCTTACCCTGTACCTCACCGACAGCGCGGCGCCAAAGGGCACCTGGGATAACCAGCACAATTGGGTGCGCTGCATCCATCGCCCGCCCTTTATCAGCCACCAGATGCAACAGGCCTTCAATGGCCGCTCCCTGGCCTCCTTCGGGGACCTGGAGCTGGCCCTGGACGACCGGGCCAAGCTGGGGCCTGACGGCGGCCTGTCCTGGGATGAAGCGCTGAACGATTACCGCTGGGCCGGCGGCGCCATCCTCTCTCAGGTGGGCGGGCCGGACCTGGCCTGGCCTGACTGGGAGCCGGCCCAGCGGGGCATCCTGGGTCGCCTGACCCAGGAGCGCGGCCTGGCCAAGGTGCCGGTGTACGGCAAGGCCGCCGGCCTGCAAACCATCAAGATTCCGCCCGACACCTACAGCGAGGCGGAAGGCGTGCCCAGCGCCACGGTGGGCAAGGTTAAGCCGTGCTGTATCGGCCCCTGCAACAACATCACGCCGGTGCTGATCTCCGAGGCCGGCCCCTGGGTTTACCAGGTGCACGCCCATGGCCCCATCCAGACCATAACCGAGGTGCGGGTGGCCGACGTGGCCACTGCCTCGGCCACCATCAACCTGGCCAACGGCACCATCTCCTTTGCCGCCAAGCCCAGCGGCCAGGTGACCTGCGACGTGCGGGGGTGGGCGCGCGGCGGGGTCTACCTGCAAAGCGCGGCCCAGATCATGGAGGCCATCTTGCGCCAGTGGGGCGGGGCCACGGACGCGGACATTGACGCGGCCGCCTTCGCGGCCATGCACGCGGCCGTGCCGGCGCCCCTGGCCCTTTATCTGACCAGCGCCAGCGACATTCGCACCGTGCTGGACAACTGCTGCCTGGGCCTGCCCCTGGTCTGGCTGGACGACGCCCTGGGGCGCTACACCCTGCGCCAGTTCGCGGCGCCCAGCGGGCAGCCGGTCTTGGAGCTGTATGACCGCACCGTGGGGGACCCCACCTGGGGCGCGGCCATCTGTTGGAACGCGCGCAGCCAGCCGGCTCCCCGCTGGTGGTCCAAATGCACGGTGCACGGCGACCGCAACTGGACGGTCAACAACAACCCCGCCGCCAGCCTGGGCGCGGACCGCCAGGCCTGGCTCAAGGAAGACTACCGCTCCCGCGAGGCCCTGGGCACCGCTCCAACGCTCAACGGCCAGGTGACCGAGGGCGAGTACAAAACCTTCATGGCCTATCTGGCCGATTGCCAGGCCCAGGCCCTGCGCGAGATCGGCTTGCACGGGGTGGAGCGCAACCTGGTGACCCTGGACTGCCTCTATGCCGCCCTGACCCTCGGCCTGGGCGACGTGGTGCGGGTATGGTCCAAGGTGGGCGGCATGAGCGGCGGCTGGTCGGGCATGGTGGTGGAGCGCAAGGCCACCCTGCCGGGCCAGGCCTCCGTGAAGCTGTGGGGCTGACCATGGCCGCCAAGTGCCGCATGCTCTGGCGCAACCTGGCCGACGAGGCGGTCTTGACCTCCCCGGCTTACGCCGCCGGCTTCCCGCCGGTGATGCTCCAGGACCACGACCCCGGCATGCTCTGCAAGGCCAGCGCCGTGGGCGCGGACCTGGTGATAGAGGGCTCCTGGAGCACGCCCCAGACCTGCACCTCCCTGGCCCTGCTGCGCCACAACCTCACGGTGGCTGGCTCCATCACCCTGACCACCGACAGCGGCCAGACGGTGAGCGGCAAGCCCTGGCTGCCCCTGTACCCCTTTGGCCGCGGCCCCTTCGGCCAGGGGCCAATTGGCGGCTACCCCTCGGCCCGGGAGCGGCGGGAGATGATGCCCATGCCCCTGGCCATCATCTATTTCCCCCAGGCCCTGCGCTTCGGCGATTTCACCTTGACGCTCAGCAACCCCAGCAACACCTCCGCCCTGGAGCTGGGGCGGCTCTTCCTGGGCCGCCACCTGGAGGCCCAGGTCAACTATTCCTGGGGCTACGGCTTCGGCTTCACCGATCCCTCCACCGAGATCAAGCTGCCCACCGGCGCCAAGCGCTACCAGCGAGCCGAGCGCCTGGCCCGGGGCACCCTGGATTTCCGTTTCATCGACCCGGCCATGGCCTACGGCGATTTCTTGAGGCTGTTCTATGTGCTGGGCAAATCCATCCCCTTCATCATCGATCCCGAGCCCGAAGGCCCCAACAGCCGGCGTTTCTGGCTGCGGCGCTACGTGCGCTGCCTCAATGATCCGCCCATGCCCGATTTCCAGTACATGCACCGGGCCAGCTTCAAGCTCAGCCTGGAAGAGGCCAGATAGGAGAAGTCCATGGCCAAGTCAATCCAAGAGATCAGGGCCGGCATTCCGGCCGCGGACCAGGAGCCTTGGGACGGCGATTTCTTCACCCTCGTCAACGACCTGCTGGACCTGAACCAGGCTCTGCTTGACGCCCTTGCCGAGGCCGGTGGCGGCGCCGCCCTGGTGCTGGCGCCGCGCCCCACCGCCGAGATCATGGCCTACGCCAACCCCTTCCCCGGCCTGCTCTGCCAGGGCAGCGACACGGGGCTTTGGTGGGCCTATTACGGTGGGGCCTGGCAACTCCTGGACAAGCCGCGCCTCATGGCCTCCCTGGCCGTCACTAGCCTGCTGCCCGACGAACAGGCCTCGGCCGTGGCCAATACAACCTTTGGCGGTTTGACCTTCGGCAACTCCTCGGCCTGGGCCTGGGGCGATTTCAAGGTTTGGTTGGACGGGGTTGCTTGGCGCGTGGTGCTGGAAGGCCTCATGACCACGGGCAGCGCTAGCGCCGTGGTCATGCGCGTTGCCTACTTGGTCGCCGGCTCTGGGGCAATCAATGGCCTGGTGAAGACGCGCTGGGCCGCCAGCACGGCCTACGCCCTCAACGACCTACGTATTCCGTCCGTGCCTAACGGGCACTATTACAAATGCACCACGGCGGGGACATCCGCCGCCAGCGCCCCCACATGGAACACGGGCTCTGGTGGCACCACCAGCGATGGCGGGGTGGTGTGGACAGAGCAAGGGGTCAGCTTCAAACACCTGGAGGTCAGTGTCATCGCACCGGCCAACGCCTATCAGCGGTTCAGCGTGGACAGCGCCAACCTGCAAATACCCGCCGCCGAGGTGAGCGTGGGTGATCGTGTCTTTTTCGGCCTGTGGCGTTCTGGCGGCGACGACCACGGCGGTGACCTGGTGCTGGTCAGCCTCAACATTCAGCCAGTGGAGGCCTAAGCATGCTGCAATTGGCTGCTGGCGGCCCCCTGGTCGAAAGGCGTTTCTTTGTTGATTTCAGCCTGGACATCACCTCCGCTGACTATTGGCTGACCTACACCCTTAACCAGACCCTGGGCACTCCCGTGCCCCTGGACCGCACCCTGGTGAGAAGGGTCAATCAGCTTGCCGGGCGGGCCGATGGTGGCGGCAGTGGCGTGTATTGGGTCATCAGCGACGGCGGGGTGTGGCTGACCAGCTCCACCAATCTGCGCCTGGTCTACGTTGGCCAGTACCACACCTCTCCCTTGACCGGGATGATCTTCCGAGCCGAGATCATCGTTCTCAAGGCCAAGCCCAAGAGCCTCCAGAACGTGGTGGGCAATGCCGCCGCCGCGCAGACCATCGGTCTGGTCGATCCCAGCCGGGCCATGATTTTCGACGCCATGTGCCGGATGCCCAACTCCCATGGCAACACCTACCCCACGGGCATCTCCGCCAACCAAGTCACGTGGTCGAATTCACTCACCGCCAACGACCGCTACCAGGTCGCGGAATTCTAGGAGGCTGCCATGATCCTAGCTTTTGATCCCACCGGCAAATGCCTGGAGCGCAACACGGTAAGCCCGGCGCCGTCTTTGGCCGCCTTCCAGGCCAACCATGGCCTGGAAGTGATCCTGTTCACCGTGGACCAGGACCCCTGCCCTGGGGTGCCCCTGGACAAGCTGCGAGGTCTCATGGAGGCGGGGCAAGTCAAGGCCGTTGAGCCTGACCCCACCTGGATGCCACCCGACCCAACAGAGCCGCCCACGCCGGTTCCGGACCTGCTGGCCGAGTTGGTGGCCAAGGTGGATAAGCTGCCCGCCGGCACCATCCACGAGACCCGGCTCAGGGACCAGAAAGAATTCCTGAAGCTCTGGGCCATCCCCTGGGTCAAGGCCAACCCCGATGCCACCCCGGAAGACGCGGCCCAGGCCATCCTGGCCGCGCTGAGAACCGAGTTCCCGGCTGACCCCATCTGCACCCTGGTTTACGCCAAGGACCCCGCCACGGGCCGCGAGGACGGCCTCTTGATGAGCTACGCCGAATCGGCCCACGCGGCGGGGCTCACCCCCGACCCGTCCTGGCAGGCCCTGCGCGGGCTGATCATCCAGGCCCCGGAGCAACAGCTCCGGGAGGCCCTGCGCAAGCTGTAGGCCATGGAGCAATACATCTCACAAAACCCAGGCCTGGCCCTGGTGCTGCTGGTGGGCGCCTGGGAGCTGGTGCGCTTCCTGGGCGGCAAGGGTTGGGCCTGGGCAGCCGGCGTGGCCGACAAGAGCGTGGCCAAGAAGGATTGCAGGAGCTGCAAGGCCGAGATCAAGGCCGAGTTGCGCATGGGTGATGACCTGTTCTTGCTGCTGCTGGAAGGCCAGACCCTACAAACCCGGGCCATCCTGCATATGTGCGACGCCAAGGACGAGAAGTGCCAGAAGATCACCAACGAGCTGGAGGCCCACAACCTCAAGCTGGTCACCCACCGAGAAAGGAGGCATAGCCATGCCTAGCCCTCGCCCGATCAACCAGGCCGGCCTGGAGATCATCAAGCGCCATGAAAGCTGGCGGGACCGGCAATACCTCTGCCCCGCCGGCAAGCCCACCATCGGCTGGGGGCACGTCATCCAGCCCGGGGAGCGCTTCCAGGAGCCCATCAGCCAGGCCCAGGGCCTGGCCTTGCTGGCCAAGGACGTGGAATCGGCGGCGGCCGCCGTGGAGCGCTTGGTGAAGGTGCCCCTGAACGATAACCAGTTCAGCGCCCTGGTGAGCCTGACCTACAACATCGGCGCCGACGAGGACGCCGACGACGTGGCCGAGGGCCTGGGCGATTCCACTCTGCTGCGGCTGCTCAATGCCGGTGACACCCTAGGCGCGGCCAACGAGTTCCCCAAGTGGCGCAAGTCCAGGGGAAAGGTCCTGGCGGGCCTGGTGGAGCGCCGGGCCGAAGAGCGCGAGCTTTTTTTGACCCCCTGCGAGCAACCCAAGGCCGAGGCGGCGTCCAGGGAGGACGCCGCGCCGGCCCCTTTTACAAAGGAGACGAAAATGGAACTGGCCATGAGGATTGCCCTGCCCCTGATCATGAAGATGCTGCCCAACCTGATTTCCTTGGTCACGCCCGCCTTGCGGGGGCTGATCTGGAACGGGGTGACGGCCTTCAAGGAGAAGGCCTACGAAACCCCCAACCCGGCGGACAACATCCTGGCGGACGCCCTGGAGGGCGTGGTAGTGGGCCTGGGCCTAAATCCCCCGGACTCCCAGCCGGCCTCGTGAACGCGGCCAAGGTGGTGGGGGCCGTGGGTTGGGCCTGGCTCACCCACGCGCCCGCACCCAAGGATCAAGGCTCATTCCTGCCCGACCAGATGGGGGCGGGCTCACTGGGAGGTGACGACGATGGCATTACCTAAGAGATGGCTGGCCCTGGCCGTGCTGGGGCTGCTGGTGGCCACCCTGGGCGGCTGCCAGGCCTATTACGACTCCGTGGCCAGAACCAATGAGGCCTGGGCCTTCAATCCCAGGGTGGCCAGGATCAAGCTGACCCCCGTGGACCCCAGCAAGCCGGCCCAGGTGATCAACGGCACCCTGGAGGCCGAGATACCCCTGGACTCCTGGCAGCGCCCCATTGATCCCGATTCACCCGGCAAGCAGGTGGGCCAGGTGCTGGACAAGGCCACGCCCCTGGGCACGGCAGTGGCGGTGGGCGACGCCCTCAAGGCCGTGGCCGGCAAGGGCGGCAGCAGCGTGAACACCAAGGACAGTCATGACGTGACGGGTAGCTACAACCAGGATCGGCATGATTCGTCGGTCACCGGCGGGGCTCCCTAGCAGCAAAAGGGAGGGATCACCGCACCCGAAAAGGATGGTTTCGGTCTTGCCGCCTGGAGTCCATGCACTGTGATACTTTTGTGATACTGGAAGGCCCCAAAATGGGCCAAAACGGGCCAAAAACCTACACCCCGGTGGGCTGTCTAGCCTGCCGGGGTGTGGTCTATCTAGGCGTAAGCCTTATTCTTTTAATGGTGGGCTGCCAGTGGATCGAACACTGAACCTACGGATTAAGAGTCCGTTGCTCTACCAGTTGAGCTAGCAGCCCGCGCGGAACAAGCGAATATCTAACAGTCAGGCCCTGGTTCGTCAACAGGTTTTTGCCCGCAAAGGTTCTGGCAGAGAAGCAGGGCGTAATCCTTGCCTTTTTGGCCGTTTTCCAAGCCGGCCAACCAGGGGCCGGGCCAAGCCTCCAGGCCCCAGTAGGCCCCGGCCAGGGCGCCGGCCATGGCCCCCAGGGTATCGGTGTCGCCGCCCAGGCTCACCGCCAGCACCACGGCCTGGGGGGCGCTCTCGGCGGCCAGAAAGGCCCCCAGGGCCGGGGGCATGGACTCGGCGGCGCGCACATCGCAGGCATAGGTCTCCGCCAACAGGCGGCGGGCCTGGTCCTCCTGGCCCCGGGGCAGCGCCGGCATGGCCCTGAGCCGGGCGGCGGTGTGCGGGTCCAGGTCTTGCGCCAAGCGGGCCACCTCCTTCACCACCTGGTCCTGTCTGGGCGTTTTGCCCTCTCTCCCCAGGCGGCGGGCCAGGCCCACTGCCCAGGCCTGGGCCAGGGAGGCGGCCAGGGCCTGGCGGTGATGGTGAGTGATGCGGCACTGTTCCAGGGCGGCCTGGCGCAGGGCCGCCGGGTCGTGGGCCAGGGCCACCCCCAGCACCCCCACCCGCATGGCCCCGCCATTGCCAAAGGAGCCGGTGCCGGCTTGGTCCCAGGGCACGCCGGCGGCCAGGCGCGCCATCACCCCCGCGATGCGTCCGCCATAGCCGCGCCAAGGCTGGAAGTTGGCCACGAAACGCCCCGCCAGGTGCTGGGGTTCCAGGCGGCCTTTCTGGGACAGGCTCTCCAGGATGGCGATCATCATCTGGGAGTCATCGGTGTAGCTGCCGGCGGGCAGGCGCCCGTCAAGGAAGGTTTCCAGGCGGCCATGGCGCTGGGCAATGGCCTGGGCCGTCCAGCCCTCCACGGGCATGCCCAAGGCATCGCCGATCATGGTGCCCAGGGCGGCGCCGGCCAGGCGGGAGAAGCAATCCTGGCTCGTGGGCCGGCCGTTCTGGCGGCCCTGGCGATCCTGGTCCGGCTGTTTGGTCATGGGTCCTGGCGCCATCCCTCTTTGTCCCTGCCCAGGGGCCGCCCTTGGGGTGGACAGTACTCGGCCCCTCAACCATAGCACGGGCTGGCCCTCCCGTCCGGCGCCGTCCACCAGGCCTCGGGCGTAAGGCAGCCTGGCGTTACGCTGGCATCTTGGCCCAGGGCCGGGGCGGTGGTATTTTTGCACTGACCCCACCCCCGCCCAGGAGGCCCGCGCCATGGATGTTCCCACCGTGCCTTGCGCCCAGTACCGCAGCGGACGCCGCCTGCTGGCCCTCAAGCTCCAACTGGAGGAGGACAAGGACCTGGAGCCGGCGCGCCGGGCCGAGATCGAGGCCGAGGTGGCCAGCCTGGAAAGGGAACTAGGACTGGACTGATACCAAGTTGCGATCAAACGAGTAGTTTGATCGCAACTTGGTATGCGGGCCAAGAACCACCCCAAAAAAGCCGCGCTTTTTTTTGGGGACCCCGGTGGATGGCCCGCCGGGCGCGAAAGCGCCCGGGAGGCCGGGCAAAACCACGTTTTTGCCCGCTCGAGGGCAAATCAAAGAGCCATGAATGGCTTTGATTGCATATTGGTATGATCCGCCGTTTCCGGCTTCTTCCTTGCCATCAAGGGCGTTGCATCGCTGGGCCTCCGCCGGGCCAGGGCCCTGGCCCAGGGGCGCTTGGCGCTTGCCAGCCAGGGGCCATTTGTGTCAGGGTGGTGCCAGGCCAACCAGCGCGGGGCCAGGCCCCATGCTTGGCCAGCGATTCCAGGACCACGGGGGTGCCTCCCGCCCCCACTCCCCATGCCCGCCTAGACTGCCCAGGAGTAGACCAGCCCGTGAGCCGGCGTTATTGTCTGTTTCCAGTCCTGTTGGCGGTCCTGGCCCTGACGCCCCTGGCCGGCGGCCAGGCGGCCTCCACTCCAGAAGGACAGGCCGGCGGCCAGCGCCATTGCCTGCGGTTGTTGATGTTGGACAGCCAGGCCCAGGCCCAGGAATTGGCCGAGCGGGCCAGGTCTGGGGAGCCCTTCGCGGCCCTGGCCCGCCGGCAGGGGGCCGAGGCCCAGAAGGCGTCCCAGATGCGCTGTCTGGCGGCCTCCGAACTGAGCCAAGAGGTGTTGGCCGCCATTGGGGAGATCGAGCCGGGGCAGGTGGGCCGGCCCCTGTCCCTGGGCGGCAAGTGGCTGCTGGTACAGGTCACCACCGATGAGCACTGGCGGCGGGGCGAGGAACTGCACCAGGCGGGGCGCCATCAGGAGGCCAAGGAGGCGCTGCTCCGGGACGCGGCCCTCAACCCCGACGGCCCGGCCTGGCGGCTCCTGGCCCGCTCCCGGGCGGCGGCCAAGGACCAGGCTGGGGCGCTCCAGGCCCTGGACATGGCCTTGACCTGGTCGCCCGAGGACGTGGCCCTGCTCAACGACAAGGCCTCCCTCTTGCAGGGGCTGGGCCGGCGGGACGAGGCCCTGGCGCAGTACGAGACGGCCCTGGCCCTTCAGCCCGACAACCCGGTGCTGCAAAACAACCTGGCCTGGATGCTGGTCAGGCAGAACCAGAAACTGGAGCGCGCCGAGGCCTTGGCCGGGCGGGCCACCCAGTTGGATCCGGGGCGGGCCAGCTACTGGGACACCCTGGGCCTGGCCCAGCAGGCCAGGGGCAACCAGGCCGGCGCGGCGGCCAGTTACCACCAGGCCCTCAAACTGGACCCCGAATTGGCCCCCGCCAAGGCCAACCTGCTCAAATGTCTGCTGGCCCTGGACCAGGCCACCCTGGCGCGCCTCTTGGGCCAGGGGCCGGAGCCAACCGCCAAGGCCGGGCCAGGGGCGCCCCAGGTGCCCAGGCGCAAAGCGCCCTGAGCGGCCGGCCACTCCTGGCCAATCTCTAGGGCTTGATGCGCACCACCATGCCCTTGACCCCGCTGACCTGCTCCAGCTTGCGCTGCACCCGCTGGGCCTCGGCCTGGGTGGGCAGGCCGCCGGAGCGCACCTTGTGCCAGGTCTTGCCGTCCTGGCTCTTGCTGCTCAGCACCTGGACCTTGACGCCCTTGGTTTGCAGCTTGGCGGCCAGGGCCTGGGCCCGGGACGCCTGGCTGAAGGCCCCGAACTGCACGGCGTAATTGCCCTGGGATGGGGCCGGGCGGCTGGGCGCGGAAGCGGTCTTGGGCGCTGCCTTGGGCTGAGCGGCCGGCGTTTTGGGGGCCGGGGGCTGGGCGGTGGGGCGGGGCGCTGGCTCGGCCCGGGGCGGCTCCACGGCCTTGGGCGCTGGCTCGGCCCGGGGGGCTGGCTTTTCCGGGGGCAGGGGGGCCTCCCTGATGGGCATCGGGGCCGTGGCCAAGGGCTGGGCGGCTGGCGAGGGCTGCGCCGCCGCCGGGGGCTGGGCCGGGGGGGTGGGCTCGCTGATCTTGACCCGGGTGGTGGGGGCCTGGGGGGGCTGGGGGGGGCGATCCAGGGAGGAGCGGTACCACAGCACCAGCACCATGGCCAACACCACCCCGCCGCCTATCCAGGCCATCTTGGCCGGGGTCAGGGGCCAGGCCGCGCGCGGGGGCTCCTCCGGGGCCGCCAGCGGCTCCTCGGCGGGCGCCTCCTCGGACATCTGCCGCCGCATGCGCACGATGAGACTCTCTTCGTCCTCCACGGGCGCCACCCCCTCCTGGGCCGGCGTCTGGGCGGGGCTGGACGGCTCGGGGGGCGGCCCCTGGACGGGGCTGGACGGCGCCTCATTCTGGACGGGGATGGCCATGCTCACCTCGGGGAGCGCCTCGGCAGCCGGGGCCGTGGAGGAGGCCGCCTCCTCCGGGGCCGTGCCCTGGGCCGGCTCCGGGGCGGGTTGACCAGACTTGGAGGGAATGAAGCGGCGGTAGCAGTCCTCGCAGAAATAGGCGCGCCTGCCCCACAGGCCGGAGATACGCTCCCACGGGGTGCGGGCCGGCGCGGGTTTGGTCTGGTCGGAATGACAGGCCGGGCAACGAACTGGCATGGGCGATAGCCTCCTGCCCCCCGGTCCCAAGGGAGGGGGTGCGATGATGACTGGCCGGCGGGGCGTCAGCAATGCCCAGCCAGCCCCTGGCCAGGCGGCCCGGGGTGCCAGGCTTCAGGCCCCAGCCTCCAGGGCTACCATAGCATATTTGCCGCCCGCCGGCAGCGGTCAAACACAACTTATGGCATAAGCCGCCACGGGAGCCCCAACATCCTGTCGCCAACCAGGTCTTGGCGGGGAGGGCGGCCAGGGGGTATCATGGCCCCGGCCAGGGAGTTTAACGCCATGGTGGACGTGCACGCCCATATTCTGCCCGGCCTGGATGACGGCCCCTCGGACCTGTCCGCCTCATTGGCCATGTGCCGCCTGGCCGTGGCCGACGGCATCACCCAGATGGCGGCCACGCCCCACTTCTGCCCGCCCTTTTATCGCCACGCTCCCCGGGAGATAAGCCGGGCCGTGGCCGCGCTGGCCCAGGCCCTGGCCCGGGAGGGCATCCCCTTGCGGCTCTACCCGGGGGCCGACGTAAGCCAGCGGGCCGACGTCCTGGGCCTGGCCCGCCAGGGACGCCTGCCCACCCTGGCCGGCCAGGGCCGCTATTTCCTGCTGGAGCCGGTCCAGGGAGGCCTTCGGGCCTTGGCTGGCCTGGCCAGCGAGCTGCGTCCCCTGGGCCTGCGCCCCATCATCACCCACCCCGAGCGCCTGGCCGAGGCGGGGCGTGGCGGCTGGTCCTGGCTGGAGGGGCTGGTGGAGCGGGGCTGCCTGGTGCAGATCACGGCCATGAGCCTCACCGGCGGCTTCGGCGCCCCGGCCCAGGAGCGGGCCGAGGACCTCTTGGCCCGGGGTCTGGTGCACCTGGTGGCCAGCGACGCCCACTCCACGGGACGGCGTCCGCCCCTGCTCTCGCCGGCCCGGGAGCGGCTGATCGAGTTGGTGGGAGAGGCGGGGGCTGAGCGCCTGCTGCGGACTTGGCCCCTGGCGGTGCTGGAGGGAAAAGACCACCTCGCCTCAAACTGAAAACCATCAAATATATTGGTTGGATCAGGCCTGGGCCGCGCCCGCGCGGCGCTCGCGCCTGCCACTCACCCAGTGGCGCAAGCGGTCCATGTAGAGATAGACCACGGGCGTGGTGTAGAGGGTGAGAATTTGGCTGATGATGAGCCCGCCGATGATGGCGATGCCCAGGGGCCGCCTGAGCTCCGAGCCCACGCCGTGGCCCAGGGCCAGGGGCAGGGCGCCCAGGAGGGCGGCCATGGTGGTCATCATGATGGGGCGAAAGCGTTGCAGGCAGGCCTGGAAGATGGCCTCCTGGGGGCTCTTGCCATCCCTGCGCTCGGCCTCCAGGGCGAAGTCAATCATCATGATGCCGTTTTTCTTGACGATGCCGATGAGGAGCACGATGCCGATCACGGCGATGATGCTCAGCTCGGTCTGGAACAGGAGCAGGGCCAGGACCGCTCCCATGCCCGCCGAGGGCAGGGTGGAGAGGATGGTTATGGGGTGGATGTAGCTCTCGTAGAGCACCCCCAGCACGATGTACACCGCCACCAGGGCGGCCAGGATCAGGAAGGGCTGGTTGCTCAGCGAGGAGGCGAAGGCCTTGGCCGTGCCCTGGAAGCTGCCCTGGATGCCCGCCGGCAGGCCCATCTGGCGTGTGGCCGCCTCCACGGCGGCCACGGCGTCTCCCAGGGACGCGCCGGGGGGCAGGTTGAAGGAGATGGTCACCGCCGGGAACTGGCCTTGGTGGTTCACGGCCAGGGATGCCGTCTTGGTCTCCATGTGGCTGAAGGCGCTGAGCGGCACCAGGCCCCCGTTCTGGGAGGGCACGTAGATGCCCTTGAGGGTCTCGGGGTCCTGCCAGTGGCGCGGCGCCACCTCCATGACCACGTGATATTGATTGAGCAGGGTGTAGGAGATGGCCACCTGGCGTTGGCCAAAGGCGTCGTAGAGGGTCTCGTCAATGGCCTGGGTGCGCACCCCCAGGCGGGCGGCGGCGTCGCGGTTGATGACCAGGGACGATTGCAGGCCCTTGTTCTGCTGGTCGCTGTTGACGTCCACCAGTTGGGGTAGGGTGCGCATCTTCTGGAACACGCGGGGGGCCCAGGTGTTCAGTTCATCCAGGTCCTCGCCCTGCAGGGTGTATTGATACAGGGCGGAGCTACCCCGGCCGCCGATGCGGATGTCCTGCACCGGCTGCAAAAAGGTGGGCGCCCCGGGCAGCTTGGCCAGCTTTTTGCGCAGCCGGCTTATCACCTGGCCGGCGCTGGACTTGCGTTCGCCAAATGGCTTGAGGGTGACGAACATGCGCCCGGTGTTGGTGCTGGCGCCGCCGCCGCCCCCGCCCAGGCCGATGGAGCCGGCCACGTACTCCACCTCGGGATCGCTCCGGATGACCTCTATCACCTGGGTGAGCTTTTCCTTCATGGCCTGGAAGGAGATGTCCTGGGAGGCCTGGATGAAGCCGGTGAGCCGGCCTATGTCCTGCTCGGGAAAAAAGCCCTTGGGCACCAGCACGTAGAGATAGAAGTTGAGGGCCACGGTGCCCACCATCAAAAGCATCATGAAGCGCGCGTGCCTCAATGCCCAGCCCAGGCTTTGTTGATACAGGCCGCGCAGGGCCAGGAAGAAGCGCTCGATGGCCTGGCTCAGGCGCCCGGGGCCGGCCTGACGCCGGGGCTTGAGCAGGGCGGCGCACATCATGGGCGTGGTGGTCAGGGACAGCACCAGCGAGACCAGAATGGCCGCCGAGAGCACCACCGCGAACTCGCGGAACAGGCGGCCCACCATGCCGCCCATGAGCAGAATGGGGATGAAGACCGCCACCAGGGAGCTGCTCATGGACAGCACCGTGAAGGTTATCTCCTTGGCCCCCTCCATGGCCGCCTGCCAGGGCGTCTCGCCCCGCTCAATGTGGCTGGTGATATTCTCCAGCACCACGATGGCGTCATCCACCACGAAGCCGGTGGCGATGGTCAGCGCCATGAGCGAGAGGTTGTCCAGGGAATAGCCGCAGAGATACATCACCCCAAAGGTGCCGATGAGCGAGCCCACCACCGCCACCGCGGGGATGATGGTGGCCCTCGGGTCGCGCAGGAAGAAGAAGACCACCAGGATGACCAGCAGGCAGGAGATGACCAGCGTCAGCTCTACGTCGCGCAGGGAGGCCCGGATGGGCGGGGTGCGGTCCAGCACCACCGAGAGCTTGACCGAGCCGGGCAGGCTGGCCTCCAACTGGGGCAATATCTCGCGCACGCTGTCCACGGTCTCGATGATGTTGGCCCCGGGCTGGCGGAAGACGATCATGGTCACCGCCGGCACGCCGTTGACAAAACCGAAGGCGCGCACGTCCTCCACCGAGTTCTCCACGCTGGCCACGTCGCTTAGGAGCACGGCCCGGCCGGAGCGGTGGGAGACGATGAGCGGCATGTACTGCTCGGCGGTGCGCAGTTGGTCGTTGGTCTCGATCTCCCAGGCTAGTTCGCCATCGCTGACCTGGCCCTTGGGCCGGTTGACGCTGGTCCTGGTCAACACCCCGCGCACCTGCTCCAGGCCGAGCCCGTACTTGTTCAGGGCCTGGGGGTTCAACTCCACCCGCACCGCCGGCAGCGAGCTGCCGCCCACGATCACCTGGCCCACGCCCTTGACCTGGGAGAGCTTCTGGGCCAGCACCGTGGAGGCCACGTCGTAGGTCCGCGAGGTGGGCACGGTTTCGGAGGTGAGCGCCAGGAGCAGGATGGGGGCCTCGGCCGGGTTGACCTTGCGGTAGCCGGGGTTGGCCGGCAGGGCGGCGGGCAGGTAGCCCCGGGCCGCGGCGATGGCCGCCTGCACGTCGCGGGCCGCGCCGTCTATGTTGCGGTCCAGGTCGAATTGCAGGGTGATGGTGGTGGTGCCCCGATAGCTGGTGGAGGTCATCTCGGTCACGCCGGCGATGCGGCCGAACTGGCGCTCCAGGGGCGCGGCCACCGAGGTGGACATGGTCTCGGGGTCGGCGCCGGGCAGGTTGGCGGTGACCATGATGGTGGGGAAGTCCACCTGGGGCAGGGGCGAGACGGGCAGCACCCTAAAGGCCAGGATGCCCGCCAGCATCAGCCCCACGGTGAGCAGGGTGGTGGCCACCGGCCGCCGTATGAAATGGCTGGCCAGGCTCATGGGGCTCAAATCCGCCGGGCGCGCAGGCGCCGGGCCAGGCGGTCGAAGTAGAGGTAGATCACCGGCGTGGTGTAGAGGGTCAGCGCCTGGCTTATCACCAGGCCGCCGATGATGGCGATGCCCATGGGCACCCTGAGCTCGGAGCCCACGCCGCCGCCCAGGGCCAGGGGCAATGCGCCCAAGAGGGCGGCCATGGTGGTCATCATGATGGGCCGAAAACGCAGCAGGCAGGCCTCGAAGATGGCCTCCTCGGGGGGCTTGCCCTCGTGCCGCTCGGCCTCCAGGGCGAAGTCAATGACCATGATGCCGTTCTTCTTGACGATGCCGATGAGCAGGATCACGCCGATCACCGCGATGACCGTGAAGTCCAGCTTGAAGGCCATCAAGGCCAACACCGCCCCCACCCCGGCCGAGGGCAGGGTGGAGAGGATGGTGACCGGGTGGATGTAGCTCTCGTAGAGCACACCCAGCACGATGTACACCGTCACCAGGGCCGCCAGGATCAAGAGCGGCTGGCTTTTCAGCGAGGCCATGAAGGCCAAAGCCGTGCCCTGGAAGCTCAGGCGGGCGCTGGCCGGCAGGTCCATGGCCTGGGCGTGGGCCTGGATGGCCTCCACGGCGTGGCCCAGGGAGGAGCCCGGCGCCAGGTCGAAGGAGATGGTCACCGCCGGGAACTGGCCCTGGCGGTTGATGGCCAGGGGGCCGGTGGTCTGCTCCAGGCGGGCCACGGCCATGAGCGGCACCTGGCCGCCGCCGGCGCCGCGCAGGTAGATGGCGTGCAGCCCCTGGGGACCCTGGGACACCCCCGCCCCGGCGGCCAGCACCACGCGGTACTGGTTAAGCTCGGTGAAGATGGTGGAGACCTGGCGCTGGCCAAAGGCGTCGTAGAGGGCGTCGTCAATGGCCTGTGGGGTGATGCCCAGGCGGGCGGCGGTGGCCCGGTCAATGGTCAACTGGGCGCGCAGGCCCTGGTCCTGCTGGTCGCTGCTCACCCCGGACAGCTCCGGCCGCTGGTTCAAGGCCTCCACCAGGCGGGGGCCCAGTTGGTTCAGACGCGCCAGGTCCGGGTCCTCCACGGTCAGCTTGTACTGGGTGCGGCTGACGCGGGCGTCCACGGTGAGGTCCTGCACCGGCTGCATGTACAGGGTGATGCCCCGCACCCGCTCCAAGGCCGGTTGCAGGCGGCTTATCACCTGGCTGGCGCTCAGGCGGCGCTCGGCCAGGGGCTTCAGGTTGATCTGGATGCGTCCGCTGTTCAGGGTGGTGTTGGTGCCGTCTATGCCGATGAAGGACGACAGGCTCTCCACGGCCGGGTCTTTCAGTATCTCCACGGCCAGGGCCTGCTGCCGCGCGGCCATGGCCGGGAAGGAGATGGTCTGGGGCGCCTGGGAGATGCCCATGATGACCCCGGTGTCCTGCACCGGGAAGAAGCCCTTGGGAATGTAGATGTACAGGAGCACCGTCAGCGCCAGGGTGGCCAGGGCCACCAGCAGGGTGGCCGGCTGATGCCTGAGGACCCACATTAAGGATGTGCCGTAGTGCTCGATAATGCTGTCAAAAGCCGTTTGGGTCCAGTTGAAGAAGCGGCCCTGCTCGTGGCCGGGCTTGAGTAGCCGCGCGCACATCATGGGGGTGAGCGTCAGGGAGACCGCCGCCGAGATGAGGATGGTCACGCCCAGGGTGATGGCGAACTCGCGGAACAGGCGCCCCACCACGTCGCCCATGAACAGCAGGGGAATGAGCACGGCGATGAGCGAGATGGTCAGCGAGATGATGGTGAAGCCGATCTGCTTGGAGCCCTTGAGCGCCGCCGCCAGGGGGGTGTCGCCCTCCTCCACGTAGCGGGCGATGTTCTCGATCATGACGATGGCGTCGTCCACCACGAAGCCGGTGGAGATGGTCAGCGCCATGAGCGAGAGGTTGTTGAGGCTGAAGCCCAGGAGGTACATCACCCCGAAGCTGCCCACCAGGGATAGGGGCACGGCCACGCTGGGGATGGCCGTGGCCGGCAGGTTGCGCAGGAACAAAAAAATGACCAGCACCACCAGCACCACGGCCAGCATCAGCTCGTGCTGCACGTCGGCCACCGAGGCCCGGATGGTGGTGGTGCGGTCGGTGAGCACCGTGACCCGCACCGAGGGGGGCAGGGCCTCTTGCAGTTGGGGCAGCAGGCGCTTGATGCGGTCCACCACCTCGATGACGTTGGCCCCGGGCTGGCGCTGGATGTTGACGATCACCGCCGGGTCCTGGTTCATCCAGGCCGCCTGGCGCACGTCCTCGGCGCCGTCCACCACCTCGGCCACCTCGGACAGGCGCACCGGCGCGCCGTTACGGTAGGCCACCACCAGGGGCCGGTACTCGGCGGCGGTGAAGAGCTGGTCGTTGGCGCCGATGACGTAGGACTGCATGGGGCCGTCAAAGCTGCCCTTGGCCTGGTTGACGTTGGCGGCGGCGATGGCGGCGCGCAGGTCCTCCAGGGTCAGGCCGTAGGCGGCCAGGGCCAGGGGGTTGGCGTGCACGCGCACGGCCGGACGTTGCCCGCCGCTGATGCTCACCAGGCCCACCCCGGGCAACTGTGATATCTTCTGGGCGAAGCGGGTGTCGGCCAGGTCGGCCACCTTGGGCAGGGGCAGGGCCTCAGAGGTCAGCGCCAAGGTGAGGATGGGCGCGTCGGCCGGATTGACCTTGCTGTAGACCGGCGGGTTGGGCAGGTCCTTGGGCAGGAAGGTGAAGGCGGCGTTGATGGCCGCCTGCACCTGCTGCTCGGCCACGTCCAGGTTCAGCTCCAGGGTGAATTGCAGGGTGACGATGGAGCTGCCGCTACTGCTGGTGGAGGTCATCTGGGTCAGGCCGGGCATCTGGCCGAACTGGCGCTCCAGGGGCGAGGTGACCGAGGAGGCCATGACGTCGGGGCTGGCGCCGGGGTAGAAGGTGCGCACCTGGATGGTGGGGTAGTCCACCTGGGGCAGGGCCGAGACGGCCAACTGGTGGTAGGCCACGGCCCCGGCCAGCAGGATGGCCACCATCAAGAGGGTGGTGGCCACAGGCCGCTCTATGAAGATGCGGGAGAAGTTCATGGGGCCTTGGGGGCGGCGGGGCCGTTGCCTCGTTCCTTGGCCTCCACCTTGGCGCCCTCGCGCAGGCGCTCGGCGCCGTCAAT
Source organism: Desulfarculus sp. (assembly GCA_016218705.1). Taxonomy (GTDB): domain Bacteria; phylum Desulfobacterota; class Desulfarculia; order Desulfarculales; family Desulfarculaceae; genus JACRDC01. Next base: position 34,596 of record JACRDC010000072.1, read on the forward strand.
GACCACCAACTCGCCGGGCGCCAGGCCCGAGGCCACCACGGTGCGCCCCTCCTGGGTCTGGCCCAGATTGACCTTGCGCATGGCCGCGGTCTGGTCCTCCTTGACCACGAAGACATAGACGCCCTGGGGTCCGCGCTGGATGGCCGCCGCCGGCACCACGATGGCGCCCCGCAGGGTCTCCACCAGCAGGCGGGCGTTGACGAACTGGTTGGGGAACAGCTCGCCCCCCTGGTTGGGCAACAGGGCCTTGAGCTTGACCGTGCCGGTGCTGGTATCTATTTGGTTGTCCATGGTCAGCAGATGGCCCTGGGCCAACTTGCGCTGCTGCTCGCGGTCCCATGCCTCCACGGGCAGCTTGCCGCCGGAGCGGTATTTTTCCAGCACCTGGGTCAGGCTGTCCTCGGCGATGGTGAAGACCACGGCGATGGGCCGCACCTGGGCGATGACCAACAGCCCGCCCTGGTCGCTGGCGCGCACCATGTTGCCCGGGTCCACCAGGCGCAGGCCCACCCGGCCCTCCACGGGCGCGGTGATGTGGCAGTAGGTTATCTGTAGCCTGGCGTTGTCTATCTGTCCCTGGTCGGCCTTGACCACGCCCTCGTACTGCCTGACCAGGGCCTCCTGGGTGTCCAGTTGCTGCCTGGGGATGAGGTCCTGGGCCGCCAGTTCCTTGAAGCGCTTGAGGTCCAGGCGGGCGTTTTGGAGCAGGGCCTGGTCCTTGGCCATCTGGCCCTGGGCCTGGGTGAGCTGCACCTCGAAGGGCCGGGGGTCAATCTTGGCCAACGGTTCGCCCTTCTTGACGTCCTGGCCCTCCTGGAAATAGACCTCCATGAGGTGGCCGTCCACCCGCGAGCGCACGGTGACGGTGTTGAGCGGCGTGACCGTGCCCAGACCCGCGATATACAGGTCCACGTCGCTGACCTGGGCCGGCACGGCCACCACCGGCACGGGCAGGCCCCCGCCGGGGCGGCCCTTTTTCTCGGCGGCTGGCTGGGCCTTGCCCAGGGTGGCGTAGCCGCCGGCGGCCAGCAGCAACAGGACCGCCGCCACGATCCACCATGTACGGCGCCGCGAGGGGGCAGGTGGGGGCGCGGGGGGGCTGGCACTGCTTGCTTGATGCTGGGGATCGCTGGACATGGCTGGCTGCTTACCGTTTCCTAAGGGGCACTGGAGGAGGGACGAAGAAGGCCAAAGCCGGCGGAGCAGGGGTGGGGTGCCGTTTCAGCATACTCTTTGACTACCATCTCCACGCAGAATCCACACCAAGGTACCAATAGGCCCATATCGTCAATTCTCACCGGGAGCCGGCGTCCTTGGCTTGTTCGTTAGCCTCTCCCGGCCCGCACTGGGGACCCGAGCATCGGGCGCGCTCCAGGTTGGCCAGGGCCTGCCAGCGCAGGTAGATGGCCTGCACCAGGTTGCCCTTGGCCTGGGTGAGCAGGTACTGGGCGTCGCTGTACTCTATGGGGCTGCCCACGCCGGCCTTCCAGCGCCCCTCGGCCAGGTTCATGTTCTCCTGGGCCTGGCGCAGGGCCACGCGGGCGGCGGCGGTGGCCTCGCCGGTCTGCCTGACGCCCAACAGGGCCACCGAGACGTCCTGGCGCACGGCCAGCTCGATCTGCTTGATCTGGGCGTCCACCTTGCGCAAGAGGGCCTTGGCCTCGCTGACCGTGCCCTCGGTCTTGAAGCCGCTGAACAGGGGCCAGGACAGGCTGGCGCCCACCAGCCAGCCCTCTTGCAAGGGGAAGTCAACGTTGGAGTAGAGGTAGGAGGCGTTGGCGTTGAGGGAGGGGAAGTAGCCTCCCTGGGCCGTGTCCAACTGGGCCAGGGCGGCCAGCCTCTGGGCCTGTAGGGAGCCCACCTCGGGGCGCTGGGCCAGGGCCTGTTTGAGCAGGGCCTCCAGGGCCGGGGGGTCGTCCTGGGATTCGGCGACCTTGGCCAGGCGGTAGGGACCCGGGGAGGGGGGGCCGCCCAGGATGGTCTCCAGGTTAACCTTGGCGGTGTGCAGGGCGTAGGTGGTCTGGATCAGTTGCAGCCGGGTGTTGGCCACGGCCACCTCGGTGTTGGTCACGTCCAGCTTGGCCTTGAGCCCGGTCTGGTAATAGGCCTGGGCCTGTCTGAGGTGCTCCAGTTGCACCCTCAGGGATGTCTCGTAGACGGTGACCAACTCTTCCTGCTTGAGTATCTCGAAGTAGGCGTTCTTGGCGTCGCGCACCACGTCGGCCTGGGTCTTGACCAAGCCCTTCTGGGTGGCGTTGAGGGTCTGGCGGCTTTTCTCCACGCGGCCCGGGGTCTGGCCGAAGTCGTAGAGGTACTGGGAGACCGACAGACTGTTGCTGTAGCTGTTGTACTGGCCGCCGCCGCTGCCGCCCTGGGAGAGCGACTGGCGGGAGTTCTCGTACCACTGGCGTTGATAGGCAGACTGGGCGCCCACCTGGGGCCAGTAGGCGCTCCTGGTTTGCACGAGCTGGGCCTGGGCCGTGGCCACGTCCTCTTGGGAGGCGGCCACGCCGGGGTTGTTGGCCAGGGCCGCCTGCACCACCTGTTCCAGGGTCAGCTCGGGGCCATCGCCGGGGGCGGGATCATCGGCCGCCCCGGCGGGGCCGGCCAGGGGGGCCGCCAGCAGCCAGGCGGCCAGGAGGGCGATCAGGGACCAAGTTGGAGGCTTGCGTTTCATTTCCATCCGTCATCAAGTCTGGCCATGGCTGTGGGCCGCCGCCCGGCTTGGCCGGCGCCAGCCGTGGCGCGGCCAAAAGCAAGGCGGGCCGTCCTCGTGGTCCCCAGCCAGGCGTCAGGCCTGGCTGGGGTGAGTTCTAGGCCCGCCGGGAGAGCCAGGTGGGGCCGGCGGCCCCGCCTAGCCTTGCGGCATGCCGGCCACGGGCACGGTGTACTTCTGGGCCACCCATCCCCACAGGCCGTTGGGCATCTGCACGTTGAGCCAGCCAGCGGCGCCTCCGCGCACCGGCATCTGCTGGCCCTGGTTCACCACCGCCACCGCGGGGTAGTGGGCACCCGGGCCGGAGCGCACGTTGAGCGTGGGGATGGTCACCACCACCATGCCGCCGACCGCGTAGGGCGCCGGGTCGGCCATCACCACCGGCGGCGGGGCGGAGACCACGGCGCCGGGAGGCGGGTCCACCACCATGTAGCCGCCGGGGGTCTGCTGATAGTAGATACCGTTGTAGGTGTAGTAGGTCAGACCGCCCAGGACCACGGCGGCGGCGGCAAAGGGCAGGACGTTGAGGAAGAAGCCCCGGGGTGGCCGCGTGCGGTAGTAGTAGCCCCCGCGGTGGTGGTAATAGTGGCCGCCGTGATAGTAGTAGTTCCTGCCGCCATGGTGATAGCGGTGATGGCCGTGCGGCAGGCTGCGGTACCTGTCATGATGCCCATGGCGGGGCTGGGCTAGGGCCACGGCCGGCAGGGCCAGGCTCATGGCCATCAGCAGGCATAACCCTCGGCATATCCTTCCCAAGAAACCGCGACCGTTGAGGATGACCATGGCCTTTACTCCAGGCTTATGTTGTAAACCCAAGTTGGCCACCGTCGGGCGCCCTGGCTACCCCCAACCCCCCAAGCAGAAGGCGTGCCAACGGCACCGCGGCGGCCAGTGCTGACTAATTATAGTTAAATCCGTGTCCTGGGGAAAGGAAAGTTGCGAGGGCAAGTAATGGGCGCGTAGGGGGTGTATAAATAATATGCGCCGAGGCCCCAAGGGCGCGAAAGTAATACACACCCCTCCAGCGCGCCGCCGGGGGGGCGGCCAGGGGCGAGACTGGCCGCCCTTGGCCCTGGCGCCGCCTGGCCCTGTTCAGCGCAGCTTGCGCACGCGCACCTCAATGCCCGGCGTGTCCTTCATCAGGGCCAGCAACAGGCCGGGGTCGGTCTGGCCGTAGTGATAGGGGTAGAGCACCCGGGGTTTGAAGGCCTGGGCCGCGTCGGCCACCATCTCGGGGGTCATGGTGAAGGGCAGGCTCATGGGCAGGAAGGCTACGTCAATGCCCTTGAGTGCCTTCATCTCGGGGGTGTTCTCGGTGTCGCCGGCCAGGTAGACCTTCCGGCCGCCAAAGGTGACCACGTAGCCGTTGCCCACGCCCTGGGGGTGATAGGGCAGGCCGGGCTGGCGCATGTGCACCAGGTTGTAGGCCGGCACGGCCTCGATGGTCAGACCCAGAAGCTGGGTTTGTTGCCCGTTGGACAGCACCTGGCAGCCGGGCAGCTTTTCGGCGCCCGCCTGATTGCAGACCAGCAGGGTCTGGGGGGTGCGAATTTTTTCAATGGCCGCCAGGTCCAGGTGGTCGCGGTGCTCGTGGGTGACCAGGATGAGGTCGGCCTTGGGCAGGGCGTCATAATCGCCCTGCTGGGTCCACGGGTCCACGTGGATGACCTTGCCGCCATACTCGAAGACCAGGCTGGCGTGGCCCACGAAGGTGATGGCCAGGTCTCCGCCAGCGGTGGGGATGACGTCTTGTTCGGGCTGGGCCACGGCCGGGGCGGCCAGGGCCAGGAGCAGCAACCCACAGACCAGGGCCAACATGCCACGCATGGCCGACCTCCTTGCTTGGCCCTCGCGGCTGGTCTGGCCGGAGGGGATTGGGTTGTGGGCGGGCGGTGGTGGACCCCTCTAGGCCAGGATGTCCACCGCCTCGCGCATCAGTTGACCGATGGGCAGCCGCCGGGGGCAGGCCGCCTCGGCGGGGCTGAAATCGGCGCGCGCCAGCTCCCGGCGCACCTGGCCGGGCAGCTCGGCAAAGCGGTCGCGGGCCAGGCCCGGGTCCTGGTAGGCGCGGTAGTACATAAGGTAGCGCATCACGTCGCTCACCGGCAGGGGCTGGCCAATGGCCTGGGAGCACAACTCGCCGCAGCCGGCGCAGTAGTCGCCGCAGGTCTCGGCGGCGTGGCGGGCCAACAGCGCCCGGTCGCCCTGGCTGAGTTGCACCTGGCCCACGGCGGCGGCGGCGTTGGCGGCCAGGATGGTCAGGTTGGGCATCTGGGAGCAGATGCTGGCGATGCGGCTATCCTCCCACACGGCCATGAGCTTGGCCTGGGCGTCGCTGAAGCCCTTCTTCATGAAGCGGCCGGCCATGTTCTCTTCGGCTTCGCTGTCGCTCTTCACCGGTCCGCCGCCCATGGTCTTCATGGCCGTGAGCCCTATGCCGGCCTGGTGGCAGGCCTCCACGGCGGCCCGCATGCGCCCCTCGTGCATCAGGCGGTAGTTGTATGTGAACATAACGCCGTCTATCCAGGGCAGAGGCGCGGCGTCCTCCAGGCAGGTCTCCATATTGCTGTGGGTGGAGAAACCGAACAGGCGTATCTTGCCGGCCTTCTTCATGGCCTGGCCCCACTCCTGCAACTGGGGGGTCATTTCCTCGATGTTCGAGATGCCGTGCACGAAGAACAGGTCCACGTGGTCGGTGTTCAGGCGCTTGAGGCTGGCCTCCAGCCGTGGAGTGAAGTCGTGCAGGAACTTCACTTGCAGCTTGGTGACCAGGAAGACCTCCTCGCGGGTGCCGGGGTTCTTGGCGAACCAGCGGCCAATGCCCTCCTCGCTGCGGGTACCGCCGTAGCCCTCGGCGGTGTCCCAGTAGTTCACGCCCCAGTCCAGGGCCATTTTAAGCATCAGGCGGTTGTTGAGGATGTCGAACATGCCGCCCAGGCTCAAGACCGAGACCATGGTCCCCGAGCGGCCAAAGGGCCGGCGGGGCATGGGGGCCTTGGGCGCTCTGGCCTCGGCCCTGGCCAGGGGAGCCTGGCCCAACAGGGAGCCGCCGGCGGCGGCCCCCAGGCCCAGTACGGCGGCCTTCTTGAAGAAATCTCGGCGGTTGCAGCCGGTGTTGTCATGGTTTTGCTTGGCCATGCCCCATATCTCCTTGCTGAATCGTTAGCCAGCGGGCGCGCTGAGGCGCTTTGGCCGTGCTAGAGCCGCTTGCCGTCCCGCAGGTCGTATCTGGCCGGGAACTTGGCGCCCTGCATGAGGACCTCCTCGGGCACCTTAAGGCTCACCTGTCCGTCCTCCACCAAAAAGCGCAGCTCCCCGGCGACGGTGAGGCCCTCGGCCATGGCCCGCTCCAGGCCGCTCTGGGTCTGGCCGTAGTAGGCCTTGGCCTTGCTCCTGTGGTAGGACCTGCGCTCCTCGAACCACTCCTGGGCGTTCTTGTGGGGTAGCACCACGAAGACCCAGTACACCGGTCCGGCCGGGCCGGCGGCCTCCAGGTAGATGGTGTACTCGAAGTTCTTGCCCTCCTTGGCCAGGCGCTCCTGGCGGGCCGCCTCGGCATCTTCAATGAGCCAGGCCGTGGGGCAGTTCAGCGACTTGACGAAGTCGGCCACGCTGCCGAAGAGGTAGTGCGGCCCCACCTCGCGGGCCACGAAGTGCCCCTCCAGGAACCAGGCCGGCGGCGCGAAGTCCACCAAGTCGTTCTGCTGGCGGAAGTCCGGGGAGGCCAGTCCGGCGGTGGGGTGGAGGCCCAACATCAGGACCAGGACCAGCGCGGCCAGGGGCGGCGTCAATCTAGGCATGGCCTTCCTCGCGGCAAAAATGTTTATTGATTTAGTGTGCCAAAGGCCGGGGCGGCGCGCAACAGGCTTTGCGGGCCGGTTAATACCAAGTTGCGATCAAACGAGTAGTTTGATCGCAACTTGGTATGCGGGCCATGTATCCACCCCAAGCAAACTGCGTTTGCTTGGGGACCCCGGGGAATGGCCCGCCGGGCGCGAAAGCGCCCAGGAGGCCGGGCAAAACCACGTTTTTGCCCGCTCGAGGGCAAATCAAAGAGCCATGGATGGCTTTGATTGCATATTGGTATAAGGCCATCATCCTGGCCAGCCCTACAGGCTCCCGCTGGAGCGCGTTCGAGGATAATGGATTATCGGGCGCCTACTCGTGGCGCAGGGCGGCGGCGGGGTCCAGGCTGGCGGCGCGCAGGGCCGGGTAGAGCCCCGAGAGGATGCCCACGCCCACGGCCATGCCCAGGGACAAGGCCACGGGCCAGAAGGTGACTACAGACTTCCAGCCGGCCGCCATGTTGATGACAAGCACCCCCAGCATGCCCAGGACGATGCCCATGAGCCCGCCGCCCAGCGTAAGGAGCACCGCCTCGCCCAGGAAGTGGGCGGCGATGTGGGCGGCGCTGGCGCCGATGGCCCGGCGGATGCCGATCTCGCGGGTGCGTTCCGAGACGCTTGCCAGCATCATGTTCATGATGCCGATGCCTCCCACCAACAGCGAGATGCCGGCGATGCCAAACAGCACCACGTTGAAGACCCGCTGGGTGCGCTGGGCCTGGTTGATGAGCTCCTGGGGCACCACCACCTGAAAGTCCTCGAAGCCGCCGTGGCTCTGCATCAGCACCTGGCGGGCCACGGCAGCCGCCGGGCTGACCTGCTCGGCCTGGGCCATGCGCAAGAGTATCTCGCTCAGCTCGGGCTCGCGCTTGTCGCCCAGGCGGGGGGCGGGCTGGGCGCCCAGGGGCACGAAGATGGCGCGATTGTAGTTGCGGGCGGCGATGGCCGCGCTCTTGCCCTTGACCCAGCGGCGCTCGCGCAGGATGCCCACCACCAGGAAGGGCCGGTCCTCCAGGCTGACCATGCCGCCCAGGACCCCCTGGGCACCCAGCAGGCGCGAAGACTCCCAGCCCAGCACGCAGACTTGGTTCTTGTTCAAGACGTCCAGGGGCGCGATGAAGCGGCCCTGGGCCAGGTCCAGGCTCAAGGCCCGCGGGTAGGCGGCGGTGACCGCCAGCACCTCCAGGGGGTCGTCCTTGCTGGCCGCGGCCACGGCGGCGCGCACCTGCTTGAGCCCGGCCACGGCGGCTACCCCGGGCACCAGGCGCTCCAAGAGGGCCGCGTCGTCCTGCCTGAGCCCCCGGGAGAGGCGCTCGCGGGCGGCGGCCTCCTGCCCCTGGGTCAGCGCCGCCTGGCGCACGATGACGTTCTGGGTGCCCAGTTGGCCGATCTGCTCCAGGGTCTCGCGCTTGGCGCCCTCGGCCATGGCCAGCATGGCGATGACCGCCATGACCGCGAAGACGATGCCCAGCATGCTTAGCCCCGTGCGCAGCTTGTGCTGCATCAGGGCCTGGCCCGAGGTGATGAGCAGTTTAACCCAGTTCACGGGGCCTGCTCCGGGGCGCCCAGGGGCCGGCCGTCCAGCAGGTGGATGGTGCGGCCGGCCCGGGCGGCCACCTGGGGATCGTGGGTGACCACCACCAGGGTGACGCCTTGGCTGTTCAGCTCCTGGAACAGGGCCAGGATGGCCTGGCTGTTTTGGGAGTCCAGGTTGCCGGTGGGCTCGTCGGCCAATATCAGCCAGGGCTTGATGGCCAGGGCCCGGGCGATGGCCACCCGCTGCATCTCGCCGCCCGATAGCTGGGCCGGCCGGTGGTCCTGGCGGTGGCCAAGGCCCACGCGGATTATGGCCTGCTCCACCTGGTTCTTGACCAACTCGGGGGACTGCTGGCGGTAGAGGAAGGGCAGGGCCACGTTCTCGGCCACCGTGAGCTGGGGTAGGAGGTTGAAGGTCTGAAAGATGAAGCCGATGTGGTTGGCGCGCAGGCGCGAGAGCTCGCGGTCGCCCATCTGGGAGACGTCCTGGCCGGCCAGGTGGTAGGAGCCCCGGCTGGGGCGGTCCAGGCAGCCCAAGAGAGTCAGCAGGGTGGACTTGCCCGAGCCCGAGGCGCCCATGATGGCCAGGTACTCGCCGCCGGCCATGGTCAGGTCCAGGCCTCGCAGGGCCTCCACCTGGCCGTACTGGGTGGGGTAGAACTTGCACAGGCCCTGGGCCAGCACCAGGGGTTGGCCGGCGGGGGGCTCGGCGGCGGCCTGGGGGAGGGCGGCGGGGCGGAGGAGGTCCTGGCAGAGTTCGCGCAGGGCCGCCAGGGGGGCGCGCTGGGCCAAGGGGGCGCGGCCCCTAGGAGCCGGCCGCCGCGGCGGCCTTTTGCTGCATGAGAGGCACCCGCCCCTTGACGCGCTCCTCGGGCGGACGCGACAGGGCCACGCGCTCGCCGTCGCCCAAGCCGGCACGCACCTGGGCCCAGCTCTCGTTCTGGGTGCCCAGGGAGACCTCGCGCAGCTCGTAGCCCTGGCCACGCTCCACGAAGCAGTAGTCCTTGTCGCCCTCGCGGAAGACCGCCGAGACCGGCACGCTGAGCGCGTCCTCCACCTGGCCGCAGTCTATGACCAGGCGGCAGGTCATGCCCGGCCGCAAGCGGGGGTCGCCCTCGGGGATGCTGATGGTGAGCTGGAAGAACTTGTCGGGGCTCTGCACGTCTCCCCGGGTCTTGGCCAGCACGCCGATGAAGTCGGCCTTGCCCGCCAGGCGCAGGTCGGGGTAGGCGTCCACGGTGATGTGGGCCTGCCGGCCGAGCGATATCTTGTGCAGGTCCACCTCGCGCACCTGGGTCTTGACGATCATGCGCGAGACGTCGGGCAAGAAGACCAGGGGCTGGTTCTGCAAGACCATGTCGCCCACCTTGGGCTTCTGCTTCTGGCCGTTGATGAACTCCTCGCGCAAGACCACCAGGCCCGAGATGGGGGCGCGGATGACGGTGCTGGCCAGGTCCTGGCGGGCCACCCGCACCTCCTCGGTCAAGGTCTGTATCTCCTGCTGGGCCTGCTTGAGGGCGGCCATGGCCTGGCCCACCTTGAAGCCGGTGCCCTTCTTTTGCTGCTCCAGGTTGGTTTCCAGCTTCTGCACGCCGGTGCGGGCCTTTTGCAGCGAGGAGGGCAGCACGTGGTCGCGGAAGCTTTCCAGCTTGCGCTTGGCCAGATCGGCCTTGCGTTTGCTCTCCTCGGCCTTTTGCTTGGACTGGGCCACCTCGGTGGAGTTGGCGAAACCCCGCTTGGCCAGGGCCTCCAGGTCCTCGATGTAGCGGGTCTTCTTCTGAAGGTCCTCGCGGGCGTCCTGGGCCTCGCCCTCCAGGCGGGCCAGCTCCAGGGGACCGTCGCCCTTCTCCAGCTTGATGAGGTCCAGGCGGGCGGCCTGCAATTCGAATTGCAGGGCCTTCTCCTCGCGCTCCGACTGGCTGCGCTCCCACTGCACCACCTGCTCCAGGGCTGAGGCCTTGGTCTTGGCCTCTTGGAGCTTGGATTCCAGTTGGTTGGCCTTCTCCTCGAAGGGGGTGGGGTCCAGGCGCACCAGCACGTCGCCCTGCTCCACCCTGGTGCCGTCCTCGATGATCTGGATGATCTTGCCGCGGTCGCCGCGCACCTCCGAGCCCAGGACCACGGCCTTGGCCGCCTCCAACTCGCCCACCGAGCGCACCCGCACCTCGAAGCTCAGGCGGGCCACGCGCTCGCTCAGGGTGGCGCCGTCCTCGCCGCCTGGGCCGCCCTTGCGGGTCAGGCCGATGAGCAACAACAGCACCGCCACTCCCATGAGGGCGGCCATCACCGGCCGGTGCCGCAGCCAATAGGTAAAGTTCATGGTCTCACCATGGCGCTGTTCTCCACTTCCTTGGGCAAGGGGGGCCCGCCGCGCTCCACCAGGGTGCCCAGGGCGGCGCGCAGACGGTAGGTGCCCACGATATAGTCCACCACCAGGGACAACAGCGTGGTCTGGGCCTGGCGCAGGCGGTTCTCGGCCTCCAGCAGGGTGAAGTTGTCGGTCAGCCCGTGCTGGAATTTTACCTGGGCCAGCTCCAGTTGTCCCTCGGCCTGCCTGATCTGCTCCTGCTGGTTGGCGATGCGCTCCTGGCCGCGCCTGAGGCTGCGCAGTTCGCGGCGCACCTGGCGGATGACGTCGTCGCGGCGGTCCTCGCGGTTGCGCGTCGCCGCCTGCACGTTCAACAGGCTTCGCTGGAAGTTGGCGTTCTCGGCGGAGCGGTTAAGGTCGCTGCTGGTCACCAGGCTCAGGCCCCTGCTGTCGCGGTCGAAGAGAAAGCTGTCGTTGATGTTGTCGCCGGTGCTGAAGCGCTGGTAGCCCAGGGAGAGGTTGAGCTCCGGCAGGGTGCCGTGCTTGGCCACCCGGGAGAGGCGCTGGGTCTCGCTAACCGCGTCGCTGGCCTGCTCCAGCTCCACCCGCCGCTCCAGGGCCAGCTCCACGGCCTTGTCCTCGGCCAAGCGCAGGCTCTGGTAGGACAGGGGGGCCTCCAGCAGAATGGATTCCTCCTGCCTCAGCGCCAGGAGCACCTTGAGGTTGTCGGCGGCGTCCTGGAAGCTCTCGCGGGCGTTGGTCAGGCTGTCCTCGGCCTGCTTGAGCTGGATGGAGGCCCTAAAGACGTCTATGGGGGTGGCCAGGCCGGCCTTTTCCTTGGCCATGGCCGCTTGGGTGAAGCCATTTAGGCGGCGGGCGGCGTCCTCATTGAGGCGCAGCAACTCCCGCTGGCGGATGACCTCGTAGACCCCGGCCACGGTCTCGACCACGGTGCTGACCTGGTTGAGGTAGAAGCTGCGGCGGGCGGTGCGGTCGTAATACTGTGCCCCGTGCAGGGAGGAGAGGTTGAACTCGGGGCTGGTGCCCCGAAATAGGGGCTGGGTCAGGCGCATGTCCAGGCCGCTCTTGTAGGTGTCCCCGCTCAGGGAGACCACCGGGGCCACGCTGGCCCTGGTGCCGTAGGATATTTTTTTCTCCAGCTTGAAGCCCAGGGCATAGGTGCTGGCGCCGTCGTCGCTGTTGGCGGCGTTGAATGAGACCCCGGCCTGGGGATAGATCTTGAGTTCGAAATCTGACTCGGCCACCACGATGCCCAGGCGGGCGCTCTCAAGGTTGTCCTGGCTGTTGGCCAGGTTGCGGTTGGCCACCAGGGCGCGGTTGATCGCTTCGGCGAGGGTCAGGCGCGTGGGAGCGTCGGGACGGCTGGGCAGGCGGGGCTTACGGTCGGCCCCGGGCAACACCACCGGACGCAGCAGGGTCTCGTTTTCCATGGGGGGTGTCTGTTGGGCCGGCGGCGGCCCCGGCTGGCCGGCCATGGCCGGGCCGGCGGCCAGGGCCAACAGAAGCCACAACGCCAGCAGGCAAAGGGCCACCGGGCGGGGAGGAGAGGGCCTCCTCCCGCCCGGCCTGGCCGGCGTTGGTCTGGTTGACGCTACTGCGTGCAAACCGTGAAGTTCTGCTCGTCGCCCGCCATCAGGGACCAGTTTAGCTTGAAGGGCTTGCCCGGGGCCTGGTCGGTGAGCAAGAGGGCGCCGCGGTTGGGCGGCTCATCCGAGTGGTTGATGGCCACCACGGTAATGGTGTTGACGCTGGGGCAGGCGTTGAGGCTGATGGTGGTGGTGGCGCCGGAGTGGTTGAGCACCTCGTTGGCAAAGACGAAGTTGCCGTTGAGCTTGACGTGCACCACCATGTCGTCGTCGCGCACGGTCTCGTCATCCACCAGCACGGTGAGGTTGACGGTGGTTTTGGTGACCGTGGTGTCGCCGGTGCACTGGCAACCAGGGGCGGGGGTGCTGCCGCCGCCACCGCCGCCGCCACCGCCGCCACCACCGCTGTTGGCTGCCGCGATGGCGATACCGCCGCCCACCAGCACGGCGCCGCCAGCCACCAGCAAGGCCGTGGTGGTGGAGATGCCGCCGTAGGTCACGGGCACGGCGCCGGCAAAGGAGGCCCCGGCGGCCGAGGTGGCGCTGGCCGGGGCGTCGGTCAGGCCGGCCAGGGCGCCGTAGCACTGGGAGGCGTCGGTGCCGGTGATGCTCAGGTTGTCTTCAAAACCGGTCAGGGTAGTGGGGGTGGGGGTGCGCTCCATGGAGACCGCGATCTTGCGCGCGGAGGTGGCCGACTGCCAGGAGGGCGTGGACTGATCATACTTGGCCGGCACCAAGAGGTTGCCGGACTTGGCGATGGACCGCTGGCCGTTCACCACCAGGAGGGCGTACTCGATGCCCGTGGAACCCGAGGCCGGGGCGGGCAGCTCGCCCACGAAGGTGTCACTACCGGTCTTGACCATGTCCACGTGGGCAAAGGGAGTGGAGGTCTTGGCGGCGCGGAAGTAGCAGCGCACCAACTGCACACCCTTGGGGTCGGTGACCTTGGCCTCTATCTTGATGCGCTTGGCCGGCACCACGAACTCCAGCGGCTGGTGCTCGATGGCGGTTTCGGCCTTGGCCGCGCTGGCGTAACGGGGGGTGAGCCCCAGCATCATGCTGAGGCATAGTAGGGCCACCAGGGGCGGGCTGGCAATTTTTTGCAACAACTTCGGCATGTAAGATTCCTTTCCACTGCTGACTCGGTCGTGGTTTATCCGCCCGCCTGGCTGGCGGGCGCGCCTTTATCAATGCCACGGCCCCCATGTCCCTGGCGCCTTGGCGGGTGCTGCCGTTAACGGGGCATCTGCCCGCGATTTAGTCAAAGAAGTCAGGCTTGGTACGGGGTTGGACCGTATTTGGGGAAGGCTCCCAAGTCACGACCCACTACAGGTTGTCTCTTGGAGGACTACCATACACAAAATATGGGAGCAAATCCAGCTTTTCGTGGAGCTAGCCGGCAGGAATTTTCAGGCCCCGTGCCCGGCGGGCCGGGGCGGTAGGTGGGGTGGGGCATGTAAGAATAAGGAATACTATGTTTTTATGGCATAAGCCGCTGGCGGGGTCAATCCATGGTTTGGTCCATGCGCGAAAGGATATCCTGGAGCAAGCGGTCGGGCCCGGTGTCCTGGCCAGGACCAGGCAGCCAGGAAAGGCAATGGAAGCCCGCGCCGCTTCACTGTTCCCCTCGGGGTGGTTCACCCTGGCTGAGAATAATGAAGTCCCGTGGTGCCAGGGCGGCCAACGCGCTGCTTCGGCAGCCATAGACAAGTTGATAGGCCGCGAAGGGGCGATGGTAGTCCAGCCCGGGGCAGGAGCCGATACTCCAGACGGCGTTCAGACCCACCCCCAGCACCCACACCGATGGCAGGCCCAGGGCCACGGCCCAGCGCTGCCAGGCCGAGGCGGTGTTTGGCGAAGTCGCCTTCCCAGGCATGGTGGTAATCCCGGGCGCCGAAACCCTGGGCTATATCCACGGTGCGGTCGCTGGAGCCGGTGTCCACCAGCACGATCTCGTCCACCCAGGGGCGGGCGCTGGCCAGGCAGGCGCCCAGGCGCCGCTCCTCGTTCTTGGCGATCATGCACAGGTTGATGCTGGCGTCGCTTCTGGCAATATGCTGTTTATCCGGCTGGTTGGATCATGGGAGGCGCGCCGCCGTGCCTCCATGCCCAAGGCCTCGGATGGAGCGTTCGCGGCGGGCGCAAGGCCGACAAGATAATGGTATCCCCGCCATGCGGCTGGAGGGAACAGATTATGGCTGGCGAAGGACCGGCGCCTAGCGCCAGGGGTCTATGTTCCACTCCAACTCATGGGCGCGGCGCTGGTCGGCGTAGGGGTCGTTATCGGGGCTGTAGTCGAGAGCGGCGCACCCGGCCAACAGCGTGCCCAGGCCCAGCAACATCAACAGCAACGCAAGCGTAACCTTTGCCCTCATTTTCCGCTCCTGGCTTAGGGGAAGGCCCGTCCTCGCTCAGGGCGTGGGCCTAGGCGCATTGTAAATAGGCGGCGCGCCAATGTCACCTTTTTATAGCCCCCTTGGCCCGCCGAATGCCTCCGGCGCCACAAGGGCCTGCTGCTGTTGTCAACAAATAGAACTGTCCGGTGTAGTAGCACATAAACTGTCCGGTTTTTTGCGCGAGGGGGAATCCCCGGAGGGCGTAGCCCGGAGGGGATTTCCCCTCGCGAGCCGCCGTGCGCCCCCCCTATGCGGCGGCC
>JACRDC010000073.1 GCA_016218705.1 Desulfarculus sp.
AATGCGCCTCTAAAAACCGCATCTTCCGAACCTCCTGCAACAGCTCTGTCCGCCTCATCGGGGCACCTCCATGGACCCCAACTCAAACCGGACAACTCATGTGCTACAAGTCCGGACAGTTTATGTGTCAGCTACACCGCCCGGGCACCGGGCTTGACAGGTCAGGCGCCCACGGGTTTAGTTGGAGATACTACGTCACCCCCTGTCGCCGCGCCCAAGAGGTAATATATGCCCCCAGCCTCGCTGCCCGAGATGCGCCGCCGCCTGGAAGAGGAGGAGGCCCTGCGCCTGTCGCCCCGGGCCTGCCCCAGCCTTGAGGCCCTGCGCCGCCGGCCCGACCCCCGCGCCCAGGAGGGGCACCGCCTGGATTTCAGCCTGGACGCCGACCGGGTGCTGCACTCCCTGGCCTACACCCGCTACATAGACAAGACCCAGGTCTTCTCGCTGATTGACAACGACCATATAACCCATCGGGTGCTGCACGTGCAGTTGGTAAGCAAGATCGGCCGCACCATGGGCCGCCTGCTGGGGCTCAACGAGGACCTCATCGAGGCCATGGCCTTGGCCCACGACATCGGCCATCCACCCTTTGGCCACGATGGCGAAAGCTTCTTGAACGAGAAATGCCAGGAGCACGGCCTGGGTGCCTTCCTGCACAGCGTACAGGGCGTGCACTTCCTGGAGCGGGTGGAGCAGGGCGGCAAGGGCCTCAACCTGACCCTGCAAGTGCTGGATGGCGTGCTCTGCCACGACGGCGAGCGCCACAGCGCCCTCTTGACCCCAAAGAGGGGCAAGACCTTCAGCGACCTGGACGCCGAGGCTTTAGCCAAGACCAACGACCCGGCCACTCCCCTGGCCCCCATGACCATGGAGGGCTGCCTGGTGCGCATCGCCGACACCGTGGCCTACATCGGCCGCGACTTCGAGGACGCCATCCGGGTGGGGCTGGTGACCAGGGAGGACCTGCCCCCGGAGGTGGGCGAGGTGCTGGGCACCAGCAACGGCACCATGGTCTACCGCCTGGTGGAGGATTTGGTGTCGGCCAGCCACGGCCAGGAGCACGTGGGCTTCTCGCCGCCGGTGGGCCAGGCCCTGGCCCGGCTAAAGGCCTTCAACTACCAGCGCATTTACCTGCACCCCCGCATCAAGACCGAGCAACACAAGATCCGCGATATCTACCACCGCCTTTTCGAGCGCTATCTGGACGACCTGCGCCAGGAACGGCGCTCCAGCCCCATCCTGGGCCAATACCTGGCCCACCAGGACCTGGCCTACCGCCAGTCCTTGCCAGCGGCGGCGGTGGTGCGCGACTTCCTGGCCGGCATGACCGACGAGTATTTCCTGCGTCAGTACCGGGAAATGACCTGGCCCCG
The DNA here is from genome assembly GCA_016218705.1 of Desulfarculus sp. GTDB lineage: Bacteria > Desulfobacterota > Desulfarculia > Desulfarculales > Desulfarculaceae > JACRDC01. The sequence continues at coordinate 1,374 of JACRDC010000073.1, forward strand.
GCGGCTGCCCCACCGCCTGGGCGGCGCCGAGCCCGACCCATCCTTACCGTCCTAGAGCTTAGCCAGGCGCCCTTGGCCTGAACATTGATGAAAAACTGGATAATCACGTTCGGACACCATTGAACCGTGATTCACAAATCTGCGAAATATCAGTGCTTGCTGGTTTTAGGGCTTGACAATGCCCGAGCCGGTTAGCTACAAAAAAGTTACTTCGAAACTGGAGCCGGCCAGCCGGCCCCACCACTGGGCAGACCCGTGGGGGATGTTAGGGTGGGCATGGCTGGATATGGAGTTGGCCAGAACAAGGGGGCGGTGGAACATACAAGCCTGTGCTGAAACCACCCCGCGTAGGGCCTCCGTTCAAGCCGTATCACATCCTTGTCCTTCTTGCTGACGCTGACGGCTGCCAGGCTCCCATCCAAAAGAAGGAAGTTATTTTAAATGGTTGTGGCAACAGGGGTGCGCTCGGGTACCCGAGCGAGCGCTCAGTTTGAACTTGTGCACATTATCACCTTTACAAATACGAATAAATTACCTATGGTAAATATTAGCCACAGATTAAGCTTGGCCTTGAGGGCGCGGTCAAACAAGCTGGCATGAACCTGGGACCGTCATCACTGGAGGCAAAAGGCATCACCCCAAGGTACGGCAGGGCGTTGGCAACCAGTCAGGCCGGGGAGGTTTTATGTCTGCTGTAGCTAGCCCCGGGCGCAGGGCCCCGGAGGCCCTTAAACCCGAGGACGTCCTTCTGGAGCTGGACGACATCCATCTCAGGTTCGGGGGCCTCAACGCCCTCAGCGGGGTCAGCTTCAAGGTCAAGAAGGGACACATCCAGGCCATCATCGGCCCCAACGGCGCGGGCAAGACCTGCATCCTCAACTGCATCTGCCGCTTCTACAATCCCTACCAAGGCAAGATCATCTTCGACGGCCGCGACATCTCCCACGTGGCCACCCACCGGGTGGCCGAGCTGGGCATCGCCCGCAGTTTCCAGAACATCGAGCTGTTCCGCGGCATGACCGTGCTGGACAACATCAAGCTGGGCCATCACGTGCACATGAAGAGCGGCTTCATCTCCGGCGGCCTGTATTTGGGCAAGGCCCAGGCCGAGGAGATAAGAGTGCGCACCGAGATCGAGGAGCGCATCATCGACCTCCTGGAAATCGAGGCCATCCGCAAGAAGGTGGTGGGTACCCTGCCCTATGGCTTCCAGAAGCGGGTGGAACTGGCCCGGGCCCTGGCCATGCGGCCCAAGGTCCTCCTGCTGGACGAGCCCATGGCCGGCATGAACCTCGAGGAGACCGAGGACATGGCCCGCTTCATCCTGGACATCAACCAGGAATGGGGCGTCACGGTGGTGCTGATCGAACACGACATGGGCGTGGTGATGGACATCAGCGACAGCGTGGTGGTCCTGGACTTCGGCACCAAGATCGCCCAGGGGAGTCCGAAGGAAGTCAGCCAGAACCCGCACGTGATAGAGGCCTATCTGGGCTCCGAGGCGGCGGCTCACTCCAAGCTCGGCTTGTAAGCCGATTCATCACGGGAGAAGGCGCGAAGTGGCCCTGACCTACCTAAAAGCCCAAGAGCCCGGGGTGGACATCGGCTCAGCCACCCTGCCGGCCCTGCTGCAGCAAAACGCGCAAAAATTCGGCCACGACCGGGTGGCCCTGCGCGAAAAGGAATACGGCATCTGGCAGGACGTCACCTGGCGGAGCTATTTCGAGCGCGTCAAGGACTTCGCCCTGGGGCTGGCCGCCCTGGGATTTGGCGACGACGACGCCCTGGCCATCATCGGCGACAACCGGCCGGAGTGGGTCTATGCCGAGCTGGCCGCCCAATCCCTCAAGGGCCGCCCCCTGGGCATCTACCAGGACTCCATCCTCACCGAGGTGGCCTATGTCATAGACCACTCCGGGGCGCGCTTCGTGGTGGCCGAGGACCAGGAGCAGGCCGACAAGGTCCTGGACATGAAGGAGAAGCTGCCGGGGCTGGCCAAGATCATCTACACCGACCCCAAGGGCATGCGCGACTACGACGACCCCCTGCTCATCTATTTCCCCGAGGTGGAGGAGTTGGGCCGCCAGTTCGAGAAGGAGCACCCCAACTACCTGGAGAACTCCATCGCCCGGCTCAAGCCCCAGGACCTGGCGCTCATCGCCTACACCTCCGGCACCACCGGCTTTCCCAAGGGCTCCCTGCTCACCCACTCCAACATGCTTAAGATGGCGCTCAACCTTTCCAGCGTTGACCCCAAGCTGCCCGACGACGAGTTCGTGTCCTTTTTGCCCCTGCCCTGGATCGGCGAGCAGATGATGAGCATCGCCTCGGCCCTGGCCATCGGCTTCACGGTCAACTTTCCCGAGTCGCCCGAGACGTCCATGAGCGATCTCTACGAGATCGGCCCCAACGTGGTCTTCAGCCCGCCCCGCGTGTGGGAGCAACTGTCGCGCTCGGTGATGGTCAAGCACCTGGACGCCAGTTGGTTCAAGCAGTTCATCTACCGCCTGTGCATGCCCATCGGCTACCAGATGGCCGACTTCCACTTCCAGAAGAAGACCCCGCCCCTGGGCTGGAAGATCATGTACAGCCTGAGCTATGCCCTGCTGTTCAGGGCCTTGAAGGACCGCCTGGGCTTCAGCAACATCCGTAGCGCCAGTACCGGCGGCGCCGCCCTGGGGCCCGACGTGTTCCGCTTCTTCCACGCCTGCGGCGTCAACCTCAAGCAGATCTACGGCCAGACCGAGATCAGCGGCATCAGTTGCATCCACCGCAGCGGCAACGTGGACTTCACCAGCGTGGGCCAACCCATCCCCGATACCGAGGTGCGGATAGACCAGCCCGACTCCGAGGGCGTGGGCGAGATCATCTCCCGCTCGCCGGCCTTGTTCGAGGGCTACCTCAAAAACGAAGAGGCCACCAGGGAAACCATCGTGGACGGCTGGTTGCACTCGGGCGACGCCGGCTATATCACCGACGGCGGCCAACTGGTGTGCATTGACCGCGTCAAGGACCTGATGAAGCTGACCAGCGGGGCGCGGTTCTCGCCCATGTTCGTCGAGAACAAGCTGAAGTTCTGCCCCTACATCGTGGAATGCATCGTGCTCGGCCACGAGCGCGACTTTGTCACCACCATGATCTGCATTGACTACAAGCACACCGGCAAGTGGGCCGAGGAGCACCGCATCGGCTACACCACCTACACCGACCTGGCCAGCAAGCGCGAGGTCTACGACCTGATCGAGCAGGAGGTGGTGCGCGTCAACCGCGTTCTGCCCGAAAAGGCCCGCGTGCAGAAGTTCCTGCTGCTCTACAAGGAGTTCGACCCCGACGACGAGGAGCTCACCCGCACCCGCAAGCTCAGGCGCAAGTTCATCGCCCAGCGCTACGCCAAGGAGATCGAGGCGCTCTACGGCCAGGGCGAGCAGGTGCACGTGGAGAGCCAGATCCGCTACCAGGACGGCAAGACCACCACCATCGTCACCGACCTGCACATCCGCACGATGAAGCCCATGGATCAGTACAGCCTGGAGCAGGAGCGCAAGTGGTGGCAGTTCTGGAAGCCGGTGCATTAGCGCTTGGTGGCGAGCAAGGCCATCCATGGCCCGCATACCCAATCGTGAGAGGTTCTAGCGCATGCAGGAGTTTTTACAGCTTGTCGTGACCGGCCTGGTGATCGGCTCGGTCTACGCCCTGGTGGCCATGGGCTTCGCGCTCATCTACAAGTCCACCAGCATCATCAACTTCGCCCAGGGCGAGTTCGTGCTGGTGGGGGCCTATGTCTGCCTGTGGTTCTACTCGGGCCTGGGCCTGCCCATCGTGCTGGCCTTCTTGCTGACGCTGGTCTTCAGCGTGTTCATGGGCGTGGTGCTGGAACGGCTGATCCTGCGTCCCATGATCGGCGAGCCCATCATCAGCGTCATCATGATAACCATCGCCCTGGCCACGGTGCTGAAGAGCTTCGTCACCGTCATCTGGGGCACCCAGATCATGGTCTTCGACCCGCCCTTGTTCAGCCAGGAGGCCATCCACTTCGGCACTGTGCGCGTCTCCGAGGTCTACCTGTGGACGGTGGGCTTTGCCTTCTTGTTCCTGGGGGTGTTCGCGGCCTTCTTCAAGTTCACCCGCGTGGGCATCAGCATGCGGGCCGTGGCCAACAACCAGACCGTGGCCCAGAGCATGGGCATCAGCGTCAAGAAGGTCTTCGCCATCTCCTGGTCCATCGGTGCCCTGGTTTCGGCGGTGGGCGGCGTGCTGGTGGGCAACATCAACGGCATCAATATCGCGTTGGCCGGCTTCGGCCTCAAGGTCTTCCCGGCGGTGATCCTGGGCGGCCTGGAGAGTATCGGCGGGGCCATCATCGGCGGCCTGACCATAGGCGTCCTGGAGAACATCATGGGTTCCTACCTGGACGTATACCTGGGCGGCGGCGTCAAGGAGATCGCCCCCTTCATCGTGCTGATCGTCATCCTGATGGTCAAACCCTACGGCTTGTTCGGCATCAAAGAGATCGAGCGCGTATAAGGGGAAAGGGAGCAAGCAATGCCCTGCGGACTTTTCTTTTCCAGCTACCGCAAAGACGACGCCATCTTCAAGACCTGGTGGCTTCGGCTGTGGATGGCGGCCATGTTCGTGGCCCTGTTGGTCTATCCCCTGTTCTCGGCCGAGGCCAACAGCCTCACCGGCATGAACGTCACCAACCTGTTCAACCTGATCTTCATCTATGTCATCGGGGCCCACGGCCTCAATCTGCTCACCGGCTTCACCGGCCAGATATCCCTGGGCCACGGCGCCTTCATGGGCGTGGGGGCCTACACGGCGGGCATCCTGGCCAAGATGGGCTGGCCCTTCTTCGTGGCCCTGCCGGCCGCCGGTGTCATGGCCGCCGCCGTGGGCATGCTCTTCGGCCTGCCGAGCCTGCGCCTCAAGGGGCTCTACCTGGCCATCGCCACCATGGCCGCCCAGTTCATACTGGACTACGCCATGCGCAACTGGACCTCGCTGACCGGCGGCTCGGCTGGCTTGACCGTGCACTCGGCCACGTTCTTTGGCATTGACCTCAACACCGACGAGTCGTTCTATTACCTGGCCCTGTTCTTCGCGGTGCTGGCCACCCTGTATCTCAAGAACGTCACCCGCAGCCGCACCGGACGGGCCTTCGTGGCCGTGCGCGACCGCTACCTCTCGGCCGAGGTGATCGGGGTCAATCTCTTCCAGTACCGCATCATGAGCTTCGGCATCAGCTCCTTCATGGTGGGCATAGCCGGCGGCCTGTGGGCCTACTACATCACCATCATCAGCGACGAGCACTTCACCATGTGGCTAAGCGTGCAGTACCTGGCCATGGTCATCGTGGGCGGGCTGGGCCACGTGCTGGGTGGCATCTTCGGGGCCATTTTCTTCGTGGTGCTGCCCGAGCTCCTGCGCATACCCGCCGAGGCGCTGACCGACATCTACCCCAACATCTTCGGCATCTTCGCCAGCCTGCGCGAGATGGTCTTCGGCCTGATCGTCATCCTGTTTCTCATCTTCGAACCCGACGGCCTTGCGGCCCGCTGGCACACCGTGCGAGCATATTGGAAGTTGTGGCCATTTTCCTATTGACCTCGGATTGGCGCTATTGCCGGCCCATGATCCAGCGGCCACGCCGGCAAGTGGAGGGGAGGTGAGGCTGGGCGAGGCAGTCGGAAAGCCAAGTCACCATGCGGCCGCTCAAGGCGGCGGCGCTCCAACGGTTGCAAAGGGAAGGGAAGGGAGAGAGACATGCGGAAGGTATCGTTGCTTGTGGCGGTGGCATTGACCCTGGGCCTGATGGTGGCCCCGGCGGTCATGGCCAAGGAAATCAAGGTGGGCGGCATCTATGACATCACCGGCCCCACCTCCGACGTGGGCAAGGACTACGGCACCGGCGCCGTGGCCGCCGAGAAATACATCAATGGCAAGGGCGGCATTGACGGCGACACCATTAAACTCATCCCCAACGACTACGCCTACAAGATCCCCGAGGCGGTGAACCTCTACAAGAAGTACCTGTCGGTGGACAAGGTCTTCGTGATCCAGGGCTGGGGCACCGGCGACACCAACGCCCTGAAGCCCCTGGTCAACAAGGACAAGGTCGTCTTCCTCAGCGCATCCTATGACGGCACCCTCACCGACCCCAAGGAGAACCCCTACAACTTCTTCATAGGCACCGACTACTCCACCTCCATCCGCGCGGCCATCAAGTTCGCCAAGGACCAGGGCGCCAAGAAGTTCGTCTTCATCTACCCAGACCACCCCTATGGCAAGAACCCCATCCCCGCCGGCATGGAGTACGCCAAGGAAGTGGGCCTGGAGATCGGCCCCGACCAGATCGTGGACCTGAAGGCCATTGACGCCACCAGCCAGCTTTTGGCCATGAAGAACTTCGACCCCGAGTTCGCCTGGATCGGCGGCACCACCGCCTCGGCGGCGGTCATCATCAAGGACGCGGCCAAACTGGGCCTGCGCACCAAGTTCGTCATCAACTGCTGGGGCTTTGACGAGAACCTGGCCAAGCTGGCCGGCGAGGCCGCCGAGGGCCGCGCCTTTGGCATGGTGCCCGTGGCCCCCTTCGGCGCCGACGTGCCGGGCATGAAGGACGTGGTGGCCAGCGCCGGCGGCCAGTCCTACACCGTGCACTACGTCAAGAGCTGGGTCTCCAACCTGGTCATGGCCGAGGGCCTGAAAAGGGCCAAGAAGGCCGGCAAGCTGGACGCCCCCGGCCTCAAGGCCGCCCTGGAAACCATCAAGGACTTCGACACCGGCGGGCTCACTGCCCCCATCACCTTCACCCCCACCGACCACCGCCCCAACACCACCCTGACCATCTACACCGTGGGCAAGGGCGGCAGCATGCAGAAGATCCAGGAGGTCACCATGCCCCGGGATCCCAAGCAGGCGGGCAAGTAGGCCTGGCAACCGCGCCGGGGGCCCCAGCCGGGGCCTCCGGCCCCCGATGTGATCCACTCGGCTCCAAGCGGAGCCATCAGGGGTGGCCGGGATGACAACCTCACCCGGCCCGTTATGGTAGCCGGGGCTCCCGGCCCCTCCCAAAACACCGAGGGAATCCTATGCCGCTGCTGTCGGTGAACAACATCGAGGTCATCTACGACGACGTGATCCTCGTGCTCAAGGGCCTGTCGCTGACCGTGGAGAAAGGCCAGATCGTGGCCGTGCTGGGAGCCAACGGCGCCGGCAAGAGCACCACCCTCAAGGCCATCAGCGGCCTGCTGAAGACCGAGGAGGGCGAGGTCACCGACGGCACCATCGAGTTCGATGGCGTGCGCATCAACGGCATGGACGCCGAGAGGATCGTGCGCCTGGGTGTCTTCCAGGTCATGGAGGGCCGCCGGGTCTTCGAGGACCTGACCGTGCGCGAGAACCTCATCGCCGCGGCCCACACCCAGAAGTGCAGCCGGGGCGAGCTGGATACCCGCATTGACCACGTCTACTCCTACTTCCCCCGCCTCAAGGAGCGCGAGGCCGGCCTGGCCGGTTACCTCTCCGGCGGCGAGCAGCAGATGCTGGTCATCGGCCGGGGCATGATGGCCAAGCCCAAGCTGATGATGCTCGACGAGCCCAGCCTGGGCCTGAGCCCGCTCTTGGTCAGCGAGATATTCGAGATCATCGTCAAGCTCAACCGCGATCTGGGCACCACCATCCTCTTGGTGGAGCAGAACGCCCGCATGGCGCTCAACATCGCCGACCATGGCTACATCATGGAAAACGGCAAGATCGTCCTGGACGACACCACCGAGAAGCTCAAGAACAACGAGGACGTCAAGCGTTTCTACCTGGGCATGACCGACATGGGCACCAAGCGCTCCTACCGCGACGTCAAGCACTACAAGCGCCGCAAGCGCTGGCTGACATAGCCGGCTGGCCCGCGAGGAGCCTGCTGGCGGGGCCGTCCCTTAGGTCCCCACGCAAACACCGTTTGCTTGGGGCGGGTCCCTGGCCCGCGAAACACCGGCGAAGGACAACATCCCCGTTGACCTCATTCTGACCCTAGACCTGCGGAGAAGATCATGCCGGACAAGGATCGCACCTCGGGTTTCTTTCGCCCCGAGCTGGAGACCATGGACCCAGAGGCCCGCCAGGCCTACCTGGACCGCAGGACCGCCGAGATCGTGGCCCACGCCTATGCCCACGCCCCGGCCTTCGCGGCGAAGATGCGCTCGGTGGGCGCCCAGCCCGGCGACATAACCAAGGTGGCCGACCTGACCCGCCTGCCCATCACCGAAAAAGGCGAGCTGACCGAGATGCAGCAGAAGGGCCTGCCCTTCGGCGGGCTCAACGGCGAACCGCTGTCTTCCATGTCGCGCATCTACGTCTCGCCAGGCCCCATTTACGAGCCCGGCGAGAAGGTCTACGACGACGACCGCTGGGCCCAGGCCTTCTACGCCGCCGGCTTCCGCCAGGGCGACATCGCCCAGGTAACCTTCAACTTCAATATGGTGCCCTTCGCCTTCTGGCTGGACGCCTCGTTGAACATGGTGGGTTGCGTGTCCATACCCATGGGCGTGGGCAACACCGAGGTGCAGATTCAGGCGCTCAAGGACCTCAAGGTGCAGGGCTACCTGGGCACCCCCAGCTTCCTAGCCACCATCGCCGACAAGGCCGAGGCCCTGGGGCTGGACCTCAAGAAGGACCTGAACCTGCAAGTGGCCTTCGTGGCCGCCGAGATGCTGCCGCCCAGCCTGCGCGTCTCCCTGCAGGAGCGCCTGGGCATGGTCATTCGCCAGTCCTACGGCACCGCCGACGTGGGCTGCCTGTCCTACGAGTGCCTGCACATGGAGGGCATGCACTTTGCCCAGGACTGCGTGGTGGAGGTGGTGGACCCCCAGACCGGCCAGCCCGTGGGCGAAAACGAACCCGGCGAAGTCGTGGCCACCATCTTCAACAAGGCCTACCCGCTCATCCGCTTCGGCACTGGCGACCTCTCGGCCTTTAGCAACGCCACTTGCGCCTGCGGCCGCACCTCGCCAAAGCTCACCCGCATCATGGGCCGCGTGGACCAGGTCACCAAGGTCAAGGGCATGTTCGTGCACCCCAGCGGCGTGCAGCAGGTGGCCAGCAAATTCCCCGAGGTGATGGCCTACCAACTGGTGGTCAACCGGCGGGGGCACAACGATGTCATGACCCTGGTCTGTGAACTGGGCGCGGACACGCCCGCCGAAACCAGCGAACTCAGGGCCAAGATGGAATCGGCCATGAAGGAGGTCCTGCGCGTCACCGGCGAGGTGCAGTTCCAGGAGCCGGGCAGCCTGCCCCAGGGCTGCAAGGTCATAGACGACCGCCGCGTCTGGAAATAGGTGGCGTGCCCGCCACGGGGCGTAAACGGGTCGGTTGAGGCCCCAGGTGTAGGCCGGGGCTGGCGGCTCCCGTAGGGGGCATGCCGGCTAACGTTGAATAGTCCAGTAATAGGTTGCGTGCCCGCCACGGGGCGTAAACGGGTCGGTTGAGGCCCCAGGTGCAGGCCGGGGCTGGCGGCTCCCGTAGGGGGCATGCCGGCTAACGTTGAATAGTCCAGTAATAGATTGCGTGCCCGCCACGGGGCGTAAACGAGTCGGTTGAGGCCCAGGTGCAGGCCGGGGCTGGCGGCTCCCGTAGGGGGCATGCCGGCTAACGTTGAATAGTCCAGTAATAGGTTGCGTGCCCGCCACGGGGCGTAAACGAGTCGGTTGAGGCCCAGGTGCAGGCCGGGGCTGGCGGCTCCCGTAGGGGGGCATGCCGGCTAACGTTGAATAGTCCAGTAATAGATTGCGTGCCCGCCACGGGGCGTAAACGAGTCGGTTGAGGCCCAGGTGCAGGCCGGGGCTGGCGGCTCCCGTAGGGGGCATGCCGGCTAAT
>JACRDC010000010.1 GCA_016218705.1 Desulfarculus sp.
GGCAAAGCCAGTATGGCCGGGCGGCTCTAGCGGGACACAAAAAGAAACCGCTTAGGCTTTCTTGGGCCGCCTATACCGTAAGGCCTGTACCCAGAGGAAACCTGACGAGAAAACCATACGTCTGATCTGAAATGCGTATCACACGCCCTCGCGGCGGCCCAAAAGGCACAACCAGCCCCCAAGATGGCCCCGATACATTTCTCATTATTTCATCGTCTACACCAATGGTTTTTCCGGCTGGCGCTTGGGAGCAAGCCGGCCAAGGCCAATCTTGACAACATCTTGGGGCGAAAATAACTACATAATAGCGGTAACGGGTGTGTAAATCCCATCTGTGACAATAAAAAATGTAATTCACCATATTTCACATCTTATTGGGGGGCATTTTTGCCTTTATAATTTAGTCATAATTGACATATTCGAAAACAGTTGCGCGGGTAGGCAGAGCCGCGCGCCAAGCACATTCGGGGGGAGAGCATGCTTGAAACCGGACAGACCCTGATAATTACCGGGTCCTCGCGGGGCATTGGCCGGGCCTTGGCCCTGGGCCTGGCCCAACAGGGCCTCAACCTGGTGCTCAACGCCCGGCAGGAGGGCCCCCTGCAAGAGGTGGCCGAGCAGTGCCGTTGCGGCCGCACCAACGTGGCCTCCCTGGCCGGCAACGCGGCCCAGGACCAGGTGGCCCTGGGCCTGGTGGAGATGGCCCTGGGCATGGGCGGCTTCCTGGGCTTCATACACGCCGCCGCCGTGCTGCACCCCGGCCCCTACCTGTGGGAGTACTCGGCCCGGCAGCAGGCCGAGGTGCTGGACTCTATCCTGCTGGGCGGGGCCAACCTGGTGCGCCACGCCGTGCCCAACCTCCTGGAGGCCGGCCAGGGTCTGGCCATCTTCATGAGTTCGGAATCGGTGGTGGGGCACACCCCGGGCCTGGGGCTCTATGCCCTGGCCAACACCGCCCTGGAGTTCTTGATGCGCCAACTGGCCGCCGAAACCCAGGTGGTAACCACCTTCCTGTTTTGCCCCGCCGCCGTGGACACCCGGCTGCAACGCGATGGCCGCGAGGCCCAGGGCGGCGCGGCCCATGTGATACGCCCCATCTTTCACCAATACCACGAGCAGGGCCTGCTGATGACCCCCGAGCAGTCGGCCGAGGCCCTGATCTCGGTGTTGAACAGCCCCTGGCGCTGGCTGCACGGCCAGGAGGTGGATGCCCGCAAGGTGCTGAGCAACGGGGTGGCGACCTCGAGCGGCGCCGCCCAGCCCGTGTGTCCTGTTTCCTTCCAGGTCCCCTTGCGGTAGGCTTATGCGGCACCATTCACCCCCAGCCAGGAAGGCCCATGGTCCGCCTCTTGTTCATTGGCGACGTCTTCGGCTCGCCGGGGCGCCGCTGCCTGGAGGTCCTGCTGCCCGAGCTGCGCCGCCGCTGGCGGGCCGACCTGGTGGTGGTCAACGCCGAGAACGCAGCCGGCGGCCTGGGCCTCAACGACCGCCAGGCCCGCGAGATGTTTTTGCAGGGCGTGGACATCATCACCACCGGCAACCACGTATGGAAGCAGCGCGACCTGCTGCCCCTGCTTGACTCCGAGCCCCACCTGCTGCGCCCGGCCAACTACCCCCAGGGCAGCCCCGGTCAGGGCTGGGTGCGCGCGCGCACCCGCTCCGGGGTGGAGGTTGGCGTGGTCAACCTGGAGGGGCGCACCTTCATGTCCAGCCTGGACTGCCCATTCGCCACCCTGGAGGCCCTGCTGGCCGGGCCGCTCAAGGGCCTGGCCGTGGTCTGCGTGGACATGCACGCCGAGGCCACCAGCGAGAAACAGGCCCTGGCCTGGCACTTCGACGGCCAGGTCAGCGCCGTCCTGGGCACCCACACCCACGTGCAGACCGCGGACGAGCGCCTGTTGCCCCGGGGCACCGCCTTCATCACCGACCTGGGCATGACCGGCCCCCAGGAATCGGTGATCGGCATGGAGCCCGCGGCGGCCATCAGCCGCTTCCTTAGCCAGCGCCCCCAGAAGTTCCAGGTGGCCAAGCGTGACCCCTGGCTGCACGGGGCCCTGGTCACGGTGGACGAGGTCACGGGCAAGGCGATGGGCATAGAAAGGGTAAGGGAGCAGCTTAGGTAGGGGAAGGCGGGCTTGCAAAAGGCCATGGCCCCCGCCCGAGAAAATAGGCCCTCGCTGCAAGAATTGGCTGAGCGCATCAATCCCATCCTGCGGCGCAATGCCGTGGTGCGCGCGGCGGTCTTCGGCTCGGTGGCCCGGGGCGAGGCCAGCCCCGGCAGCGATCTGGACCTGCTGGTGGAGTTCGGCGAGGAAATAAGCCTCCTGGACTTGGCCCATCTCAAGGTGGAATTGGAGGAAGAACTGGGCCGCCCGGTGGACGTGCTGACCTACCGGGCCATCTACCACCGTCTGCGCCAGCGCATCCTGGCGGAGCAGGTCTTATCTGGAATCAGAGGAAAAGCAGCCAGCCGTGTTGTGGAAACTCTCCACCCTGGGCGAGGCGGCCTCCAAGGTGCCAGCGGAGTTCCGTCAGCAAAACCCATCAATTCCATGGGCGGACATTGTCGCCACGCGTAACGTGCTGATTCGCGAATACTTTGGCCTTGATCTTGGTACCGTCTGGCGCATAGTCCAGCGGGACCTGCCCCGCCTGGCCGAGGACCTGCGGAAGCTCCTTTGATTCAACCCGGCATCCCGGCCTGAGCCAGGCAAGACTCCCCCGCGAACTCCTACCCCCTCCCCGCCAGCCAGTCGGCCACGGCCTGGCCGGTGGCGCTGTCCCAGGGCTTTAGCTTGGCGATGGGCACCGGCTTGACCGCGGCCAGCTCGGGGCCGGGGGAAAAGGGGCCGCTGGCCGTGAGGTGGAAGGCCATGACCACCTGGTTGCGGGGCGGGAAGGCGTAGACGCCGATGAGGCCTTGCAGGGTGGCATCCAGGTTGAGTTCCTCGCGCACCTCGCGCAGCATGCCCTGCTGGGGGCTCTCGCCGCGCTCCAAAAAGCCGGTGACCAGGCCCCACCAGTGGGCCGGCCAGCCCTGGTTCTGAATCAAGAGCACGTGGTCCTGGTGCTCCACCAGGCCGGCCACCACGGGCAGGGGGTTGTCCCAGAAGACAAAGCCGCAAGAGGCCTCGGGGCAGGCCAGGCGCTCGAGGCCGTCCACCTGGCGTTGGGCCAGGGGCCGGGCGCAGGCTGGGCAGAATTTGGGGGTGGGGTTGCCGGTGTACAAGGGGCGTTACCTCGCTAGGGGTCCGGGGCGGACGGCTGACCGCCTCGGGAGGTAGTATAGCCATCTCGGTGCCCCATGGCCCTGGATTTTGCTTGGACTTGGTTCTAGGAGGGGAAGGGGCCATCCCCCGCGGTTTACCGAAAAGACAAGACGGGCGGGGGTAACCCCCGCCCCCACACTAAGAAAAAGCAATGACAACTTGGTCTTAATGTAGGGGCGGGGTTTACCCCCGCCCGCTCTTGCGTTCTGTTACAGCTTCACCTGGGGCAGCTTGCTGAGCGCGGCGTCCACCATGGCCTGGGGGTACGCGAAGTTGCTGAGCTGGCCGGCGAAGTAGGCGTCGTAGGCGCTCATGTCGAAGTGGCCATGGCCCGAGAGGTTGAAGAGGATGACCTTTTCCTTGCCCTCTTCCTTGGCCTTCAATGCCTCGTCAATGGCCCCCCGGATGGCGTGGGTGGATTCCGGGGCCGGGATGATGCCCTCGCTGCGGGCAAAGAGCACGCCGGCCTCGAAGCACTCCATCTGGTGGATGGCCACGGCCTCGATGAGCTGGTCCTGCACCAGGCGGCTGACCAGGGGGGCCATGCCATGGTAGCGCAGGCCGCCGGCGTGGATGCCCGGGGGCATGAAGGTGTGCCCCAGGGTGTGCATCTTGATGATGGGGGCCATGTGGGCGGTGTCGCCGTAGTCGTAGGCGTAGACGCCCTTGGTGACGCTGGGGCAGGAGGCCGGCTCCACGGCCAGGATGCGCACCGCTTTGCCGGCGATCTTTTCGCGGATGTAGGGGAAGGCGATGCCAGCGAAGTTGGAGCCGCCGCCGATGCAGCCGATGACCACGTCGGGCCACTCGCCCAGCATCTTCATCTGCTTGAGGGCCTCCTCGCCGATGACCGTCTGGTGCATGCAGACGTGGTTAAGCACCGAGCCCAGGGAGTAGTTGGTGTCGTCGTGGGTGGCGGCGTCCTCCACTGCTTCGCTGATGGCCAGGCCCAGGGAGCCGGGGGAGTTGGGGTCGGCGGCCAGAGCGGCGCGGCCGGCGTTGGTCTCGGGGCTGGGGCTGGGGTAGATGGTGGCGCCCCAGGTGTTTATCATGGACTTGCGGTAGGGCTTCTGGTCATAGCTGACCCGCACCATGTACACGGTGCACTTAAGGCCGAAGAGGTTGGTGGCGAGAGACATGGCGCTGCCCCACTGGCCGGCGCCCGTCTCGGTGGCGATGCGCTTGATGCCCGCCTGCTGGTTGTAGAAGGCCTGGGGGATGGAGGTGTTGGGCTTGTGGGAGCCGGCCGGGCTCACCGACTCGTTCTTGAAGTAGATGCGCGCGGGGGTGCCCAGGACCTTCTCCAGGCGCAGGGCGCGCTGCAGGGGGGTGGGGCGCCACAGGGCGTAGATCTGCAGGACCTCGTCGGGTATCTCCCAGAACTGCTTGGGGCTCATCTCCTGCTCGATCAAGGCCATGGGGAAGATGGCCGCCAGGTCGGCCGGCCCGATGGGCTGGCCGGTGCCGGGGTGGATGGGCGGGTCCAGGGGGGTGGGCATGTCGGCCTGGATGTTGTACCACTGGCGGGGCAGGTCGGCGTCGCCTAGGACCACCTTGACTTGTTGCATGCTCCTCACCTTTCTTGCTGGGGGATGGGGGGCGAAGCATCGCGGGGGCCTGGCCCGCCCTGGACCCTGGCCCGGCAGCCGTCCGCGCCGCCTCTTTGTTTTTGCATACTGTATACTAATCGCCCCGGGGGCTGTCAAGCGCTGCTGGCGGTTGGCCGGCCCCGCCGGACGGCAAGGGCGGCCAACCGGGCGGAGAGGGCGCGATAATCCCGCCCCACCCCGGCAGGTTTGAACCATGTCCCCCCCCCGGCAAGTTGCGCCACTGGCTGCCCCGGCTCTTGCTCCTGGCCCTGGCCGCCAGCCTGCTCACGCCCTTGCCGCGCTATCTGCGCGGCCTGACCCTCGATGAATATGTGGTCTGGCTGAGCCAGGTGGCCGGGCTGGCCCTGGCCGTGGGGCTGGCGGCGGTCCTGGGCCTGTGGTGGCGGCGCGGGCGGCGCCGTGGTGGGTGCAAGTGAAAAGTTACTCACAACGAACAGTGGCTAAATTTACCTGCTTCGTCTATATGTTTAAGGTAACATACTTGTATATGGCTATATTGGTGATTCCAACCCGGGGGGAGGAAAAGGCGATCGGCACACACCCAGTCTAGACAGATGGAGGGCGCCCCATGTTGCTCCAGAATGCTAAGCTCTCGACTAAGTTGGCGGTCTTACCCCTGGTCGCGGCCCTGTGCATGGCCTTGATCTTCGTCTACCTCGTTCCCTACATCAGCTCCCGCCTGTTCCAGAGCAAGCAGCTTGAGGTCAAGCAGTTGGTGGAGAGCGCCGCCAGCCTGCTGGGCCATTACCAGAAGCTGGCCGAGGGCGGCAAGATGACCCAGGAGGCGGCCCAGGCCGCGGCCCGGGCGGCGGTGGCCGACCTGCGCTACAGCGGGGACCAGTATTTCTGGATCAACGACTTCGGCCCCCGCATGGTCATGCACCCCTTCAACCCCAAGCTGGACGGCACCGACCTGAGCAACAATCAGGACCCCGACGGCAAGCGCTTGTTCGTGGAGATGGTCAGGGTTTGCAAGGAAAAGGGCGAGGGCTTCGTGGATTACAAGTGGCCCAAGCCCGGTCAGACAGTGCCCGCGCCCAAGGTCTCCTATGTCAAGGCCCTGCCTGGCTGGCAGTGGATCGTGGGCAGCGGCATCTACGTGGACGACGTCACCGCCGAGGTCAACCGGCTGATGTATGCCATAGTGGGGGTGGCGGTGGTGGTCTTTTTGGGGTCGGTGGTGCTGGGCTGGCTCTTCGCCCGCTCGGTGGGCCGGCCGGTGAAGCGCTCGGTGGACGTGCTGACCCAGGGGGCCCAGCAGATGGCCACCGCGGCCCGCGAGGTCAACTCGGCTTCCCAGCAGTTGGCCGCCGGCTCTTCCCAGCAGGCCGCCTCCCTGGAGGAGACTAGCGCCTCCCTGGAGGAACTAGCCTCCATGACCCGGCAAAACGCCGACCACGCCCAGCAGGCCAAGGGCCTGATGACTGAAACCAAGGACACCGTGGGCCAGGCCAACGCGGCCATGGACGAATTGCGCAAGGCCATGGACCAGATCACCGCCGCCAGCGATCAGACGGCCAAGATCATCAAGACCATTGACGAGATAGCCTTCCAGACCAACCTGTTGGCCTTGAACGCCGCCGTGGAGGCCGCCCGCGCCGGCGAGGCTGGGGCCGGCTTTGCCGTGGTGGCCGGCGAGGTGCGCAACCTGGCCCAGCGCGCCGCCGAGGCCGCCCGCAGCACCACCGAGCTGATCGAGGGCAACATCCAGAACATCAAGGCCGGCTCCGACCTGGTGACCCGGGCCGACCAGTCCTTTGAGCAGGTGGAGCAGAGCGCCCAAAAGGTGGACCAGCTCATCAACGAGATCGCGGCGGCCAGCGGCGAGCAGGCCCAGGGCATCGAGCAGATCAGCCGGGCCATGGCCGACATGGACAAGGTGACCCAGCAGAACGCCGCCGGGGCAGAGCAGACCGCCGCGGCGGCCGAGGAGATGTCGGCCCAGACCGGGCACATGCTGGAGACGGTCGGCGATCTTTCCGTCCTGGTGGAGGGACGGCGCCGGGCCGCCCAAGCCGGTGGGCAGCCCCGGCGTCTGGCGGCGCCCCGCCCCCGGGCCGCCGCCCCGGCCAGGCGCCTGCTGCCCCAGGCGGCCAAGGCGGGGATGAAGGCCAAGCAGGCCATACCCCTGGATGACGCGGAAAAGGATTTCGAGTCCTTTTAGCCCACGGACCCATGCGCCCGCCCGCCGCTCTTGACCAAAGACGGCGGGCGGTGCTGGCCTTGTAGCGCGGGTGGCTCGCTGAGCCTTGCCCCGGTGCCCGCCCTGGTCTATGCTAGCGGCCATGCTGGAGCGTCTGGGCAATATCGTCATGGTGCTTTGCCGGCCCAAGTTCCCCGAGAACATCGGGGCGGCGGCCCGGGCCGTGGCCAACATGGGCCTAGGGGGGCTGCGGGTGGTGGCGCCGGAGCGGCCCTGGCCCGAGCCCATGACCCGCCTGGCCACCGAGGCCGGGGCCGGGGTGCTGGCGGCCATGGGCACCTTTCCCGGCTTGGCCGCCGCCCTGGCCGACTGCAACCTGGCCATCGCCACCACCGCCCGCCAGGGCCGCCGCCGGGGCCGGCTCACCACCCCCCGCCAGGCCGCGCCCCAGGCCCTCCTGGCGGCGGGGCAGGGCCGGGTGGCCCTGGTCTTCGGCCCCGAGGACAAGGGGCTGAACACCGGGGAGGTGGACCTGTGCGGGCTAACGGTCTGCATCCCCACCGACCAGGCCAGCTCGCTGAACCTGGCCCAGGCGGTGATGGTGCTGGCCTACGAGCTGCGCCAGGCCGCCCTGGAGGGCGCGGGCTTGGCCGCCGGCCCGGGAGCCCGGCCTCAGCCAGCCACCCTCAAGGACCTGGAGGGGCTGAAAAGCCACCTCAAACAGGCCCTGGTGGCCATCGGCTCCATCCCCGCCGACAACCCCGATCACTTCTTCCGCCCCTTCAAGGCCCCCCTGGAGCGGGGGGGCATCACCACCCGCGAGGTGCGGGCCTGGCGCGGCCTGGCCCGGCAGATATTGTGGCTCAGGGGACAGATCAAGGATTGACGGCTGGTCAGCCTTCATACCATTTTAATGACAATCATACAGTATTAGGTTGTTGCCCCTTGATCCGGGCATCCTCTGGCCGGCGAGCTTTGGTTTTCTGGCCGCCCAAGCCCCGTGTCCCGCTCTTAGCCCGGCCATTCCTAGGACACCGGCAGGGGGCTGCTATGAACCAACCCGGCAAGGAATACGGGATACCTGCGGCCCCTGCCCACGCCAGGGCGGAGAGTCCACCCCGCGCCGGTACCCGCATCGGCAAAGCCAGTATGGCCGGGCGGCTGAGCGGGACACAAAAAGAAACCGCTTAGGCTTTCTTGGGCCGCCTATACCGTAAGGGCTGTACCCAGAGGAAACCTGTCGAGAAAACCATACGTCTGATCTGAAATGCGTATCAGGCTTGATTCAAGGACAAGCAAGGGGCGGGGGTCGAGTGCCTCGACTCCCAATACGGGTCGGGCGGCGCTCTCCCCTGACTAACCCCGTCGGCTCCCGAAGAAACCTTTTTTTAACATACAAGGGGCGGGGTTTATCCCCGCCCGAGTGGCCCAAGGGGAGGCGGCGGCGCGGGCGGCCAACCGCAACCCTGGGTTTCGCTTGGCCCCTCCCGGCCTGTTGGCCCCTCCCAGCCTTGACAGGCCCGCCGAAAAGGCGAAAGATGGGCCAGCACCCATTTCGGTTGGCCTTCCACCATCTCGCACAGGGGGTAAGAAAATGAGCGGCGCCTATAGTCCCATGGAAAAAAAGCTGATGGAGCTTCTGGACCCCCTGCCCGCCGACGCCCTGGAGGCCAACTGGAGCGACGCCGAGCTGACCCGCCAACTGGCGGCCAAACTGGGCGCCGCCGGCCGCGAGGCTGGCTTCTGGGTGGGCTCGCCCCATTGGGCCAAGGCCGACGACCCCCACTGGCCCCTGGACCTGGCCTGGCTGGAAAAGGCCGGCGGCCAGCTAAAGCGGGTGCCCATGGTCCTGGGCATGGAGTGGGGCCTGCAAGAGAACCAGATCATCCCCCAGTTCCACAAGCTTCTGGTCAGCCGCGCCGAGGTGCGGGTGATGGCCTTGCAGCAAAAGACCAAGCAGGAGGCCCAGGCCCGCCTGGAGGCCCTGGTCAGGCAGATAGAGGCCTTCGGCCAGTCCACGCCCGGCGACCGCTACCTCTTGGCCTGCAACGACTTCAAGAGCGCGGCCTTCACCTTCAGGCTGCACGTCTGCCCCTGAGGGGTGAGCCATGAAGGGCAATCGAATCAGTACCCATCCTGGGGCGTTACTCAAGGGAGAACTGGCCGAGCGGGGCTTGAGCGCCAACCGCCTCGCCCTGGCCCTGGGGGTACCGGCGGGACGTATCCTGGACATACTGCGCCAGCGCCGGGGCATCACCCCGGATACCGCCATCCGCCTGGCGGCTTTTTTCGGGGGGGAGCCCCGTTTCTGGCTGAATCTGCAAGCGGCCCATGACCTCTCCCGGCTGGAAGTGGAAAAGGGCCAGGCCATCCGTGCCCAGGTGCGGGTGCCGGCGGCCTGGGCGCCGTGACCACGCGCTACTGCTCCACATCGCGAGGCTGACCATGCCCTACCGCCGTGCCCTGATCTACTGCCTGGCCCTGCTGAGTCTCCTGGCCGCCCCGGCCCTGGCCGCCGCGCCAGACCCGGCCCAGCGTCCGCCCGACATCGTGGACGTGGCCCAGGCCGTGCCCGGCCTGCTCCTGGACATGCGCTACCTCACCAGCCACAACTTCCTGGGCGTGCCCGTGGATGGCTACCTGACCCCCAGGTGCCTGCTCACCCGCCCGGCGGCCCAGGCCCTGGCCCGGGTGCAGGAGCAGCTAGCGCCCCTGGGCCTGGCGCTCAAGGTCTACGACTGCTACCGCCCCCAGCGGGCCGTGGACCATTTCGTGCGCTGGGCCTTGGATGTCAACGACACGCTAACCAAGACCGAATTTTATCCCACCCTCGACAAAAAAGTGCTCTTCCCCCAGGGCTACATCGCCGAGCGCTCGGGGCACAGCCGGGGCTCCACCGTGGATTTGACCATCGTGGCCCTGCCGGCGGCCTCACAGCCGGCCTTTGACCCGACCCGCCAGGTGGAGTGCTTCAAGCCGGCCCGCCAGCGCTACCCCGACAACGGCCTGGACATGGGCGGCGGCTTTGACTGCTTCCACGAGGTGTCCCACACCGCCAACCCCAGCGTAGGCCCCCAGCAGCGGGCCAACCGGGCCCTGCTCAAGACCCTCATGGAAGCCCAGGGCTTCAAGGGCCTGGCCGAGGAGTGGTGGCACTACACCCTTAGGGACGAGCCCTACCCCCAGACCTACTTCGACTTCCCGGTGCAGTGAGGCCCGCGCCAGACCGAAGTGTGGCTCTGAGGCGCTCGGATTTTTCCCTCTCCCCCCACCGGGGGGAGAGGGCCAGGGTGAGGGGGGGATAAAGGCAATGCATTCAATCGCCGGAAATCGCCCGTTGGTCCTGCCCATGCTCGCCCTCCTGGCGGCCCTCTTCTGCCTGGCCGGCGGGGCCGGGGCCGCCCAAACCCCCGGCGCCCAGGGGCTCAAGCACCCGCCCGAGTTGCAGGACGCCGTAAAGGAGCGCAACCTCAAGGCCCCGGGCAAGCTCACCGGCCAGGCCCCGGCCCGCAGCCTGGGCAAGATGCCCCCCCCGGCCAAGGCCCGAACCACCAAACCCGGCCCCGCGGATGGCCAGGAGACCCCCCAGAGCTTCCGCCAGCGCCACCGCCTGCAACGGGGGGCCACCCCCGGCCAGGGCAGCCGCGATGTGCTCTTGAACCAGCGCATCCAGGGGCAGCGGCCCACCAGCCTGCAAAGGCGGCCAGTACCCCCCAAGGACCAGCCCCCGGCGCCCCCCGGCGGCCAGGCCGGCCCGGAGGCCCCACCGCCCGCCCAGCCCTAGCTGGTACCTGGGCGATAGGCCTTTTTATTTGTGCCAGGCGCGGCGGGTTTGCTAACCTGAAGGAACATCCTGCATGCAACCCTTGTGAAAAGTGCGCCTTGCCTTTCCCTACCGGGGAGCGCCTGTAAAGAGTGGCCATGAAAGCCCGAAACGCCATGCTCTTGGCGGTGGTGCTGGTCTTCGCGTGCGCGGCGGCGGCCTTGCTGTGGTTGGCCCGCGGCCTGCTGGAACGGGAGGCCCTGCGGGAGGCCGAGGACCAGGCCCGCTATATCCTGGAGCGCAACCTGGCCATCCACTCCTACTTCGCCCACCAGCTCAAGCCCAAGGTTTTCGAGCTGCTGGACAAATCACCCGACCCCCAATACTTCGAGCCGGCCTGGATGTCCTCCACCTATGCCATCAGGGGCATGGACCAGCACTACCAGGCCCTGGCCAAGGACGGCTTTTACTACAAGGAATGCGCCATCAACGCCCGTAGCCCCCGGAACGAGGCTGACGGCTATGAGCGGGCCTTCATAGAGGAGATGAAGGCCAACCCCGGACTGGACAAGCGCACGGCCATAAGACTCCTGGATGGCCAGCCCTATTTCGTGTACCTGCGCCGGGGCGAGTCCATGGAGCAGTCCTGCCTGCGCTGCCACAGCCAGCCCGAGTTGGCCCCCCGGGGCATGGTGGAGCAGTATGGGCCCCTGCGCAGCTTCCAGCGCCAGGAGGGGGAGCTGGTCTCGGCCGTCTCCATCCGGGTGCCCCTGGCCCAGGCCCTGGCCGGCAACCGGGACTTCGCCCTCAAGCTTTCGGCCTTCCTGCTGGTGGGCCTGGGGGGCATGATCGCGGTGCTCCTGCTGCTGCACCGCGCCTGGTTCCAGCGCCCCTTGGAGGCCATGCGCCAACACGCCCGCGCCATTGCCGACGACCCCCAAAACCTGGGCCGCCAGATACCGCGCCTGCGCCTGCGGGAGTGGAACGACCTGGCCTGGGACCTAAACCGCATGTCCTCGCGTCTCAAGGCCTCCCACGACCAACTGGAGGAGCGGGTGGCCCAGCGCACCGCCGAGCTGGAGGCCAAGACCCGGGAATTGCAGGAGTCCTTGAACCAGGTCAAGATACTCAGCGGGCTTTTGCCCATCTGCGCCCACTGCAAGAAGATCCGCGACGACCAGGGCTACTGGCGCAAGCTGGAGAACTACATCCGCGACCACTCCCAGGCCGACTTCACCCATGGCATCTGTCCCCAGTGCGCCGCCGAGCTCTACGCCGATTTGATGGCCCAGCCAGACCAGGGCGGCGGCAAGGCCTAGGCCCGCCGGGCGAGGCCTTGGCCAGGCATACCGGCGGCTTGCAAGCCACCCCTTGGTGCTTACCTTCTTTTCGACGCCAGGACGCCGCCCCCGGTGGGGGCAGGCCTTTCCCTGGCGGCCCGAGCCAGAAACCAACCTTTCGAGGGGAAGCACATATGCGTTTCGACAAGCTGACGGTCAAGAGCCAGGAGGTGGTGCAGGCGGCCATCTCCCTGGCCAGCAAGCGGGGCAACCCCCAAATCGAGCCGGCCCACCTGCTCACGGTGATACTGGAAACCAGCCCGGAGATCGCCCGCCCGGTCCTGGGCAAGCTAGGGGCCAGCCCGGATCGCCTCTTGGATGAGTTGGAGGCGGCCCAGCAGAAGCTGCCCCAGGTCAGCGGCGGCGCCGCCCAGCCTCAGCTTTCGCAGGCGAGCTTGCAGGTCTTGCAGGCCGCCGAGGCCAAGGCCGAGGCCATGAAGGACGACTACGTCTCCATCGAGCACCTCTTGCTGGCCTTGGCCGAGAGCAAGGACCCGGCGGGCGAGGTCTTGCGCGGGGCCGGCGTCACCCCCGAGGCCATCATGGGGGTGCTGAAAGACATTCGCGGCAGCCAGCGGGTCACCGACCAGAACCCCGAGGACAAGTACCAGGCCCTCAAGCGCTACGCCCGCGACCTCACCGAGTTGGCGGCCAAGGGCAAGCTGGACCCGGTCATCGGCCGCGACGAGGAGATACGCCGCACCATCCAAATCCTTAGCCGCCGCACCAAGAACAACCCCGTCCTCATCGGCGAGCCCGGCGTGGGCAAGACGGCCATCGTGGAGGGACTGGCCCAGCGCATCGTGGCTGGCGACGTGCCCGAGGGGCTGAAAAACAAGCAGGTGGTGAGCCTGGACATGGGCGCCCTCATCGCCGGGGCCAAGTACCGTGGCGAGTTCGAGGACCGCCTCAAGGCGGTGCTCAAGGAGGTGGGCGAGGCCGCCGGACAGATCATCCTCTTTATAGACGAGATGCACACCCTGGTGGGGGCCGGCAAGGCCGAGGGCTCCATGGACGCCAGCAACATGCTCAAACCCGCCCTGGCCCGGGGCGAGCTGCGCTGCGTGGGCGCCACCACCATAAAGGAATACCGCCAGAACATCGAAAAGGACGCGGCCCTGGAGCGGCGCTTCGCCCCGGTGTTGATCGTCGAACCCACGGTTGAGGACACCATTGCGATACTTCGCGGGCTCAAGGAAAAGTACGAGGTGCACCACGGCGTGCGCATCAAGGACTCGGCCCTGGTAGCCGCAGCCACGCTTTCCCAGCGCTACATCACCGACCGCTTCCTGCCCGACAAGGCCATTGACCTGATTGACGAGGCGGCCAGCAAGATACGCATAGACATAGACTCCCTGCCCGCCGAGTTAGACGGCCTGGAGCGCCACCTGGCCCAGTTGGCCATCGAGCAGGAGGCCCTCAAGAAGGAGAGCGACGAGGGCTCCAAGCGCCGCCTGGAGAAGCTCCAGCAGGAGATGGCCACCCACACCGCGGCGCGCGACGCCCTCAAGGAGCAGTGGCAGCAGCAGAAGGACGCCCTGCAAAGGATCAGGCAGGCCAAGGAGGAGATCGAACAACTGCGGGCCCAGTTGGAGCAGGCGCAAAGGGCCAGCGACTTCAACCGCGCCGCCGAGTTGCAGTACGGCGTTATCCCGGCCAAGGAGCGGGACCTGGCCGCCGCCCAGGAGGCCCTGCAGGAGTTGCAGAAGGAGCGCTCGCTCATCAAGGAGGAGGTGGGGGCCGAGGAGGTGGCCGAGGTGGTGGGCAAGTGGACGGGCATCCCCGTGGCCAAGCTCATGGAGGGCGAGCGCGACAAGCTCTTGACCATGGAGGAGCGCATAGGCCGCCGGGTGGTGGGGCAGACCGAGGCCATCATTGCCGTGTCCAACGCCGTGCGCCGGGCGCGCTCGGGCCTGCAAGACCCCAACCGGCCCATCGGCTCCTTCATCTTTTTGGGCCCCACGGGCGTGGGCAAGACTGAGCTGGCCCGGGCCCTGGCCGAGTTCCTGTTCGACGACGAGCAGGCCATGATCCGCCTGGACATGAGCGAGTTCATGGAAAAGCACACCGTCAGCCGCTTGATCGGCGCCCCTCCGGGCTACGTGGGCTATGAGGAGGGTGGCTACCTGACCGAGGCGGTGCGCCGCCGGCCCTACAGCGTGGTGCTCTTCGATGAGGTGGAGAAGGCCCACCCCGAGGTCTTCAACGCCCTATTGCAGATATTGGACGATGGCCGCCTCACCGACGGCCAGGGGCGCACCGTGGACTTCAAGAACACCATCATCATCATGACCAGCAACATCGGCTCCCAGTTCATCCAGGACCTGGCCGGCGAGGAGCACCGCGCTCAGATGAAGGAGATGGTGCTCAGCGCCCTGCACGCCCAGTTCAAGCCCGAGTTTTTGAACCGGGTGGACAACGTGGTCATCTTCCACAGCCTGGATAGGCAGCACATCGGCCGCATCGTGGGCATCCAGATGGCCCGGCTCAACAAGCTGCTGGCTCAACGGGGGCTCTCGCTCACCCTGAGCGGCCAGGCCCTGGAGTTCCTGGCCACGGCGGGCTTCGACCCGGCCTATGGCGCCCGGCCCCTCAAGCGGGCCATCCAGCACCACCTGCAAGACGCCCTGGCGCTCAAGATATTGGACGGCAGCTTCGTGGAGGGCGACCGCATCCAGGCCGAGGTGGCGGATGACAGAATAGTTTTCAGCAAGGAATGAGCTGGGCGCCCCCGGCGGGGCATGACGGGTCGGGTGAGGTTGTCGTCCTGGCCCGGGCCGCCGGATCCCGGTGATGGGTTTTTGGATTTCGTGGGGGAGGGGGTTACCCCCTCCCGGCTTGGCTTCCCCCAGATGCGCGGGCGGGGATAAGCCCCGCCCCTTCACGGGGAGGAACCCAGACGGCACCCCTCTTCCCCCTCACCCCACTGGGGGAGAGGGCAGGGTGAGGGGGCCTGGAGGTTGCCATGCCCTACCACGCCCCTCCCTTCCGCGACCGCGCCCAGGCCGGCCAGGTGCTGGCGGGGATGCTGGCCCACCACGCCGGCCCGGGCACCGTGGTCCTGGCGGTGCCCAACGGCGGGGTGGCCGTGGGGGTGCCGGTGGCGTGGGCCCTGGGCTGCCCCCTGCGCCTCTTGGTGGTGCGCAAGATACAGATACCCGGCAACAGCGAGGCCGGCTTTGGGGCGGTGGCCAGCGACGGCACGGCCATCTACAACCAGGAGCTGCTGGCCCGCCTGGGCCTGACCCCAGCCCAGGTAGAGATACAGAAACAGAAGGCCCTGGCCAGCATCCGGGAGCGCCTGGCGCTCTATGGAGACTGGGCGCGCCCGCCGGAACTGGGGGGCCGCACCGTCATCCTGGTGGACGACGGCCTGGCCTCGGGGGTGACCATGGCCTCGGCGGCGGGCATAGTGCGGCAACAAGCGCCGGCCCGCCTGGTGGTGGCGGCGCCCACGGCCTCGGCTTCGGCCCGCCAGCGCCTCCTGCCCCTAGTGGACGAGCTGGTCTGCCCGGATGTGCGCGCTGGCCCCTACTTCGCGGTGGCCGAGGCCTATGCCCATTGGCGCGACCTGGAGGTGGACGAGGTGCTTAGGCTGCTGGAAAATCTGCCGGAGCAGCCGGAATCGGGACCGGGGCGCGCTTAGAACCTTCTCTCGTGGCCGTTTACTGCTATAATTGGCCTGCGGCGGCCCCGGCGGCCGCTGGGCACGCTTGTTTTCGGCCACGATGAACGCCAACGATCATGGGGAGTCAAACATGACCCGCTCTTCGCGACTGAAAACCTTTTTGGCCATCCTGGGCGTCTTTTGCCTCTTGAGCCTGACCTTCAACGATTTGGCCTGGGCCAGGGCCGGGGGCGGCAAGTCCTCGGGCAGCACCGGCAGCCGCAGCGTCAGCCCCTCGGCTCCCAGCAGCCGGCCCACCACGCCCCCGCCTCCGCCCAGCCAGTCGGTGCAGCCCCAGGCCCGGCCCAGCACGCCTCCACCCCCTCCCAGGCCCATGGCCCAGCCCCAGACCAGCGGCTTCATGCGCAGCCTGGCCGGCGGCCTGTTGGGCGGCTTCGCTGGCGCCATGCTCTTTCGGGGCATCGCCGGCGCTGGCGGCGGAGGTGGCACGGGCGGCTCCAGCGGCTTTGGCCTCTTCGATCTGATCCTCATCGGCGCCGTGCTCTACGGTCTGTACTACTTCCTGGTCAAGCGCAAGCGCCAGCAAGGCCAGGGCGGCTCCTCGGGCGGCCTGCTGGGCGGCCTCTTCGGTGGCTCCAGCGACAACCAGCCGGCCCCGCCGCCTCCGGGTGGCTATGCCCCGCCGCCCCCGCCTGGGGCCAGCTACGCCCCTCCGCCCCCGCCCTCCTATGGCCCCGACCCGGCCCAGGAGCTGGCCCAGGGGCTGGGTTACATCCGCTCCATGGACCCCGGGTTCAGTGAGCAGGCCTTCAAGGATTACGTCATGGACGCCTTCTTCCAGATCCAGGCGGCCTACGGCCAGCGGGAAATGGCCAGCGTGGGCGGCCTGCTCACCGCCGAGATGCAGGGCATCCTGGGCAATGGCATCAGCCAGCTCAAGTCCAAGGGGCAGATCAACCGCCTGGAAAACATCGCCGTGCGCTCGGTGGAGCTGGGACAGGCCTGGCAGGAGCAGGGGCAGGACTACCTCACGGCCTTTATCACCGCCAACCTGCTGGACTACACCGTGGACGACAAGACCGGCCAGGTGGTGGAGGGCTCCAACACCCAGCCGGTGAAGTTCCAGGAACTGTGGACCTTCACCCGGCCGGTGGGTCCCAACCCCTGGGTGCTGACGGCCATCACCCAGACCAACTAGGCCCAGTGCCTGGGCAGGCATATACGGGTCGGGTGAGGCTGTAGCAAGAACCTGGGCTGGCGGCTCCCGTGGTGGGCCAGCCGAGGAAGAACTGGGAATGAGCATGGGGCGGTCCTTGCCAAGGGCGGGGGCCGCCCCGGCTTTTTCGTTGCTCCAGCAAGTAGACACAAACACATGTTCTCTGGTAGCCTTATTGTTAGATGGCGCGGCCAGGCAGGGCTTGCCCCCCAAGGCCGGACGCCGGCGTGGTATACCCAGGCCTGTCCAAGGTGAAGACCAGCAATAGCGGCGGCCGCCCCATGGGGCGAGAGCGGCTGGCCGGCGGGAAGGCATATGGCCAGATCAGAGATTCTGCTGGATAGCGGCACCAACGAGGTGGAACTGGCCGAGTTCGTGCTCGGCGGCAACCATTTCGGGGTCAACGTGGCCAAGATCAGGGAGTTCATCCCCCTGGACGGCCTGACCATCACCACCATGCCCGGCCAGCCGCCCTCCATCGCCGGGGTCTTTTTGCTGCGCGGGCGCTCCATCCCGCTATTGGACCTGCGGGCCTACCTGGAACTGCCCCAGGGCCGTGAGTCGGCCAAGCAGGTGGTGGTGGTCACCGAGTTCAACAAGATGACATCCGCCTTCATCGCCGACCACATCCAGCGCATCCACCGGGTCTCCTGGAGCGACTTCTGCCCCCTGAACCACTACCTGGCCGCCAACAACCCCCTGGTCACCGGCTCGGTGAGCCTGGGCGGCAAGGAAGTCCTGGTGCTGGACCTGGAGAGCATCGTGGGCGACATCTTCCCCGAGAGCGTCATCAACTACAGCGAGGCCCCCGGCGAGGAGCCCTCCCTGCAGGAGCGCCGCCGGGGCAAGCACCTGTTCTTCGCCGAGGACTCGGCGGTCATCCGCACCAAGGTGGCCAAGATACTCGCCGCCGTGGGCTACGAGGGCCTACGCATCTTCGACAATGGCCAGGACTGCCTGGATGCGGTCAAGGCCCTGCAAATCCAGGCCCAACAAGAGGGCCGGCCCATGGACCAGTACCTCAACCTGATACTCACCGACATCGAGATGCCCAAGATGGACGGCCTGACCCTCTGCCGCCAGGTCAAGCAGGACCTGCGCCTGGAGGTGCCGGTCATCATCTTCTCGTCCCTGATAAACCAGCAGATGGCCGCCAAGTGCCAGCGGGTGGGCGCCAACGCCTTTGCCAGCAAGCCCGAGACCGAGCGCCTGCTGGCCCTGATTGACCACCACTGCCTGGGCACCCCCGCCCCCGACTAGCGGCGTGCCCTCCGCTGGGCGTTAACGGGCCGGGCGGGCGGCGTGCCCTCCGCTGGGCGTTAACGGGCCGGGCGGGCGGCGTGCCCTCCGCTGGGCGTTAACGGGCCGGGCGGGCGGCGTGCCCGCCGCTGGGCATAAACGGGCCGGGCGGGCGGCGTGCCCGCCGCTGGGCATAAACGGGTCGGGCGGGCGGCGTGCCCGCCGCTGGGCATAAACGGGTCGGGCGGGGCCCCTGTCCTGGCCGGGGCTGGCGGCTCCCGTTGGGGTCTCGCGGGGTAGATGAAAAACACACGGGCGGTGGTTATCCCCGCCCGTTTTTGCCTTTTGCATCCTAGGCTGATGCAAAACTGCCGGAGACCGCGCTGCCCCGGGGTTACCGCCCCGCCGGCTCGCCGGCCCTAATGGCCCGCGCCCCGGCTGATGACCTCGCTCTTGGTCGCGTACAAGGCCGCGCCCACCAGCATGGGCTTACCCGGGACCCGCGACACCCAGGCCACCTTTTGCACCGGCGGGTCCTGGGGCTTGTCGGGCCGCTTGATTTTATACTCCACCCAGCCCTGCCCCTGGGCCGATTGGTGGATCAGCCTGATCATCTCTTGCAGGAAAAAGCGGCCCTTCACGTCCTTGCCCTGCAAGCGGTTGGTGCCCACCGCCTTGGGGTTGGAGGGCATGGCCAGGCAGGTGCCATCCAGCTTGTAGGCAAAGATGTGAGGCTCGGCCGCCCATTCGCCCTGGGGGTCGTTGAACTCCTTCAGGGCCTGGGTGCTGTCCTTGGACAACAGCTTGGCGGCCTGGGCCACCTTGGCCTTGAGGGCCACCACATCGTCCTGGATATTACCGGCGGCCAGGACGCCTTGGGCCAACCCCAGGCCCAGCACCGCGATAAGCAGGAAGAACCACAACCTCTTCGCCATGGTCTGCCTCCCTGGCCGCTTGAGGCCGCCAGCCCGCAGCAAGACCGCCCTGGCCTTACCCGGGCAGCACCCGGTGATACTTCTTCTTGCCGGCCCGCAGCCACAAGGCCCCGTCATCGCCGGCCATGTCCAGGGTGACCGGCTGATCGAAGGCCGTCAGCCGGGTCTCGCCCACGTAGGCCCCGCCTCCGGCCACCAGGCGCCGGGCGTCGGAGTTGGACGAGCACAGCCCCGTCTCCACGAATAGCTGAAACGCCGGCACCCCGCCGGCCAGCCGCGCCCGGGGCACCACGGTGTGGGGCACGCCCTCGGAGTCCCCGGCCCCCGCCGCGCCAAAGGCCGCCCCCGCCGCGGCCTGGGCCGTCTTGGCCTCGGCCTCGCCATGCACGATCTTGGTCACTTCATAGGCCAGCACCGCCTTGGCCTGGCGCAGGTCCGCGCCGCTCAGGCGGTCCAGTTCCTCGATATCCTTCATGGGCAAAAAGGTGAACAGCCTCAGGAAGCGCGAGACGTCCTCGTCGGTGGTGTTGACCCAGTACTGGTAGAAGTCGTAGACCGGCGTGCGTGCCGCGTCCAGCCACACCGCGCCAGCGGCGGTCTTGCCCATTTTTTGGCCGGTGCTGGTGGTCAAGAGCGGGAAGGTGAGCCCGTAGACGGTCTTGCCGATCATGCGCCGGGTCAGGTCCACGCCGGCCACGATGTTGCCCCACTGGTCGTTGCCGCCCATTTGCAGGCGGCAGTCCATGGTCTTGGCCAGGTGCATGAAGTCATAGGCCTGCAAAAGCGCGTAGTTGAACTCGATGAAGCTCAACCCCTGCTCCTGCTCCAGGCGCAACTTGACGCTCTCCGCCGCCAGCATGCGGTTGACGCTGAAGTGCCGGCCCACGTCGCGCAGGAACTCGATGTAGTTCAGGGGCACCAGCCAGTCGGCGTTGTTGACCATCACCGCCTGGTTGGGGCCGAACTCCAAGAAGCGGCTGAGCTGCTGCTTGATGGCTTGGGCGTTGGCGGCCAGGGTCTCCAGGGTGAGCATGTTGCGCATCTCGGTCTTGCCCGAGGGGTCGCCGATCATGCCGGTCCCGCCACCCACCACCGCGATGGGCCGGTGCCCCGCCCGCTGCAAGTGCACCAGGCTCAGGATTGGCACCAGGGAGCCCACGTGCAGGCTGGTGGCCGTGGGGTCAAAGCCGATGTACCCCAGCACGGTCTCGGTATCGAAAAGCTCGCGCAGGGCGGCCTCGTCGGTGCACTGGGCCACGTAGCCCCGCGCCAGGAACTCGCTGTAAGGATTCATGATTCTGGGCCTCGCCTGAAGTTGGTGCGCTAGAGTGAACGATTAGGGGATGCTAACCCAAAGTAGGGGAATTGGCAAGGAAAGGAGGGGCTAACCGGGCCAATTGAAGTAGGTCAGCCCCGCGAACATGGGCACCACGCCCAGGAGGAACCAGGCCACCTCCACCATGTTATCGGCCAGGGCCTGGCGCAGGCCGCGCCGGGGGCTTTCCTGGCCGGCCTGGCGGGGGCCGATCCTGCCGCTTAGGGTACCGGCGGCCAGGGACATGAACCAATAGCCCAGGCCCAATGCCGCCAGGGTGAGCAAGCCGTCAATGGCCGTGCCCTGGCGGGAGCCCTGGCCCAGGGAGTCCCACCAGAACATGCCCAGGGTTATGGGCACCAGCCAATAGGCCGCCAACTGGATGAGGCAGGTTTGCAGGCGGTCCATGGGCTGGGGCGGCAGGGCGCGCAGCTTGGGCATATGGGCGCGCACGTAGCCTACGAAGAGCCAGGGCGTGGCTTTTTTGTCCAGGGTGGTGCCGTCGGGGAAGATGGCGGGCAGAAGCGCCAGGTGTTCCCATAGTCTTTGCAGGTAGATATGCAGGTAGCCATAGAGGCCCAGCAGGAACAGGGGCGCGGCCAAGCTGAAGCCTTCGCGGGAGATATAGGCGTTGTAGATGAAGGGCAGGCCCAGCTTGTCCTCCTTGGCCTCGCCCATGAAGCCGGTGCCCACGGTCAGCCAGGCGTAGAGGCAGCCCAGGAGAAGAATCGTGAATAGGTGCGAGGCCTTGGTGGCCGCCTCCTTGACGTTGGCCAGGCCCTCGAACTTGGCGATGTCGGATGGCAGGCGGGTGCCGGTGAGGTCCATGCCAGCTAGTTGGTTGACATCGGGAAGAATAGCATTAGAGATATCTGCATAACAGAGATCAGCACCGGAAAAACTCGCATTTCGCAGGTCTGCTTCCCGCAGATCCGCCAAAAATAGGTTTGTCTCCTGAAGATTGGCCGCCCTAAGGCTAGCCTCCTTAAAATTTGCCCTATGCAGGTTCTGTCCTTGAAAATTCGCAAACACAAGAACTGCTTTTTCAAGATTTATATGGGTTAATTCTAACCCCCGCAAATCTCTGTTTACGAGGTAGGCCCGTTTACCTTCGCGGATGTCCTTGCCTTCGGTATCAAGCCACGTTCTATGGTCAGTAAGAATCTGGTTAAATTCCTGAGGTGTTATCGTTTTCAGCTTAGATACGCGGTTCTCCTCGTCGCTCATATCCTACCCCTTTTCCCTGATAATCTTCTCTGATCGCCCCGCCCACCCCGGCAGGCCTCCGCCATCATAACATACAGTAATAGCTGTCATTGCGAGCGAAGCGCGGCAATCTCCTGCTTCGCGCTTCGGGCGGGGCGTTGGGCGAACGGCAAGCGAAGTGGGAGATTGCTTCGTCGCACCCCACCCCGGGGTCCCCAGCGGGCCTGCCCGCTGGAGTGGGCGGGGATGCTTCTCGCAATGACACTGTCTGCTGGACACCCCCTCACCCCGGCCCTCTCCCCCGCTGGGCGCGAGGGGGCCAGAGGCCGCCCCACCCGCCGCCGCGACAGCCCCCGCCATCATAACATACAGTAATAGCTGTCATTGCGAACGAAGTGAAGCAATCTTCCGCTTCGCTCTTGTCTTGGTCCAGTCCCGGATTAGGAACGAAAAGGTGGATTGCTTCGTCGCACCCCAACCCGGGGTCCCCGGCGGGCCTGCCCGCTGGAGTGGGCAGGGGTGCTCCTCGCAATGACACTGTCTGCTGGACCCCCCCTCACCCCGGCCCTCTCCCCCGCTGGGGGAGAGGGGGCCAGAGGCGCTGGCCGCCATACCAGCCTTAGCCATCATAACATATAGTAATAGCTGTCATTGCGAGCGAAGCGCGGCAATCTTCCGCTTCGCGCTTCGGGCGGGGCGTTGGGCGAAAGGCAAGCGAAGTGGGAGATTGCTTCGTCGCACCCCACCCCGGGGTCCCCGGCGGGCCTGCCCGCTGGGGTGGGCGGGGGTGCTTCTCGCAATGACACTGTCTGCTGGACACCCCC
>JACRDC010000076.1 GCA_016218705.1 Desulfarculus sp.
GAAGTTGAACGCTTGTTCCGACGCTTGAAGGGCTTCCGCAGAATATTCTCGCGCTTCGACAAGCTCGATGTGATGTTCATCGGCTTCATAAGCTTCGCATTGATCGCCGATGGACTCAGTTTGTGTTAACAGGCCCTAGTCGGATATTGACCCCTTCTCGGGTAAGGATTTCCTCGGCTTCCCCCATGAAGAAGTCGCCAACCTTCCCCCTGGCGTGGTCGTGGCGTGCAAGCCCATCTAGCCACCTTATGATGGATTTCTGAAATTCTAGGGCATCGCGTTTGTCGGGCCCCGCACCCGGCACCGGGGCGTCAAGGGGGATAAGCAGAGGGTTACAGAAAATTAGGTAGCCACCCGTCCACCTCGAAACCCCGAAGGCGGGCCTCCTCGTCACCCCTCAACAGGGAGGCATGGTACATCTCGCCAAGCTGCTTTATCGTCTCGTCGGATAGCTCCCCCACCGGTGGCTCCTGGGCCACAGCGAGTTTGCCCCGATGCTCGTCAAAGCGCTGGTCCACCTGGACAGCAGCGACCCTTACCAGCTTCACCGCCTCCGGGTAGTCGGTAGTCTTGAGAGAGAAGGTTTCCTCGGTCTTGGGGATAGGTGTCCTTGATGTCAACGGGGATGGCAGCGCGGTGGTAATAGACCGCGTTTTCGACGGTAGACGCGGGGGTGTCCAGGCATCTTCTCCATAGCTCCACTGTAACACATTACGGGAACAGCGTGGAGAATAACCTTTGCGATACTAGTAAGTTATGGAAACAACCGGAGCCAGACTGTAACTGGCGGAGGGAGTAGGATTCGAACCCACGGACCTTTCGGTCAGCGGTTTTCAAGACCGCCGCCTTAGACCACTCGGCCATCCCTCCGCGCGGGGACGGGCATACTGGGCTGCCACACGCCGGTTATGTACCATCCGCCCCCCAGGGGCGTCAACCAAGGACCAGGCCAGCCAGTTGGCGACACAAGGTCTTGTAAGCCGGGGGCCGGGCGGCTAGACTGGCCCCTATGCGACCATTGCCCACGCCTGGCCGAGCAACATCGCCCCTGGCCCGCCTGCTGGCCCCATTGCTGGCGGCCCTGGCCCTGTGGCTGGCCCCCGGCCCGGCCTGGTGCCAGCAGGCCGACAACGGCGACGGCATCGTGGTGGGGGTCATCGGCGACGCCACCAGCATGATCCCCATGCTCACCAGCGACGCCGCCAGCCACGAGATGAGCGGCCAGTGCTTCAACGGCCTGGTCAAATACGACAAGGACCTCAACCTGGTGGGCGATTTGGCCGAGAGCTGGCGGGTGAGCCCCGACGGCCTGACCATCACCTTCAAGCTGCGCCAGAACGCGCGCTTCCACGACGGGGCCCCCTACACGGCCAAGGACGCCCTCTTCAGTTGGCGCTTCATGACCGACCCCAACACCCCCACCCCCTACAGCGGCGACTACCTCAAGGTGGAGAAGGCCGAGGCCCTGGACGAGCACACCTTCCAGGTGCGCTACAAGGAGCCCTTCGCGCCGGGCCTGGCCTCCTGGAGCCTGACCCAGATGCCGGCCCACCTTTTGGAGGGCCAGGACCCCCGCAAGTCCCCCCTTAACCGCCACCCCATCGGCACCGGCCCCTATCGCTTCAAGTCCTGGACCCCGGGCTCCAAGGTGGAGCTGACCTACTTCCCCGGCTACTGGGAGGGCCGGCCCCATCTGGACAGCCTGATCTACCGGGTCATCCCCGACATGGCCACCCTGTTCCTGGAGTTGCGCAGCGGCGGCGTGGACTGGATGGGGCTGACCGCCCTGCAGTACCGCCGCCAGACCGACACCCGGTTCTTCGAGCAGAACTTCCGCAAATACCGCTACCTGGCCTCGGCCTACAACTACATCGGCTGGAACCTGCGCGACAAGCGCTTCCAGGACCTACGCGTGCGCCAGGCCCTGTCCCACGCGGTCAACAAGGAGGAGATCATCGAGGGGGTGCTCCTGGGCCTGGGCCAGGAGTGCACCGGCCCCCTGAAGCCCGGCACCCTGTGGCACAACCCCAAGGTGCGCCGCTATCCCTACGACCCGGACAAGGCCCGCGACCTCCTGGCCCAGGCCGGCTGGCTGCCCGGCCCGGACGGCGTGCTCGTGAAGGACGGCCAGCCCTTCCAGTTCGTGCTCTTGACCAACCAGGGCAACCGCTACCGCCAGAACGCCGGGGTCATCATCCAGCGCCGCCTGGCCGAGGTGGGGGTCAAGGTGGAGCTGCGCATCGTGGAATGGGCGGCCTTTCTGCGTGAGTTCATAGACAAGGGCCGCTTCGACGCCGTGCTTCTGGCCTGGACCATCCCCCAGGACCCGGACCTCTACGACATCTTCGCCTCCACCAACATCGGTCCGGGCAAGCTCAACTTCAATGCCTACCAGAACCCCGGCTTGGATCGCTTGCTGGAACAGGGCCGCCGCACCTTCGATCAGGGCCAACGCAAGGCCATCTACGACCGCGTGCAGGAGATCCTGGCCGAGGAGGTGCCCTACACCTTCCTCTACGTGGCCGACGCGCTGCCCATCGTGCACGCCCGCTTCCAGGGCATCGAGCCGGCCCCGGCGGGCATCAGCCACAACTTCATCCGCTGGTGGGTGCCCAAGGCCCTGCAAAAGCCCTCGCTAGCTCCGTAAGCCCGTCTTGACGGCCAGCCCCCCGCCGGCCACAATCAGGCCCAGGGGCCGCCCACGCCGCCGGGGCGATCATACCGAATTGCGATCAAACGAATAGTTTGACCGCAATTCGGCACGCGGGCCATGGATGGCCCACCGGGCGTGAACGCGCCCGGGAGGCCTGGCAAAAACACTCTTTTACCCGGCCGGTCGGCAATCAAAGCCATGGATGGCTTTGATTGCATATTGCAATAGGACCCCGCCCACCCCCTCGGGAGAATAGCCATGCGCCCCCAATTCACCGCCCTCCGCGCCGTGCTGGCCCTCCTGGCCCTGGGCGCTTGTCTGCTGGCCAGCCAGCCCGCCGCCGCCGAGGAATATTCGCCGCTCAACTCGCCCAGCACCTACAACAAGCCCGGCGAGGCCCCCGAGAACCAGGCCCGCTTCCTCATGGCCTCCCTGGCCGACCGCCAGCGCCTGGCCGGCCTGGAGCTGGAGATGCAGACGCTGACCGTGCAGCCCAACCCCGAGCAGGCCCGCATCGCCGAGCTGGACCGCCAGGTCAAGGACCTGCGCGCCAAGGTGGACAAGATGGCCACCGACATGGGCGGCTACATCCCAGCCCTGCGCCACCGCGCCGGCGACTGCGAAAAAACCGGCGACCGCCGCCGCGACGACTTCGGCCGGGGACGGGGCATGGGCCGGGGCGGCAGCCGCGGCCCCGAGGGCTGGTAGTGGGGTGCCCCCCATGGGGCATAGCGGATCGGGCGGGGCCGGCGCGTTGGCTGAGGCTGGCGGCTCCCGCCGGGGGCTCGCGGAGTGACGGTCAACATGGCCCGTGTCAGGGAGCGGCCCTTTAGCGGCTCCCGCAGAGGGCGTTGTGTGGGGCGGTTTTTTGGCTTTCGTAGGGGAGGGGTTTACCCCCTCCCGTCCCGTTCTTTCGGCAGAAATACACGGGCGGGGATAAACCCCGCCCCTTGTATGTTCAACAAGGTCTGTACGGGAGCCGACGGGGTTGGTCAGGGGAGAGCGTCCCCCGACCCGCATTGGGA
This sequence comes from Desulfarculus sp., assembly GCA_016218705.1. Taxonomy (GTDB): domain Bacteria; phylum Desulfobacterota; class Desulfarculia; order Desulfarculales; family Desulfarculaceae; genus JACRDC01. The sequence goes on from JACRDC010000076.1 coordinate 3,679, forward strand.
GTCGAGGCACTCGACCCCAGCCCCTACGAAACCAAAGGCAGCAAAAGGCCATTTCTTCGTGGGGCTTGCACCCCGGCGGCACTCGACCCCGCGCGGCTCAGCCGGCGAAAAGCTCCAGCCACACCCGGCACACCGCCACGGCGTCCTGGGGGCTCTGGCCGCGCTGGGCCAGGGCCAGGGCCAGCCGCCGCATGCGCTGATAGTCGTCCGGGGTGTCTATGTCCAGCTTGACCTGGGGGAAGGCTATCTCTGGCGGGGCCGGGGGCAGGCCCTGGGAAAAGCGCTCCGGGTGGGCCACCAGGTAGCGGGTGACGTGCTCGCGGTCCTGGGGGTCGGCGCTCTGGCGGGCCGCCTCTTCCAGCAGGGCCAGGGTGGTGATCTCGGCCCCCAGGCCGTCGGGGTAGTTGTTGCCGCCCCGGGGCACGTGGTTGCAGGCGTAATCGCAAGCGTGCTCGGCGAAGAAGGCGATGAGCCGGTCTATCTCGGCCCCGTTGACAAAGGGGTTGTCCCCGCAGACCCGCACCACCCACTCCGCCTCGTGCAGGCGCCCGGCGGCCAGGAAGCGCCCCAACACGTCGTCCTCGCTGCCCCTGAAGACGGCCACGCCCAGGCCCTGGGCCACGTCCGCCAGGGCGCCGTTCTCGGGGTTGACCGAGGTGCACAGCACGACCTGGCCGGCCAGGCGCGAGGCCAAGGCCCCTTCCAGTACCCAGGCCAGCAGCGGCTTGCCGGCCAGGGGCATGAGCATCTTGCCCGGCAGGCGGCTACTGCCCATGCGGGCCTGCACCAGGATCAGCGTGCGCGGGATGGCGCGGCTAGGCATTATCTTCGGCTCGGCGCAGCAGGCCTTCTGCCAGCAACACGCCGGCCAGGCGGCGCAGTTGGCCAAAAGGCGCGCCCGAGCGGCGGGCCATGTCCAACAGGCTGTGTTTGCCGTCGGCCAGGAACATGATCCACAGAATGGCGTCCACCTCGTCCAACTCGGGCGGGGGCAGGCCCGTTCCGCTGGTGGCGGCGAGGGCGGCGGGCCGGGGCAGCAGCTTGCCGCCCAACTGGGGGTACAGGCCCCGCCGGCCCAACTGGGGCTCGCCATGGGGGTTGGCCGAGACCAGCACCTCGTCCCGCTCCAGGATGTCCACCGCCCGCAGATACACCTCCAGGGTCTGCATTATCTGGCCGGCCTTGACGAAGCTCAGGTCGTCCAGGGAGGTGTGGTAGAAGTCGTAGGCGAAGTACTTGTCCTTGCAGATGGTGGCCATGGGGATGCGGAACCCCGGCGAGGAGTACTGGCGCTCGTCGCTGCCGTTGGGCGCGAAGGGATAGCTCAGGGGCTCCACGCCCAGCTCCCGGAAGGCCTGGCGGGCCACGCGGTCAATCTGGTGGTCGCCCAGGAAGGTCTCCAAATAGCCCAGGGGGCCCGGGCCGCCCACGCAGGTGACCACGAAGCCGCCGGCCAGCCGGCGCATCTCCTCTTGGTGCTGGGCCAGGTAGGCGATTGGTCCGATGGTCTCCGGGGCGATGACGAAGCGGTAGGCGTGGCGCCGGCTCCGCCCGGCCAGCTCCCGGCACAAGAGGGTGGTGAGCACCAGGCCCGAGAGGTTGTCGTTGGCCAGGGAGGGGTGGCAGCAGTAGGTGCTGAAGAGGTACTCCCGCCCCGAGGCGCCGGCCAGGCGGGCCTCGGCCAGGGTCAGGCTTCCGTCCTTTAGCTCGCTGTCAATGCAGACCTCGTAGCGCCCCTGGCGGTCAAGGGTCTCGTACTGCTCCTGGCTCAGGCAAAAGCCCCAGTCCTCGCGGTAGTAGGAGGTGCGGTAGGGGATGGCCCGGGGCAGGCGGGGCAGGGTGTGCAGGTGGGGGGCCAGCTCCTCCCAGGTCAGGGTGCCCCTGAAGGGCACGCTGTAGCTCACCAGGTGCAGGTTGCTCTGGCCGAAGTCCACCACCTTGCGCCCCTGGGCGTCCTTGATCCAGGCCGCGCGGGCGTTCCACTCGCGGGGGATGGTCCAATCAAAGCAGGGCGTGCCGCTGGGGTACTCCAGCATGGTCAGGGGGGCGTGGCGCGCCAGGATGCTTAAGCTCTGGCGCACGCCATCGCCGCTGAGGCTGCGGCAGATGGGGAACAGCTCCCGTAGGAGCTGGTCGGCCAGGGCCTCCAGGTCCAGGCGGTGGTGATTCATGGCCCCTCCCTCCGGCAAGCCTAGTCCCCAGAAGGGGCCAGATCGCCCCAGGCCAGCACCTCGTCCTCGGCGATGTCGCGGGCGGCCTTTTGGCCCAGCACCTGGTGCCAGTGGTGGGCCGGTATGCCCGTGCCCGGGCGCTTGTAGGTAACGGCCCCGGTGGTTATCTTCTCGCCCTGGGCGATGGCCCGCGCCGCCACGATGCTGCGCCGGGCAAAGGCCCGGGCCGGCCCCTCGCTGGGCAGGTAGTGCTTGACCTCGTCCCCGGCCATCTGGCGAAAGCGCTCCACGCGCTCGCGGAAGCGCCGCAGGTCGCCAGCGTCCATGGCGTGGTAGTGATCGTTGCCGGGCAGGGTCTTGTCGTGGGTGAAGTGCTTCTCGATGATGCGCGCCCCCAGGATGTAGGCGAAGGTGAGCGCGTCCATGTTGGCCTCGGGCAGGGTATGGTCGCTGTAGCCGATGAGGCGTCCCGGGAACAGCCGGGCCAGGGCCTTGATCTGCCCCAGGCCGGCGTTGGCGTCCTGGGTGGGGTAGTTGAGCACGCAGTGCAGCAGATGCACGCTGGGCGCGCCGTGGGCCTGAAGGATGGACAGGGCGTCCTCCACCTCGGCGGCGGTGGCCGCGCCGGTGCTGAGCAGCACGGGCTTGTGCTTGGCGGCCACCTTCTCCAGCAGCGGCACGCAGGTCAGGTCGGCGCTGGCGATCTTGAACAGGGGCATCAACGGGTCCAGGAAGTCCACCGCGCCGCCGTCAAAGGGCGTGGAGAGAAAAGTGACGCCTTGCCGCTGGCAGTGCGCGGCCAGGGCCGTGTATTCCGCCGGGCCGAAGCGGTCGTACTTCTGGAACAGCTCGAACTGGCTGGTGGTGGGCTCGGACTGGAGGTCCCAGTAGGCCGGGCTGTGGCGGCTGGCCAGGCTGCCGGCCTTGTAGGTCTGGAACTTCACCGCGTCGGCCCCGCCCTCTGCCGCCAGGTCCACCAGGCGCCTGGCCAGGTCCAGATCGCCCTCGTGGTTGACGCCCACCTCGGCGATGACATAGGGGGGCGATAGCGGCCCCAGGGTCTTGCCGTCCAGCACGAACTCGCTCATGTCTCCAACGCCTTTCGGGCCGGGGCGGCCGGCCAGGGCCGCCGTGGCTCCAACAACGACCATATCTCGCTCAGGACGCGCTCCTTGTTCTCGCTGAAGTCGAAGCGCGTCATGCGCTCATAAAACTTTTGCCGCAGGCCCTGGCCCAGCATGGCCGTGAATACGCGCCTGAGCTTGACGGCCTTGAAGGGCGCCATCACCCCCAGGTAGACCACGCCGTTTTTGGGCCGCGCAAAGGAGTGGCTGTGCTCGCGGGCGTGGTGGCTCATGATGATGCAGGGCTTTTGCATGTGCACCAGCTCCAGCACCGTGCGTCCAGCCGAGCTGATGGCCAGGTCGGCGCGCTCCATCATGCTGGAGATGACGCGGGTGCCGTCGCTGAAGCCGATGGCTGCCTCGCCCAGCTCGTTGAGCCGGGCCAGCAGGGCGGCCTTGTGCTGGTAGCCCGGCCCGGTCACGATGTTCAACCTGATGCCGCTGGCCTGGGCCAGGGGCAGCAGGGTCTCCAGGGTCTGGCGGGTGAAGTCGTTGGGGTCGGTGCCGCCGAAGGTGATGAGCACCTCGCGCACCTCTGGGGCCGGGGGCCGGCGCTGGGCGCCCTCGAACTCGTCGCGCAGGCAGAAGTACTGATGCCCCGCGCGCAGGTGGGGGCTTAGGGAGGGGCCGTCCTCGTAGAGGGCGTTGAAGACCAGGTCGGCGGCTAAGGCGCCGGGGCCATTGTCCTCGAAGTTCACCACCTTGATGCCGGCCTGCCGCAGCGCCTCCACATATTCGGCGGATGTGTCCAGGATGTCGTTTATCACCAGGTCCGGGTTGAGCGAGAGCACCTGGGCCGCCAGGCCGCCCTCTTGCATGAAGGTCTGGTAGTCAAAGCTGGCGATGCGGCTATAGGCGATCTCGCTCTGGCTGGTGCACAAAAACAGCACCTGGTGCTCGCTGATCTCGTGGGCCAGCAAGAGGCAGCGGTACACGTGCCCCAGGCCCAGGCTGGCGTTGCCCTGGGTGACGAAGAGCACGCGCTTGCGCCTGAGCAGCCGCTCGCAGACCCACCAGTCCTGATGGGAGGCGATCTCCACGGCCTGGTCGCCCAGGATGAAGGGCACCACCTTCTTGCCCTGGGGGCCGCCGGTCAAGGCCTGGCGCCCCAGGATCATAAAGGCCTTGCACTCGGCGTGCAGATGCTCGCGTTCCAGGCCCTGCTGCCAGAGCAGAGGGGCCTCGCCCTCCAGACGCCAGAAGTGACGGTGCTCGGGGCGCAAGGTCACCAGGATGTCGCCCCCGCGCCTGACCAGAAGCTCCAGGCCCCGGCGGATGTCCTGGTCGTAGATAAGGGGGGCCGTGGGCCGATAGATGACCGTGTAGGGATAGCGCCGCGCCGTCTCCTGGATGTGCGGGCCAATGTCCTTGAGTATCCAGCCGTGGTTGAGGCGCAGGTCGGCGTCGCGCACGAAGGGCACGCCGTTGCGCTGGGCGATGAGGCTTATCTCCTGGCTGTCGGTGACCACCAGGATGTGCTGGGGCGCGGTGAGGCGCAGGGCCTTGTTCAGGGCGCGCTGGATCAAGGTCACGCCGGCCAGCTTTTTCACCAGCTGGTCGGGGATGCTGCCTTCCTTCTTGACCGCCGGGATGATGACGCAGAAATCCCCCGAGGGCGCGCCGGGGCCGGCGGGGCTGGCCGGGCCGCCAGCCATCAGCGCAGGCCCTCCAACACCTCCCGGGTGCTGGCCAGCATGTAGGCGAGGTCCTCGTCGCTGAGCCAGTGCTGGAAGGGGAAGGAGACCATGTGATCGAAGAAGTCGTCGGCCCCGGGGCAGTCGGCCTGGCCGAAGCCGTTCTTGATGTAGAGAGGGTAGCGGTACAGCGGGTAGTACTGCACCACGCACTTGATGAGCTTGTCAAAGGCCATGCGCTCCATGAAGGCGTCGCGCAGGCCGGGCCGGGCGCTCTCGTCCATGTAGGCGGCCAGCAGATGGTAGGTGTGACGGGTGCTCTCCACGCGGTGGAAGACCAGCTCGGGAAAGTCGGCCAGGGCGTCAATGAAGCGGCAGGCCCGGCCGCGCTTCTCGGCGTTCATCTGGTCTATGCGCGCAAGCAGGGCCACGCCCAGGGCGCTCTCCACCTCGCCCAGGCAGTAGTTGCTGGGCCACAGGCCGGGGCGCGGCAGGTCCAGGTTGCCCATGGCCGGCGTCCAATAGTGGGGGCGCTCCTGGGTGAAGGCGCAGTGGCCGTTGTGCCGCAAGAGCGGCACCAGGGCCGCCTGGGCCGGGTCCCTGACCACCAGCATGCCGCCCTCGCCCAGGGTGGTGACGTTTTTGTGGGAGTGGAAGGAGAAGACCCCCAGGTCCCCGAAGGTGCCGGCTTTGCGCCCCCCCACCTCGGCACCCAGGGCCTGGGCCACGTCCTCCACCACCAAGAGATGGCGGCGGCGGGCCAGGTCCATGATCTCCGGCATCTCGGCGGCAAAGCCGTAGAGGTGCACCACCACGACTACCTTGGTCCGGGGCGAAAGCTTGTCGGCGATCATCTGGGCGGTTACCACCCTGGTGCCCGGGTCGCTGTCGGCCCAGACCAGGCGCGCCCCCTGCTTGGCAAAGGGATAGGCGCTGCTGGTGAAGGTGTGCGCCGGCACGATCACCTCGTCACCGGGCTTCAGCTCGCAGAGCTGGGCGGCCAGCTCCAGGGCGCAAGTTGCGTTCATGGTGGCGAAGCAATGGGGCACGCCGATGTAGGCGCTGAAGGCCTCCTGGAACTCCCCCAGGTGGCGGCCCTGGGTCAGCGGGTCGGCCTCCTGCATCACCCTGGCCACCAGGGCCACCTCCTCCGCCGTGTAGCGGTGGGCGCGTCCGCTGAAGGGTATGCGGTAGGCCGGCTCAGGGCGCATGGCTACATGGCCCTGAACAGCGCGGCCATCCTGGCCGGGGTGAGGATGTCCCGGAAGCCCTCGCCCAGGTGGTTGGCCAGCGGCTTGGCGTGCACGATGGAGGAGGCGTAGAGCTTCTCTATCTGCTCATCGCTCAGGGATGCGCCCAGGCCGCTGGGCAGGCTGATGCCCTGGGCCCGGGCCATGGCCAGGAACTCGGCGTGCTCGGCCGGGTAGAACTCGGCCAAAGGCCCCATGGCCAGGCAGTTGGCCAGGCCGTGATGGGTGCCCAGCACCACCGACAGCCCGGCGGAGAGGGGATGCACCAGGCCGGTGTTGCCGGCCGCCGCCCCGCCCATGAGGCTGGCGATCATCATATTCTCGCGGCTCTGTTGGTCCTGCATGTCGCCTTGCAGGAAGACCTGGCGGCACAGGTCAATGGCCTTCTCTGAGTAAGCGTCCACGATGCCGTTGCGCGTGCGGCCGTTGAGCGTCTCCATGCAGTGGAAATAGGTGTCCAGGCCGGTGTGGAAATACTGCTCCCGGGGCACCGTGGCGGTCAGCTCCGGGTCCAGGATGAGCTGGTCGAAGACGCTGAAGTCGCTGTTCATGCCCAGCTTGACGCCGGTCTCATAGTTGGTCAGCACGCAGGTGCGGCTGGTCTCCGAGCCGGTGCCCGACAGGGTGGGCACGCCGATCTTGTAGACCCCCGGCACCCTGACCAGGTCCCAGCCCTGGTAGTCGGACGCCTGGCCGCCGTTGGTCAGGAGGTTGCTCACCGCCTTGGCCATGTCCAGGGTGGCCCCGCCACCCATGCCCACTATCACCCCCGGCAGGCCGCCCAGCTCCTGGCGCACGCTGGCCGCCATCTGGTCCACCTGACCGGTGCTGGGTTCATGGGTGGTGTCTATGAAGACCAGGCGGTCCTGGGCGCGTTGGGGCAGCTTGTCCAGGGGTGCGCGAAAACCGGCGAAGAAGTGGTCCACCAAGTAGACCACCGGCCCCGCCGGTACCCGGGAGTCGCCGCGCAGCACCTCCTCCAAGCGGCCCAGGGCGCCCGGCCCGAAGAGATAGCTGCCCACGTTGCGGATGGCTTTCATGAATAAGTCCCTCGCCTGCTTCTATGGGCTTCAGCGGGTCCGGCGGCCTGGCGCCGCCTTACTTCAGGCGGCTGTACTCGGCCATGAGCCGCTGGTACTCCTGGTCGTCGCTTTCGGCGCGGGCGATCTCGGGCCAGCGTGTTAAAGGCATTTTGACATACAAAGGGAAGGCCCGGAAGAGCCCCTTGAGCTCGGCCTCGCCCAGGCCCCGGGGGGTGAAGTGCACGCCCGCGTTGATAGAGGTGGTGGTTACCTCGTAGGCCGGGTCCAATCCCTCATCCTCGCACATCTGGCGGATGGGCGTGCCCTTGTAGGGCTCCAGGAGCGTCACCGAGAAGGAAGAGGGCGCCGCGGCCCGGTTGAGCCTGATGGTGTCGAAGATGGCGGCGCGGTCCTCCCGCGGCAGGCCGATGATGTTGTAGGCCGAGGTGCGTATGCCGTATTTGGCCACCAGGTGGAAGGCCTTGATGATGGTGTTGTCCGACATGTGCCGGTTCATCACCTCGCGGCGGATGAGGGGATTGCCGCTCTCGATGCCCATGGCGAAGGTGCGGCAGCCCATGTCCTTGAGTATCTTGACCTTGTCCTCGCTGACGCTCTCGGCGCGGGCGTAGATCAAAAACGGCAGGCCAATGCGCCGCACATAGGCGGCGGCGTAGCGCTCCAGGTAGTCGGTGCGCAGGGCCGTGAAGCTCTCGTCCCAGAAGCGGATGAAGTCAAAGCCGTAGCGGGTAATGAGTTCCTCGAGCTCGGCCATGCTTTTCTCCACCGGCTTGACCCGGTGGTAGGGACCCAGGCCCTTGTACTTGGCCTTTAGCACCCCGTTGACGCAGTAGGTGCAGTTGAAGGGGCAGCCCCGGCTCAGCTCGTAGTTGAGCATCTTGTAGCGGCTGCCGTCAAAGGGGCGGAAGAAGTGGATGGGGTCGTAGAGGCTGAAATCCGGGGCCGGCAGGCTGGCCAGGTGGGTGAGCGGGGCCGGCGGGTTGCGGAACTCCTGGCCCTGCCACTTGCCCCACAAGCCGGCGACGCCCGCCGGCGATTGCCCAGCCTCCAGGGCGGCCAGCAGTTGGGGCAGGGCGTTCTCGCCCTCGCCCACGCAGATGAAGTCCACCGCCGGCGGGGCGATGGCCTCCTGGGGCAGCAAGATGGCGTGGATGCCGCCGGCCACCACCGTGAAGCCGAACTCGGCCTTGAAGGGCGCCAGGAAATCGCAGGCAAAGGCGTAGTCAATGGTCATGGAGCTCAAGGCCACCACCTGGGGCCGGAACTCCTCCAGGAAGCGCCGGAAGTCGGCGGCGTGGCCGCTGGTCCTGAGTTGGGCCGGGCCGGGGGTGGGCAGGCCGGCGGCGCCATGGAAGGCCGCGCGCTCGGCGGCCACCCGGGCCTCGTCCAGGCCGGCCTCCTTGAAGAAAATCTGGGCGTAGGCCTGGGACTCCTGGTCGAAGCAGGCATAGTCGCCCAGATCGAACAGGCGCGTCTCATGGCCGCCGGCCCGGGCCACGGCGATCAAGAGGGGGATGTTCAGGGGTATGTTGCCCTGCCCGGAGCGGGAGGGATTGAAAAAGGCTACCTTCATAGGCCCTCTGCAAAAATATTGTCTGCAAAACTAACATATTCGCCGCCGGATTGCGAACCGCCGCCCGGCCGGGCCAGCCGGGCGGCGGGGCCGTCTTGTGGCGGCCGGGCCTGTCGTGGTAAAGGGAGTATGCCCCCGGTAGCCCCCAACCCTAGAGCAGGACCAGAAACCAGCCCCATGCCCAGCGAGAGACCCTACCTGGCGTTTTGGCTCACCGTGGCCCTGGTGTTCTACCTGCTGCTGGCCGGTTCCCTCCTGACCATGTGGTTGCGGCCCCAAACCTTTTACTGGCGGCCTTGGGAATACTTCAGCGATATCGTCTACCGCAACCTGAGTGTGCCACCCCTGTGGGAGGGAGAGGAAAGGGGCGACCGCTCGCGGGAGTTCTTCTTCCTCTATCAGCAATCTCGCCACACCAGGGCCAGCACCGATGAGGACGGCTTCCGCACGGTGCCCTACCCCAGCCGGAACTACCCCGTGGCGGTGCTGGGCGACTCAACCATCTTCGGCTCAGGCCTCTCGGATGACGAAACCCTACCCTGGCGTCTGGCCCTGGAACTGGGCCTGCCGGTCTTCAATGGAGGGCGAAGCGACCCGGGCAACGCCCTGGCCCGGCCCGAACTGGCCGGGGTGCGCCTGGTGCTGCATGGACGCACAGAGTCCGCCTTGACGGGCCTGCGGGCCGGCGAGGTAAAGATTCGGGCGGCCTACCAGCCCCTGCGTCAGGGTGAGTTGGGGGTGCTGAACAGCGCCCCCCTGGCCCTGTACTTCCTGCCGGCCAGACTGCAGCGCGATCTGGAACGCATAGGCCATGATATCAGCTACCTAGTTAAAAACCGTGGCCAAACGCAGCCCTACCTCTTCAAGCGCCACACATACAAGCCCGCCGACCTGGACAAGGTGGTGGCCGCCGTGGAGGTCAACCAACGCATCTTGTCGGCGCGGGGCATCACATACGTCCTGGTGCCGGTGCCGGCCAGCCAGACCCTCTATGCCCCCGGCGTGGACGGCTTCACCCGCTCCTTCATTCCCCGGCTCTGCCAACACCTGCGGGATAAGGGCATCCACGCCGTGGACCTGGCCACCGCCTTGGAGGCGCACAAGCATCAGGGCCTGTTCACTCCCACCGACACCCATTGGAACGGACAGGGCACGGCCGTCGCCAGCCGCGAGCTGGCCGCCTACCTGCGCACCGCCGGCCTTCTGGAGGGCTTGGCCGCCCCCGCGGACGGCCCCCTCCCAGGGAATTAGCCGGCCATGCTCTTCAACTCCTTCGAGTTCATCTATGCCTTCCTGCCGCTGACCCTGGCCGGCTGGGTCTTGCTGGGCCGGGCGCGCGGCAACTCCCCGGCCCTGGGTTTTTTGGTGCTGGCCTCCCTGGTCTACTACGGCTGGGAGCGGCCCTGGCACCTGCCCATCCTGCTGGCCTCTTGCCTGTTCAACCATTACGCGGCCCTGCGCCTGGCCAGCCTGGGCCGGCAGGGTCATACGGTGGCCGCCGGACGGCTGGCGGGCCTGGCCGTGGCCGCCAACCTGGGGTTGTTGGGTTACTTCAAGTACACCGGCTTCGTGCTGGGCAACCTCAACGCCTGTCTTGACCTGAACCTGTCCTTGCCCAACCTGGCCTGGCCCCTGGGAATCTCTTTCTTCACCTTTCAGCAAATCGCCTATCTGGTGGACGTGCGCCGGGGGCAGCATCCCGAAAGCCATCTACTCAACTATCTGCTGTTCGTAACATTTTTCCCCAAGGTTCTGGCCGGGCCCATAGTGCGCGCCTCCCAGTTCCTGCCCCAACTGGGGCTATCGGGACTGGCCAGGCCCAGCCAGCGGGACCTGGCCCTGGGTCTGGCGCTGTTGGTGGTGGGCCTGTTTAAAAAGATGGCCTTGGCCGAGGATCTGGTGCCAGTGGTGCAGCGGGCCTTTGGGCCAGCCAGTCAGGGGGACCTGCCGGAGTTCTACAACGCCTGGCTGGGGGTCCTGGCCTACACCCTGCAAATTTACTTTGATTTTTCGGGTTACAGCGACATGGCCCTGGGCGTGGCCCGCATGCTGGGCCTAAGGTTGCCCTACAACTTCGCCTCGCCCTACAAGAGCGTAAGCATCGCCGAGTTCTGGCGGCGCTGGCACATGACCCTGTCTTATTTCTTGCGCGATTACCTGTATATACCCCTGGGCGGCAACCGCCGGGGCCAGGCCAGGCGCTACCTTAATCTGGTGGTGACCATGCTCCTGGGCGGCCTGTGGCACGGCGCGGGCTGGACCTTCGTCATCTGGGGTGGTCTGCACGGTCTATTCCTGGCCCTGCACCAGGCCTGGCGGCGGTGGGTGGACAAGCGTTGGCCCCGCCGCCGCCAGGGTTCGGCCCTGGGGGCCTGGGCCGGCCGGCTGTTGACTTTCTTTGCCGTGGCCATGGCCTGGGTATTTTTCCGCGCCCCGGACCTGCCCAGCGCCCTGGCCGTGTTCAAGGGCATGTTGGGCCTGGGACAGATGGCCCCCGGCCCCGAGGCGGTCAGCGCCTTCCTGTCCCTGGCCTGGCGCCTGGCCGTGGTGTGGTTTTTGCCCAACTCCCAGGAATATGTGCTGGGCGCGGCGTCCCAGGCCCAGACACAGGAGGCCCCCGGCGAGCCTGCCCCTTGGTGGCGCTGGCGGCCCTCGCCCCTGCACCTGGGGGTGGTGCTGGCGTTGGGTTTCTGGGCCCTGGGCAAGATGGTTGGCCAGGTGGGGCAGTTTTTATACTACCAGTTCTGAGGCGCCGGGCGCGGGGCGGGGCTGGCGTGGGCGGGCATTGACAAAGCCCCCCGGGCCAGGCACCATTGCCTGGTGGCCGGAGCCCCTGGCCGGCTTTGTTTGTACCTAGCCGCACGGATGACAATTTTGTCAATCCGCCAGGTTGGAGTGAAGTACCTTGCCTGAATACCGCAAAATACTGCTTTTAAAGGTTCCCTATTGCGCCCACCCCGACACCCTCGCGGACGACGAAAACTTTCGCACCAAATCCACGTTTCGTCCGGTGCCTTCCCTGGCCTTGGCGTCGCTTTACGCCTTCGTGGAAAAGTACAAGACATTTACCTATGAGCTCAAGGCCCTGGACGTGAACCTAGAGGCCTACCAGGAGCCGGGACTGCCGGTGGACCCCGCCGCCTATCCGGAGCTGCTGGAACGGGCCATCAGGGAAAACGACTACGACGTGCTGGCCCTCTCGGCCATGTTCGTCTTCAACGTCAGATGGGTGGAGGACGCGGTCAGGCATTGCCGGCGCTATCATCCCGCGGCCAAGATAATCATAGGCGGCGGTTATCCCACCCTCTTCCCGGAGCGAAGCCTCGCGCGCCACGCCATTGACGACGCGGTCCTGGGCGAGGGCGAGGCCACCTTCCTGCACATCCTCAACCGCTACAATCAGCACCGGGACCAGGCCTTCGAGGAGATGTTCCCCTTTGATGGTTACGCCAGCAAGGACGCCAGCGGCCGGGTGATGGTGCACAACGGGCGCAAGCATTTCATTGACCTGGCGCTGTTGCCCCTGCCGGCCTGGCAGGCCTTGGACATCGAGCGCTATTTCACCATGAGCGGCGAGCGAGTCATGCCCATCCAGGGCAGCCGCGGCTGCCCCTACACCTGCACCTATTGCAGCACCTATGTGGCCTGGGGGCGCAGGATCCGCTACAAACCCGTGCAAAACGTCATCGCCGAGATCGAGGACCTCAACCGGCGTTACGGCAATCCCACCCTGTACTTCAGCGACGACAACCTGTCGTTCTCCAAGCCCTGGATCATGGAGTTCTTGCAGACCCTGCTGGCCAAGGGCCTGACCATGGACGCCACGGTTTCCAACTTCTCGGTCAAGCACTTGGACGAGGAGATCATCGCCCTGCTCAAGCAGGCCGGGGTGCGGGAATTCGGCATCGCCGTGGAGAGCGGCTCGCCGGCCATGCAGAAAAAAATACGTAAGAACATCAACTTCGATAAGGTGCGCCAGGTTATCCAGATCATGAAGAAGCATGATCTGCACTGCCATGCCTGCTGGATGGTGGGCTTTCCCAACGAAACCCTGGACCAGATAAGGATGACCTTCGATTTGGCCAAGGAGCTTAGGGCCCACTCCAACCAGTTCCTCTCCGTGCTGCCCTACCCCGGCACCGACCTCTTCGAGGAGGCCCGGGCCGGCAATCTCTTGATCTTCGACGACGAGGACCTGGACAAGTTCGACTACCGCAAGAGCGAGTACCTCCGCTCCGACCAGTGGACCTACCCGCAATTGCAGGAGATGATCTACGACGCCAACATCCAGACCAACTTCCTAAACTGCCCCTCCCTGGAGACCCCCTCGGGACGCGACCACCTGCTGGAGTTCCTGGAGACCCTGCTGCGGCGCCTGCCGGATCATGTCGTCGCCCACGTGGTGGTGGGGCACATCTACAAGCGCAAGGGCGACGGCCTGCAAAGCGGCCAACACTTCCAGCGGGCGCACGAGCTGCTGCGAAAACCCTCCCTGCGAGAGACCTTCCAGAAGTACCTGGCCTGGAACTATCCGGCCATCAACGATTATAATGAATATTTCCAAACTGTTGGCGTAGAATAGCCCCAAGGAGGAAGGCGCATGCAGGCGCGCAAGCTAAGGGTGAGCATGGGGCAGTTGTTGGTGGAGGGCGGCGAGCCCCTCCGCAACCTGGAGCGGGCGGTGCAACTGGTGGCCCAGGCCGCCGGCCAGGGCGCCCAGGTCATCGTGCTGCCCGAGACCCTGGACCTGGGCTGGACCCACCCCAGCGCCCAGACCGAGGCCATGCCCATCCCCGGCCCCTACAGCGACGTGCTGTGCGCCAGCGCCCGCGAGCACAAGATATACATCTGCGCCGGGCTGACCGAGAGGGACGGCGAGCGGGTGTACAACGCAGCGGTCCTCATCAACGACGCCGGGGAGATACTGCTCAAGTACCGCAAGATCAACCTGCTGGGCGTCTGCGACGACTACTACACCATCGGCAACATGCTCTCGGTGGTGGAGACCCCCCTGGGGGTGATCGGCGTGGACATCTGCTCCGACAACTACGGCGACTGCATGGAGATCGGCCACGTGCTGGCGCGCATGGGCGCCCAGATCATCCTCTCGCCCTCATCCTGGACCAGCGACTACAGCTACGTGGAGGGCCAGGACCCCTACGGCAAGAAGTGGTTCGGCCCCTATTTCCACCTGGCCTCGCTGTTCGACATGGTGGTCATCGGCTGCACCAGCGTGGGCTACATCGTGGGTGGCCCCTACGAGGGCAAGAAGATGATCGGATGCTCCCTGGTGGTGGACAAGAGCGGCCTGGTGGCCCAGGGCAAGTACAACGAGTTCGCCAGCGACCTGGTGCTGGCCGAGGTCACGGTGCCGGAGCGCCTCATCCACGGCACCGGCATCGGCCAGATGCTCATAGACAAGGGCTACCGCCTGCTGCTTTCCTGAAGCCCCCGGAGGGAGCCATGCCCGCCCGCCAGGGCCTGCCCGCCCACTGCCCCCAGACCCCGCCGCGCCCCGGCGCGCCCGGGCGGGGCTGAGCTGGGGCGTGGAGAACTTCCTGCTGAGTTGGGGGGTGCTGGTGCTCAGCGCCCTGGCCAACGCCTACGGCGCCTTTGTCATCAAGCTGGGGCTCAACCGCCAGGGACCGCTGCCCACGGGGTCGGTGGGCGGGGTGATCCTCTACTTCCTGGGCCTGCTCAAATCCCCCCTGGTGATCAGTGGCGTGGCCAGCTTCTTCCTGGCGCCGGTGTTGTTCTCGGCGGCCCTGTCGCGCATGGAGGTCTCGGTGGCCCAGCCGGCCATGGTGGGGATGAACTTCGCCTTCCTGATGGTCTGCGCGGCCCTGTTCCTGGGGGAGAGGATTACTCCCCGGAAGCTGGTGGGCGTGGCCATGGTGGTGGCGGCCCTTTTCCTCTTGTAGCGGAGCCTAGGCCGTGGGCGGCCCCGTGGCCGGCCCCGCCGGCGGGGTGGGGGCCTGCTGGAGGCGGCCGGCCACGGCCTCCACCATGTACAGGGGCCGGCGCCGGGCGGCGCTCAAGGCCCGCCAGGTGTACTCGCCCAGGATGCCCAGCACCAGCATCTGCACGCCGTTCAAGAGCAGGATCAGGGAGACGATCTCGGTCCAGCCGGCGGCGGGGGTGCCCACCAGGCGGTTGAAGATCACCACCAGCAGGTAGATGAAGCCCAGCGCGGCCATGACCATGCCGGCGTAGGACATCAGCCGCAGGGGCAGGTAGGAGAAGGAGGCCACCGAGTCCACCACCAGCTTGAGCTTCTTTTGCAGGGTCCAGCCGGAGCGGCCGTGCTTGCGCGGCGCCTTGTGGTAGTCAATGTAGCCCTGGCGGAAGCCCATCCAGCTTATCAGGGCCAGGATGCTGGCGTTTTCCTCGTGCAGCCGCTTGAAGTTATCCAGCACCACCCGGTCCATGAGGAAGAAGTCGGCCCCGCTGGCCGGCATGTCCTTGAGCCCCACCACGTGGCGCATGATCTTGTAGTAGAGCCCGGCGAAGGTGGTGGTGGACTTGCTCTCGCCGGCGCGGCTGGCGCGCACCGCCCAGACCACCTGCTGGCCCTGGCTCCACTGCTCCAGGAGCTGGGGGATGACCTCGGGGGGGTCTTGCAGGTCGGCGGCCAGCACCACCGCGCAGTCGCCGCTGGCGTGGTGCAGGCCGCAGGTCAGGGCGGCGTGGGAGCCGCTGTTGCGCGACAGGCGCAGCACCGCCACGCGCGGGTCGGACAGGGCCAGGAGTTCGGCCCGCTGGAAGGTGCGGTCGCGGGAGTGGTCGTCCACCACCAGCCACTCCCAGTCCACCTCCAGGCCCTCCAACACCTGGCGCAGGCGCACGTACAGCTCGGGCAGGTTTTCCTCTTCGTTGTAGGCCGGGGTTATCAACGACAGCTTGGGGCGGGCGGGCGTCTGGGTCATGGCTTGCATGGCGGTTAACCTGGGTTGGAGGTGGGACGATCCCGCCGGCGGGGCCGACGGGCGCCAGGCCGGGGCTGGCTGCAACAACTAGCCGCAAAACAGGCGGTTGTCAATGCCCGGCCATGGCCGGCTTGGGCTGCCACTTTGGCGTCTAGGCCCCCTGGCCGCCGCAGAGGAAGAACAGGCTGCCCGCCACCAGGCACAGGCCCAGTATCTTGGAAAGACCCAGGCTCTCGCCCAGGAACCCCACCGAGAGCAACAGCAGGCAGGCAAACACCAGCCCCACCTGCACCGGATAGGCCACCGAGATGTCCATGCGGGTCAGGGCCGCGGCGAAGCAGAAGGGCGCGGCCAGGAACATGGCCCCGCCCAAGAGAACCCGGGGCTGGATCAGCAAGGCCCAATAGTAGCCGCCGGCTGCCCGCCAGTCGCCCACGGGCACGGCGCCCTGGTCGTTGAGGGCCAGCTTGATGATGAAGATGCCCACCGCGTCACAGATGACGCTCAGGATCACCAGGTTCCAGGTAAGCCAAAATCGCCGGCCCACGGCTTGCATGCTCCCTATCCTTGCTCCAACGGCCAGGCCCCATGATATGGCCCCCGGCCCGGGCAAGTCAACCGGCGGCCAGGGGCCAGGGCCGGACTTGACACCCCCTGGCGCGGTGATGTATAAACGCGCTATCCAAAACGGCACAGGATTTACTGTACGATATGGAAAGCATCCTCTCGCCACTCATCTCCTCGGGCATCCGGGCCAAGCTTCTCATGCGTTTCTTCGCCAACCCGGCCCGCAGCAGCTATCTGCGCGCATTGGCTACCGATTTTGCCGTATCCCCCAACGCGGTGCGCGAGGAGTTGCTGAAATTCTCCCAGGCCCGCCTGCTCACGGCCAGCAAGCAGGGACGCGAGGTGCACTACCGGGCCAACCAGCAGCATCCCCTGTTCGCCGAGCTGGTCTCCATGGCCCAGAAGGCCCTGGGCATAGACAAGATCATCGAGAACATCCTGGCCACCCTGGGCAGGCTGGACCTGGCCCTGGTGCTGGGCGATTATGCCGCCGGCCGCGACAGCGGGTTGATTGACCTGGTACTGGTGGGGCAGGTGGACCGCCAGAACCTGGCCGACATCGTTGCCCGCACCGAGAAGCACCTGGGACGCAAAATACGCACCCTGGTGCTGGACCCCCAGGAATTCCAGGCCCTGGAGCCCAACCTGCTCAGGCAGGACCACATAATCCTGTGGCAAAACGGCGGCCGGGTGGGTAATGAAAGGTTCAGCAACCCCAGGACCAAGCCCCCCGCGGGGGGCCGGGAAGACCGGACGGCAAAGGCATGAGCGGCGCACCCACCATAACCACCGAGATCAAGCCCCTCAAGGGCTGGGCCTCCCTGGACCTGCGCGAGCTGTGGGAATACCGGGAGCTGTTGTTCTTCATGACCTTCCGCGAGATCAAGGGCCGCTACCGCCAGATGGCCCTGGGTCCCATGTGGGTGGTCATCAAGCCCTTCCTGACCATGGTGGTGATGAGCCTGGTCTTCGGCAAGCTGGCCAAGCTGCCCTCCGACGGCCTGCCCTACCCCTTGTTCGCCTTCGCGGCCCTCTTGCCCTGGCAGCTTTTCGCCGTGTCGGTGAGTAAGTCGGCCACCAGCCTGGTGGCCAACATGAGCGTCATCAGCAAGGTCTACTTCCCCCGCCTGACCATCCCCCTCTCGGCGGCGCTGACCGGCCTGGTGGATTTTTGCATGTCCCTGGTGGTCCTGGCGGGCATGATGGTCTGGTACGGCATCCAGCCCACCTGGAACATCCTGTACCTGCCGGCCTTTTTGCTTCTGGCCGTGCTCACGGCCCTGGGGGTGGGCACCTGCCTGGCCACGGTGGCGGTGCGCTTTCGCGACGTGGGCTACGCCGTGGACCATGTGTTGCAGATCGCCATGTACCTCACGCCGGTGGTCTACCCCACCTCCCTGGTGCCCGAGCGCTGGCGTTTTCTCTACCAGCTCAACCCCATGGTGGCGGCCATTGACGGCTGCCGCTGGGCCTTGTTGAACACCCGGCAGGCCCCGGAACTGGCCTCGGTCCTGGCGGGGCTCATAACCCTGGCCCTGCTCTTCTTCGGGGTCTATTACTTCAGGCGCACCGAGCGCACCATCGTGGACTTGCTGTAGCCGTGGAAGAGCCCATCATCAGCGTGCAGGGCCTGGGCAAGCGCTACCGCCTGGGCGTGGCCCGGCCCCAGGGCGGCTCCAAGCTGCGGGCCGCGCTCCGGGCCTTGGCCTCGCCCTTCCGCTACCTGCGCCAGAGCCTGAGCCAGGCCGGCGAGGCCGAGATACTCTGGGCCTTGAAGGACGTCAGCTTTCAGGTGGGCCAGGGCGAGGTGCTGGGCATCATCGGCCGTAATGGCGCCGGCAAGAGCACCCTGCTCAAGGTGCTGGCCCGCATCACCGACCCCACCCTGGGCCGGGCGGTGCTGCACGGCCGCGTGGGCTGTCTGTTGCAGGTGGGCACCGGCTTCCACCCCGAGCTGAGCGGGCGGGAGAACACCTACTTGAACGGCGCCATCATGGGCATGAAGAAGGCGGAGATAGACCGCAAGTTCGAGGAGATCATGGACTTCGCCGGGGTGGAGCGCTTCGTGGACACCCCGGTCAAGTACTACTCCAGCGGCATGTACGTGCGCCTGGCCTTCGCGGTGGCCGCCCACCTGGAACCCGAGATACTCATCGTGGACGAGGTGCTGGCCGTGGGCGACGCGGCCTTCCAGAAGAAGTGCCTGGGCAAGATGAGCCACGTGGCCCAGGAGGGGCGCACGGTGCTCTTCGTCAGCCACAACATGGAGGCCATCCTGGGCCTGTGCTCGCGCGCCCTGTGGCTGGAGGCGGGGCAACTGGTGCAGGACGGCGACCCCCAGGAGGTGGTGCAAGCCTACAACCGCCGCTGCCTGGAGGACGTGGCCAGCCTGGACGAGGGCCTGTTCCAGGACTACAACCGCCCGGGCGACGGCCGCCTGCGCTTCACCGGCTTCGGCCTGCGCGATGGCCAGGGCGCGGCCACCACCTTCGCCGTCACCGGCCAGACCGTGGACTTCGTGCTGCCCTATGTCACCCAGGGCCAACCGGTGGAGAACGTCACGGTGTGGATGTGGATCCACGACCTGATGGGCCGCCAGATGCTCTGCCTGTGGAGCAAGATGACCGGCCAGGACTTCGAGCGCCTGGCCCCCCGTGGCGAGGTGGTCTGCCGGGTGCCCCGCTTCCCCCTGGTGCCTGGCACCTACACCATGGACTTCAACGCCGTGATAAACGGCATCCGCGCCGACCGCCTGGTGGGGGCCGCCCGCCTGGAGGTCATGCCCGGCGACTTCTTCGGCTCGGGGCGCGACCTGCGCGGTCCCTTTGTCTGCGACCAGGACTGGTCGGGCCAGGAGACGGCCGGCGAGGGGCGGCCATGAGCGTGCGCGTCCTGTACACCGAATGCAACCAGCCCCTGTGGGTGGAGGTGGCCAGCCAAATGCAGAGGCTCTGCGGCTGGCAACCGGTGTACTGGACCGGCCTGGCCCAGACCCGGGAGTTGGTGGCCCAGCGCTGGCCCCAGGCCGTGCCGCACTGCAAGCTGGAGGCCATACGCGGCCTGCCCGCCCCGGCTTTTGCCCACCTGCCCCCCCAGCCCCTGGACCAGCCCCTGCTGGAGGACCTGGCAGGCTGCGAGGGCATGGTGCTGCGCATGCTGGACCGCATGGACCCCCGGGGCTCCCTGGGCCTGCGCGAGCGCCTGGACCTCTACTACCGCTACCTTGGCTACTGGCTGGCGGTGCTGGAGCACCTGAACCCCCAGGCGGTCTTCTTCCCCATCGCCCCGCACATGGCCTACGACTACCTGCTCTACTGCCTGTGCCAGCGCCAAGGCATCCCCACCCTGATGCTGGAGCAGGCCCTGATAACCAGCCTGCTCTACCCCGTCGGCCGCTTCGAGGACCAGGACAACCCCGTGACCCGGGCCTACGCCCGCCTGCTGGCCGCGGACCAGGGCCAGGAGCCCAAGCTGTCGCCGGCGGCGCGGGCGCACCTGGAGGCCCTGGCCGGCCCCTACCAGGCGCCATTTTATGTCACGCGCATGGAAAAGGGCAGCCCGGCCCTGGGCACGGCGGCCCTGTGGCAAGGGCTCAAGAACGCCCCCCGCCGCGCCCTGGACGGCGGCAAGCGGGCCTGGCGCATCCTCAGCCAGCCGGCGCCGGTCAACTACGTCAAGGTCAAGGGCCGGCCCTTCCAGGGGCGGCCCATCAGCCACCTGGGTTTTGAGTACTACCGCTGGCTGGGCCGGCGCAAGAAGGCCCGGCTCAAGGCCCTGTACCAGGGCCTGGCCGCCCCGCCCGACCTGGGGGCGCCCTTTGTCTACCTGCCCCTGCACTACCAGCCCGAGATGTCCACCATGCCCACCGGCGGCTACTACGAGGACCAGCGGGTGCTGGCCGGGGTCCTGGCCGCCAGCCTGCCCCCGGGCTGGCGGCTCTACGTCAAGGAGCACCCCGTGCAGGTGGCGCCGGTGGGCAAGGGCCAGTACAGCCGCGGCTTCGGCTTCTACCGCGACCTGCTGGCCCTGCCCAATGTCAGCTTGGTGCCCCTGGAGCAGTCTTCCTACCAGTTGATTGACCACTGCCGGGCCGTGGCCACCATCAGCGGCCAGGCCGCCTGGGAGGCCGTGAACCGGGGCAAGCCGGCGCTGACCTTTGGCCACTGCTGGTACCGGGGCTGCGAGGGCATAATGCACGTCAGCAGCCAGGCCCAGGCGCGGGCCGCCCTGCAACGCATCGCCCAGGGCCTACAGGTGGACCGGCGCAAGGTGGGTCTATTCGCCCAGGCCGTGGAGCAGGTGGCGGTCAAGGGCTACGTGGCGCCCATCTTTGGCCGCGAGTACGGCATCAGCCCCGAGGAGAACGTGCGGGCCATCAGCCAGGCCCTGGCCGGCCACTGGCAGGGCCTGGCGGCGGCCCCCGGGGCCGGGGAGGCACACTAGGCCATGCCCAGCGACCTTGGCCAACTCTGCCTGCCGCCCGGGGCCAGCCTGCGCCAGGCCATCGCCAGCCTCAACGCCAACCGCCGGGGCATCGTGCTCATCACCGACCAGGAACGGCGCTTGCTGGGCACCCTCACCGACGGCGACATCCGCCGGGCCATCCTGGCGGGCCAAGGCCTGGACCAGCCCCTGGAAGCCCTGCTGGAGGCCAAGGCCGCCTCGCCCTATCCCCAGCCCATCACCGCCCCCCTGGGCAGCCGGCCCGCCGAGCTCCTGGGGCTCATGACCCGCCACAGCGTGGGGCAGATACCCCTGCTGGACAGCCAGGACCGCGTGGCTGATCTGGTGGTCATGGCCGAGCTGATGCCCCAGGCCCAGCCGCCGGTCAGGGCGGTCATCATGGCCGGCGGCTTCGGCAAGCGCCTCAGGCCCATGACCGAGGACCTGCCCAAGCCCATGCTGCCCGTGGGCGGCCGGCCCCTCATGGAACACATCGTGGACCAGCTCAAGGACGCGGGCATACGGCAGGTGCACGTCACCACCCACTACCTGCCCGAGAAGATACAGGAGCACTTCGGCGACGGCAGCCAGTTCGGCGTGGACCTGGACTACCTGTGCGAGCAGACCCCCCTGGGCACCGCCGGCTCCCTGGGGCTGATGCCCACCCCCCGGGAGACCCTGCTGGTCATCAACGGCGACATCCTCACCCGGGTGGACTTCGCGGCCATGCTGGCCTATCACCGCCAGCAGGATGCCCTCATCACCGTGGGGGTGCGCAAGCTGGACCTGGCCGTGCCCTACGGGGTGATCAAGGGCCAGGACGGCTTTGTCACCAGCCTGGAGGAGAAGCCCACCCTGAGCCTGTTCGTCAACGCCGGGGTGTACCTGCTGGAGCCGGCGGCCCTGGGGCACCTGCAAGCTGGGCAGCACCTGGACATGACCGACCTCATCACGCTGGCCCTGGCCGCCGGCCAGCCGGTGGCCAGCTTCCCCATCATCGAGTACTGGCTCGACATCGGCAACCCGGCGGACTATAAGAAGGCCAACCACGACTTCGGCAATGGGAGCGTGCAAGGGTGAACTGGCAGGGAAAACAGGTCCTGGTGACCGGGGCCGGTGGCTTCATCGGCAGCCACCTGGCCGAGCGCCTGGTGCAAGAGGGGGCGCGGGTGCGCGCCCTGGTGCATTACAACGCCCTGGGCAGTTGGGGCTGGCTGGACCACTCGCCCCTGGCCGGGCAGATGGAGGTGCTGGCCGGCGACGTCTGCGACCCCTTTGCCGTGCGCCAGGCCCTGGCCGGGCGCGAGGTGGTCTTCCACCTGGCGGCGCTCATCGCCATCCCCTACTCCTATCTGGCCCCGGCCTCCTATGTGCGGGTCAACCTGGAGGGCACCCTGAACCTGTTGCAGGCCGCCCGCGATCAAGGCGTGCAATGCTTCGTGCACACCTCCACCAGCGAGGTCTACGGCACCGCCCAGAGGGTGCCCATCGCCGAGGACCACCCCCTCTGCGGCCAGTCGCCCTACTCGGCCAGCAAGATCGCCGCCGACAAGATGGCCGAGGCCTTCCATCTCTCCTTCGGCCTGCCGGTGGTCACGGTGCGCCCCTTCAACACCTTTGGCCCCCGCCAGTCGGCCCGGGCGGTGATCCCCACCATCATCAGCCAGTGCCTGGCCGGCCAGCCGCTCAAGCTGGGCAACCTGCACCCAACCCGCGACCTCAACTACGTGACCAACACCGTGGACGGCTTCCTGGCCGCCGCCGCCGCGCCCGCCGCCCTGGGCCAGACCATAAACCTGGGCTCGGGGCGCGAGATAAGCATCGGCGGCCTGGCGCGGCTCATCTGCCGGCTCACGGGGCGGCCCGAGGAGATACAGACCGAGGAAACGCGCCTGCGCCCGCAGGGCAGCGAGGTGGAGCGCCTCTTGGCCGACAACGGCCTGGCCGCCCGGCTCTTGGACTGGCGCCCCGCCGTGGACCTGGAGCGGGGCCTGGAGCTGACCATTGCCTGGCTGGGCCAGCATCTGGAAAGGTACCGCCCCGGTGTCTACGCCCTTTGAGCCCGGCGCCCCGGCGGGCCAGGGCTTCATCCCCCTGTGCGTGCCCGAGGTGCGCGGCCACGAGTGGGCCTACATAAAGGAGTGCCTGGACACCGGCTGGGTCTCCTCGGTGGGCAAGTATGTAACCAGATTCGAGGAGCAGATCGCCACCCGCCTGGGCGCGGGGCAGGCCGTGGCCTTCACCAGCGGCACGGCTGCCCTGCACGTGGCGCTGATGCTGGCCGAGGTAGGGCCGGACGACGAGGTGGTGCTGCCCAGCCTGACCTTCATCGCTCCGGCCTTTGCCGTGCGCTACCTGGGGGCCTGGCCGGTGCTGGCCGACGTGGACCCCCGCCACTGGCAGATGGACGTGGAGCAGGTGCGCGGCTTCTTGACCGAGGGCTGCCGCCGCCAGGGTGGCCAGGTGATAAACCAGGCCACCGGCCGGCGGGTCAAGGCCCTGTTGCCCGTGGACCTCATGGGCCACCCGGCGGACATGGACCCCTTCATGGAGCTGGCCGGCGAGTTCGGGCTGACGGTGGTGGAGGACGCCACCGAGAGCCTGGGCGCTCTGTACAAGGGCCGGCCAGCCGGGCGCCTGGGGCACACCGGTGTCTTGAGCTTCAACGGCAACAAGGTAATCACCACCGGCGGCGGAGGCATGCTGGTCACTGACAACCCAGCCCTGGCCAACCGCGCCCGCTACCTGAGCACCCAGGCCAAGGACGACCCCCTGGAGTACGTGCACAACACGGTGGGCTTCAACTACCGCCTGAGCAACATCCAGGCGGCCATGGGCTGCGCCCAGTTGGAGAGCCTGAACGATTACGTGGCCGCCAAGCGGCGCATCCAGCAGACCTACCGGGAGGGACTGGCCGGGGTGCCGGGCCTGGGCTTCATGGAGCAGGCCCCCTGGGCCGGCAGCGCCTGCTGGATGTCGCCCATTCTGGTGGACCCGGCGGCTTACGGCCAGGACAGCCGCAGCCTGCTCAAGGCCTTGCACGGCCAAGGCATCCAGACTCGGCCCCTGTGGCAGCCCCTGCACCAGAGCCCGGCCCTGGCCGGCTCCTTCAGCCTGGGTTGCCCGGTCAGCGAGCGCCTGTATCAACAGGGCCTGTGCCTACCCTGCTCGGTGGGGCTCACCCCCAGCGACCAAGAGCTGGTCATAGGGGCCATCGCCGCCGGTCAGGGGGGCGGGAGCCAGGCGGCGTGAAGACGGTCTGCTTCCTGCCCCTGCACGCCCCCTCCTGGAAGGAGATGCGCCCCCTGGCCCTGGCCCTGGGCCAAGGCGGCCGGGCCAGGCCGGTGGTGCTGGCCTCGGGCGGCCTGGCCCCTCGCCTGTTGGCCGATTGCCAGCAGGCCGGCCTTCAGGCCATCCTCCTGCCCGAGATTGACCCCTACGGCCGGCAAGGACCCTTGACCGCCTGGCTGCGGCGGGCGCGGGAAAAGGCCGAAGTTACCTGGCCCCTCCTGGGCGGGCAGACCGCCGGCCAGGCGCGCTTTCACCGCCAGCGCCTGGCCCGCCAGCACCAGGAGATTGAGCGTCTGTGGGACAGCCTGCGCCCGGCGGCCCTGGTGACCCTGGACGGCCGCAAGTACGGCTGGCAACTGCCGGCCCTCCAGGTCTGCCGCCAGAGGGGCACCCGCGTGGTTCTGCCGCCGGTGGCCCTGGCCGCCCGCCCCCTGGAGCTGGCCCAGCGCAACCAAGGCCCCCAGTACCTGGCCGGCGGCTTCCCCTCCCTGCTCAGGCGCCATCCCGGCCAGGCCCTTTGGGACCCGGCCCGCCAGGCCCACATCTTCTTTTTTCCCGCCCCGGTGGTCGCGGCCCTGGGCGCCCACGGCATGCTGCCCCCCAATCCTTGGGTGGTGGGAGGCGGCTGGCCGGTCACGGTGATGGTGGAAGGCCAGGACATGTGGGATTTCCACGCCAGCTCGGGCCTGGACCCGGGGCGCATGCTGCTCACCGGTCACGCCGCCCACGACGCCCTGCACCAAGGCCTGGCCCGCCGCGATGACCTGCGCCAGGACCTGGGCCGGCGCTACAGCCTGGACCCCGGGGCGCCGCTGGCCCTCATCACCCCCCTGGCCCTGGCCGAGCAGGGCGTCTGGCGGGCCGACCACCAGCGGCGCGAGAACGAGTTCCTCTGCCAGGTGATGGCCCAGGAGCTAACCGCGGCGGGGGGCCAGGGCCTGGTCTCCCTGCACCCCAAGGCCGACCCGCGCGACTATGGCTTCATGGAGGAGAGGTACGGCCTGACCGTGGTGCGCGAGAGGATCGAGGAGGTCCTGCCGGCCATGGATGTCTTTCTGGCCAGCTTCTCCAGCACGGTGCCTTGGGCGGCCTTGTGCCGGGTACCCACCCTGGTCTTCGCCTTCCACGGGCTGTCCTATGATTTCTTCGACCACCTGCGGGGAGTGCGCGTTCTGCCCCAACGGGAGGACCTGGCGCCAGACCTGCGGCGCCTGCTCCGCGACCCGGCGTACCACCAGGAGACCGTGCGCGCCCTGGCCGCCAGCGCCCGGGGCCTGTCGCCCTTTGACGGCCTCTGCACCCAAAGGATACTGGAGGCCATCCTGCCGGATGGCGGGGCCTGAAACCCGGCCCCGCCCGGCCAAGATTTACCCCTGGTACAACCTGGGGCAATTGGGTAGGCTCATACCAATTTATTGACAATCATACAGTATTTGGTGCCCCAGGCCTCCCCTCCCCCGCCGTTCCTGTTACCAAATCGGTATTACCATTTGGGAACATGTGTCTGTTGCCTGTCCGCCGTTAGGGCCATGCCCGCGGCCCCGGAGCGAGAACAGGCAGGCAAACCGCGAAGCTAGCCCCCTGGCCCGCCAATTTCCCAGGCCAAGGCTTTGGCATTTGATTTGCTAGTGATTATATTAGAAAAAATAGGAAGAAAAAAATGGCGGCTGGTGTCTGTGGGTTTATAACAGGACGGCCAAGACGTATAATGGATACTAAGAGGAACAGCTTCTGGACCACGCACCCGGCCAAGCCCTGGGAGGCTATGTGGCGCTGGCCATGGCAGAATTGACCGACTACCAACTGACCCCCGCCGCCCTGGCCGCCGGCCTGGGGGGCGATGTGTGGTCCCCCAAGGACCCCACCAACGGCGGCCTTTACTACGAGGCCGCCAACCTGGTGGGCATCCAGGTGCAGGAAAATTACCTGCGCGCCGAGTGGATACCCAACGACCCCCTCTACACCTCCAATCAATGGAACCTGCCCTCCATCGGCATGCCCGCGGCCTGGGATTACAACCTGGGCGGCCGCTCCGACATCAAGGTGGCGGTCATTGACACCGGCCTGACCATCGCCTCTGACCTGCAAGGCGTCAACGTTGACTGGACCAACGCCTGGGACTTCGCCAACAACGACAGCAGCCCCAGCGACGGCCACGGCCACGGCACCCACGTCACCGGCACCATCGCCGGCACCACCAACAACAACCTGGGCGTGGCCGGCATCGCCTTCAACACCACCATCCTGCCCTTCAAGGCCCTCTCCGACGGCGGCTCCGGCTCAGACCTGTGGGTGGCCAATGCCATCAACCAGGCCATCAGCGCCGGAGCCGACATCATCAGCATGTCCCTGGGTGGCGGCTATTCCGCGCTGATGGAGCAGGCCTGCCAGAACGCCTACAACAACGGCGTCTTCGTGGTGGCCGCCGCCGGCAACGAGGCCCAGCCCAGCCTGAGCTACCCCGCCGGCTACAGCAACGTGCTGGCCGTGGGCTCCATAACCTCCAGCCTGGCCCTGTCTTCCTTCTCCAATCACGTGACCAACATGGTGGTGGCCCCGGGTTCGGCCATCACCCAGCAGTTGCCCAGCGGCTCCTACGGCACCTGGAACGGCACCTCCATGGCCACCCCCCACGTGGCCGCCGAGGTGGCCCTGCTCTTGGCCGAGGCCCGGGACCTGGGCCTGGCCATACCGGCCAAGTCGGCGGCGCGGGTGGATTGGATCAGGGGCAAGATCACCTCCAACACCCTGGACCTGGGCGCGGCCGGCCCGGACAGCACCTTTGGCTACGGCGAGATACAGGTGGACCGCCTGCTGGCCAGCATCCAAACTGGCGGCGGCCCCCCCAGCGGCGACGACTACGCCGGGGGCACCAACACCAACGGGTACATCACCGTGGGCGGCTCGGCCACGGGCAGCATCGAGACCGCCGGCGACCGCGACTGGTTCCGGGTGGACCTCACCGCCGGCTACACCTACCGCTTCAATCTGGAGGGCAGCGCTACCAGCCAGGGCACCCTGGCCGACCCCTACCTCTACTTTTACAACTCCGCCGGCAGCCTGCTCGGCCAGGCCGACGGCGGCGGCACGGGCCCCAACGCGCGCCTGACCTACCTGGCGGCGACGGGCGGGGCCTTCTACCTGGGGGCCGGGGCCAGCGGCGACGGCGATACGGGCACCTATCGCCTGGCCGCCAGCGTGGTGGACGACTACGCCGGCGACGCCACCACCACCGGCCTGCTGGCGGTGGGAGGCAACATCAGCGGCGCCATCGAGACCAGCGCCGACCGCGACTGGTTCAGCATCGCCCTCAACGCGGGCAGCCAATACGTCTTTGACCTGGAGGGCAGCGCCACCGGCCGGGGCACCCTGAGCGACCCCTACCTGTACCTGTACACCGCCGGTGGCAGCCTTATCACCTTTGACGACGACACCGGCGTGGGCTACAACTCCCAGATCACCTACCGGGCCGGCGTCAGCGCCACCTTCTACCTGGGGGCTGGGGCCTATGCCGACGGCCTGACCGGCACCTACCGCTTGGCAGCCACCCTGAATGACGACTACGCGGGCGACACCAGTACCCCTACAAGCCTGGCCGCCGGCGGTAGCCTCACCGGCAACATCGAGCGCGCCGGCGACCGCGACTGGTTCCGAGTCACTTTACTGGCGGGGAGCAACTACCAGTTCGATCTACAGGGCAGCCCCAGCGGTCAGGGTACCCTTGGCAACTCCTACCTTTACCTCTACAGCTCGGCGGGCACCCAGTTGTCCTCGGCCGACAACGGCGGCAATGGCCTGGACGCCCGCCTGCTCTACACAGCCGCCAGCGCGGGCACCTACTTCATCGCCGCCGCCGCCGCCGGCGACGCCCTGACCGGCACCTATAGCCTGGGCATGAGCTACGCCGACGACTACATGGCCAATACCGGCACCACCGGGACCGTGGCCATCAACGGCAGCCAGACCGGACGCATAGAATTTGCCGGCGACCGGGACTGGCTCAGGGTGCCGCTGGTCTCGGGCCGGCAGTACACCTTTGATCTGGAGGGGTCGGCCACGGGCCAGGGCACCCTGTTGGACCCCTACCTGTACCTTTACAACAGCGCGGGCGGCCTGGTGGGCTCTTCGGACGGCGGCGGCACGGGGGCCAACGCGCGGCTGGCCTTCGCGGCGGCCTCCAGCGGCAACTTCTATCTGGGGGCCGGCGCGGCCGGCGACGCGGGCACGGGCACCTACCGTTTGTCCACGGCGGTGAGCGACGACTACGCGGCCAGC
>JACRDC010000075.1 GCA_016218705.1 Desulfarculus sp.
ATCGGCCGGTCAAAAACGTGGTTTTGCCCGTCCTCCCTGGCGCTTTCGCGCCCGGCGGGCCATTCCCCGGGGTCCCCAAGCAAACGCAGTTTGCTTGGGGTGGATCCATGGCCCGCATACCAAGTTGCGATCAAACTACTCTTTTGATCGCAACTTGGTATAACACGGCACCATAAAAAATGCAAAAAAGATGCTGTCCAGCATCATATTAGACCACTAATGGCAGGTATTGATACCAGCAAAGGCTAAAGATGCATTGTGAGTAATTTTCAATGCTAGTTATTATTAATTATCAACATCAAAACTAATTTTGAGTGATTGAAGTTAGCCGTAGTTAATCCAAATCCAACTCCGCCTTGCACTGGTTGCACTTCACCGCGCCCCGGAAGACCTTTTGCCCGCATTGGGGGCAGAAGTAGCGCGCCTCCTCGTCCAAGGCCCACTTCTCAAAGCCATGCTGGCGTATGTAGGGGACGGAGCGCAGGATCACCTTCTTGCCCACGGTCATGGGGAACTCGTCTATATGGCGGCAGGGGAAGTCATTGCACTCGTGGCAGCCGCGGTAGCCCTTGCGCTGGGTGCAGTCGCGGATGTCGCACTGGCGGCAGTGCATGAAGCGGGTGCCGGAGAGGCAGCCCTCGCACCTGACGTCGGCGATGGTAAGGTCCTGGCTGCCTGGCAGGGTGCCCTTGCCGGCCACCCCACCCTGGTAAAGCCCCACCAGGCGCTGCTTGAACTTCTCATTGTTGTCGCGGTGGGCGATGAGAATGGCGCATACGCCACAATAGAGCCCGCAGGGAGAGAGGTGGTCGGGATTGATGGCCATGGCCTGACTCCTTTGCTTGGCCGCCGTTATCCTGGAGGCAGGGGCGGTGGGCAAGGCGGGGTACGCTTCGTCAACCCGCCCGGACTTCACTGACGATTTAATGCCTCCCCCTTCATCGGCACCATGCACCGCAACCTCGCCCCGGTCAGCAAATTCTCGAAGCACTTGTTGCAGGAGATGCAGGTGGGGCGGCGCTCCTCGCCCGCCCGCCAGGAGGCCACCAGATCGGGCTCGCGGATGAGGGGGCGGCTCAGGGCCACGAAATCGGCGTCGCCCGAGGCCACTACCTCTTGTATCAAATCCAGGCTGCGATAGCCCCCCACGGCCATCACCGGCACGGCCACGTGCTGTTTGACCTGCCGCGCCCAGCCGCGGAAATAGCCCTCGCGCTCGCGCTTGACGATTCGGTCGCGGAACTCGGTCTCGGCGTAGTGGGCGCCGCGCAGGCCCTGGCTCACCTCGATGGCGTCGAAGCCCAGGGCCGCCAGGCGCGAGGCGGCTTCCAGGCCCTCGGCCAGCTCCAGGCCGCCCGCGAAGCCATCGGCCAGGCCCAGCTTTATCATCACCGGGAAATCAGGCCCTACCTGCTGGCGCACGGCGTGGTAAATCTCCTGGTGCAGGCGCAGGCGCCCCTCCAGGCCGCCGCCCCAGGCGTCCTGGCGGCGGTTGGCCTGGGGCGATAGGAACTGGGCCAGCAGGTAGGCGTGGGCCCCGTGCAGTTGCACGCCGTCGCAGCCGGCCTCTTTTGCGCGCCGGGCTGCCTGGCCAAAGGCCTCCACCGTGGCCCAGATATCATCCTCGCCCATGGCCAGGCAGGCACCGGCGAAGTAGGGGTCCTGGCCCTCGGCCAGGGCCGACGGCCCGCTGGCCGTCTCGCCCTTGTATTGCTTCCAGCGGTGGGTCTCGCGCCCAGCGTGGAAGAGCTGCACCGCCAGCTTGGCGCCCTGGGCGTGCGCGGCCTGGGCCAGGCGCGTCAAGCCGGGGATGAAGCGGTCGTCAAAGAGCCCGTTCTGGACTGGCGAGATGCGGCCGTCCTTGGTCACGTGGAAGATGCCGCTGACGATCAGGCCCACGCCGCCCTGGGCCAGGGCGCGGTACAGCTCCATCTGCCAATCCGAGACAATGCCGCCCGGCTCGGCGCCGCCGTCATAGGTGGCCGAGCGCACGAAGCGGTTGGGGACCTCCAGGGTGTTGATGCGCGCGGGTGTGAAGAGCATGCTGCGGGGTCCTCTCGGTTCAGGGCTTGGCTGAGCGCGGCCGGCCAACCTGGCGGGTGTGGTAGCGGTTAGAACGCCTCGATGAGCTTCTTGTACATCTTCTCGATGGCCTTCATGTCGCCGGGCTTGGCCTCCCACTCCAGGATGGTCAGCCCGTCCTTGGGGCGGTTGCGGGGGATGAGATGCACGTGGTAGTGCATCACCACCTGGTTGGCGCCCAGGCCGTTGAGTTGCAGCATGGTGATGCCGCCGGGCTTGAAGGCCTTCATCAGGGCCGTGGCCACCTTCTGGCTGGCCTGGTGCACGGCGGCCAGGTCACCGGGGGTGATCTCCATCAGGTTCACGGCGTGGTTCTTGGGGATGACCAGCACGTGTCCCTCGGCCAGGGGGTTGATATCGGCGAAGGCCAGGCTGCGTTCGTCCTCGTAGATGCGGAAGGCGGGGATCTTCTTGGCCACGATCTGGCAAAAAATGCAGTCTTTCACGTCTTCGGCCATGGCGGTCATTCCTCCCCGGGCGGCGGCTGGCTGGCCGCCTCCACGTCAATGATTCTTAGGCCCTGGGCATAGGGCCGGGTCACGTATTGGCTCACCTGGCTGATGCGGTGCACCAGCTCGCCCAGGCGCTCGGCGCTCTGTTGCAGGGACACAAGGTGCTGGCGCCGGGGGTCGTCCTCGGCGGTGGCCCTGAGCAGCATCTCGATCTGGAGCGTCATGGTGGTCAGGGGCTGGGCCAGTTCGTGGCAGGCGGCCCCGGCCATCTCCACAGCGGCCTCGCGGCGCTCCATGAGCCGGGTCTGCTCGCGCAACAGGCAGGCCTCCAGGCCGGCGGCGGTCTTCTTGCCCAGGCGGCGCAAGAAGTGGGTGTCGAGGAGGGGCTGGTAGCGCGAGGAGGAGCCCGAGCCCAGGTTCAGGGTTCCCAGGAACTCACCGCGCACCCACAGGGGAATAATCGCCAGGGAGGCCACGAAGCCCCCGCCCGGAAAGAAGCACTCGCACAGCTCCGGGCTTATGCGGTTGCTTAGGAATGGGCTTTCCAGGTTGCCCAGGATCAGGCGCAGCTCCTTTCGCGGCCGGGTGAAGACCTCGGGCGGCAGTATCTCGTCGGGCCGGTCCTCCAGGGCCAGGCGCAGGCGCTGGTTGGAGGCGTCCAGGGCCAGGGTGACCAGCTCCAACTCATAGACCTGGGCGATGCGGCCGCCCAGGTGCTTGAGCAGGCTGTGCAGGTCGTGGTGGACCAGGAGGAACTCCTCCACCTGATCCAGGCGGCGCTGAATCTCTTCGTTGCGCCGGGCCTGGGTCAGCAGGTCCTCCACCTCCCGGTAGGAGAGCATGTCCTCTACTCCTTGCCGACATCCCCTAACACACCGGCCACGGCCAGCAAATGGGCCTGGCCTGACTTGAGGCCATGCTAGCACAGGGGCCGGAAGGCGGCAACCGGCCCAGGGGCGGGGCTGGGCGGTGGCCTCCGGCAGAAGGCCATTGACAGCCGCCCGTGTGCCAGAGTAAGACTTACCCCGATGAGAGGGCCTTCGCCGCGCCGAGGGCCTGATCTGTCCAAATATTGCTGGGGGAGCTGGCAACGGCTGAGAGTACGCCCGATGGTCGGGCGTTGACCCCTCGAACCTGTTGGGTAATTCCAACGCAGGGAAGCATTCGTCAGGCCCCCTAGGGGGCTGGGGCCGGTTTCCCATGCGGAGGCCGGCCCCGTTGCTTACAGGGCCGGCGGAAAGGCATGTCATGCTGGACGAAACGATCATCACCCGGGCCATCATCGAACGCTACATGGACAAGCTGCAAAGCCACCTGGAGGTGGACGCGGCAATCGTGGGCGGCGGCCCGGCGGGGCTGGTGGCTGGCTACAAGCTGGCCCAGGCCGGCTACAAGACGGCGCTGTTCGAGCGCAAGCTCTCTATCGGCGGGGGCATGTGGGGCGGCGGCATGATGTTCAACGAGATCGTGGTGCAACAGGAGGCCAAGCGCATTCTCGACGAGATGGGCGTGGCCACCCGCCAGTTTGAGCCGAGCTACCACACCGCCGACAGCGTGCTCTGCGCCAGCACCCTGTGCAGCCAGGCCTGCCAGGCCGGCCTGACAATCTTCAACCTGGTCAGCGTGGAGGACGTGATGGTGCGCGACCACCGGGTGGTGGGCCTGGTCATCAACTGGTCTGCCGTGGAGATGGCCAAGCTGCACGTGGACCCGCTCACCATCCGCGCCCGCTACACCATAGACGCCACCGGCCACGCCGCCGAGGTGGTGCGTACAATCGCCCGCAAGGTGGACGCCAGCCTGTTCACCAAGACGGGAGAGGTGGTGGGCGAGCGCTCGCTGTGGGCCGAAGTAGCCGAGAGCCACACCCTGGACAACACCCGCGAGGCCTTCCCCGGGGTCTTCACGGCCGGCATGTGCTCCAACGCTACCTTCGGCTCCTACCGCATGGGGCCGGTGTTTGGCGGCATGCTGCTCTCGGGCGAGAAGGCGGCGCAGATGGTGGGCGAGCGGCTCAAGGCGGAGAAGTAAGAGTAGGAGGTAGGGAAAAGTGAAAGGCGGGCCCGCGCGGGGGCCTGCCTTTTTGTCTGGGGACAGGATCAGGGAAGGGAAGATAACTCATCAAAGCAGGCAGTTGGGTGTGCACAAAATCTAGTGACGGCTGTCATTGCGAGCGAAGCGAAGCAATCTCCCGCTTCGTTCTTTTTTTTAGGACAACGCGAAATTAAAGATGTTGGGTTACGCTTCGCGCAACCAACTTACAGTACTGAGAACCGGCTACTTGTTGGGCTCTTTAATTGTCGTCTTACGCAATGTAGCACCCAGATCGTTATAGTTTTCTTTGTCCGTTCTGCCACAAGCAATAAACAGTCCGCACGTACCGACAGCAATCCCTACAATGATTACATACTTCCAATTCACCGGAGCATTAGAATCAAAAAGTGGCAATATATGAATCACAAGCGTAATCCATAATATTACTACAAATAAACTTACTATCTGGCTAATTTTTGAAACAGATAATTTTGCAGGACCAGCGACTATCCAACAAAAGCGCCCCCATGCACCCTTAGGGCTGTACCATTTCGTTACGAAATCTGGCCGCGATATAACAACCTTATACAGAGGGCCAACCACCTCGTCTTCGAGCAAATCCACGTGGTTCTCCCAATTTTCTTGCCATTGTTTGCTGCCCTTGTTGACACAATGCCACGCAAAGGAAAACACCAGCCCAACACAGCTAATAACTAAAGCAAGATATTGTGATTCCTGGCTATTGTCCTTTTGCACTATCATGAACCCGGCTAAAGCAGCCGCAATAAAAGTCTAAAAATATCCAGCCATTTTCCAATACAATTCTATTTCGAACTTCCTAATATCAAGTGCAAAATTATACGCCAGTTCTCGCTTGGATTTTCCAGTAATTATTGAGCTACTAGGTTCATTATCGAATACTTTTTTATAGTCATCTAATGTAATACGAGCAGGCTTATCCTCCTTATCTTCCTTATCTTTCATTGTCCATCCCCTTTCTGTATCAATCCTGGCTATATTTTGCAGGGCTTACGCATGGTAAAATTTCCCGTCCACCACGACATTTGCCAATTTATACCCGCCTCCATAAATGTAACAGGTGGCCTACTCCCCCCTAAAAAACCCCTTTGGTATCACGGTTATCCCCCGCTCGCTGACCGTGAAGTGCTTGCGGTCCTCCACGGGGTCGTAGCCGATGCGGGTGTCGTCGGGGATGTTGTTGTGCTTGTCTATGATGGCCTTCTTGATGCGGCAGCGCCGGCCCACCACCACGTCGTCCAGGATCACGCTCTCGTCCACCTGGGCGTAGGAGCGCACCACCACGTTGGTGGAGAGCACTGATGTGCGCACCACGCCGCTGATGATGCAGCCCAGGCCCACCAGGGAGTCCAGGGCCTTGCCCACCCGAGGCGGGTCCTCGCGCTCGCCCTGGAAGATGAACTTGGCCGGCGGGAACTGGCGCAGATGGGTGCGGATGGGCCACAACTCGCCGTAGAGGTTGAAGTAGGGGTCCACGCCGCACAGGTCCATGTTGGCGTTCCAGTAGGAGTCCAGGTTGCCCACGTCGCGCCAGTAGCCGGCGTCCTTGACCTTGTCCTGGTGCACCCGCAGGCGCTTGCCGTCGGGCTGGGTGACAAAGGTGTAGTCGGAGAGCACGTTCTTCTGGCGGTAGGGATAGGCCTTTATGCGGCGCTTGCCCACCATGGCCGGGATGATGTCGTTGCCGAAGTCCTTTTCCTCGCCCTTGAGGACCTCCATCATCACAGACTTCTTGAAGTAGTAGATGCCCATGCTGGCCAGGGTGTGGGTGGGGGAGCCG
Organism: Desulfarculus sp.; assembly: GCA_016218705.1. Taxonomy (GTDB): domain Bacteria; phylum Desulfobacterota; class Desulfarculia; order Desulfarculales; family Desulfarculaceae; genus JACRDC01. Next base: position 6,388 of record JACRDC010000075.1, read on the forward strand.
GGCATGCACACCGGCTCCTCGGGCTTTTCGTGGAAGGCCACCACGTTGTAGTCCTCGTCCACCTCCACCACGCCGTAGGTCTTGGCCGCCACCTTGCGGTCCACCTCGATGACGCTGATGGTCACGTCGGCGTCCTGGTCCTGGTGGTAGCGCCTAAACAGCGAGTAGTCCATCTTGTAGACGTGGTCGCCGCTGAGTATGAGCACGTGGTTTATGGATGGGTCGCGCTCCAGGAGGTTCATGTTCTGGCGCACCGAGTCGGCGGTGCCCTGGTACCAGTGCTCGCCCAGGCGCATCTGGGGGCTGGCGATGCGCAGGTAGTGCCCCAGGTCGTAGGAGAAGATGTTCCAGCCGGCCTCCAGGTGGTCCACCAGGGACTGGCTCTTGTATTGCGGCAGGGTGATGATTTTGTAGATGCTGCTGTTTACGCAATTACTCAAGGTGATGTCTATGAGGCGGTAGATGCCACCGAATGGCACCGAGGGTTTGGAGCGGTCCTGGGTCAGCGGCGAGAGCCGCTCACCCTTGCCCCCGGCCATGATGATGGCCAAGACGTCTTTCATGGCAAACAACTCCCGCTGCGGTGGGTGAAGCTTTTTTTATGATAACCCGGATGATGGTGGCGGGTCAGACGAATCGGCGGGCGGCTGGCACAAGGCCGGCGGCGGCTCCAGGAAGTAGCGCTGGTACACGTCCAACAGCGAGAGCATGATGGCCAGCACCAAGGGCCCCAAGATCAGCCCCACCATGCCGAAGAGGCTAAGGCCTCCCAGCACGCTGAAGAAGGTCAGCAGGGGGTGCACCTTGCCCTTGCCGCCCAGGAGCCGGGGCCGCAGGATGTTGTCGCAGACCAGGCCCGCCACCTCGCACCAGACCATCATGCCCACGGCCTGGCCCACATTGCCCAGCACCAACAGGTAGATGCCCGCCGGCAGCCACACCAGGGCCGTGCCCACCAGGGGCACCACCGAGGAGAAGACCATCACCGTGCCCCAGAACAGGGCGTTGGGCACCCCGAAGACCCAGAAGCCCAGCCCACCGGCCAAGCCTTGAATCATGGAGAGCACCACCGTGCCCTTGAGGGTGGAGCGCAGGGAGGCCAGTACGTCGTCGCGCATGCGCTGGTTGAGCTCGGGCGGCAGGGGCGACAGGGCAAAGGCTTGGTCGGCCATCTGACCGCCGTCCATGAACAGGTAGAAGGACACGAACAACAAGAGCGCGAAGCCGATGACCACGCTGGTGAAGCCCTTGACCAGGTTGGCCAGGTTGGCGTAGAGGAAATTGCTGACCTGGCGCACCAGCTCGCCGGCCTGCTTCAGCAGATCGCTCTGGTTGAAGCCCAGGGTCTTCTCTATTTGGTCCATGTAGGGGGTGAGACGGCCCATGCCCTGGTGAAATATCTTCTCCAGTTGATCGCCGCTGAGCAGGTGGCTGACGGTGTTGTAGAGGTCCAGGGCCTGGCTGGTTATCACTCCCACCAGCAAGAAGAAGGGCAGGGCGATCAACGCCGAGAGCGATAGGCAGGTCAGCCCCGAGGCCAGGGCCGGCCGCCCGCCCACCAGGCGCAGGATAAGGTTGTAGAAAGGCCCGGCCACCACCACCAGCACCACGGCCATGAAGATGGGGATGAGGAAGGGCTCCACCAGGCGGTAGGCCAGGTAGATGGTAAACAGGATGCAGACCGCGAAGAACCAGCGGCCTACCTTGTTGGTGAAGATGCTGGGGCGCTCGCTTTCGCTCATGCGTTCCTCTTTTTCCAGGCACTGGGCAACAGACGGGCCAGGCTGGCGGTGTCCATCAATGTGCGCACCCGCTCCACGCGCTGGCCGCGCACCTCGGCGCAGGCCAGGCCCACGCCGTCCGGGCACTGGGCCAGCACCCGGCCCCAGGGGTCCACGATCATGGCCTGGCCGTGGCTGGCCCGGCCGGGCGCGTGCTGGCCCCACTGGGCGGCGGCCAGCATATAGCACTGGTTCTCCAGGGCGCGGGCGCGCACCAACAGCTCCCAGTGGTCGCGGCCGGTGGCGGCGGTGAAGGCGCTGGGCGCCGCCAGCACCTCAGCCCCCTTGAGCCGCAGGCGGCGGTACAGCTCGGGGAAGCGCAGGTCAAAGCAGATGGACAGCCCCAGGCGCCCCAGGGGGGTGTGGGCCACCACCAGGCGCCGGCCCGGGCTGTAGTGGCGCGACTCGGTCAGCGCCTGCTGGCCGGGCAGGCCCAGGTCAAAGAGATGTATCTTCTGGTAATGGGCGCGCACGCGGCCCTGGTCATCCACCAGCAGCGAGGTGTTGTACAGCCGGTCCCCGGCCCCCCGCTGGGCAAAGGAGCCGCCCAATATCCACAGGCGGTGCTGGCGGGCCTGGCCGGCCAGGAAGGCCGCCGTGGGGCCGGCCAGGGGCTCGGGAGACGGCGGCGGCTGGCCCTCGGGCAACAAGAGGCCGAAATGCTCGGGCAGCACCGCCAGCCTGGCGCCCTGGCTTGCGGCCTGGGCCAGCAGGCCGGCGGCCTGCTCCAGGTTGGCCTGGGGCCGCGGCCCGGAGTTCATTTGCAGCACGGCGGCGATCATGAGAGGCATTATACCAACAGGCCCGCCGGGCCAGCCATGGCTTTGATGGCGCGGCGGGCCCGCAAAGGGCTGGCCATGCCTTGTGGTCAACAGGCCCTTTTGCTATATTAAAAGGCTAGGCACGCCAGCCAACCCATGCCCGAGGTAGCACATGGACGCCTCCAACCGCCGCCGCCGCACCCGCGTGAACTTCCGCACCAAGGTGGATGTACAGACCACCGGCGCGCGCCTGGTGGACGTGGAGAGCCGCGACCTGAGCCACAAGGGCCTGTACCTGGTGGGGGACCTGCCCCTCAAGGCCGGCCAGGGCTGCACCCTGACCGTGCACCTGGTGGGCGAGGACGAGAACGCGCCCGTGCTGCACATGGAGGGGCGCATCATCCGCGCGGACCGCCAGGGCACGGCCATTGACTTCGTCTCCATGGACGCCGAGACCTACATGCACCTGCGCAACCTGGTCATCTTCAACGCCCCCGACCCCGAGGCCGCCGAGCAGGAGTTCGCCACCCCCGCCTTCGAGATCACCGGCGAGTAGGCCGCCCGGCGGCTGGGCCGCTTGACAAACCCGTGGCTTACGGGTATTGAATCCACCGCCCTTTGTGTCTCATTATCCCCCCATCCCCGGGAGGCCTGTTGGCCCCTGGAGGCAGGAGCAGCCATGGAACTTGCCCGTCGCGTAATGAGCATCCAGCCCTCTCCCACCCTGGCCGTGGACGCCAAGGCCAAGAGCCTCAAGGCCGCCGGCGTTGACGTCATCAGCTTCGGCGTGGGCGAACCCGACTTTCGCACCCCGGCCCACATCTGCGCGGCCGCCAAGGAGGCCATTGACCAGGGCTTCCACGGCTACACCGCCGCCGACGGCATGCCGGAACTCAAGAAAGCCGTGGCCGAGAAGTTCAAACGCGACAACGGCCTGGACTACAGCACCGACCAGGTCATCATCAACGTGGGCGGCAAGCACTCCAGCTATCTCTTGATGCAGGCCCTCTTGAACGACGGCGACGAGGTCATCGTGCCGGCGCCCTATTGGGTCAGCTACCCGCCCATGGTCATCCTGGCCGGCGGCGTGCCGGTGATCGTGCCCACCCGCGAGGCCGACGACTTCAAGCTCAACATCGCCGACCTGACCAAGGCCATCACCAAGAAGACCAAGGCCATCTTCATCAACTCGCCCAGCAACCCCACGGGCTCGGTGTACAGCGCCGAGGAGCTTCGGCCCCTGGCCCAGCTTTGCGCCGATAACGGCATCATCATCGTCAGCGATGAGATGTACGAGCCCATTCTCTTTGGCGGGCGCAAGTTTGTCTCCACGGCCAGCCTGGGCGACAAGATATTCCAGCACACCTGCACGCTCAACGGCGTGTCCAAGGCCTACGCCATGACCGGCTGGCGCATCGGCTACATGGCCGGGCCGGCGCCGCTCATCAAGGCCTGCGCCAAGATTCAGAGCCAGTCCACCAGCAACCCCACCTCCATCTCCCAGAAGGCGGCGCTCACCGCGCTGACCGGCCCCCAGGACGAGGTGGAGAAGATGCGCGTGGAATTCGAGAAGCGCCTGGCCTACATCCTGGGCCGCCTGCGGGCCATGCCCGGCGTGACCTGCTCCGAGCCCGGCGGGGCCTTCTACGTCTTCCCCAACCTGTCGGCCTATTTTGGCAAGAAGTTTGGCGACACGGTCATCGCGGGCTCGCTGGAGCTGTCCGACTACCTGCTGGAGCACTCCCACATCGCCACGGTGCCCGGCGTGGCCTTTGGCGAGGATTCCTGCGTGCGCTTTTCCTTCGCTACCTCCATGGAGCTGATCGCCAAGGGCATGGACCGCCTGGCGGACGGCCTGGCCAAGCTGAAGTAGCCCCGCGCCAAGACGAGAGAAGAGCAAGGCCCGGCCGCTCCGAGAGGGGCGGCCGGGTTTTTTGTGGGGCCGGGGCAGGGGGAAAGAGAAGAATCAGGGAAGGGTGGGGGACTGGCCCGGCGCGGGGTGACGCAGGGGCACGATGGCCTCGATATCCGGGCCGGCCTGCAAGGTGGCCAGGTCCAGTTGGTAGGCCTTTTGCAGGTTTAGCCACAGTTGCGGGCCGGTGCCGAACCAGCGGCCCAGGCGCAGGGCCGTGTCCGCCGAGATGGCGCGCTTGCCGGCCAGTATCTGGCTGACCCGGTTGGCGGGCACGTGGATGGCCCGGGCCAATTGGGTGGCGCTGAGGCTCAGCTCGGCCAGTTCCTCGCCAAGAATCTCGCCTGGGTGTATGGGGGTGCGCGGCATGGGGTGCTCCCTCGCGTGACTGCCAATATGGTGGTGGCCCATGGGCGGGAAGTCAAGCGTACCATGGGGGATGAGGTTTTTGGCGCGGGCCGGACAGTGGGTGAGATGAAGAGAAGAGTTGGGGAAAGGATTATGGCTTGAAAAGGCCGACAATGCTAATGTAGATTACTCGTCGGGGGAGGCGTTAATCTGCCTACACCACTGGCCACGGGCTAAGGATTTTGAATAACCCAGGCAAGGCCGGTAGTTCATCTACGCTCAGCTACGGAATATGCAGACGTGATTACTAGCAAAATGGAGATAATAAGTGTCAGAGGAACAAAACCCAACTATTACTCAGCGTGAAAGAAACCCGTTAATCTTTATCAGCCATGATACCAGGGACGCCGTTCTTGCTGAAGCTTTTAGTAAACTACTTAGTAGCGTAAGCGCTGGTGTTCTTAAATCATTTAGATCGTCAGACAAGAAAGGCACTCAAGGAATTGAGTATGGTGTTGAGTGGTTCCCCGAGATAATGTCCAAGCTTGAAAAAGCCTCTGATGTTGTATGTCTACTTACGCCTAACAGTATCGGTCGTCCCTGGATATTGTATGAAGCAGGTGTGGCAAAAGGCAAATTAAGTACGCCAGTGCATGGCATTGCACTAGGAATTACACTTGAGGAAGCAAGTAGTGGGCCTTTTGCCCAGTTTCAAAACTGTGATGATGATGATGAATCTATAACTTCACTTGTAATGCAACTCGTGGCCAGGATCCCTAACGCGGAGCCAGCTAGAGATATAGTACTTTCCCAAGTACAGTTGTTTAAAAAAAGTGTTGAATCTGCCCAAGCATCTTCAGATGTTCCTAAGACAAGGTCGCAGAAACAAATAGATAGCTCAGTTACCGCAAAACTATTTGAAGAGATTAAAGTAATGTTTCTCGATCTTCCTTCTAGGATTGAAGGTCGTATCAGTCAGTCAATTGATGCCCCAGATCGTTCAAGAAGAATGCGGCGTTTTCATCCTACCATGCTGGAAGAAATGCTTCACATGGGCAAGATGGGAGACGAGCCATTTCTAGGATTAATGATTTTCTTAAGCACATTTAGAAATGAAGTGCCTTGGCTATATGAAATAGCTGTTCGGATTAATTTTGCGGCGGAGAACCGGGACTGGAAAATAGTTGCGCGACTGACAAATATGCTTAGAGCCAGCATAAGTATTGTTCGTAGTCCTTTTATGATGGAGATGTTTGATTCTAAGGAAACTTTTATGGTAGTTGAAGAACTGCCACATATCGTTCACGATTTTGTCAGAATGCAGATGAAAAAATATAAAAATACTTTGCCGGTGGTTGAATCGCCAAATTCGAACGAAAAAGGTTAGGAGCAGCGCGGGCGGCCCGGACAACAACTCGTTGTTGTCCGGGTGCCGAAGGCACAAGAGGTCCTTCCCCAGCCAGATTACCATGGCTATCGAGGTTTTCGAGAGCCTCACAAAAGACCTCTTCTCGCCACGCGACCCAGCCACAAATTGCCCCAGGCCACCCAAAGCCTGAACCAGCCCCGCCCCCTTTCCCCAACCTCTTTCTCTTCCCCCTTGCCCCTCGCCTCTCCAATCCCTATCTTCTGGCTAGGCCACCCGCCCCGGGTGGCGCTTCCGTGCTTCCACCCAGGAGGGCGCCATGCCAAAGATACCGGCCATATGCAACAAGTGCGGCGACGTCTGCCGTTCCAGCGTGTTCATCAGCGACGAGACCATCCACATCCACGGCGAGGATGCGGGGCCCTGCGCCTGCGGGGGCACCTACCAGTTCCTGGACGGCACCTATGTGCACCTGGGCGGCCCCATCAACCTTTGCAACACCAGCCCCCAGGCCATCGCCCGCTTCAGGATGGCCGCGGCCCGGCTGGCCAGCCAGGTCTAAGACTAAATCCATGTCAGGCGTCGAGCTTAGCCTGCGATTCAGGGCACAGGAGCGCCATATTTCCCCCTCTCCCCCATTCCCATGGGGGAGAGGGCGGGGTGAGGGGGCTCTTGAGTCACCCCCCTCACCCTGACCCTCTCCCCCCAGTGGGGGGAGAGGGAACAAAGCCAGCTTAAGCGATCAGTGTGATTTTAAATTGGAATATGATCTTCACGCGGCGCGGGCCATCCCCCGGGGACCGGCCCGCGCCCGCGCCTTCCTACTGCGCCACCAACTCCACGCGGCGGTTCTTGGCCCGGCCCTCCTCGGCCTGGTTGGTGGCCACCGGCGCCAGCGGCCCCACGCCCTTGGGGGTGAGCCGGGCGGCGGCGATGCCGTGGCGGCTGGCCAGGGCCTTGACCACGGCCTCGGCCCGGCGCTGGCTCAGGTCAAGGTTGTAGCCCAGGGCGCCCACGTTGTCGGTGTGCCCCACCAGATACACCTTGAGCGCCGGCTGGGCCTGCAAGAGCTTGGCGATTTCTTGCAGGGCCTCGGCTGACTCGGGCTTCACCTCGGCCTTGTCGTGGTCAAAGTAGATGCCATACACCGCCACGCTGCCCTTTTGGGCGATGTCCTTGGCCATGGCTAAAGCGTCCACCTTGACCATGCCCGTGGCCATGGGCTTGGTCTCGATGATCTGCAACAGGGTGACGGGGTGGTTGTAGGTCTCCTTGAAGTTGTTGATGCCGCAGACCGCCGTGTAGACCATGAGGTACACGTCGCCCTGGGGCCGGCTCAGCTTGGCGGTGAGGAACTGCTGGGCGCGGGGGAACTCCAGGGCATACTCGCTGACCTGGCCGCTGTTCCTCAGCCGGGCCTCCAGGGGGTAGAGATAGGCGGCCAGGCGCTGGCCGCACTGGTCATAGCCGCACTGATAGAGCACCTCAAAGCCCGCCTGGGTCAGGGCGTCTTGATAATTGCGCGCCACCTCCAGGCTGGAGCGCTCAGCGGGCGAGACATAGAGCAGGCGGGTGAGCTTGCCTTCCACTCGCTGGGTCTGGGCCACCACGGGCCCGCCCGTGGCCGGGTCCGAGGTCTGCGGTCCCAGGACCAGGGCCAGGGAGGTGAAGTCGCGGCCCTCAAAGCCGATGATGCTGGAGCCGGCGTAGCGCGAGACCAGGGGGTGGTCCTTGGCGCCGGCCACGTCCTTGGCGCTGGCCGGTGGGCAGGGGGCCAGGGCGCAGACCAGGAGCACGAGGCCAGCCAGGGCCGGTATGAGGCGAGAGCGCATAGTGTCCCCTCCAAGGTATTGCTGGGTTAAGGCCTGGTCACATGCTGCAAGCTGATTGTGCTCAATCAGGACAACCAGGCGCAATATAAAGCGTTATCAGCCGGCCTCCACCAGGCCCAGGCGGCGGCCCCAGCGGCGGATGGTCTCGTCCTTGACGGCCCTGAGGCGGGGCTCGGCCATGTCTGGGTCGCTGGCCAGCCAGCCGGCGATGATCTCCCTGAGGGGCGGCACCAGGGCGGCGTCGCGGGTCCAGCGGGCCACCTTGAAGGGCGGCAGGCCCGACTGGCGGGCGCCCAGGGCCTCGCCCGGGCCGCGCAGGTGCAGGTCGGCCTCGGCCACGGCCAGGCCGTCCTGGGTGGAGGCCAGCACCTTGAGGCGCTCGCTCGCCAAATCGCCGGGGTTGGGGCCGGCCACCAGCAGGCAGGCGCCGGGCTCGCTGCCCCGGCCCACCCGGCCCCGCAGTTGGTGCAGTTGGCTCAGGCCGAAGCGCTCGGCGGCCAGGATGACCATCAGCGTGGCCTCGGGCACGTCCACGCCCACCTCCACCACCGTGGTGGCCACCAACAGGGGCGTGGCCCCGCTCTTGAAATCGTTGAGCGCGGCCTGCTGGGCCTCGGCGTCCATGCGCCCGTGAAGAAGCCCCACGCGTACCTGGGGGAAGTAGCCAGCCAGGCGGCCATGGGTCTGCACCACGTCCTGGGCCTCGATGGCCTCGGAGGCCTCCACCAGGGGGCAGATGACGTAGACCCGCTGGCCCTTGGCCAGGACCTGGCTGATGGCCTCCACGGCCTGGCGGCGCTGGTCGTAGGGCACCACGGTGGTCGTCACCTTGGGCTGGCCGTGGGGGCGCTGGGGCAGGTCGCTGATCTCCAGGTGGCCGGCCAGGGCCAGGGCCAGGGTGCGGGGAATGGGCGTGGCCGTGAGCACCAGCAGGTGGGGCGCGGCCTGGGAGTTGCCCTTGGCCGCCAGCTTGAGGCGCTGGTGCACGCCGAAGCGCTGCTGCTCGTCAATAATCACCAGGCCCAGGTCCTTGAAGCGCAGGGCCTCGCCCAACAGGGCGTGGGTGCCCACCACCAGGTCGGCCTCCTGGGCGGCGGCCTGGCGCACCTGGCGCTTGGCCGCGCCGTTCATGGAGCCCAGGGCCAGGGCCACCCTGACGCCCAGGGGTTTCAGATCGCGGCAGAGGTTGGCGTGGTGCTGCTGGGCCAGCACCTCGGTGGGGGCCATGAAGGCGGCCTGCACCCCCGCCTCGGCGGCCAGTAGGGCCGCGGCCACGGCCACCACGGTCTTGCCGGTGCCCACGTCGCCACAGAGCAGCCGGCCCATGGGGTGGCTTTGGCCCAGGTCGGCGCGGATGGCCGCGCACGCGGCCTGCTGGCCGGGGGTGAGCTTAAAGGCCAAGCCTTCCAGGTACCTGCGCAGCAGATCGCCTGGCGGGGCCAGGGGGCGTCCGGGGGCGGCCTCCCGCTGGCGGCGCTTCAAGGCCAGGCCCAACTCGAAGTACAGCAGCTCGTTGACCGCCAAGCCCCTGAGCCAGGGGCCGCTGTCGGGGTCCAGGTCGTCGCCCTGGGCCTGGGGGCCGGGCTGGTGGGCGGCCAGGAGGGCCTGGCCCGCCGGCTGGGGGTACAGCTCGGGCGGCAGGAGCCCCCAGAGAAAGTCGGGCAGATGGGGCGCGGCCCGCTCCACCAGCTCCTGCATGATGCGTTGCAGCTTGGCCCCGGCCACGCCCTCCACCTCGGGGTAGATGGCCACCACGCGGCCCAGGGCGGGGTTGGCCTCGGCGTCGGCGGGGTCAAAGACCAGGGGGTGGGCCATCAAGAGGCCGCCGGCCTTGTCTTTTTCCACCCCGCCCACCAGGATCAACTCGCGGCCTTTTACATAGGCCTCCATCTGGGCCTTGCGGAAGTTGAACCACAGGCAGGTGATGCGGGCGCCGTGATCGGCCAGCACCAGGCGCCAAGTCTGGCGGCGCCGGCCCCAGGGGCCGCTGGCCAGCACCTTGCCTCGCACCACCGCCCGCTGCCCCGGGGCCAGGGCGCGCATGGGGGTAAGGCTGCGGCGGTCCTCGTAGCGCAGGGGAAAGAAGAACAGGGCGTCGCCCCAGGTGCGCAGGCCGCGCTCGGCCAGGGCCTGGGCCGTGGCCGGACCCACGCCGGGCAGGGTGGAGAGGGATTGGGCCAGCTCGGGCAGGGGGAAGGGCGCGACGTAGGGTTCCAAGGCCTTCTCCTTTTTCACCCGTTCGTTTGAGTCATGCCCTGTTTTGGCCCCGGATGTCAACCCATGGCCCAGCCGGGCCGTCCAGAAAGGCGTGGACCCGGCGGGGGTGATTTGCTATCAGATAGGATATGTCACAACACGGTCCCGCCGGCGGGGTATTAGGGCGGCTAACACCGGGCCAGAATTAGCCAGAGGGAGCGAGCCATGAGGTCACGGAGGGCGAGGTGGGGGCTGGGGTGTCTGCTGGCCGCTTCGCTGGGCGTGGCGGGCTGCGGCCTGGGGCCGGCCACCATGCGCGTCAACCGCCTGGACTACAACATCACGGCCCAGCGCTCCAACAGCGAGCAACTCTTGCTCAACCTGGTGCGCATGAAGTACCTGGAGCACCCCCTGTTCATGCAGGTGGGCACCATCGCCTCGTCCTTTTCCTATTCCGTTAGCGCCGGGGCCATCTTCAACACCAATCCCGCCACCCAGCAGTTCCCCCTGGGCACCACCCTCTCCGAAACCCCCACCGTGACCTACACGCCCATGGACGGGCAGAAATACACCCAGGAGATCCTCTCGGAGATTGACGGCCAGCGCTTCATGGTGCTTTTTCGGGCCAACACCCATCTTGAGATACTGCTGCGCTGCGTGCTGGACCGCGTGGGTCAGTTGGAGAACCAGTCGCCCAACCGGCCCATAAACCCACAGCGTCTGGAGGCCTTCCGCCGTTTTTGCCACCTGGCCAGCCTCATGCGCACCCGTGGCGATTTGGACATCGCCCACGTGGTGCCCGAGGAGAAGGCCAAGGAAAAAGAAAAACCCAAGCAGGAAAAGGCCAAGGCAAAGGGCGCCGACAAGGCCAAGGAGCCCGCCAAGGAGGAGGCCAAGGAGGAGCCCAAGGACAAGGGGCCTCAATTGGTCATGGCCCTGCGCTTCGTGGGCGCCCAGGAAGCCCAGGAGATGGCCGGGCTGCTGGGCGTGCCCTACCGCCCCCTGCGTCTCAAGTCGGGCCAGGAGATTCTGGCCTTCCGCCTGATCGAGACCTCGCTGTTGGGCGACACCTTCGGCAGGGACCACCGCTACGTGGATTTGCCATTCCGCATGCGCTCCATGCGCGAGGTGCTGGACTACCTGGGCCAGGGCGTGGAGGTGCCCCCTGGGCAGCAAGGCGCCAGCGCGGCCAGCCAGGTGCCCCTGGACCATGGCGGCCAGATGGTGGACCCATACCCATATATCAAGGATTTCTTCGAGGTGCGCTACGCGGATCATAGACCGGCCGGGGCCATGGTGTCCGTGCCCTACCGCGATGGCTGGTACTACATCGCCGACTCGGACCTGCGCTCCAAGTTGGTCTTCTCATTCCTTAGTACATTGCTGGCCTTGCAGTCGGGCAATCCGCCGGCCCACGCGCCCCTGCTGACCCTGCCCATCGGCGGCTAGGCGGGCCATGGACGGCCCGCCCGAAATCAGGCCAAATGATAATTTGGCCTGATTTAGAAAGCTTGCCAAAATTTACTTTTGGCAAGCGCCAAGAGGAGAAAGCCATGGATGGCTTTCTCCGACACACACCTAGAGAGGCCGGCGGGGCGGACGGATTTGCGGGTGGGGGCTTTTCTGCTAGAGTAGCCGTACTCACGCCAGCATCAACGCATCTTCAAGGAGATCATGGGCCATGACCGGCAAGGACCAGTACCGCGAGGCCGGGGTAGATATCGAGAAGGGCAACCAATTCGTCAAGAACATCAGCCAGATGGTGCGCTCGACCCACAATTCCTCGGTGCTGACCGACCTGGGCGGCTTCTCGGGCCTGGTGGCCCTGAACACCGAGCGCTACCCCCAGCCGGTGCTGGTCAGCTCCACCGACGGCGTGGGCACCAAGCTCAAGATCGCCTTTCTGATGGACAAGCACGACACCGTGGGCATTGACCTGGTGGCCATGTGCGTCAACGACATCGTGGTCTGCGGGGCGCGGCCCCTGTTCATGCTGGACTACATCTCCACCGGCGAGCTGCGCCTGGGCCAGGCCGAACAGATCGTGGCCGGCATCGTGGAGGGCTGCCGCCAGGCCAAATGCGCCCTCATCGGCGGAGAGACGGCGGAGATGCCCGGCTTCTACCCTCCCGGGGAATATGACCTGGCCGGGTTCGCGGTGGGCGTGGTGGACCGCAACGAGATCATGGGCGGCTCGGGCATGCACGCCGGCTGCGCCGTGGTGGGCCTGGCCAGCAGCGGCCTGCACAGCAACGGCTACTCCCTGGTGCGGCGCATCTGCTTCGACCAACTGGGGCTGACCGTGGACTCCCAGGTGGACGACCTGGGCGGCCCCTTGGGGCCGGTGCTGCTCACCCCCACCAAGATATACACCGAGGCCATCTTGAACCTGCGGCGCAACTTCAGCCTGCACGCCGTGGCCCATATCACCGGCGGCGGCATCGTGGAGAACCTGCCCCGGGTGCTGCCGGCCTCGCTCAAGGCCGTGGTCCGGCGGGGCTCCTGGCCGGTGCCGCCCATCTTCCACTTCCTGCGGCAGGCCGCCAAGCTGGACGAGATGGAGATGCTGCGCACCTTCAACTCAGGGCTGGGCATGATGGTGGTGGTGCCGGCCGGCCAGGCCAGCGAGGTCATCCAGCGCCTGGAGGCCATGGGCCACCCCTCCTACCTGGTGGGCGAGATGGCCAAGCGCAAGGACAATCAGCCGGCGGTGGAGTTCATTTGATCGCTAACCGTGCCGGTGTGTTCGCATTAGGCGAGCCATCTCCGGGGTCCCCAAGCAAACGCAGTTTGCTTGGGGTGCTCTTCCGGGGCCCCCAAAAAAGCGCGGTTTTTTTGGGGCGGGCATGATCCTGGTCTCGGCCTGCCTGCTGGGCCAAGCCACCCGCTACGACGGCCGGGTGCTGGCCGTGCCGTCCTGGCTGGCCCAATTGCCCTCAAATGACGTGCTGGCCCTGTGCCCGGAGGTGCTGGGCGGGCTGACCGTGCCCCGGCCGCCGGCGCGCATCGTGGATGCCAACCCTGGCCGCGAGGGCCTGGACGTGCTGGCCGGACGCGCCCGGGTGCTGACCATGGAGGGCCTGGACGTAAGCGCCGCCTTCATCGCCGGCGCCCAGGCGGTGCTGGAACGCGCACTGGCCGCTGGCGTCACCCGGGCCTATCTCAAGGACCGCTCGCCCTCTTGCGCTCATGACCCCCTGGGGCGCAACCCCCGGCCCGGCCCGGCCCAGGGGGTGCTCACGGCCCTGCTCTTGGCCCGGGGCATGGAGGTGGTGGAGGTCCGCGTCTAGGGGTGTGCCGGAGAAAGCCATCCCTTGCCCGCCATCCCGCATTGACAGCCGGCCCGGCCAGCGGTACAAGCAATCCAGATTATCCCAGCCCCACGGGAGCCTTATGCCTTTCGACCGCAGCCAGACCCGCCGCATCCACATAGGCCAGGTGCCCATCGGCGGTGGCGCGCCGGTGATTGTGCAGTCCATGACCAGCACCGACACCCGCGACGCGGCGGCCACGCTGGCCCAGATAGAACGCCTGGCCGTGGCCGGCTGCGAGGTGGTGCGCTGCGCCGTGCCCGACCTGGAGGCGGCCCTGGCCTTCAAGCAGATAACCGCCTCGAGCCCCCTGCCGGTCATCGCCGACATCCACTTTGACGCCGCGCTCGCCGTGGCGGCCGTGGAAAACGGCGCCGCTAGCCTGCGCATCAACCCCGGCAACATCGGGGGCGATGCCGCCGTGCGCCGGGTGGTGGAGGCCGCCAAGACGCACGGCGTGCCCATCCGCGTGGGGGCCAACTCCGGCTCCCTGCCCAAGGATTTGCTGGCCGCCCACGGCGGCCCCACCCCGGCGGCCATCGTGCAGGCCGCCTTGCGTCAGGCCCGCCTGCTGGAGGACCTGGGCTTCGGCCAGATCAAGGTGAGCCTCAAGTCCAGCAGCGTGCTTGACACCATCGCCGCCTACCGGCTTTTCGCCCAACAGTGCGGCTACCCCCTGCACCTGGGCGTCACCGAGGCCGGCGGGCTCCTGGCCGGCACCGTGAAAAGCTCCGTGGGCATCGGCGCGCTACTCTTGGAGGGCCTGGGTGACACCCTGCGCGTGAGCCTCACCGCCGACCCGGTGCGCGAGGTGGAGGTGGCCTGGCACCTGCTCAGGGCCTGCGGCCTCAGGCAGCGCGGCGTGGAGATCATCTCCTGCCCTACCTGCGGCCGCACCGAGATCGAGCTGATACCGCTCCTGGAGGCCGCCGAAAAGGAGCTGGCCAGGGTCAAGGCCCCGCTGACCGTGGCCATCATGGGCTGCGTGGTCAACGGACCCGGCGAGGCGGCCCACGCCGATGTGGGCCTGGCGGGCGGGCGCGGCCAGGGGGTCATCTTCGCCAAGGGCCAGGTGGTCAAGAAGGTGGCCGAGGCTGATTTGCTGGCCGCGCTGATGGAAGAGGTCAGGAAGGTGGAAGCCCAGTGGGCCGCCGAGGGCTCGGCTGGTTCAGGGAATACAATATAGAGAAGGTGTCATTGCGAGGAGCGAAGCGACGTGGCAATCTTCCGTTTCGTTCTTATGCGCAACCACATGAGGAAAGAGCGAAACGGAAGATTGCTTCGCGGCGCTCGCAATGACGGCTTTTTTCTGATTGCATGATGCGAACCAGGCTGGTGATCTTGGGCCAAGCCAGCTCACACATAGTTTGAACTTTATTGGATGATAAGGACCAAACATGCTTTTCTCCCGCACCCTCATCCCCACCCTCAAGGAAACCCCCGCCGAGGCCGAGGTCATCTCCCATCAGCTCATGCTGCGCGCCGGCTTCATACGCAAGCTGGCCGCCGGCATCTACACCTGGCTGCCTCTGGGCTATCGTGTCTTGCGCAAGGTGGAGGCCATCGTGCGCCAGGAGATGGACAAGGCCGGGGCCCAGGAGATGCTCATGCCCGGGGTGCAGCCGGCCGAGTTGTGGCAGGAGTCGGGGCGCTGGGAGCACTACGGCAAGGAGCTTCTTCGCTTCATGGACCGCCACGACCACGGCTTCTGCCTGGCCCCCACCCACGAGGAGGTCATCACCGACCTGGTGCGCCGCGAGGTGCGCTCCTACCGGGACATGCCTCTTAATCTCTACCAGGTGCAGACCAAGTTCCGCGACGAGATACGCCCGCGATTCGGCATCATGCGCGCCCGCGAGTTCCTGATGAAGGACGCCTACTCCTTTGACGTGGACGAGGAAACCAGCGCCGAGAGCTACCGCCAGATGCACGCCGCCTATCGCGCCGTGTTTGACCGCCTGGGCCTGCGCTATAGGGCCGTGGAGGCCGACACCGGCAGCATCGGCGGCTCCTTCAGCCACGAGTTCATGGTGCTGGCCGCCACGGGAGAGGACGACATCGCCAGTTGCACGGCTTGCGACTACGGCGCCAACGTGGAGAAGGCCGAGGTGGTGTTGCCCCCCGGAGAGCCCGCCCAGCCCGGCCAGGCGGTGGCCTCGGTGGCCACGCCAGGGACTCATACCGTGGAGGCGGTAGCCAAATTCCTGGGGGTGGAAGCCCGGGCGGTGGCCAAGACGCTCATCTACCTGGCCGACGGCCAGCCCGTGGCGGCGTGCGTGCGCGGCGACCGCGAGCTCAACGAGATCAAGTTCAAGAACCTGCTCAATGCCAACGAGGTGTTCCTGGCCAGCCCGGAGGTGATCGCCCAGGTCACCGGCGGACCCCTGGGTTTCTCCGGGCCGCTGGGGCTCAAGATACCCATCTGGGCCGACCAGGAGCTTTACCGCGAGGCCGCGCTGGTGGTGGGCGCCAACCAGGCCGACACCCACCTGACCGGCCTGCACCTGGGGCGCGACGTGCCCGCCGCTCGCCAGGCCGACCTGCGCTCGGTGGTGGTCGGCGACCCCTGCCCCCGCTGCGCCGGTGGCACCATCAACCTGGACCGGGGCATCGAGGTGGGGCACATCTTCCGCCTGGGCACCAAGTACAGCCAGGCCCTGGGCGCCAACTACCTGGACGCCGAGGGCAACTCCAAGCCCATCGTCATGGGCTGCTACGGCATCGGGGTCAGCCGCATCGTGGCCGCGGCCATCGAGCAGGGCAACGACTCGAACGGTATCATCTTGCCCCTGGCCATCGCGCCGTTTTCGGTGGCGGTGCTGCCCATGAGCACCAGCGGCCAGGCCTGGGACGAGGGCCAGCGTCTGTACCAGGAGCTGCGGGCCGCCGGTGTGGACGTGCTCCTGGACGACCGCGACCTGCGCCCCGGCGTCAAGTTCAAGGACGGCGACCTCTTGGGCATCCCCTACCGCCTGGTGGTGGGCGAGAAGGGGCTCAAGAACGGCCAGGTGGAGCTGAAGCACCGTGCCTCGGGCCAGGTGGAGATGCTACCATTGAACGAGGCGGTGGCCGCCGTTACGCGCCTGGTGCGCGAGGGCGGCGGACAGAGCCTCTAGGGTAAGGGACCGGAAAGGGGGGCTTAATGGACCGGGCGTTGTTGGTCATAGACGTGCAGAACGAGTATTTCAGCGGGCTGATGCCGGTGACGCATCCGGCTGGCAGCCTGGAGAACATCCTGCGGGCCATGGACGCCGCCCAGGCCCATGGGGTGCCCGTGGTGGTGGTGCAGCACGCCACCCCCGCCGGCTCGCCGGTCTTCGCTTTAGGCTCGCCGGGCTGGGAGCTGCACCCCGAGGTGGCCCGCCGTCCCCATGACCTGCTATTGGCCAAGCACCTGCCCGGCGCCTTCACCGGCACCGGCCTGGAGGACTGGCTCAAACAGCGCGGCGTCAAGACCGTGGCCATCAGCGGCTACATGACCCAGATGTGCTGCGACACCACCGCCCGCCAGGCCTTCCACCGGGGCCTGGCGGTGGAGTTTCTACGCGACGCCACCGGCACCCTGGCCATCAAGAACCAGGCCGGCTCCGTCACCGCCGAGGAGCTGCACCGGGCCATTCTGGTGACCCAGGCCATGCGTTTCAGCCAGGTCATCAGCACCGCTGGGTGGATCAAGAAACTGCAACCCTAAGCCGCGGAAGCCGAGGCCTTTTATAGCGCCCATGCAGCGCATCAACGAGATCATAGACGCGGTCAAGGAGTACAACCCCGGGGCTGACGTGGGCGCCATCATGAAGGCCTACGTCTTTTCGGCCAAGGTGCACGCCGGCCAACTGCGCAAGTCCGGCGAGCCCTACCTGAGCCACCCCCTGGCCGTGTCCGCGCTGATGGCCGAGATGCACCTGGACGTGGCAAGCATCTGCGCGGCCCTGCTGCACGACACCGTGGAGGATACCAGCGCCACCCATGAGCAGATAACCCAGCTCCTGGGGCCGGAGGTGGCCGCCCTGGTGGACGGCGTGACCAAGATCAACCTGCTGGCCGCCACCTCCCAGACCGCCCGCCAGGCCGAGAGCCTGCGCAAGATGATCCTGGCCATGGCCAGCGACATACGGGTGCTTCTGATCAAGCTGGCCGACCGCCTGCACAACATGCGCACCCTGGGCTTCATGCCCCCCGAGAAGCAGCGCACCGTGGCCCTGGAGACCCGCGACATCTACGCCCCCATGGCCCACCGCCTGGGCATACGCCGCTGGCAGGCCGAGCTGGAGGACCTGGCTTTCTTTTACCTGGAGCCCCAGGTATACCAGCAGATCAACGAAGGCGTGGCCACCCGCAAGAACGAGCGCCAGGCCTTCATCGCCACGGTCAAGGACAACATCAAACAGGCCATGACCGAGCACGGCATCGAGTGCGCGGTCAGCGGGCGGCCCAAGCACTTTTTCAGCATCTACCAGAAGATGCTGCGCCGCAACGTGGGCATTGACGACCTGTACGACCTCATCGCCTTCCGGGTCATCGTGCCCACGGTCAAGGACTGCTACGACGCCCTGGGGGTGATCCACAACCTGTGGAAGCCCATCCCGGGGCGCTTCCGCGACTACATCGGCATGCCCAAGCCCAACATGTACCAGTCCCTGCACACCTCGGTGGTGGGGCCCATGGGCCAGCGCATGGAGGTGCAGATTCGCACCGAGGAGATGCACCGCATCGCCGAGGAGGGCATCGCCGCCCACTGGCAGTACAAGGAGCAGGGCGGCGGCGACGAGGCCGAGGAGAAGCGCTTCTCCTGGCTTCGGCGCTTGCTGGAGTGGCAGCGCGACATGGAGGACCCCTCGGAGTTTCTGCACTCCCTGCGCATGGACCTCTACCCCGAGGAGATCTTCGTCTTCACCCCCACCGGCGAGGTCAAGGAGCTGCCCCGGGGGGCCACGCCGGTGGACTTCGCCTACGCCATCCACACCGAGGTGGGCAACAAGTGCGTGGGCGCCAAGGTCAACGGCCGCATGGTGCCCCTGCGCCACGAACTGGCCACCGGCGATCAGGTGGAGATCATTACCCAGTCCAACCATGTGCCCAGCAAGGACTGGCTCAAGTTCGTGGTCTCTAGCCGGGCGCGCTCCAAGGTGCGGTCCTTTGTGCGCGAGTCCGAGCGCAGCCGGGCCGTGAGCCTGGGCAAGGAGCTATTGGACCGCGAGCTGCGCAAGCAGAACCTGACGCTGAACCAGATGCTGCGCGAGGGCAAGCTGGAGCCGGTGCTGGCTGATTTTTCCTTCAAGGACTCAGACCATCTGCTGGCGGCCATCTCCTACGGCAAGATCAGCCCCCGCCAGGTGGTAAACCGCGTGGCTCCCCGGCCCGAGAAGGAGGAACGCAAGCCGGGGCTTTTGGCCCGCTCCCTGGAGCGCCTGCGCAAAAAGCCCCACGAAGGTATCAAGGTCAAGGGCGTGGACGATGTGCTGGTACGCTTCGCCAAGTGCTGCAACCCCCTGCCCGGCGACGCCATTGGCGGCTATATCACCCGGGGCCGGGGGGTGAGCGTGCACGAGGCGGGCTGCCCCCACCTGGCCCGGGTGGAGCCCGAGCGGCGGGTGGAGGTGGAGTGGGACGTGCCCGAGGACCAGGTGCGTCCGGTGCGCATCCGCGTGGAAAGCGGCGACCGGGCCGGGGTGCTGGCCGATCTGGCCGGAGCGCTCAAGGTGCGCGACATCAACATCCTGGAGGCTGAGGTGCGGGTGGAGGATCACAAGGGCCTGGCCACCTTCCTTATCCAGGTGCACAGCGCCGAGCAGCTACGCCAGGTGGTGGCCGAGCTGAAGAAGGTCAAGGGCGTGCACTCGGTGCAGCGCCTGGGCCTGTGAGAAGATAGCCGCCAGGCCCCTTCCGTCATACTCCCCAACGCCCCATGGTTACTGGCCATGCGCCAGGCGGGCTCAACAGACCTTTTCCCGTGCTCTCAGCCCGGCCACTCCCGCGAAGACCAGAGCCATCAGGGCCATGACCAGGGCCGCCAGCCAGAAGGCGGTGGACAGGCCCAGCCAAACGGCGGCGATGCCGCCCAGCAGCGGCCCGGAAGTGTGCCCCAGGTCCATGATGGAGCCCAGCAGGCCCATGGCCGAGCCCCGGCCTTTGCCGTGGCACTGGTCGGCGATGAAGGCCGCCGAGGCCGAGGTGACCACCGACAGGCTCAGCCCGAACATTACGCTCATGGCCAGCAGGCCCCAGAAGGATTGCAGCCAGGGGTAGAGGCCCAGGCAGGCCGCGCCCAGCAAGAGGCCGGCGAAAACCTGCGGCGGCCGGCCGTGACGGTCGGAGAAGCGGCCCAGCAGAGGTTTGCTCAAGGCCAGGGTAATGACCTGGGCCGAGAGGAACACCCCCACCTCTCCTGGTCCCAGGCCCAGGCCGATGGCGTAGAGGGGCAGGAAGACCTCGAAGGTGCCGTAGGCAAACAGCACCGCCGCTTCGGCCAGGCTGGTGATGACGATGACGCGGTTGGCCATGACCAGACGGAAGGCGGCCCAGGTATCCGGCCAGGACTGGGCGGCGGCGTGCCTTTGCCCGGCGCGCGGCAGCCGCCAGGCCAGGAGCAGGGTCAGGACCCCGGCCAGGCCGCAGACCAGGTACACGGCGTTGAAGCCGGCTCCGGGGTCGGTGGCCAGGGCCGCCAGGATGGCGCCGCCGCTGATGGGCGCCACGAAGCGTCCCAGCAGGGTGGCCGTGGAGAACCAGCCGATCTTCTCGCCCCGCGCGCCTTCATGCAAATCGGCCACGAGGGCCATGGCCACGGGAATGAAGATGGCCGTGGCCAGTCCGTGGTACAGGCGCACCAGCATGAGCTGCCATATCTGGGTCACCGCCAGATAGAGAAAGGGCGCGCTGGCGAAGACCAGGGCCGAGAAGAGCAGCATGCGCCGCCGGCCCAGGCGGTCAGAGAGCAGGCCGGCCGGCAGGCTGATGGCCACGCCGCTGAAGGCCGAGACCGCCGCCACCAGGCCCACGCCGGCCGGGTCGGCGCCCAGGTGGGTGGCGAAAAGGGGCAGCACCGGGCTTTTGGAGATGGTGGAGCTGAAGATGGCCAACAGCCCGGCGCCGCACAGCAGCAGGAAGGGGCTGAGGTTCATCGTCAGGCCGTCGGCCCCTGTATCTCGGCGTGGTAGCCCAGGTAGCGCTCCAGGGTGATCTGGTTCTTGCCGTAGCGCGGGTAGGCGCGCAGTATCTCCTCGAAACGCTCCTCGGCCTCGGCCTCGCTTTGCACGATGCCCGCCGGATCGCTGATGATGTCCACCAGGCGGTCAGCGTAGATGATGACGCGCTCCTCCAGCCGATGCAGGGTGTAGTCCTTCACTGGCAGGCCCAGCTCGACGGCCTCCGGCGCGGTGAGCCCGCCCCGGATGTGCTTCTCCATCACCAGGCAGACCTCCTCGGGCAGGCCCAGCCTGCGCCCCAGTTCGGCGCCCAGGCGGCCGTGGGGGATGTCGTGGGTCTGGGTCTTGCCCAGGTCGTGCAAGAGCGCCCCCCGGGCCACCAGGTCCAGGTCCAGATCCTTGCCGGTGCGCCGGGCTATCTCCAGGGCCTTCTCGGCCACCTTGATGGAGTGGGCCAGGTCCTCCTCGTTCATGCCCTGGCTCTCGAGCAGGGCCACGTCTTCCTTGCGTATGAGCTTGTCCATGTCGGCATCCTTTACTTGAGGCCCAACTGGACCAAGGCGGCGTTCACGGCTTCCGGCCCCTCGGGCAGGGCGTGGCCGATCTTGGCCCTCAGGTCGTCCAGCAGGTGCCACAGCAATTCCTGGCCAGCCCCGGCCCCGAAGAGCGCCTCGGCCTCCTGGGATAGGGCCAGCACCCGGGTCAGGTCATGGCGGGCGGCCTTGTGGGCCGGGTCGTTGTCAATCCACTCGTGCAGGGCGCGGCAGTCCTGACCGGTCCGCTGCTGGCTGCTCAGGCAATGCTTGGGTACGGGAGGCATGGGGTGCTCCTTTTGTTGTTGTCAGGTCAGCGAGGCGTAGAGCATTTCCAAGACATTCATGCCCTTTTCCAGGGCCTCCTGATCGTCTTGGGCCGTGCGCAATACCCCGCGAAGTATCTCCTCGGTGCCCCGGGCCTGGGGGGCGTTGAACTTGCCGTCGCGCAGGTCCATCTCGTGCACGATGCCAGCCAGGCGCCGCAAGGCCTTGTCCTTGAGGCCGAAGGCCTTGATGAGCACCTCGAAGCTGCACCAGTCGCCCAGGTGGCTGAACTCCCCGCCCTGCCTGTCGAAGCCCACGGCCCCCGGCGGCAGGGGCTGGTCCTGGGCGGTGAAGCCGAAGCGGGCCTGGGGGTCTATGAAGCGCCTTATCAGCCAGGCCGAGGCCATGCGGTCCACGAAGGGCCGGGGCCGCGTGACCCACAGGCGGCCTTGGTATTCCTGGCGGCGCCGAGAGGTGACCGTGGGGCGGACCGGTTTGGCGCTCTCGCTTGCTCCCTTGGTCTTCAGGGCGGCCAGGCGCTCCTCCAGGCTGGTCAGGACCTGGGCCAGCTCGGCGCCCTGGGCGGCGCCGAAGAAGTCCACCTCCGACAGCTCGCGATGCTGCTCGCGCAGGCGCCGCACTTGGCCGGCCAGCCGCTTGAGCGCCTCCTGGTCCAGACGCTCCGGCGGGGCGGAGAGCGCCCTCTGCAGGGCCTCCATCTCTGGTTGCAAGGCCCGGTAGGCTTGGCCCCGGGCCTGATTGAACAGGGCCACCAGGTCAGGGGAAGCCAGGGTGGCCGTGCGCGGCACGCTGACGAAATCAGCCTGGCCGCCCAGGGTTTCGATCTCCTGGGTCAGCCAGGTCAAGAGCTCATGGTGCTCCTCGCCGTGGGGCAGCAGGTAGACCGAGCCCTTGAGGTGCAAGGCGCCGGCCCGGGCCAGCCGCCGCCAGACTTTCATGCGCGCGGCCACCGGCTTGGCCGGAAGGGTGTGGAAGAACAACAGCCAGGAATGGGTGCCCACGGTCAACCTCGTAACAGTTGCTATTAATGTAGCACCTGTTACATAGGCTGTCAAGGGTGGCCGGCCTGGCCCCGGAAAAAGCCGGCCCAGGCATCAACCTTGCCAGACAACTTGCGTAATTATATTGAGATTCAGGCGGCGGGCAGGGTTGCCTCCAGCACCAGGTAGGGGGCCTGGTAGCGCGCGGCCAGGCCGCCCCCGTGGGCCTCCATGATGCGCCGGCAGAGGGCCAGGCCCAGGCCCGAGCCCTGGCCGGCGGCCTGGCCCCGGTGGAAGGGCTGGAAGATGGCCTCCAGCTCGGCGCCGTCCAGGGGAGGGCAGGGGTTGCTCAGGGTCAGGCTCCAGGCCTGGCCGTCCCGGGCCAGGCCCAGGGTGACCTGGCCGCGGGGCAGGGAGTGCTTGGCCACGTTGTCCATTAGGTTGGCCAACGCCGAGTCCAGGGCCTGGGGGTCGCCCATCACCGGCGCCGAGCCCGGCAGGTCCAGGTCCAATTGCAGGCCGCGGTGGGCCAGCCAGGGCCGCCATCTCTCGGCCAGGCCCGCCAGCAACCGGGCTAGGTCCAAGTTCTCGCGCTTCAGCGGGCTTTCGTGTAAATCAAAGCGCGACAGTAGCAAAATCCTGGCCAGCAGGCCGTCCATGCGCCCGATTTCCTCGCGGATGTTCTCCAGGTGGCGCAGGGAATCCCGCTGGGGGGCGGTGGCCAGACCGTCGGCCAGCAGTTGTCCGGCCACGGCCAGGCGAGCCAGGGGGCTGCGCAGCTCATGGGACACATAGGCCAGGAGCTCCCGGCTGGCCAGGACCATCTGTTGCAGGCGGTCGGTCATGTGGTTCAAGGCCCGGGCCAGCTCGCCGATCTCGTCATGGGTGGCCACCTGGGCGCGGTGGTTCAGGTCGCCGTCAGCTATCATCAGGGCCGAGCGGCGCAGTTGCCGGATGGGCCGGGCTATGAGCCGCGACACTGGGATGACCAGCAGGGCCACCAGCAGGCAGACCAGGGCCAGGCGGACCAGGAAAAGACGGTGTGGCGGGGGCGGGCCGGGCGGATGGGCCAAGAGTAGCAACAGACTGGCCCCCGGCGGGGCGGGGGCCTCCAGGGGCATGGCGATGAGCACCTGGCGGGGCGGCACCAGGCTGATCGAAAAGCCTTCGCGGGAACCTCCCGGATCCGGGGGCGGGCCGATCTCGGGCGGCGGCCCGGCAAAGGACTGGGCCAGGGTGGTCCCCCCCGCCCGCACCCAGGCCTGGCCATGGGTGATCTGGGCCAGCTCCCGGGTAAGGGCGCCCAGGGGCTCTGGAGTTGGCTGGTGGCTGGCCTCCGGCCCCGCCAGGGCCTGCTGGGCCAATTTCTGGGAGAAAATGGCCAGGCCCCGCAGGTGGGAGTCCAGTTGGCCAGGCGGCGGATGGTCGTCCAATAGCAGGAAGCTGCCGAACATCAGGGCCTGCACCAAGAGGAGCAGCACCAGGAAGGAGAGCAATATCTTGGGGTACAGGCCCAGGGGCCTCATCGGTTCTCCACGAACATGTAGCCCGCGCCCCACACGGTCTTGATGAGGTGCCTGAAGGGCGCGAAGGGCTTGAGCTTGCCGCGCAGGTTGCTGATGTGCACGTCAATGCTGCGGTCAAAGGCCATCATCTCGCGGCCCCGGGCCATGTTGAGCAGTTGGTCGCGGCTCAGGACCTGGTTGGGGTGGCTCATCAAGGCCTCCAGCACCTTGGTTTCGGTCAGCGACAGCTCCAGGCTGGTTCCCTGGAGCTTGAGCAGGCGCCGCGCCGGATTCAGCTCCAGGCCTCCGGCGCGCAGCAGGGCTGGCCGCGGCGGGGGGCTGACCGGGCCGGCGGCCCCTTGGCGCCGCCGCAGCACCGCCCGGATGCGGGCCAGCAGCTCGCGGGGGTTGAAGGGTTTGCCCAGGTAGTCGTCGGCACCCAGCTCCAGGCCCACGATGCGGTCAGCCTCCTCGCCCCTGGCCGTGAGCATTATCACCGGCACGGCGGAAACCTGGCGCAGGCGGCGCAGCAGGTCCAGACCGTCGTCCCGGGGCAGCATCACGTCCAGCACGATCAAATCAGGTGGGGCCTGCTCAAGGGTCTGCAACAGCCTTTGGCCGTCATCCAGGTGGGAGATGCCATAGCCGTAGCCCGCCAGGTATTCGCCCAAGAGGGCGCGCAGCTTGGCGTCGTCGTCCACGATAAGTATACTGGCCGTCACCTCAACCATCCCTGGCCCGCAAGGCAACTATAGGGCCGCGAGCTCTGTTTCCCCCAAAATTTACAAAGTTTTTACAAATGTTTTACCGGCAGCTCAAACCTCCCGGGCCTGGTCTGGCCCATACTGCCCTTGTCCAGGATGGACGTTATCCGTGTTCAACCATCGCCAGGGACGGCGCGTTGACCAGCGAGCCCTATCAGATCACCCAGGACAAGCTCTTGACCCCTGAGGAGGTGGAGGCCCTCCTGCTCACCTGCAAACGGCTGGCCAAGTCTGACCTGGCCCATGGCCGCAAGGTCTGGTTGACCCGCTACCTGATGGTGCACCTGGCCTGCGCCGGTGGCCTGCGGGCCAGCGAGATCGCCTGGCTGCGGGTGGGGGACTTCCAGGGCGCCGGCCCACGGCCTCTCTTGATGGTGCGGCGCGCCGGCGGACGCCGGCACCGGGTGGTGCACCTGGGACCCAGGCTGGCCGAGCACATCCAGGATTACCTGCGTGTGCGCGAAATTACCTGGGGCGAGCAATTGAGCCCCCAGGAGCTGTTGCTGCCCGGGCGCGGCGGCAGGCCCTATAGCACCGCCGCGCTTTGCTTCAGCTTCCGCAAGGCCGCCGAGGCCGCGCGCCTGGCCTGGCCTTGCTCCCTGCGCAAGGCCCGCCATTTCTACTCGGCCTTCCTGCTGGCCAAGACCGACGATCTGCGCTACGTGCAGACGCAACTGGGCCACGCCAACCAGAGCATGACCATCCTCTACCGCGACCTGGCGCCACTGACCAATCACCGTCTGACTCAAGAGCTGATCTGGTAGCCACCGCGCCGCTCTTAAGCGCGCCTGGCCTGGCCGCCCTGGCCTGGCGGACACCCATGATCCACCCCAGCGAACCAGCAATGCCGGCCGCCTAAAACGCCGGGGGGGAAATAATTGCCTAGCCCCGCCGCCGGCCGGCCCCGCCAGGGCACCTAAGCCCAAAAACAACCAACATAGGCTCAAAAAAATTGGCATCGCGCGGCACTCCTCCTGCACCCCCGTGGGGGCGCCATTTCTCCCTCTCACGCGGGAGGTGCCGCCATGAAAACCTAATAAGGGCCTAAAGGATTACCTAGCTGGATAACAACATTCGCGGGAAGGAGAAAAGCCATGAACATATCTGGCTTGGGCAGTAGTAGCTACAGCTACTCACTGCAAACGCGGTCGGTTTCCCAAACCGGCCAGTCGGAGATGGCCAAGAAGATGGCCGGCCGCATGATGGAGGAGATGGACAGCGATGGCGACGGCAGCCTGAGCGCCGACGAGATCGGGGTGGAGCAGAGCGTGCTCAGCCAGGCCGACAGCGACGGCGACAGCAAGCTCAGCGACTCCGAGCTCATCGCACTCATGGGCCAGATGGCGCCGCCACCTCCGCCGCCCGGCGGCATGGGCATGTCCCAGGCTGGGCAGGAGGGTGGGGCCGGACAGGCACCCCCCGACGCCAGCGAGCTCTTCAGCCAGTTGGACACCGACGGCGACGGCTCCATCAGCCAGGAGGAGTTCCTGGCGGGCCGCCCCGACGACGTCAGCGAGGAGCAGGCCGCCCAGATGTGGAGCCGCCTGGACTCCAGCGGCGCCGGCAGCCTGAGCCAGGAGGATTTCGTCTCGGCCATGGAGGCCCAGGGTCCCCCTCCCGGGCCGCCCCCGGGCGCGGGCGGGCAGGGCATGGCCCAGGCCTCCGGCTCCTCCACCCTGGCCGAGA
The DNA here is from genome assembly GCA_016218705.1 of Desulfarculus sp. Classification (GTDB taxonomy): domain Bacteria; phylum Desulfobacterota; class Desulfarculia; order Desulfarculales; family Desulfarculaceae; genus JACRDC01. The sequence continues at coordinate 32,796 of JACRDC010000075.1, forward strand.
GCCTCACCGGCACCACCAGCGACAGCGGCAACAGCCTGAGCGAGCTATTGGCCAGCCTGCTGGCCAACTACGGCCTGTCCAGGTACCAGGAGAGCCAGAACAGCGGCCTGGCAGGCCTGCTCAGTGGCAGCCAAAGCGGTGGCAGCATCAGCCTGACGGCCTAGCGCGGCGGTGTCCACCACAGGGCCGCCGCCAGGGGATGACCCAAGTCCAGGGCCGGGAGCACCACGGCTGATCCCACTGGCGATCAGGGGACGCGGCTTGGTCCCCCCGGCGGCGGCCCTTATCACAAGGAACGAGCGACGTCCTGAATCTCCCCAGATGCTGTGAACACCCATGAGGGACCGGAGGACGCCCCTGGCGGGCGCCGCGGGGGCATTGGTGTGTCCGTGGGCATTTCGGCCAGGCATCCGCGCGGCGGATATGCCGCGTGCTGGCAGACCAGCAGCGTCTACCCCGCTGGAAGGCGGGTGGAGAGAAGGGAACTAAGCCGCCATCACAGGGCCGCCAGGGGCTCCTCGCGCTCCGGGCCGTGGCCGCCCAGGTCGTAGCTCAGCTTGACGCTGGGCTCGCTCACCGGCTGATCGAAGTGGATGGTCATCTCGATCACGCCCTGGCTCACCAGGCCGGTGACCGCGTAGCCCAGGCTGTAGAGGATTCGCAGCGAGGCCTGGTTGTCGGGCATGACGTAGGCGTTCAGGCCCGTGAAGCCGCGGCCCTGGGCGATCTCCACCAGGGTGTTCATCATGGCCCGGCCCAGGCCCTTGCCCTGGAAGCCCTCCTTGACCGCGAAGTCCACCTCGGGCTGGTCCTCGTGCCCCAGGATGTAGCGCGCCACCCCGGCCACCTCCTCCTGCCCCAGCTTGCCGCTCACGGCCACCACCGGCATCTCGCGGTGGTAGTCCACGTTGACCATGCGTTGCATGTCCTTGCGCGGGAAGGCCTTGATGGTGTGCAGGAAGCGGTAGTAGACCTCGCGGTCGCTCATGGAGTAGAAGAACTCCTGCACCAGGCGCTCGTCGGTGGGCTTCACCGGCCGGATGAGCACCTGGCTGCCGTCCTTGAGGGTCATGACCCGCTCGTACTGCTCGGGATAGACGCCGGTGAACAAGGGCGCCTGTACCTGGGCGGAGCTGATGAGGCCCAGCTCGCGCGCCGCCGTGAGGAGCTCGTCGCGGTGGTTGGGGTGGGCGATGTCAATCAGGGCCATGGCCCGCTCGCTCAAGGACAGGCCGTGCAGATAGGCCACGCCGTACTCGGTGACGATGGTGCGCACGCCAGCCCGGGTCACGCCCACGCCGGCGCCCTCGCTCAAGGAGGGGCGGATGCGGCTGGTGCCATCGTGGCGCAGGCTGGTCAGCACCACCACGCTGAGCCCGTCGTTGCTTAACGCCGCTCCGCGCAAAAAATCCACCATGCCGCCCAGGCCGGAGTACACCCGTCCGCCCACGGCGTCAGAGCAGACTTGGCCCGTGAGGTCCACCTCCACGGCCTCGTGCACCGTGACCATGCGCTCATTCTTGGCGATATTGGCCACGTCGTTGGTCAGTCGCACCGGGTACATCTCGACCCGGGGGTTGTTGTGCACGAAGCTAAAGAGGCGCTCCCCGCCCAGGCAGTAGGAGGCCACGATTTTCTTGGGGTAAAAGGTCTTCTTCTCGCCGGTGATGACCCCGGCCTCCACCAGGTCCACATAGGCGTCGGTGAGCACGTCGGTGTGCACGCCCAGGTCCTTCTTATCGAAAAGCTCGCCCAGCACCGCCTGGGGCAGCCGGCCCAGGCCGCAGTGAATGGTGGAGCCGTCCTTGATGAGCTTGGCCACGTGCTGGGCCACCTTGCGCTGCACCTGGTCGGGCTCTGGCGTGCTGAAGGGGATCAGGGGCTCGTCGTACTCCACGATGGCGTCCAACTCGGCTACGTGCACGAAGGTGTCGCCGTGGGTGCAGGGCATGCGGGGGTTGACCTGGGCGATCACCACCCGGGCGCATTGCATGGCCTCGCTGACCACGTCCACGGCCACCCCCAGGGAGACGAAGCCGTGCTCGTTGGGCGGGGCCACCTGCACCAGCGCGGCGTCTATGGTCAGCCGGCCCTCGCGCATCAGGCGGGGCACGTCGCTAAGATACAGGGGCACGTAATCGGCCCGGCCCTCCTGCACGGCCTGGCGGCCGCCGGCGGCCACAAAGAACTTCTTGGGGCGGAAGCTGGCCGCGTAGCGGGAGTCGGTGTAGTCGTCGTGTGCCACGCTCAAGACGTGGATCACCTCCACGTCGGCCAGCTTGGAGGCGTGCTCGGCCAGGGAGCGCACCAGGTGGCGAGGCTCGCCGCAGCCCGAGCCCAGGAAAATCCTGCTGCCCGAGCGCAGCAGGCCCAAGGCCTTGGCGGCGTCCTGCCGGCGCTGGCGGTAGTGCTCCATCCAATCCACGGGCTACCTCCCCGCGAGGGTGGTATGAGGGCCGGGCGCCATGGCAGGCTCAGTCCTGCTGCGATTGGGGTTCTTGCGGCCGGGGCGGGCGGTGGCAGGCCTCGTCCACCAGGGCCTCCACGGTCTCCAGGCAGGGCGCGCCCTGGCGGGCGATGTCGTCGGCGATGCGGTCCCACAACTGGGTGGTGGTGTCAAAATCGTCCCCGCCGGGGCTCTGGGGGCGGTCGCTGGGCTCTGGGGTCATCAGCTTAAACCTCATAATGGGCGAGACGGGCGCCCTAGGCACCAAGTTACACGCCCCGTGGGCAAGGGTCAATGGCCATGAAACCCCCGGGGCCCTGCCTGGGCAAATGCGCGTTTACCTGGGGCGCCGCTCATGGTAAAAAAGGCCCAACCACAACCCACGGGGTAGCGCGGGCATGAACAAATCCATAATCGTGTTCATCATGAGGGCATTGGTGGGTTTCTTGGGCGGTTGGGCGCTGACCCACTTCTTCTTTACGCCCAAAGGCAAGTCCACCGACTGGTTCATCGTACTGGTGCTGGCTGGCCTGGTGGTGGCCGCGGCCTACATCTCCGAGGCCTGGCGCCTGCGCAAGCAGCAAAAGTAGCTGCCGGCGGCCAGGCCGCCAACCCCTCCTCCAGCCTCAGCCCCGGTTCACCACCGCATTCAGGGACCTCAGCGCCCCTTCTCCACCGTATGCAGGTCCGCGGCCTTGTCGGTGACCAGGTCGCTGTGCATGAACTCGCCCCCGGTGGGCAGCACCATCACGAAGCGGTTGACCGTGACCACCTCCACCCGGGGGTCCTTGATCCGCAGCTCCAGCACGTGGCCACCGGCGTTGCGAGTCTGATCGAGGAAGTGCAGGTGCCAGCCGGGCACGTTAACGCCCTTGACGAACTCCGGGCAGCGGAAGCCCAGCACGGTGCCCTGGACCTGCCGGAACTCGAAGACGCTCTGGCGCTTGACCACTTCCACCAGCTTGGGATAGGGGCGCTCCTGGGCCGGCACGCTGCGGGCCTTCAGGTAGGCGAAGGCCCCGTCCAGACGCACCGCGTACAACAGGTTGGGGCTGGGCAAGGCCTGGTCCAAGGCCCGGCAAAGCTCATCCAGGCTCATCTCGCCCTGCAACTGTATGACCCGTTGGGGCCGGAAGCGCACCACATTGGCAAAGGGCGTGGTCAGGTCCGGGTCGGCCAGGCGGACCTTGCCGTCGGCCCTGACCTGATAGACGCGCCCCTCCAGGATCACCATTTCGCCATCCAGGGCGTGAAAGGTGCCGATGCCCAGATCGCCCTGCCTGGCCAGACGGCCCACGCTCACCTGCCCCTGAAAGGCACCCTCCATCAGGGCGTCTATGGTGGAGACCTGGAAGAGCGTGACCTCGCCCTCGCCCTCCAGGGAGCCGTGGGCGCAGCCCCACAGCAACGCGGCCCACAGGGCCAGGGCGCACAGGGCCAGCCGGCGACCAAGGGATTTTGCCATCCGCTGGGGCATGGGTACCTCCTAGCCTAGTCTCTTGATGACCGCCTGGGCGGCCTCGCTGGTGGAGAGCTTGCCGCCCAGGTCGGCGGTGGTTTCGCGGCTGGCCAGGCATTGCTCCATGGCCTTCTCCACCCGCGCCGCGGCCCGCTCCTCGCCCAGATGCCGGAGCAGCATGGCCCCGCACAGGATGGCCGCCGTGGGGTTGGCCAACCCCTGGCCGGCGATGTCCGGCGCGGAACCGTGCACCGGCTCGAACAGGGCGTGCGCTGGCCCCAGGTTGGCGCTGGGGCACAGGCCCAGCCCGCCGATGAGCCCGGCGGCCAGGTCGGAGAGAATGTCGCCAAAGAGGTTGGTGGTTACGATGACCTGGAACTGGGTGGGGTCCAGCACCATGCGCATGGCCACCGAGTCCACCAGGGCCTCCTCGTATTTCAGCGCCGGATACTCCGGGGCCACGCGGCGGCAGCAGGCCAGGAACAGGCCGTCGCTTTTGCGCAGCACGTTGGCCTTGTGCACCGCCGTGACCTTGCTCCTGCCGTGCCGGCCGGCCCAATCCAGGGCAAAGCGGGCGATGCGCTCGCTGGCCGCCACGGTGATGACCCGGGTGGCGATGGTCACCTCTGGCGTGAGCACGTTCTCGTGGCCGGCATAAATGCACTCGGTGTTTTCGCGCACGATCATCATGTCGGTGGCCGGGCGCAGGCAGTCCACGCCGGCGTAGGCTTTGGCCGGCCTTAAGTTGACAAAGGTGCCCAGCTCGGCGCGCAGGCGCAGGATCACGTCGGCCGCCGTGTTGCCCGCCGCGCCGAAGAGCACCGCGTCGGCGGCCAGGGCGCCTTGCAGGGTCTCGGCGGGCAAGGCCACGCCGGTGGCGGCCAGGCAGTCGTCGCCAGCCGGGTAGGCGCGGAAGTCAAAGGCCACGCCCGTGGCCTGGAGCAACTGGAGCGCGGCGGCCACCACCTCGGGGCCGATGCCGTCGCCGCCGATCACCGCCACCTGATAGGGTTTAGCGGGCATGCTGTCCATCCTCACTTGGTTACGCCGGCCACGGCGGCCTGCCAAGGCTGGCGGTGGGTTTGCTCATGGGCCTGGATGGCCGCCTCGTTTTCCAGGGTCAGCCCGATATCGTCCAGACCCTCCAACAGGCAACGCTTGCGGAAGGGGTCCACCCCGAACTGGCAGGCGAAGCCGTCGCCACCCGTGAGCACCTGGTCCCGCAGGTTCACCTGGATGACATAGCCCTCCTGGGCCCGCACTCGGCGGAACCACTCGTCCAGCATCTGAGGCTCCAGCTCGATGGGCAGCACCCCGTTCTGGAAACAGTTGTTCTTGAAGATCACCGCGAAGCTGGGCGCGATCACCACGCGAAAGCCGAAGTCCAACAAGGCCCAGGGCGCATGCTCGCGGCTACTGCCACAGCCGAAGTTCTCGCGGGCCAGCAGGATGGAGGCGCCCTTATAGCGCGGCTGGTTGAGCACGAAGGCGGGGTCGGGCGAGCCATCGGGGCGGTGGCGCCAGTTGTAAAAGGCGAATTGCCCCCAGCCGCTACGCTCCACGCGGGTGAGGAACTGCTTGGGCAGTATCTGGTCGGTGTCCACGTTGGCCCGGTCCAGGGGCGCGGCCAGGCCCGTGAAGGTGGTGAACTTCTGCATCGTTGCTCCTAGAGGTATTGGCGCGGGTCCACGAAGCGTCCCGCCAGGGCGGCGGCGGCCACGGCCGGCGAGCACAGGTGGGTGCGGCCGCCGCGTCCCTGGCGGTCCTCGAAGTTGCGGTTGCTGGTGGAGGCCGAGCGCTGCCCGGGCGAGAGCGTATCGGGATTCATGCCCAGGCACATGCTGCACCCGGGATCGCGCCACTCGCAGCCCGCGGCGATGAAAACCTCGCTCAGGCCCAAGGCCTCGGCCTGGGCCTTGACCTGGCCCGAGCCGGGCACCACCAGCACGCGCACCCCCGGGGCTACCCGGCGCCCCTTAAGCACCGCCGCGGCGGCAGCCAAGTCCTCCAGGCGGCCGTTGGTGCAGGAGCCGATGAAGACCACGTCCACGGCCACCTCTAGCAGAGTCTGGCCGGGCTTAAGGCCCATGTAGGCCAGGGCGCGCTGGGCCGCCTTCTGATCGTCGGGCTCGCGGAAGGAGGCCGGGTCGGGCACCTTGCCGCCAATATCCATCACCTGGCCAGGGTGGGTGCCCCAGGTGACCTGGGGGGTCAGACCGCTGATGTCCAGCGTCACCTGGCGGTCGAAGCGCGCGCCCTCATCGCTGAAAAGCGTGCGCCAGTGGGCCACGGCCTGCTCAAAGTCCGCGCCCTGGGGCGCGAAGGGCCGGCCGCGCAGATAGGCGAAGGTGGTCTCGTCCGGGGCCACCAGGCCGCCGCGCGCCCCGCACTCCACGGCCATGTTGCACAGGGTCAGCCGCCCTTCCATGGACATCTCGCGCACGGCGCCGCCCAGATACTCGATGACGTGTCCGGTACCGCCGGCCACGCCCAGTTGGCCGATGATAAAGAGCACCAGGTCCTTGGCCGACAGGCCCGGCGGCATCTGGCCCGTGAGGCGCACGGCCAGGGTGCGCGGCTTGGCCTGGGGCAGGGTCTGGGTGGCCAGCACGTGCTCCACCTCGCTGGTGCCGATGCCAAAGGCCAGGGCCCCGAAGGCCCCGTGGGTAGTGGTGTGGCTGTCGCCGCAGAATACGGTGTTGCCCGGCAGGGTCAGGCCCAGCTCGGGCATGCAGACATGGATCACGCCCTGGCGCGGGTCGCTGATATCCAGGAGCATGATGCCGTGCTTCTGGCAGTTGGCGCGCAGGGCCTGGAGCTGGGTCCAGGCCACCTGGTCGGCCCAGGGCAGATCGCGCCCGCTGGTGGGCACCACGTGGTCCACCACGGCGTAGGACAAATCGGGCCGGCGCACGCCACGGCCTTTCAGGCGCAGGCCTTCGAAGGCCTGGGGCGAGGTGACCTCGTGCAGCAGGTGGCGGTCGGCAAAGAGCAGGTCCGGCTGGCCCGGCGACTGGCGCACCAGGTGGGCCTGCCAGATTTTATCGAGCAAGGTTGGCATGCTGGGGGCGTTCTCCTTGTGATGCGGCCCATGGCCACGCATTCAAGTAGTCTATCCAAAAGCGGGCATGCGCGCCATGGGCGCCCGGGACCATCACGGCCTATTACCGGCTGGGAGCGCCCATCCAGGACCCGGCCCGGCGGCCGGACCTGGACGGGTAGCGGCGGGCGGCCAGGCTAGCCCAGCCACTTCATCATGGAACGCAGGCGCTCGCCCACCTCCTCCACGGGGTGCTCGGCCTCGCGTTTGAGCAGGGCGCGGTAAACCGGGCGGTTGGCCTGGTTCTCCAAGACCCACTCGCGGGCGAAGACGCCGGTCTGGATGTCGTCCAGGAGCTTCTTCATGTTGGCGCGCACGTGTTCGTCAATGACCTTGGGGCCGCAGGTGATGTCGCCCCACTTGGCGGTGTCGCTGATGTAGTGGCGCATGTGCCTGAGCCCGCCCTGGTAGATCAGGTCAATGATGAGCTTCAGCTCGTTGACGCATTCGAAGTAGGCCATCTCCGGGGAGTAGCCCGCCTCCACCAGGATCTCGAAGCCGGTCTTCAAGAGGGCGCTGAGGCCGCCGCAGAGCACCGCCTGCTCGCCGAAGAGGTCGGTCTCGGTCTCTTCCTTGAAGCTGGTCTCGATCACCCCGGCCCGCGCCCCACCGATGGCCAAGGCATAGGCCAGGCCCTTGGCCAGGGCCTGGCCCGAGGCGTCCTGCTCCACGGCCACCAGGCAGGGCACGCCCTGGCCGGCGGCGTAGAGGTCGCGCACCAGCTTGCCCGGTCCCTTGGGGGCCACCATGATGACGTCCACCTCGGGCGGGGGCACGATCTGGCCGTAGTGCACGTTGAAGCCGTGGGCAAACAAAAGCGTCAGGCCGGGGCGGCACAGGGGCTCCACGAACTGGCGGTACACCGCCGGCTGCACCGGGTCGGGCAGCAGGAAGGCGATGAGGTCGGCGTCCTTGACCGCCTGGTCCACCGGCTGGGTGGGCAGGCCGTCGGCCTGGGCCTGCTTGGCGCTCTTGCCGCCCGGGCGCACGGCCACGGTGACGGTCAGGCCGCTGTCGTGCATGTTAAGGGCGTGGGCACGGCCCTGACTGCCATAGCCTATGACGCATATCTTCTTGCCTTGCAGTTGACTAAGGTCGGCGTCTTTCTCGTAGTAAACCGTGGCGCTCATCATCCATCTCCGTGATTAGTTGTATTGAATGCCGTTGTCGTTGGTTTGGTCGTCCTGGCCGGGCTCGGGCTCGTCGCCGGCCAGGGGCACGGACTGGCCGGCCACGCGCAGCGCCGCCTGGCCCCGGGCCATGACGATCTGGCCGGTGCGCACCATCTCCAGGATGCCGAAGGGGCGCATCATGTCTATCATGGCCTCTATCTTGTTGCGGTTGCCGCTCACCTCCACGATCATGCTGCCCTGGTCCACGTGGGTTATGGCCGCGCGGAAGATGTTGGCCAGCTCGATGATGGCGCTGCGCCGCTCGCTGGGGGCCGCCACCTTTATCAGCGCCAGGCCGCGCTCCACGTGGGGCCGGCCGGTGAGGTCGGTGACGCGGATGACGTCCACCAGGCGTCTGAGCTGCTTGATGGCCTGCTCGCGCACCGCCGAGTCGCCGCTGACCACGATGCTCATGCGCGAGACATCGGGGCTCTCGGTCTCGCCCACGGCCAGGCTGTGGATGTTGAAGCCCCGCCGGGCCAGGAGCCCGGCCACCCGGGCCAGCACGCCGGGCTCGTTGCGCACCAGCACGGCCATGGGATTAAGGCGTTCCATCAGCGCTCCTCCACCCGGCAGGGTATGAAGTTTATGTTGGGCTCGCCAGCGGGCACCATGGGCAGCACCGCCTCCTCGGGGTCCACCATGATATCCAGGACCACGGGCAATTGCTGGGCCTCGGCGGCCTGGAAGGCCCAGCGCAGGCTGGGCGAGAGGTCCTCGGGGCGCTCGACCCGCCGGCCCAGGGCGCCGAAGGCTTTTGCCACCTGGTCGTAGGGCGGGCAGGCCAGGTCGGACTGGGAATGGCGCTGCTCGAAGAACATGTGCTGCCACTGGCGCACCATGCCCAGGTTGCAGTTCTTCAAGACCGCCACCACCACCGGTATGCGGTAGCGCACCGCCGTGCACAGCTCCTGCACGTTCATCAAGAACGACCCATCGCCGTCAATGCACACCACCCTGCGCTCGGGCCGGGCCACCTTGGCGCCGATGGCCGCCGGCAGGCCGAAGCCCATGGTGCCCAGGCCGCCGCTGGTGATCAGCGTGCGCGGCCGGCGGAAGGTGTAGTACTGGGCGGTGAACATCTGGTGCTGGCCCACGCCGGTGACCACGATGTCCTCCTCGCCCATGACCGCGCTGATCTCCTGCACCGCCTGCTGGGGCAGGATGACGCCGTCCTTGGCGCGGTAGCCCATGGGGTACTTCTGGCGCCAGGTGGCCATGACCTTGTGCCAGGCGCCGAAGTCGGGCCGGCTCTCCCAGGCCTGGGCGCCCGTGAGCAGGGCGGCCAGCACCGGTTTGGCGTCGCCCACGATGGGCACCGCCGCCGGCAGGCACTTGCTTATCTCGCTGGCGTCCACGTCAATGTGCACCAGCTTGGCCTGCGGCGCGAAGCTCTCCAACTGGCCGGTGACGCGGTCGTCCAGGCGGCAGCCCACGCAGATGAGCACGTCGCTGTTGTACAGGGCCAGGTTGGCGTAGCCGGTGCCGTGCATGCCGGGCATGCCCAGGCTCAACCGGTGGTCGCCGGGGAAGTTACCCAGGCCCATGAGGGTGCTGGTCACCGGGATGTCCAGGTACTCGGCCAGGGCCTTCAACTCGGCGCTGGCCTCGGCGTGGATCACCCCGCCGCCGGCCAGGATCACCGGCTGGCGGCAGTTCTTGATGAGCTGCAAGGCCCGCTCTATCTGCATGGGGTGGCCCTTGGCCACGGCCCCCCGGCCGCCGGCCAGGCGGGGGCCGAGGGCGGATGCCACCTCGGTCTGGGCCACGGTGACGTCCTTGGGCAGGTCAATCAAGACCGGCCCGGGGCGCCCGCTCACCGCGATGTGGAAGGCCTCGGCAAAGACCGAGGCCACCTGGTCGGGGCTGGTGAGCTGGTAGTTGTGCTTGGTGATGGGCATGGTGATGCCGCGCATGTCGGCTTCCTGGAAGGCGTCGTTGCCCAACAGGTGGCTGGGCACCTGGCCGGTGATGGCCACCACGGGCGTGCTGTCCATCATGGCGTCGGCCAGGCCGGTGACCAGGTTGGTGGCCCCGGGGCCGCTGGTGGTCATGACCACGCCGGCCTTGCCGGTGGCGCGGGCAAAGCCCTCGGCCATGTGGGCGCCGCCCTGCTCGTGCCCCACGATGATGTGCCGAAGCTTGCCGTCGCGGTGCAGGGCGTCATAGACGGGCATGATCTGGCCGCCCACCATGCCGAAGATAACCTCCACGCCTTGGGCGTGCAGGCTGGCGATGACCGCGTCGGCCCCGCTGTGGCGGGGGCCGGGGGCACGGTGGTGGTGGCGCTGGCTATGGTTCTTCATCTTCTCTTCTCCATGGGGGCCGCCTGTGTGCCGGCGGCCGCGCCCTTGTTTATTTGCTCTCGCAGCCGTTCCGGAGCACGGCCCCGCTGGCGGCGCTGGTCACCAGGGCCGCGTAGCGGGCCAGGGGCCCCCTGGTGAACTTGGGGGCCGGCGGCCGCCAGGCCGCCCGGCGCCGGGCCAATTCGCCCGCGTCCACCTTTAGTTCCAAGCGGCGGCCCGGTATGTCAATGGCTATGGGGTCGCCGTCTTGCACCAGGGCCAGGGGTCCGCCAGCCGCCGCCTCGGGCGAGACGTGGCCAATGGCCGCGCCCCGGCTGCCGCCGGAGAAGCGTCCGTCGGTGACCAGCGCCACCTTGCCGTCCAGATCGCCGCCGCTGATGAGGCTGGTCAAGGCCAGCATCTCGCGCATGCCCGGGCCGCCGGCCGGCCCCTCGTAGCGCACCACCAACACCTCGCCTGGTTGCACCAAGCCCTGGTTCACGGCGGCCACCGCGGCCTCCTCGCCATCGAAGACCCGGGCCGGCCCCTGGTGCTTGAGCAGGCCCTCGGCCACGGCGGTCTGCTTGACCACCGCGCCCTGGGGCGCCAGGTTGCCCCCGAGCACCGCGATGCCGCCCTCGGCGTGCACGGGATCCTCCAGGGTGTGGATGACCGGCTGGCCCTGGTGTTGCACCTCGCGCACCTGGCGGGGCAGGTAATCGGCCAAGGTGCCGCCGGCCACGGTGGGCACCTCCAGGTGCAGGCTTTTCTCCAGGCGCTTCATCACCGCGCCCACGCCGCCGGCCTCTTTGAGATGCTGCATGCGCATGGGGCCGGCTGGGCTCATGCAGACCAGATGGGGCGTGCTGCGGGCCAGGCGGTCGAAGTCCTTGAGTCCGAAGTCCACGCCCGCCGCGTGGGCGATGGCCGGCAGGTGCAGGGCGGTGTTGGTGGAGCCGCCCAGCGCCAGGTCCACTCGGCAGGCGTTCTCAAAGGCCCTGGCGCTCAGGATGGCCGAGGGGCGCAGGTCCCGGGCCAAGAGCTCCATGATCTTGAGGCCGCTCAGGTAGGCGATCTCGTCCTTGTCGCCCTCCTCGGCCAGGGCGGCGGCGCAGCCGGGCAGGCTTAAGCCCAAGGCCTCGGTGACGCAGGCCATGGTATTGGCCGTGAACATGCCCGCGCAACTGCCGGCCCCGGGGCAAGCGCACGTCTCCAGCTCCTCCAGTTCCTCGGGGCTCATCTGGCCGGCCTTGACCTTGGCCACGGCCTCGAAGACGGTGATGAGGTCCACCACCTGGCCGTGGTGGTCGCCGGCCAGCATGGGGCCGCCGGTGACCACGATGGCGGGCCTGTCCAGGCGGGCCGCCGCCATGAGCATGCCGGGCACGATCTTGTCGCAGGATGCTATGAGCACCAGGGCGTCGAAGCCGTGGGCCAGGGCCATCAGCTCCACGGTATCGGCCACCACCTCGCGGCTGGGCAGGGAGGCGTGCATGCCGGCGTGGCCCATGGCCAGGCCGTCGCAGATGGCCATGGTGTGGAACTCGAAGGGCTGGCCGCCGGCCTGACGCACCCCCCGCTTGACCGACCTGGCCAGGCGGTCCAGGTGCACGTGCCCGGGCACCACCTCGGTCCAGGAGTTGGCCACGCCAATGAAGGGACGCTTGATGTCCTCGCTTCCCAGGCCGGTGGCCCGGAGCAGGGAGCGCTGGGGGGCGCGCATCAGGCCGTTTTTTATGACATCGCTGGGCAGGTTCATGCCGCTTATCCTTGTCCTGTGGGGCCGCTGGCCCCTGCCCTCCCTGGCTCATGCCTGGCGGGGCGGGTGGTCTGAACGCCGTGGCGTCCGGGGTGGCTGGGCGGTCCCGCGGGCCGTGATAAAGGCCTGGGGCCGCGCGTAAAAAACCTGGTTTTGGTTCGGCTTGGGCCCCTTAGCGGGGCAGGGTAATCAAGAGGCTTACCAGCAGGGATAGGCATACCAGGCAGGAGAAGGCCAGGGGCAGGATGGAGCGGTCGGCGGCGCGGGCGGGGGTGGCGGGCGGCTGGCTAGCTCGCGTGGGCCTGTGTTGCTGGGTCCTGGGTTTCATGATGACTTCCTCCTGCTGGCTTTGGTCCCGGGGCCGCCCAGGCCAGGGGCCTTAAGGTGCTTGGGGGACCGAAAACTGCCCGGGTAAAAATAGTCTCGGGCCTGATTGTAAAAACTTGGGTTGTGCGGCGGTTTGCGGCCCCTATAGGGGCAGGCTAATCAGGATGCCCCGGGCTACTACCACGGAGTAGCCCGGGCGCGCTACGGACAGGCCGGATAGCACGCGGGCGCGCTGGCATGGGCTGGCGGAGTTTTTAGGCTGGGCGGGGTGCATGGACCCTGTCTCCATGAAACATTTCATGGATGACCTTTATCACGCCATGGGGGGCTTGTCAACACGGCCCGGGGGCTCGTGGCGCATATTATATGGTAAAGCTTAACCAAATAGCTCCGATCCAGCTACCGCCCCTCCTCGTGCCGCGCCCACAGGCTGAACCAGGTCTGCTCGGCCTCGCGGCGCTGAACGATGGCGTAGCCCAAATGGCCCAGGCGGTCCTCCAGGCGGCCGCGCTGGGAGCGCATCACCCCGCTCAATATCAAATCGCGCTTGCCGGCCAGGGGGAGGGAGTCGGCCAGCAGGCGCTCCTGCACCTCCATGTGCACGTTGGCCAGCACCACCTGGGCCGGCCGCGCCAGGAAGTCCTGGGCCTGGCCCTCGGCCACCTCCACCTCCAGGGCGTTGAGATCGGCGTTGCGCTGGGTGGTGGAGACGCACAGGGGGTTCAAGTCGGCCAGGAGCACCGTCTCGGCGCCCAGGAGCTTGGCGGCCAGCCCCAGGATGCCGGTGCCGCAGCCCAGGTCCAGCACCCGCCCCAGGGGGCCTTGCTGGGCGCGTAGCAACAAGAGCTCCAGGCAGTGGCGGGTGGTGGGGTGCAGGCCGTTGCCAAAGACCAGGCCCGGGTCCAGGCGCAGCACCAGGCTGCCGGCGGGCGGCTCCTCCTGGCTCCAGGCTGGCAGCACGGCCAGACCGGGCAGCACCAGGGGCTCCAGTTCCAGGCCGCCCTGCCACTGCTCGTAGGTGAGGTGGTGGCGGGCGCTGAGCCCTAGCCCCGGCTGGCGGGCCAGGAGCCCGGCCACGGCCTTCTCGGCCGGCTGGGCAAAGAACAGGAAGCTGGTGTCGCCCTCCAGCCACAGACCCAGATAGCCCGGACCCAGGTCCGCCGCGCCAGACCGGGCGTCGCCATTAATCTCATAGATGTGCAGTTGGTCGTAGGGAGCCTGGGGCATTAAAAAAACCTTGGGGGGCCTTCCATGGAAGACCCCCCGGAGTATGGGTTGGCAAGCCGGCGCCTAGGATTCCAGGACGAAGATCACCTCCAGGCGCACCCGGTACTCGGCGATCTGGTTCTCGTCCACGGACACCCGCATCTCCATCACCTTCATGCCGGTGATGCCGCGCAGGGTGCGGGTGGCGCGCTCGAAGCCCACCTTGATGGCGTCGTCAAAACCGATAGGTGAGGAGGCGATGATATCGGTCACCCGGGCAACGCGTTTCTCGCTCATGGCAAACACTCCTTGCGGGTATGGCTGGCTGGCCCGCCTGGCCCCGTGGGAACCTGGCGGCCCCATGCTCGTCAAGCGATGGTTCTACTTCCTATTACCTCGCCGAATCGTGCCTTAAGCTAGCACATCGCCTTTCTGGCCCGCAAGGGGCTAGCGCCATCCTCTCCAGGGGACGCCACCGTCCAACTTAGGGCTTTGCAGGCCAGAGTTTTGGAGTAAAATCTAGCCCGCCTCGGTATGATTCAACCCGCCAGGCCGGGTCATGGTCCAGCCTAGCGGGCGGTTAGATATTCAGTCCCCCAAAATCAAGGCTTGGCCAGATGGCGCCGCAGAGAACCAGCCCCAGCCCCGCCGGCCAGAAGATGACCATCCCCATCTCCCGGCCCCACCTGGACCAGCGGGAGGAACGCTATCTTCTGGAAGCCCTGCGCTCCACCTGGATCTCCTCCACGGGTCCGTTCGTGGAGCGCTTCGAGGAGGACCTGGCCGCCTACCTGGGCCTGCCCCATGCCGTGAGCACCACCAACGGCACCGCGGCCCTGCACCTGGCCCTGGCCACCCTGGGCATCGGCCCCGGCGACGAGGTGCTGATACCCAACCTCACCTTCGCCGCCACGGGCAACGCCGTGTACATGACCGGCGCCCGTCCGGTGCTGGTGGACAGCCGCCCCGGCCACTGGAACCTGGACCCCGATAGCCTGGCCGGGGCCATCACGCCGCGCTGCAAGGCCCTGATCGTGGTGCACCTGTTGGGGCACGCCTGCCCCATGGAGCCCATCCTGGCCATCGCCCGCCGGCACGGCCTGCTGGTAGTGGAGGACTGCGCCGAGGCCCTGGGCTGCACTGACCAGGGCCGCCGGGTGGGCGGCTTCGGCCACATCGGGGCCTTCAGCTTCTTCGCCAACAAGGTGATGACCACCGGCGAGGGCGGGGCCTGCGTGACCAGCGATCCGGCCCTCTTTGAGCGCCTGCAAGACCTGCGCGCCCACGGCATGGCCCGGGGCCGTCAGTACTGGCACCAGTTCGTGGGCTTCAACTACCGCATGACCAACCTGAGCGCCGCCCTGGGCGTGGCCCAGTTGGAAAAATTGGACCACATGCTGCAAAAGCGGCGGGAGGTACGCAGGCTCTACGACCGGCTGCTGGGTAGCTTGCCGGGCATACGCATCAATTTCGAAGCCCCGGGCCAGACCATTGACTGGCTCTATCCCCTGTTCCTGGATCAGGAGGCACTGGGCCTTAGCCGCGACCAGGCCCTGGCCAGTCTGCGCGAGGCCGGCATTGACGCCCGGCCCATGTTCTACCCCCTGCACCTGATGCCGCCCTTCGCCGAGGCGCCCCGGGCCAACGGCCTGGGCAACTCCACCCGTTGGGGGCTGTCGGGCCTCTTGCTGCCATTGTATCCCGACATGGAGCCCGCCCAGGTGGAGTACGTGGCCGGCCAAGTGGCGGCCCTGGCCGCCGGGGCCTAGCCCATGCCCCAGCCCGCCAGCCAGGCCGCCCCGCCGCCCTCGGCGCCCGCCCTTCAGCCCGGCCAGGGCCAGGCCGTCTCGGTGGTGCTGCCCACCTACAACGAGCTGGCCAACATCGTGCCCCTGGTGGGCGAGATACTGGAGCGCACCAGCGCCGCTGGCTTCGCCGTGCAGGTGGTGGTGGTGGACGACGACTCCCAGGACGGCACCCAGGAGGCCCTGCGCCAGTTCTTCGGCCAGGACGCGCGCCTCAAACTGGTGGTGCGCAAGCATGAGCGGGGCTTGGCCACGGCCCTGTGGCGGGGCATCCAGGAGGCCACGGGGCCGGTGGTGGTCACCATGGACTCGGACTTCAACCACCATCCCCGCGACTTGGTGCGGGTGCTCGCCGCTCTGCCAGGCCATGACCTGGTCATTGGTTCGCGCTACGTGCCCGGCGGGGGCATGAACACCTCCTGGCTGCGCTATCAGCTCAGTCACGCCTTCAACATCATGCTGCGCCTCTTGCTGGGGCTTAAGACCCACGACAACCTGAGTGGGTTTTTGGCCGCCCAGAAGTCCCTGTGGCTGTCCTTCGACCCGGCCGACATCTTCCAGGGCTACGGCGACTACGCCATCCGCCTGCTCTACCGCGCCCAGCAGCGAGGGCTCAAGATCACCGAGGTGCCGGTGGTCTACGAGAACCGCCTGGGCGGCGACTCCAAGACCCGCTTTTTGCACCACCTGGGTGAGTATTTGGCCACCGCCTGGCGCCTGCGCCGGGAGCCCCGGCGGTGAGCCAAGGCCTAGGGCGGGGACTTCATCCCTGGACGGCGCCCCTGGCCATCCTGGCCCTGGCCATCCTGATCCGCGCCCCCTACCTGATCCACATCAACCTGGACGCGGACATGGCCGTCACCGGCCTCATGGGCCGGCACATCCTGGAGGGCCATTTCCCCGTCTTCTTCTACGGCCAACCCTTCTGCGGCAGCATCGAGGCCTACCTGGCGGCGGCCATCTTCGCCCTGCTGGGTTCCTCGCCCTTGACCCTGTCCCTGGCGCCCACCCTGGTGGGTCTGTTATTCGTGCTGGTGGCCTTTCTGGCGGCCAAGGACATGTGGGGCCGCCGGGCCGGCCTGTGGGCCATGCTCTTCGCCGCCCTGCCTCCCTATTACTTCGCCTTGCACAACGTGCTGCCCCGGGCGGCCTATATCGAGATACCGCTCTTCTCCCTGCTGCTGCTCTGGATGGCCTTCCGCCTGGCCCACCGCCGGGCCACCTGGTGGCTGTACCTGCTCTACGGCCTCACCGCCGGGGTAGGCTTCTGGACCCACTTCCTCATCGCCTACGCCCTGCTGGCCAGCGCCCTCTACCTGGTGCTGGCCGGCTGGCGGCTGCTTTTCCGGTGGGGCCACGCCCTGATCTGGCTGGGCTTTTTCGCGGGCAGCCTGCCCCTGTGGGTCTACAACCTGGGGCATGACTGGGGTTCCTTCACTTTCCTAATGCAACCCAAGGAGTCGGTGACCGCCTGGCAGGTAGTGCGTTCCCTGCTGGAGATGGGCGCGCCCATCCTGCTGGGAGCCTTCAGGGACGGGACCCAGCTGCCGGTGGTGCCGGTGGCCTCCCATGTCGCCTACGCCCTGGGCCTGGCCGCCTTGGGCTATCTTTTGTGGCGGCGGCGGCGGGGCTTGGCCGGCCTGGCGCGCCTGGACGCCCGCCAGGCCGACGGCAGCGAGTTGTTTTTGCTGGTGCTTTTCTGCGGAGTGCTCATCACCGCCCTCAAGGGCGAGCCCGTGGCGGCCAGCCGGCGGCACTACGTGCCCTTGTACGCGGCCATGATCCCCCTGGCCGGCTATGCCCTGGCCCGCCTGCAAGAGCACCGCCGCGCCCTGGCCATGGGGCTGGGAGGCCTGGCCCTGGCCTCCAACCTGGCCGGGGTGATCTTGAGTTGCGCGGCCTTCAACCCCCAGGTGCGCCACGGCATAGACTCCCAGGTGGCCGAGCGCCGCCAGGTCATCGCCACTCTGCTGGAGCGGGGCGTGACCCGGGCCTACTCCCTGGACTACTGGAACTGCCCGCTGATTACCTTCGAGTCTGGCGAGCGCCTCATCCTGGTCATGCCCCAGGACGAGTTGGAGCATTTTTACGAGCCCAACGCCCGCCTGGTGGCCCAGGCCGGGCAGACCGTGTACGTGGGCCGGCGGGACAGCCACTCCATCCGCCAGATGCTGAAAGCCATGGGCGCGGGGTTCAAGGAGATCAACTTCGGCACCTACACGGCCTTCCTGGACATCCAGCCCCCGGCCCCCGGCCTGGCCGAGATGCCGCCAATGGGCTGGCGGGCCAGCGCCTCCCACCTGCCGGCTGACCTGCCCCAGGCCCTGGACAACGACGCCCTGACCCGTTGGTCGCCCCTGGAGCCCCAGCGCCCCGGCCAGACCCTGGAACTGGACCTGGGCCAGGTGGTGCCGGACCTGTGCCTGGCGCGCCTGGCCTCGGGCCGGGCCGACGACCACCCCGCCTGCGCCCAGGTGCACGTCTCCGTTGACGGCGCCGCCTGGACCAGGGTGACCAAGCAGGGCACCGTGGAGTGGCCCTTTTTCTGGAGCGCCGGCCGGGCCTTGACCGCGCCGGGCAACGCCCGCCTGGACCTGGGCTTCACCCCCCGGCCCGTCCGCTTCCTGCGCCTGACCCAGACCTGCGCCTCGAACCTCAACTACTGGTCGCTGCAGGAGATAAGCCTCTACCGCGCCGCACCGGCCGGCCCCCGGCCCGACCCCCGGGCGGCGGTGGAGTTCGCCCTGGCCCAGGGCGCGCTCCGCCTTTATGCCGAGGCCAGCCTGCGGGGTTTCGTGCCCAGCCGCCTGGCCCCCGCGCCCCAGGCCCCGCCCCAATCCACGGCCTGGCCCCTGGCCATCCCCCCCAACCAGGTGCTGCCCTCCGACCTGAGCGGGGTGATGGTGGCCGTGGAGGCCCTTGACGGCCCCCGCCTGGCCCGCTTCCTGGAGGAGCGGCACATGGCCTTCCAACGGGCCGAGGTGGGCGGCTACAGCCTCTTCTGGCAAATGAGCGCCCCCGGCGGCGCCACGCGGCGGGTGCCCCTGGAGGGGGTGAGCCTGCGCTCCTCCCAGCAGGGCGGCGAGGCGCGCCTGCTGGACGGCAACCCGGCCACGGCCTGGGACAGTGGCAGGCCCATGCAGCCTGGCGACTTCGTGGAACTGGCCCTGCCCTCGCCGCGCCTGTTGACCGCCCTGGTGCTGGACAACCGGCCCAACCCCCGCGAGTTGCCCCGGGGGCTGACCCTGGCCCTGTCCCAGGATGGCCAGCAGTGGCGGGAGGTGGACTGCCGGCAGGGGCCCCTGGGGCCGCTGGTTTTTGGCGGCGACCGCCTGCTAACCTCCAATGATGGCCGCCTGCGCCTGTCCTTTGCCCCCACCCAGGCCCGCTTCCTGCGCCTGACGCTCAGCCAGGGCCACCCCCGGGAGCGCTGGTCCATATATGAACTGGAGCTGGAAGAGGCGGCCCCAGCCCCCTAGACAACCTGGAGCATCGTCTAATACCAAGTTGCGATCGAACGAGTAGTTTGATCGCAACTTGGTATGCGGGCCATGGATGGCCCGCCGGGCGCGTTAACGCCCGGGAGGCCGGGCAAAAACACTCTTTTGTCCGGCCGATCAGCAATCAAAGCCAGGGATGGCTTTGATTGCATATTGGTATAAGGCAAGCCAACAACTATAAGCTTTGTCTAGCTAATACTATTTCAACAACCATTATATAGCATTAGGTTGTTGGCTCTTGATCCGGGCATCCTCTGGCCGGCGGGTTTTGATTTTTGGCCGCCCGGGCCCCGTGTCCCGCTCTTAGCCCGGCCATTCTTAGGGCACCGGCAGGGGGCTGGTATGATCCACCCGGGAAGGGATACGGGCTCCCTGCGGCCCCTGCCCACGCCAAGGCGGAGAGTCCACCCCGCGCCGGCACCCGCACCGGCCAAGCCAGTATGGCCGGGCGGCTCTAGCGGGACACAAAAAGAAACCGCTTAGGTTTTCTTGGGCCGCCGAAACGGTAAGGGTTGTACCCAAAGGAAATATACCGAAAAACTATGCGTCTGATCTGAAATGCGTATAATTAGGCGTGATTCAGCGGGCGGCCTCAGCCTTGGCTGGGCTCCTTGCGCCCGTTTTGCCAGGGCGCCAGGATTTCGCGGGCCTGGGCCACGTCGCTCCTGATCTGGGCCGCCAACTCCTCGATGGAGGAAAAGCGCCGCTCCCCGCGCAGGTACTCCACGAAATGCAGCGTCATGTCGTGGCCGTAGAGGTCCTGGTCCAGGTCCAGCAGGTGGGTTTCCACGGTGATGCCGCCGTTGGAAAAGGTGGGGTTGTAACCGATGTTGGTCACGCCCGGCCGTAAAACGCCCGGCTCCAGTTCGGCCAGGACCGCGTAGACCCCCGAGCCGGGCAGCAGCTCGTCCTCGCAGCGCAGGTTGGCCGTGGGAAAGCCCAACAGCCGCGCCCCCCGGCCAAAGCCGCGCACCACCCGGCCCGAGACCCGGTAGTGGCGGCCCAGCAGGCGGCGCGCCCCAGCCGCGTCGCAGGCCCGCACCACCTGGCGCACCCGCGTGGAGCTGACCGGAAGATCGCCCACGATCACCGGCCCCACCTCGTGCACGGCGAAGCCCCAGCGCCGGGCCTTTTGCTTGAGCAGGTCCATGTCGCCCAGGCCCTTGTGGCCAAAGGCGAAGTCATAGCCCACCACCACTTCGGCCACTCCCAGGCGCCCCACCAGGAGCTTGTCCACGAAGTCGTCGGCCGACAGCCGGGCGAAGTCCTCGTCAAAGCGCGCGCACAGCACCACCTGGATGCCCAGGGCCTGTATAAGCTCCAGCTTCTGCCGCAAGGGGGTAATCAGGGGCAGGTTCACCGCCGGCCGCAAGACCCGCATGGGGTGGGGCTCGAAGGTCAGCGCCAGGGAGGTGCCAGCCAGGGCGGCGGCCCGCTCCAGCACCTTGGCGAACAGCGCCTGGTGGCCCCGGTGCACGCCGTCAAAGTTGCCTATGGTAACCACAGGCTGCGGGTAGCGCTCCCGCAGCTCCTCCAACCCATGCAATACGCTCATGATGTCCCGGCTCTCCCAAGCCTGCCGCCTTGGCCCGTAAAATCACGCCGCCAGGCTCTTGACAAGCATGGGGGTTGATTATAGACTTCGCCCGGTTGCTTGGCAAGCTGACCACCTGCCGGGCACCCGCGCCGAAGTGGCGGAATTGGTAGACGCGCTAGGTTCAGGGTCTAGTGCCTGTATGGGCGTGGGAGTTCGAGTCTCCCCTTCGGCACCAAGAAGAACGTTGCTGGCCATCCTGATAAGCTGGCAATCAAGTTGGGAAGAACGCTGGGCTAGCCCCGGCGTTCTTCTTTTTTGGCCCGCTGCCCAGACCCTCGGCGGCCCTGGCCGGGCCTGCCCCCATGAAGCCAGGCGGCCTGCCCTCGCCGGCGGCTGAGCCAGTCCTTCAGGCAACCTTCGGCCCCGCCCTGGCCTGCGGGCCGCGATTTACCTAAAAGCCTTGACTGATTTGGTCTTTTCGCCCAAGATGCAGGCACAGCGACCTCTGAGGGACATGCTCTTTTCATGAACGAAATCCTGCTCAACGCCATACTCAACCTCTTCGCCATACAGGCGGCCCTGCACGGCGTCAGCGATTCATCACTGGCGCGCGCCTTTCTGGAACGCTACCTGCGCCAGCACCTGCGCCTGAGCCAGCCCCAGGTCTACCTCGATCTCTTCCAGGCGGCCCTTGACCTGCACCAGGACAGCCCGGACGCGCAATTGCTGGAGAGCGTGGCCAAGGTGGCCGCCAGGCTGCGCACCACCCTGCCCCGTTTCGAGCAGTACGTCCTGTTGCTGCGCTTCGTGGAGCTGGCCTTGCAGGCCGGCGGCGGCCAGCCCCCGGACCTGGTGGCCGGGGTGGTGGCCCGGCATCTGGCT
Organism: Desulfarculus sp.; assembly: GCA_016218705.1. Taxonomy (GTDB): domain Bacteria; phylum Desulfobacterota; class Desulfarculia; order Desulfarculales; family Desulfarculaceae; genus JACRDC01. Next base: position 54,274 of record JACRDC010000075.1, read on the forward strand.
ATCACCCCCGAGGTGGTGGACCAGGCCGTGCGGCTGTGCCGGTCCGAGGCGTCCGCCGCCGGCCTGGGCAGCGATTTCCTGGTGGTCTCGCCCGCGCCGCCGGCCGGCCTGGGCCCCTGCCGCCTCCTGGCGCGCCCTGATTGGCAGGGCGGCTGCGCGGTGCTGCACCTGGCCGAGGCGGGGGGCTATTTTCTCAAGCCCCTGGCCGATGCCAACCTGACCTGCGATGGCGTGCCCCTGGACGACGGCACCTTTCACGTCCTGGCGCCGGGGGCGGTCATCCGCGATCAGCGGGGCACCCCCGTATATCACTCCGAGATAGCCGGCGCCTTCCTGGGACACCAGCACCGGGCCGAACGCCTGGTCTTCCAGGGCCAGCGGGTGCGGTTTTGCTACCCCGGCAGCGACAGCGGTCTGCACGACTTCAGCTTCTGCGAGACCGGGGGCCGCCTGATAGGGGTCATGGGCGGCAGCGGGGCCGGCAAATCCACCCTGCTGGGCATATTGAACGGCCAGCGCCGGCCCGACTCGGGCCAGGTCCTGGTCAATGGCATAGACCTGCACCGCGACCCCCAGCGCCTGGAGGGGGTGATCGGGTACGTGCCCCAGGACGACCTGCTCTTCGAGGACCTGACGGTCTTCGACAACCTCTACCTGAGCGCCTGCCTGTGCCTGGCCAACCTGAGCCCCCAGCAGCGCGCGGCCAGGGTGGAGGAGGTGCTGCGGGAGCTGAAGCAGCTTGAGATACGCGACCTGAAGGTGGGCACGCCCCTGGACAAGACCATCAGCGGCGGGCAGCGCAAGCGGCTCAACATCGCCCTGGAGCTGATCCGCGAGCCCTCCATCCTGTTCGTGGACGAGCCCACCAGCGGGCTGTCCTCCACGGACTCCGAAAACGTCATGGGCCTTTTGAAGGCCCAGGCGGCCAAGGGCCGGCTGGTCATCGCCGTCATCCACCAGCCCTCCTCGCGCATCTACAAGATGTTCGACAGGCTGTGGGTCCTGGACCAGGGGGGTAGGCCCATCTACGACGGCAACCCCCTGGATGCCCTGGTCTACTTCCGCCGCGCCACCCACAAGGCCGGTCAGGAGGAATACGCCTGCCCCCACTGCGGCAACGTCCACCCCGAGCAGTTGTTCGAGATCATCGAGGAGCGGGAAGTGGACCAGCAGGGGTTCCCCGGCCCGGAGCGCAAGGTCCCGGCCCAGGAGTGGCACCGGCGTTATCTGGCGCAAAGGGAGCAAGACCAGGAGTTGCAGAGATGCGCCCAGGGCCAGGCCGGCCAGGCCGAGTGCCGGCTATGGCGGCCCGGGGTATGGGGCCAGGCGGGCGTGTTCTTCAGGCGCAATCTCAAGAGCCGCCTGGCCAACCGCATGTACCTGGCCATCAACCTTATCGAGCCGCCCTTGTTGGCCCTGCTGGCGGCCCTTTTGTGCCGGGGGGCCTGGGGAGGCGAGTACGCCTTCGGCGACAACCCCAACATGGGGATATATTTCTTCATCAGCGTGGTGGTGGCCCTGTTCATGGGCCTGAGCGTCAGCGCCGAGGAGATCAACCGCGACCGCAAGATACTGGTGCGCGAGCGCTTCCTCAACCTGAGCTGGCCGGCCTACATCGCGGCCAAGGCCCTGTACCTGGCCCTGGTCTCGGCCCTGCAAATGGCCGTCTACACCCTGCTGGCCAACACCATCCTGCAAGTGCCGGACATGTATCTGGTCACCTGGCTGGTGCTCTGGGCCTGCTCCCTGGCCTCCTGCCTGCTGGGTCTGAACATCTCGGCGGCCCTGAAGTCCGCAGTCACCATCTACATCCTCATCCCCCTGCTCCTGGTCCCCCAGATCATGCTTGGCGGGGCGGTGGTGCCCTTCGATCAACTGGTGCGGCGCGACGCCGATGACCGCAACACGCCCTGGGTGGCCGACCTGATGCCCTCGCGTTGGGGCTACGAGGCCCTGGTGGTCACCCAGTTCACGGGCAACCGCTTTCATGCCCGCTTTTTCGCCGACGATTGCGCGGTGCGCCAGTCAGACTACCTGCGCGACCGTCACATGGAGGAACTGCGCGGCCTGGCCGATTATCCCTTCCTGGAGGACGAGGCCCACGACCGCGAGGCCAAGACGGCCCAGGCCTTGCGCATCCTGGCCAACGAGCTGCCCCGTCTGGCGGCCCTGTATGGTCTGGCCCAGCCGATCGAGGCTGGTTCCCTGACCCCGGCCACCTTCGGGCGGCCCCAGCAGGAGGCCGTGAAGGAATTCCTGGACCAGGCCGAGCAGGCGGTGCGCCAGCGCCGCCAGGCCGCGGCGGAGCGTCTGCGGGCCAACGAGGACGCCCTGAGCGATGAGTTGGGCGCCGAGGGCCTGGCCCATCTCAAACGCACCTACCACAGTGGCGAACTGGCCAAGCTGGCGCTCAACCTGCAAACCCTGGAGGACCTACGCCTGGGCCGGGGCAGGGTGGTGCAACTGGCCCTGCCGGCCTGCCAGGAGCCCGAGTCCACCTGGGGCCAGGCCCAGTTCCTGGCCGCCACCAAAAAGGTGGGAGATTGGCGCCTCTCCACCCTGCCCTTCAACCTGGGGGTGCTGGGGCTGATGACCCTGCTCCTCTACGCGGCCCTCTACGTGGCCCTCCTGAGCCGGGCCATGGAGGCGGCCGGTGCCGCCTTCGGGCGCCTGCGCGGGCTCGCCCGGCCCGGGGGGCGGTGACGACCAGGAATACCTTTTTCGGCAATCGGGTGGATTTTGAAGATGTAACGCTTTCATAAGGAGGTTGGCAGATGCGCAAAGCTACGGTGCTGTTGACGATGGCCACGCTACTGGTTTCCCTGTGCCTGGCCGGCGGCGCGGCCCTGGCCGCGGACAAGGCCCAGGTGCTCAAGGATGGCGCCGACAAGATGGAGGCCCTGTTCTGCGAGGCCGAGGGCAAGTCCCTGATGCAGAACGTGGGCCTGTTCAAGCAGGCGGGCCTGACCTACCAGCCCAGCCTGGTGTTGCCCACCAAGGGGATCATCGCCTGCAAGGACGCCAGGCAGTTGGGCATGCTCATGGGGGCCTACGGTTTTGACGCCAACTACGCCCTGCTCTTTGGCAAGAAGAAGGAGTTCCTGGCCGCCAACGGCCTGATGGCCAAGGAGCTGGCCGAGCGCCTCAAGATGCCCGCCAAGCTGAAGGTGATGCCCCTGTCCGCCGACGAGTTGAAGAAGATGGCCGCCAAGCCCGACGACCCGGCCAACCGCGAGATGTACGTCAAGAACCTCATCGCCAACCTGCACTCCTCCATCCAGCTGGCCCAGACCGATGCCGCCTTCGCGGGCATCATGGTTGACTCGGCCTATGGCGCGGCGATCCAGGGCCTGTACGTGGCCTGCAAGCTGGGCTTGAGCGCCGGGGCGGGCGACAAGCTGGTGGCCCTGTTCAACGAGCAGATCAAGCGCCTGGACAAGACCCGGCAGGTGCTGGAGGTCTACGCCGGCGACAAGGAGCTGGCGGCGACCTTGGCCAGCCCCAAGCGCCAGGCCGTGCTCACGCCGGCCCTGGAGCTGCTCAAGGCCAAGAGCGGCAAGCTGGGCAAGGACGACCTGAAGAAGCTCCTGGCCCTGGTGGAGCCTGAGCGCGCGGCCCTCGCCAAGAAGTGTAAGTAGCGGGCGCGCGGCCGGCGGCCCAATGTCAAGGCCGGCCGGCCGCGGTTACCAGGAAAACCAATGTCCTTGTCCCGGCCGCGGTTGCTGGCAACCCGGCCGGGACCGTCTTTAGGGCCGGGCCAGTGGCCGGCCGCCCCCTCCCAGGGCCGATTTGCCTGGCGGCCGCTGGCCCCAGCGGATATATTGCCAGGCCAGAGGCAGTGCCGGGTCACGCGCCGGCTGGGCTGCCCCAGGAAGCGAGAGCCATGGCGAAAATCTGCTGGTCAGCCGAGGGCGCGGACATGGCCTCCGTGATCCAGCGCGCTCTTGGAATGCACCAGAAATATGGCCCGGGCTTGTCCCGCGATCCCCGCGTCCGCTCCCTGCTGGACGACTATGGCCAGGCCATCGCGCAGACCGGCCAGCTCACCCAGGACCTGGGCATACCCGCCTTCTGCATGGCCTGCGCCACCCGCGACGGCGTCTGCTGCTTCGCGGGCGTGGAGCGCCGCTACGACGAATACCTGCTGTTAATCAACCTCCTGCTGGGAGCGCCGGCCGCCTGGGAGAAGAGCGCGGGGCCGACCTGCTACTTCTGCGGTCCCCAGGGCTGCACCCTGCTGGCCAAGCACTCCTTTTGCCACAACTTCTTCTGCGCGGAGATAAAGCAGGCCCTGGGCGGGGCGGGCATGGCCGCCATAAACCGCCAGGTGGGCCTGGAACTGAGCTGTCAGTGGGAGCTGGAGCGGGTGCTCTTGCCCTGGCTGTGGGCCAGGGAAAAACAAGACCTCTAGACTGGCCGCCGGTTATTTACGCCTGAGCACCACGTGCTCCATCAGCATGGCCAGCACCAGCCCCATGACGAAGCCATTGGCCAACAGCGGCTGCAAAAGGGGATGCAGGGCCTGGCGGGCCTGGGCGGGCATGAAGGTCACGACCATGCCGCCGATCAGCGCCGTGCCCATCACCAGGCCGGAGGGCCAGTCCACGGGGGTGCCATCACGGGTGACCAGCAGCAGGGCCGCGTAGACCGTGCTGGCCATGAGGCAGAACAGCACCGCCCCCACCACCGGCGCCGGCAACAGCCCCACCAGGGCCAGCCCGCCGGGCCAGAAGGCCAAGACCAGCACCAAACCGGCGGCAGGCAACAAAGTCCAGCGGCTGGCGCTCTGGGAGGCGATGAGCACCCCCGGGCTCACCGAGTAGGTCACCGGCCCGGGTAGGCCCCACAGACCCGCCAAGAGCCCGCCCAGGCCGCTGACCAGCACCGCCCGGTTGGAGCGGCCCAGCCAGCCTGGCCGGCCCCGCCGGTTGGCGGGGCGGTCGCCGTCCCGGGCACCCACCATGGGCAAGAGCGAACCCACGGTGGCCAGCTCGTTGGCGGTGAGCGCCAGGTAGCACAGCACAAAGGCCGCGATGACCCCAGGATCCAGGGCCAGGCTGGATGGCAGCAGGCTGGGCGGGGTCCAGGGGGAGAGCCCAGCGGCGGGCCAGGCCGGGGCCGGGGCCAGGCCCAGCAGGTAGTAGGCCGCCGACCCCACTAGCATGCCCAAGAGCAGCACCGAGGAGGAGACCAGGCCCTTTAGCCGGTGCTGGGCCCAGAGCATGGCCCCCACCAGGGCCATGGCAAACAGGAAGGGACCGGCCACGGCGGCTCCGGCGGTGTGGGCCGCCGGGGGGAAGAAGAGGTCGCGCATGGTGGGGCCCAGGCTTATGACGATCAAGAGCAGGGTGGACGAAAGGACCGGCGGGGTGTAGAGCCGGCCCAGGCGGCCGGCCAGGCCCGTGAGGCCCAACAACGCCGTTAACGCCCCGCCCAGGGCCATGGCCCCGCAGACCGCCGCCAGGCCGGCGCCCAGGGTGGCCAGCACACCCACCATCAGCACCGCGCTGGGTCCCACCAGGCCGGGCAGGCGGTGACCCCAGCAGACCTGGGCCAGTTGCACCAGAGCGCCCATGATCAACAGCCGTTGCATGAAGGCCACGCGGCCGGCCTGGTCCAGGCCCTGGGCCAGGGCCACGACCTCGCCCAGCACCAACAGCCCCGGCAGCAGCACCACCAGCCATTGCAGGGAGAGTACCGCCAGGGCCAGGGGCGGCGGCCAGGCGTCCAGGCCGTAACGCAGGTTCAGTTTGGTTGGCTGGCTGGGCATGGGCTAATTATGCCGGGCGGGATGTCAAATGGCCATGCCCTCTTGGGGCGTTGTTCAAGCGCCGGAAGCGGGGTCATCTGGCCGGGGGCTGGCCAGCCCCTCCACCATCTCCTCCAGGCGCGTGAGCAGAGAGGGTAGGGTGCGGGCGTCCAGGGCGCTAATGGCCACGGCGTGGTGACGGCGGGTGAGTTTCACCCGGCGGTCGAAGGGCGCCAGGTCCATCTTGTTGAGCACCAGCAGGCGTGGGGTCTGGGTCAGGCCCAGCTCATCCAAGAGGTTGTCCACGGCCTCGATTTGGGCCTCCACCTGGGGGTTGGCGGCGTCGGCCAGGTGCAGCAGCAGGTCAGCCTGGTCCAGTTCCTCCAGGGTGGCGGCAAAGGCCAGCTTGAGCTCGGCCGGCAGGTCGCGGATGAAGCCCACGGTGTCGGTGATGATTACCTCGCGCTCCTTGGGGAAGCGCAGGCGGCGGCTGGTGGGGTCCAGGGTGGCGAAGAGGCGGTCCTCGGCGGCCACCTCGCTGTTGGTCAGGGCGTTGAGCAGGGTGGACTTGCCGGCGTTGGTATAGCCCACGATGCTGATGATGGGCAGCCCCAGGGACTGGCGGCGGCCCCGGCGGCGAGCGCGCTGGCGGCCCATCTGGCCCAGTTCCCGCTCCAGACGGTGCAGACGCTCCCGTACCCGGCGGCGGTCAATCTCCAGGCGGGTCTCGCCAGGGCCGCGTCCGCCGATGCCGCCGGTCAGCCGGCTCAGCCCGTCGTCGCGCATGCTCAGGCGCGGCATGAGGTAGCGCATCTGGGCCATCTCCACCTGGAGCTTGCCCTCGCTGCTCTTGGCGCGCTGGGCGAAGATGTCCAGGATGAGCTGGGTGCGGTCAAGGACCTTGAGGTCGCTGCTGGTGGCCAGCGCCAGGGCGTGGGCCTGGCTGGGCGACAGCTCCTGATCGAAGAGCAGCACCTGCGCCCCAGCGCGGAAGGCCAGGGCCAGCACCTCGGCCAGCTTGCCCGGCCCCAAGAGGGTGCGGGGGTCCAGGCGCTGGCGGCGCTGGATCACCCGCTCCCTTGGCTCCAGGCCCGCCGAGCGGGCCAGCTCGGCCAACTCATCCAGGCGCTCCTCGGCCTCGGCGCGGGGGCCGGTGGTGACGCTCAACAAGATCGCCGCGCCGTCCTTGCCCAGGGCCTGGGGCGGGCTGAGCCGGGCCAGCTCCTCCTCCAGGGAGCGCACCAGGCGCTCGAAGTCCTCGGGCGGCTGGCCAGGCGCGAAGGCCGGCAGGCGGCGGTAGTCCTGGCCATCCACGGGCTGGGGCAGCAGGTGGGCGGCCTGCATGAGGCCGGGCAGGCCCTCCTGCTCCACCCCCAGCACGGCCACCAGGTCCCAGCGCCGGCGTACCAGCTCGGTGAAGTCCCAAGGGCTTAAGCCCCCCGGCCCCAGGCGGGTGTGCACCAGGTAATAGCCGGCCAGACGGGTGCGCCCCCGGCGCAGGCGCGCCAGGTCCGGCGGGGGCAGGTCCTCTGGCCCGCCCACCATGACGCTGACCACCTCGCCCCGGCGGCTGGCCACCAGGCCGATCTGACGGCCCAACTCGGCGGATAGCCGCGCCAGGGCCAGGGCCTGCTCGGGCAGGATGAGCTGGGCGGGGGGGAGCTTGCGGCGGTAGAGGTTGTCCAGGCGCCGGATCTGGCTGGTTTTGAGCCCCTGGGTAAAGCCGAAGACCTTGGCCAAGTGGATTGCGTCCTAGCCCTGGTCCAGGCCGTCTTCGTAGGCCAGGTCCTCGAATTTGGTCAGGTCGTCCAAAAAGACCAGCTTGACCGTGCCCGTGGGGCCGTTGCGCTGCTTGCCGATGATGACCTCGGCCAGGTTGTCATCGGGCGCCTCGGGCTCGTCCTTCTTCTTGTAGACCTTCTTGCGGAAGATGAACATGATGACGTCGGCATCCTGCTCGATGGCGCCTGACTCGCGCAGGTCGCTGAGCATGGGCCGCTTGTCGCCGGGCCGGTCCTCCACCTTGCGGTTGAGCTGGCTTAAGGCCACCACCGGCACCGAGAGCTCCTTGGCCAGGGCCTTCAAGGAGCGGCTGATGTCGCTGATCTCCTGCTCGCGGCTGTCGTGGCCACCGGTGCGGCCGCGCATGAGCTGCAAGTAATCCACCAGGATCAGGCCCAGGTTTTTCTCTTGCTTGAGGCGGCGGGCCTTGGCGCGCATCTCCAGCACGCTGATGGCCGGGGTGTCGTCAATGTAGATGGGCGCGTTCAGCAGGCGGTCGGCGGCGGCGGTGAGCGCTGGGAAGTCCTGGTTGTAGGAAAGAAACCCGCTACGGATCTTGGAGCCCGAAACCCGGGCCTCGCTGGAGAGCAGGCGCAGGCCCAACTGCTCCTTGCTCATCTCCAGGCTGAAGACCGCCGCGCAGACCCCGTGCTCCATGGCGGCGTTGGCGGCCATGTTGAGCGCGAAGGCCGTCTTGCCCATGGAGGGGCGGCCGGCCACGATGATGAGGTCGCCGGCTTGCAGGCCAGTGGTGTACTGGTCCAGCATCTTGAACCCGGTGGGCACGCCGGCCACCAGGCCTTTTTGCTTGAAACGCTTCTCGATGACCTCCAGGGAGGAGCGCACCACCTCGGACAGGGGCGCGAAGCCCTGCATGTTGCGCTGCTGGGTGGCGGAGAAGATGGCGCGCTCTGCCTCCTCCAGGGCCATTTCGGGGTCGGCCTGGTGGGAGTAGGCGGCCTCGATGGCCGAGTGGGAGGCGTTGATGAACTGACGCAGGAGGGCCTTGTCGGCCACCAGTTGGGCGTAGTGGTCTATGTGGGCCGGGCTTAAGACCGTGTCGGCCAACTCGGCCAGGAAGGCGGCCCCGCCCACGCCCTCCAGTTGGCTTAAGTCGGCCAGGCGGGAGGTGACGGTGATCTCGTCCACGGGCTGGCCCTTGTCGTAAAGGGCCAGCATCGCCGCGAAGATCAGGCCGTGGCGGCGGTCGTAGAAGTCCTCGGGCTTGAGGGTAGCGGCGATGCCGGCCAAGACCTCCACGCCGTGGGCCAGCACGCCCCCCAGGACCCCCTGCTCGGCGGCCAGGTCCTGGGGGGGAAGGCGACGGGGGCTGGGGCCGTGCTCGGCCAAGCCTCTACTCCTCGGCCGCGCTCTCCTCGGCCTGCTGCGCGCCCTCGGCGGCTGGCGCGCCGGCCTCGGGCTCCACCACCACCTTGACCTCCACCACCACCTGGGGATGGAGCTTGATCTTTATCAGGTGCTCGCCCAGACGCTTGATGGGCTGCTCCATGATGATGCGGCGGCGGTCGAGCTCATGGCCGGCATCGGCCAGGGCCTTGGCCACGTCCATGTTGGTCACCGAGCCGTAGAGCTTGCCGCCCTCGCCGGCCCGGGCCACGATGGTCACGCCCACGCCCGTGAGCTTGTCGGCGTCGCTCTTGACGCGGGCGGCCTCCTTGGCTTGGGTTGCGGCGATGCGCTTCTGTTCGGCCTCCACGGCGGCCACGTTCTTCTTGGTGGCGGTGATGGCCAGGCCTTGGGGCACCAGGTAGTTGCGGCCGTAACCGTCCTTGACCTCCACCACCTCGCCGGGGTCGCCCAGACCCAGCACTTCCTTGGTGAGGATGACCTTCATTGGCGTTCCTTTCGCGATCAGGCCGACTGCTTGCTGCCCAGCCGCCTGAAGTTAAACCATAGATCAAACAGCCCCGCCAGCGCCACCAACAGGGCCAGGAAAACTTCCACCGCCAGCAGGGCGTAGAGGCCCATCCGCAAGAGCCGGGGCGCGTTTTTCTTCTCCAGCCAAAAGGCCAGCACGGCCATGCCCTGGAAGAAGTAAACCACGCCCAAGGGCAGCAGGAGGTTGACCCCCGCCCAGGCCGGCCAGCCCTCGGTGGCCGCGATGGCCACCCCGGCGGCGATGACCAACCACACCAGGTGCTCCGGGGCCTGCCAGCGGTTCAGGGGCTCCGGCGGCGGTCCCTGGGGCGCCAAGCGCTTGGCCAGCACCCTGACCATCAGCAGGTTGGCCCAGGCCAAGAGGAGCGAGCCCGCGCAGAGCAGGCCCGGCGCCAGGCGCATCACCAGCCATCCGGTCTGGGCCAAGGCCCCGCGCAGTTCCCGCAGGCCCTCGTTGTCCACGCCCGCCTGGCGCGAGGCGGCCAGGAAGGCGTCCAACTCCCGCTGCCAGGCCGTCTGCCACAGGGTCTGGGCCTCGCCGCCCAGCATGCCCGAGGCCGTCATCAGCACCAGGCCCACCGCCGCCCCGGCCAGGGCCGCCAGGCCCACGGCCTGGGGCTCGCCCACCCGGCGCCGCGGGGCCTCGCCCAGCACCAGCACCATGGCGGCGTAGAACAAGAAGTACACCCCGCCAATCCTGCCGCCGAAGGCCAAGCCCAGGGGCAAGGCCATGGCCAGGGCCAAGCCCAGGGCCAGGCGGCCGCTGGCAAGGCCCCGCTGGCGGTAGGCCAAGAGCAGGGGCAGCGGCGTCCAGACCACCCACAAGGCCCCCAGGATGGGAATGAACCAGGGGGCCAGGAACAACAGGAGCGAGGCGGCGGCAGCGCCCAGGGGCGCTAGCCAGGGGCCGGCGCTCGGGGGGATCATGGCGCCGCCTGCCCAGGCCCGGCCTAGGCCGTGCTCGCGGCAGCGAAGGGCAACAGCGCGATGTGCCTAGCCCGCTTGATGGCCTCGGTCAGCTCCCGCTGATGGCGGGCGCAGCAACCGCTGATGCGGCGAGGAATGATTTTGCCCCGCTCGGTGGTGAAGTAACGCAGCGTGCGTGGGTCCTTGTAGTCAATGGCCAAGGAAGAGTCGGCGCAGAACCGGCAGACCTTGCGACGACCATAACCACGCTTTCTTTTGATGGGTGCCATGATCGCCTCCTAGTCCTCGTCTTCCTCGTCCTCGAACTCGCCCTCGCCCTCGTCGTCGTCGTCGTCGCGGCGGCGGCGGGGGGATTCCAACTCCTCCTGCTCGCGGGCGGCCCGCGCGGCGGCCTTGGCCTCGGCCTCGGCCTGGGCCTTGGCCACGGCCTCGGCGTCGAAGACGTCTTCCTTCTTGACCGTCAGGTAGCGGATGACGCGCTCGTCAATCTTGAAGTTGCGCTCCATCTCGGCCACGGTCTCGGGTAAAGCGCCGTACTCAAAGAGGACGTAGTAGCCCTTGCTGAACTTCTTGACCTCGTAGGCCAGTCGGCGGCGGCCCCACAGGTCGGTCTTGACCATGGAGGAGCCGGCATCGGTCAGGATGGCCGAAAACTTCTCCACCGTGGCCGTGGTGTCTTCCTCGGACAGGTCGGGATTGACAATGAAAAGGGTCTCGTAATGGCGCATGAGGCCTCCTCGTGGTCTTAAGCGTCCCCGGCTCTTGAGCTTTCCGCAGTCGACCGGGGAAAGGAGTATATGATAGAAGCTGATTGAATACCACCCTGGCAGGTACTTGTCAAGGCCGCGAGCCGCCGGTGTGTTAGCAACGCAATAGTGTCCCCTTCAATTGCAAAGCTAAAATGTCCCCTTCATGGGAGACATAATTAGCATGAGCCAATCGGAGAGGGGACGGCACCACGCCTTGCGGATGGTGCTTGAGGGCAGGATCAGCCTG
>JACRDC010000077.1 GCA_016218705.1 Desulfarculus sp.
GCCGCCGCATAGGGGGGGCGCACGGCGGCTCGCGAGGGGAAATCCCCTCCGGGCTACGCCCTCCGGGGATTCCCCCTCGCGCAAAAAACCGGACAGTTTATGTGCTACTACACCGGACAGTTCTATTTGTTGACAACACCATAAAAAATCCGCCCCCTGGCCTTTCAACGCCGTCCCGAGGCCCTTCCTTGCCAGACCCCAGGGGCGGCCTTATATTTTTATGCAAGGGCCGGCAATCTCCTGGTATCACCGGGCAACGGCCTGTAATTAATCGCAAGGGACACATCATCATGGACAAGCCCACCAACGGCGAGGACAGTCCGCGCACCCGTCGCGACCCCGAGCAACTGGAGCGCCAACTGACCGATTACCTTTCGCAAAAGTACGGCGAAAAGAGCCGGGCCCTGGCCCCGCGCCTTTGCCCCCTGCCCAAGGCCGACAAGCTCGACGAGGACAGCGTGTGGGCGCGCATCAACTTCGACATGCGCCCCGAGGAGATGGTGGCCTACCTGGACCAGTATATCGTGCGCCAGGACGAGGCCAAGGCCGTGCTGGCCACCAAGGTCTGCACCCACTTCAACCGCGCCCGCTACCTGGCCAGCCGCGCCAGCGCCGACCCCGCAGACGGCGTGGGGCTGATCAAGAACAACGTGCTGATGATCGGCCCCACCGGCGTGGGCAAGACCTACATGGTCAAGCTCATCGCCGCCAAGATGGGCGTGCCCTTTGTCAAGGGCGACGCCACCAAGTTCAGCGAGACCGGCTATGTGGGCGGAGACGTCGAGGATTTGATCCGCGATCTAGTGCACGAGGCCGGCGACGACCTGGAAATGGCACAATACGGCATCGTCTACATTGACGAGGTGGACAAGATCGCCAGCGCCCACAGCCTTATCGGCCCCGACGTCAGCCGCACCGGCGTGCAGCGCGCCCTCTTGAAGCCCATGGAAGAAACCGAGGTGGACCTCAAGACGGCCCACGACCCCATCAGCCAGATACAGGCCATCGAGAAGTACCGCAAGACCGGCAAGCGCGACAAGCGCACCATCAACACCCGGCATATCCTCTTTATAATGTCCGGGGCCTTTGGCGGCCTGCCGGAGATCATCAAGAAGCGCCAGCACCAAAAGGCCGTGGGCTTCGCCGCCGACGTGCGCGACCCCATCAAGAACCAGGAGTATTTCCGGCAGCTTACCAGCCAGGACCTGGTGGAGTTCGGCTTCGAGACCGAGTTCGTGGGCCGGCTGCCGGTCACCGTGGTGCTGGAGGAGCTCTCCGCCGGCGACCTCTACCACATCCTCCAGAACCCCAACAACCCGGTGGTCATCAGCAAGAAGCGCGATTTCGCCAGCTATGGCATAGATTTGCGCTTGGAGGACCAGGCCCTCAAGGCCCTGGCCGGCCAAGCCGCCGAGCTGGGCACCGGGGCCCGCGCCCTGGTCTCGGTGCTGGAGAAGGCCCTGCTGCCCTTTGAGAAGCGCCTGCCCAGCACCGACATCCGCGAGCTGCTGCTCTCCCCAGAGGTGGTGGCCGATCCCCGGGGCTGCCTGGAGCGCCTCTTGGCCAACCCCGGCGACCCCGAAATTGCCCGGCGCTTTGAGGAGGCCGCCCGCCAGGAGCGCCTGGAACTGCTCAAGATGATCGCCAAGCGCGAGGCCCTGTACGCCGACCGTCTGGACCAACCGCTCACCCCGGCACGCATGGACCTCATCGCCGACGAGTACTACCAGGTGGGCATGACCCTGGGTACTGCTTTCGATAATGTGCTCGAACGTATTCGCGCGGTGCGGGAGTTCGAGGTAAGCTTCTTCGAGCGCTACGGAATCAGGATTCGCTTCACCGAGACCGCCGAGGTGGCCATCCTCGCCGGCACCGCCGCCGAGGGATGCGCTTTGAGCTATTACTTGAATAGGCTGGACCAGGTCCTGGAGCCAGGTCTCAAGCTGGTGCGCGACCGCACCGGGCAATACGACTTCCTGCTGCCCGACCAGGCCGTGCTGGACACCGAGACCTATCTGCGCGCCCTGTTCCAGCAGCACTACACCAAGACCCTGGGCAACACCCAGGCCTGAGAACCGAAATCGCTACCCCGCCGGGGGGAGTCCGGGCAGCGCGGCCCTGGATTCCCCCCGGGCTACTTCCCAAAGCGGGCGCAGGCTGGTATCCTCAAACACACCCGTGGGTTATAGCGGGGCGCCAACGCCAACCCCCTACGAGGGCCTTATCGCATGATCGGTATCAGCAAGCTATACTGCGGCACGGTGGAGCCCTCGGACGCCCTGCGTTACGGCAGGCATTCCAAGGACCTGCCCAGCCATCTGCTGCAATTCGCCGCCGACAAGAAGCCGGTGGTGGTCTGGAACATGACCAAGGCCTGCAACCTAAGGTGCCAGCACTGCTACGCCCACGCCACCGCCGGCCCGGCGCCTTCGGAGCTGACCACCGCCCAGGCCAAGGAGATGATTGACGACCTGGCCCAGTACGGCGCGCCGGTGATTCTCTTCAGCGGCGGCGAGCCCCTGATGCGCCCCGACCTGCCCGAACTGGCCCGCTACGCCGTGGCCAAGGGCATGCGCGCGGTCATCAGCACCAACGGCACCCTGATTACCAGCGACAAGGCCAAGGAATTAAAAGACATAGGCCTGTCTTACGTGGGCGTGTCCCTGGATGGCATGCAGCCCATGCACGACCAGTTCCGGGGGGTGCCCGGGGCCTTTGACGACGCGCTGGCCGGCATCCGCAACTGCCTGGCCGCGGGGCTCAAGGTGGGCCTCAGGTTCACCGTCTTCAAGCACAACGCCCCCGAGGTGCCCGCTGTCTTCGACTTACTAGAAAGAGAAGGCATACCGCGCGTTTGCTTCTACCACCTGGTCTACGCCGGCCGGGGCTCGCGCCTGATGGACGAAGACCTGGACCACGCCGGCACCCGCGCCTTGCTGGACCTAATAATGGACCGCAGCAAGCGGCTCTTTGACCAGGGCCAGGCCCCGGAGGTGCTCACCGTGGACAACCACGCTGACGGGCCTTACGTGTACCTGCGCCTGCTGCGCGAAGACCCCGCCCGGGCGGTCGAGGTATTGAAACTCTTGCAGTGGAACGAGGGCAACAGCTCGGGCCGGGGCATTGGCTGCGTGAGCTGGGACGGCGCGGTGCATCCCGACCAATTCTGGCGCCACCTGACGGTGGGCAACGTAAAGGACCGGCCCTTCAGCCAAATATGGACCGACCCGGCGCAGCCCGTGCTGAGCAAGCTAAAGGACAAGCGCCCCCACCTCAAGGGCCGCTGTGTGGAGTGCCGCTGGCTGGACGTCTGCGGCGGCAACTTCCGGGTGCGGGCCGAGGCGGCCTACGGCGACCTGTGGGCCGACGACCCGGCTTGCTACCTCAGCGACGAGGAGATCAGGAAGCCGGAAGCCCAGCCCGCGCCCTGAGGCTCCGCCTGGGGCGGACCCGTGCCGGTCAGGAAAGATGGCTGATAGGGGGTAGGGAACCCGCTGGAGGCGGGGGATAATTGGTAGGAGGATTTATGCAGGCCCCGGTAGCCCAAAAAGACTACAGCCTTGACGACTTGCTGGCGGGCATTACCACAAGCAACCGCCACGCCGAGGCTAATTGGGGTCCACCCCAAGGTCAGGAAAGATGGCTGGCAGCAGATAGCGCTAATGTTGAATATAACTTGATAAATTACAATTATTGGGCGCGATCCAACCGCATTTAATTGCCTATTATACAATTGGCCTAACCATACATATATCTTAGATCATCTGCAATAAATTCGATCAACTCCTTTTTTTGTTCCTGTGTTAGCGGGTGCTCCTCATCTCTATATGCAATATATTGTCCGGTAATCTTGCGGTATCCGGTTTCAACTGCGCCGTAAATGTCATCAACGAGCATCTCGGGCGTAAGTTCCCTGGCCATATTTGTCAATGCCGCAGATCGATTAGGATGCTGATCAATTATTTCATTTAAATTTTCACGAATTAATAATAATATAGCTTTCCTATTTTCAGGCGCTAATGGGTGGCGGCATTTTCTGACGAAGCTTATCCCAAGAAAAGTCAGCGAAATAGAACCAATATCCCGACTTACCAACTCACGCCATAGTCGTTTTTTAATCTTTAATTTAGGCGTAGCTGAAAACAAACCATTTTCTTTTTCAATCTCCAGATTATCAGTGTTAAGTATTATATCTTGGCTAATCAGATTAAGGCTAATCAATAATTCACAACATATTGCGTATTGGTCTTCACCTATTAATAGCTCCCTCATTACATCCTGATCTGCTATATATTCAGGCAGCCTGCCAAACCTCCTTGATGAATAATTCGAAGATTTATACATAAAATCTAAAAACGCCACATGAATGGGAGATAGTTGCCTCAACAACTCTACGTAGGTGGCATGATTTGAAACATCTGCACCTGGCATAGCAGCACTTGCGAGCAGACTAGCCCACTTATCTTGGAGAATATCTTCCTCAGCCCAAGATGCGTGTTCTAGTAGCGGCGCCAGTATTCTGAGGGGTACCTCCTGTGGTTTCTTACCCTTCAAGAATGCTCTAGTCTTTTCTATCAATTTAAATTGATTTTTAAAGCGTAAAAATCTTACTTGATCTGCTAATAATCCACCCAGTTCCTTTGCGGGTGGCCCGGTAATATCTCCTAAGAATGCAAATACGTTGTTAGCTGCTTCCTTGCCGAACGCCTTGCAAGCTTCAATTTGCAATTTATCCATCGGAACTAGATCGCTCATCACGCCCCCCGTGATTTGATTCCATTTTATTGGGAGCATATCCCGTTACGATAGTCTGCAACAACATATCATGATTTATCCCTTTTCATGATTCTTTGTATTAGCCATTTCATGATTGCTCTCTCCCATTGACCCCCCATCCCCCTTCCTGTAATACTTCCCCCATCTTGTCCTCTCTTCCCCGGAGGCTAGCCGTGCCCTTTCCCATCACCCGCATGCGCCGTCAACTCCGCTTTCCCTAATTCCCCAACCTCCCCCCTACTCCCCCAGCCCAAAAATCCTCCTCGGATTTCCACACCCCACCTGCTCGGCCAGGTCGGGTGGCAATAGCCGCAGCAGCCGGGCCATGCCCGGCGCCCGCTGGGGCAGTTGGCGCAGGTCGCCGGGGGCCAAGAAGAAGTGGTCGCTGCCCAGGATGAGGCGGCTGGGGTGGGCGTCCAAAAGCTGGCGGCACAGAGCGGCGCCGCGAAGGCCGGTGTTGTCCCAGCCCGCGTGGCCCCAGATGATCTTGGCCTGGCGGTTGTGGGCCAAGAGGCGCTCCAGGGCCGCCAGGTTGGCGCGCAGGCGGGGCGGGCCGGCACCCGGGCCGGGGTCAGACCAGGTCCTTGCTCAGCCACAGGGGCAGGTACCACTTGAGCCCGAAGTAGACCGACAGCCACAGCCAGGCCAGCTTGAGCAGGCGGCCCCGGGGCGAGCTGCCGATCAGCACGAACAGCGGCCAGGCCATGAGGTTCTGGCGATAGCCCGACTCCATCTCGCCGGTGGCTGGTCCGGCGGCCACGGTGAGCGCAAACAGCACCCACAGGGCGGGGTGAAAGCGGTGGGCGAAGACCACGGTGGCGCCGATTATGAGCGCCATGATGATGGCCTCGGGGTAGTTGGGCGGCTCGCGCAGCAGGCCCTCGATGACCGAAACCCAGGGCAGGGCCGCCCGGCGCCCCCACATCTCGTGGCCGGTAATGGGCAGCAAGAACTGGCCGAACACCACCCAGTGGTGGAAGCAGAAAGTCAAAAGGCCCAGGGCCGGGGCGGCGCTGACCATGAGCAGGTAGCGCAGCTCGGGCCAGGGGTCGGGCGCGCGGCGGATGGCCGGGGCCAGCATGAACAGGGGCATGGCCGCCGCCAGCACGGCGGTGATGTAGGTCATGCCCAGGAGGTAGCCCAGGACCACCGCCCATACCAGGCGGCGGGAGCGCACGGCCAGGAAATAACCCAGGCCCAGGGCCATGGCCAGGGAATAGGGAAAGCCGATGAGCATGAACCAGGAGGCGGGGTAGCAGGCCAGGGCCGCCAGGCTCCAGCGGGCGGCGCGCACGCCGTAAAGCTCGGCGGCCAGCCTGAATATCAGGTAGAAGGTGGCCAGGGCCGCCGGCCAGACCACCAGCAGCATGGCCCAGTTGATCTCCACCCCCAGCCAGTGCCACAGCCGGCCCAAGAGCGGCAGCAGCATGTGCCAGGGGTAGTTGCCGCTGACCCCGCCGGTCTCGGTGAAGGTCATATGGTACCAGTTGAGGGCGATGTCCTTGTACTGCTGGGCGTCCCAGGGGGCCTCCAGGTAGGCGTGGGGCACGTAGCCCCCCAGGCTGTGGATGGCCCAGGTGACGTAGGCGGCGTAGAACAAAAAGGCCGCGCCGGGCAGGATGAGGGCCTCGCGGGCCAGGTAGCCCGCCCGCCAGGCCTCCAGCCGTGCCTGACCCAGGGCCCGGCGGGCCAGGGCCAGCAACAGGCCGCCGGCCAGCCCGCAGGCCAGGGGCACCCCCAGCATGGGCAGCAGGTCGTCGCCCTGCTGGGTGGACAACAGCCGGCCCATCTGCGCCAGCATGGCCAGGCATAGGCCGGCCCAAAAGCCGGGGGCCAGGGGCTCAAGCCTGTCCCGCAGGTCAGCCACCCACTGGGGGTCGCGGATCAGGCTCCAGACCAGGGGCAGCAGACCCAAGAGCAGGGCCAGGCCCAGGGCATGCAAGGTGCGTTTCTGCCAGGCGTCGCGGCTGGAGCGCTTGGCCAGCCAGGCCGCCACGTCCACCTCGGGCTTGAAGGGATACAACTCCACCGGCCGGCCGGCCTCGTCGCGTATCTCCACCGAGAGGCCGCTCTTCTCGCTGCCCTTGTAGTAGTCCACCTCCAGCAGCAGATACCCCTCTGGCACCTCCTGGCTGAAGCGGGCGTCAATGGTTTGGGGGTAGGCCCGCCACTGATCGAAGAGCGGCTCGCCCTGGATGAAGATGGACACGCCGTCGTGGCCGCGCACCCTGAAGGAGAGCTTCTGGGGGGCCTCCAGGTTCAGGCCGGCCAAGGCCTTGACCTTGTAGTCCTGGGCCTCGGGCAGGGGTCCCTGGGGCCACTCCAGGGGGCTGGTCAACAGGGGAGTGAGGGTGTAGGCCTTGGGGTGCCTGGGGTCCAGGCGCATGCGAAAAACACTGGCCCCGCTGGACTCCTCGTCCAAGGCCTTGGCCCACACCGCCTCGAAGGCGTTCTCGGCCCGGCGCCCCTCCCACCAGCAGAACCCGGCCAGGCCCAGGCCCGTGAGCCAGCCGGCCAGGCCGATGACCAGTATCAGGCGCCACAGCCGCGCCCCGGGCTCGCCGCCGGCGGGTGCGTTTTGGCGATGATCTTCCCCCATGCTTCCTTCCGTCAGGCGAAACAACGTGGCCGCAGGCAAAACTATCAGAAATCGGTCCTTAAATCGTCAATAATCTTGCCTGGGCCGGTAAACGCGCGCGCCAGGGAGAAGAGCTCGCGGGACAACCGGCGGATAAGCCGAGACGGCGTGGCCAGGCCGCCGGAGGGAGGTTGACAAGCGCGCGCCCAGGCTCTAGGGTTTCTAGCATCCCTGGCAAGCCAACACTAGCGGGGCGGGCTCTTATGTGGGCGATCAAGCAGATTCTCTGGCCGGTGGACTTCAGCCCCGCCCTGGAGCGGGTGCTGCCCTATGTGCTGGGCCTGGCGCGGACCCACGGCGCCCGCCTGCACCTCTTGCACGTGACCATGGACCTGGAGCAGTGCGCCGGCCTTTACGACCTGGGGCCCATGCAGGCCGGCTTCCTGGAAGGGGCACAGGCCAAGATGGACGCCCTGTGCCAGGGTCCCCTGGCGGGGGTGGCGGGGCTGACGGCCCTGGTGGCCTGCGGCGACCCGGTGGAGAAGATACTGGCCTACGCCCAGGCCCAGGGCATTGACCTGATCGTGGTGGGCACCCATGGCCACAAGGGGCTCAAGCACGCCATCCTGGGCAGCGTGGCCGAGAACCTGGTACGACGGTCGCCGGTGCCGGTGCTGACCATCAACCCCCACCGCCTGGCCGCGCCCGGCTAGCAAAAGGCGCCGCCTCGCGGTTGCCGTCGAAGCGCGGGCGGGGATAAACCCCGCCCCTATATAAAGATGGCTTATTGCTATGTTTTTCTTGATGTAGGGGCGGGGGTTACCCCCGCCCGTGTATTTCTGGCCACGGCCCCTGGACGCCGCCCGGCTCCCACGGCCCATGCAACATGGCCCGAACCGGCGCGGCCTCGGCGCCGGCCAGCGAGAGCGGCGGGCAGATGAGCCGGTACTCGCCGGCCGGCACGCCGGCCAGGTTGAGCCCCTCCAGGATGAGCGCCCCCGCCCCCAGTAAAATGTAATGCACGGGATAGCCCTCGTCCCCGGGCGCCTCGGGCGAGGGCGCGTCCAGCCCCACCAGGCTGGCCCCCCACTCCAGGCAGGCCCGGGCCAGGGCCGGCGAGAGGTGGGCGTAGTCGTCGCGCCATTGGCCGGCGGCGGCGCGGCCCTGGCGGGAGTTGGCGGTCTTGAACAGCAGTGCCCATCCCGGCCGGGGGGCCAGGCCCGCCAGCAGCGAGGCCGGCAGGGCGCCCTCCCCCGCCGCCTCCAGCACCAGGGCGGGGGGCAAAAAGCGCTCCAGGGGAAAGTCCTCCAGCCTGGCCCCGCCGGGGATGAAGTGGGCCGGCGCGTCCAGGTGGGTGCCGGCGTGGGCGCTCAGGCTCAAGCTCGCCAGCTCGTAGGCGCCGCCATGGGCCAAGTCGCTCAGCACCTGGCGGACAAAGGGCGGGTCACCGGGGTAGGTGGCCTCCTCAAGTCCCAGGCGTAGACTGATGTCCCACAGGCGCTCACGGGGTTGGCCGGCGATCATGACAGGGCCTCCGGGGGCGGAGCGGGCGGGTGCGTCCCGCCTCCTCACCCCAGGCTATACCAGGCCGGCCAAATCGA
The DNA here is from genome assembly GCA_016218705.1 of Desulfarculus sp. Taxonomy (GTDB): domain Bacteria; phylum Desulfobacterota; class Desulfarculia; order Desulfarculales; family Desulfarculaceae; genus JACRDC01. The sequence goes on from JACRDC010000077.1 coordinate 8,956, forward strand.
AAAGCAGGAAGAACAGGCCGGCGATGGTGGCCGAGCAGGGTATGGTCATCACCCAGGCGATTAGCAGGTTGCCGGCCACGCCCCAGCGCACGGCGGTGAGCCGCTTGGCCGCGCCCACGCCCATGACCGAGGCGCTGATGACGTGGGTGGTGCTGATGGGCGCGCCAAAATGGGAGGCCGTGGTGATGACAAAAGCCGCCGAGGTTTCGGCGGCAAAACCGTGCACCGGCTCCAGCTTGAAGATCTTGTGGCCCATGGTCTTGATGATCTTCCAGCCGCCCACCATGGTGCCCAGGCCCATCACCGAGGCGCAGGCGATCTTGACCCACAGGGGCACGTGGACCTCGGGTATCCAGTGGCCCAGAAACAGGGCCAGGGTGATGATGCCCATGGTCTTCTGGGCGTCGTTGAGGCCGTGGCTGGTGGCCATGAAGGCCGAGGAGAGTATCTGCAGCTTGCGGAAGACGAAGCTGGCCTGGGTGGGGTTCATAATGTGCACGCACCAGGCCAGCACCAGCATGAACAGCATGCCGGCCAGCATGCCGGCCAGGGGCGAGAGGAATAGGGGCAACACCACCTTGAAGGTGATGGACTGGTAGCTGAGCGTCTCCCAGCCGCCGAAGGCCACCGCCGCGCCCATCAGGCCGCCCACCAGGGCGTGGGAGGATGAGGAGGGAATGCCCAGGTACCAGGTGAGCACGTTCCAGATGATGGCCCCCACCAGGGCGGCCAGGACGATCAACTGGCAGCCGGTTATCATCTCCGGCCGCACGATGCCCTTGCCCACGGTCTCGGCCACCTCGGTGCCCAGAAAGGCGCCGGCCAGGTTGAGGGTGGCGGCCATGATGACCGCCTTGCGGGGGGTCAGGACCTTGGTGGAGACCACGGTGGCGATGGCGTTGGCACAGTCGTGGGCGCCGTTGGTGAAATCGAAGGCCAGGGCCACCACCACGATGACGATCAGCAGGAGCGAAACCTCAGGCATTTTTGAGGAACACCCCCTGGATGACGCTGGCCAGGTGGTAGGTGCGGTAGATGGCCCGCTCCAGACGGTCGTAGATGCGCGACCAGCGCATGATGTTCAGTAGCTCACGGTTGTCCACGTCGCGGGGCTCGTACATCTCGGTGATGGTTTCCAAGAGCACCTTGTCGGTCTTCTTCTTGTACTCGCGGATGACCGTGAGGTTGTCCTCCACGTTCTTCTCGTGGCCCAGCTTGTCCAACATTTTGGCCACTTCCTCCACCATCACGCGCAGGTTGTGGGTTAAAAGCTTGGCCGACTCGGGGATGGGGGCGAAGTGGTACAGGCCGATGCGGATGCCGATGGCCTTGATTAGGTCCAGGACGTTCTCCTGGGCCTTGTTGATCTCGTGGATGTCCTCGCGGTCAATGGGGGTGATGAAGGTCTGGTCCAACTGGGTGGATATCTCGCGGGATACCTTGTCGCCCCGGCGCTCGAAGGCGTTGATCTTCTCGCAGCGCTCCTCGAAGCCCGACGACTGCTGGCACATTTCGTCCAGCAGGTTGGCCGCCGCCAGGGCCATGGATATCTGCTCCAGGAACATCTCCTCGAACTTGACCGTCTTGGGAAACAAACTGAAACCCATCTTGACACTCCAGGCCTTGTGCATTATGAGGCTGGCGCATGATATAACAGGCCAGGGCCAAGTCAACAACTTCCTGTAACCTGACCGTAACGGCGCCGTAACCTGGCGCCGGGGCTTGACTATCATGTAATACTACGTAATACTTAGCTTGCGGGCGCCGCCGCCCGCCGCCAGCCATGGAGGTAAGGGGCCATGTCCCACGCCAAGCCCGAGGTCATCAGCTTCAAGGCCGACCAGTCGCTCTTGCAGGCCATGGAGGGCATCCCCAACCGCTCCGAGTTCATCAGAAACGCCATCCTGGCCGCCCTGGACGGCGTCTGCCCCCTGTGCCAGGGCACCGGCATCCTTAGTCCGCAGCAGAAGACCCACTGGCAGAGCTTCGCCCGACACCACCAGGTGCGGCGCTGCGGCTCCTGCCAGGCCCTGCACCTGGTCTGCGCCGGCCCTGACGGCGGCCAAGTGGAACGCGAGGTCCACGAATGAGCCCCGCCGCGTCGAGACACCAACCCCTTGACGTGCTGACCCGCCTGGGCCTGCTGGCGCTGTTCGGCCTGGCCCTGGCGGCGTCCCCGCCCACGCCGGCCGCGGCCGCGCCGGCCTGGCAGGTGGCCACCGGCATACCCCCCCTGGGCTACCTGCTGGAGCGCCTGACCGGCGGCCAAGCCGGCGTGCGGGTGCTGGTGGGGCCGGGGCAGAACCCCCACACCTACGAGCCCACCCCCCGCCAGCGGGCCGCCCTGGCCCAGGCCAAGGCCTACTTCAAGCTGGGCCTGCCCTTTGAGAACACCCTGCTGGCCAAGCTGAATACCGGCCCTGAAGGGCTCAAGGTGGTGGACCTGGCCCAGGGCCTGGAGCTGGCCCCAGCCCCCGAGGAGGACCACCACCACGGCGATGCGCGCCACGGCCAGAAGCATCAGGAAGAGAAAGACCACGACGAGGGCGAGCTTGATCTGCACCTGTGGCTCAGCCCCCGCCTGACCCAGCACCTGGTACGCGCCATGGCCCAGGCCCTCAAGGACCTGGACCCCGCCGGGGCCGCGGGCTACGATCAGCGGCTGCAAGCCCTGCTGGCCGACCTGGAGCGGGTGGACCAACACCTGGCCCAGGTGCTGGCCCCCCACCGGGGCTCCTACTTCCTGGTCTATCATCCGGCCTTCGGCTATTTCGGCCGCGACTACGGCCTCAAGCAGGTGGCCGTGGAGACCGGCGGCAAAGAGCCCGGGGCCCGCCACCTGGCCGGCATCATCAAGAAGGCCAGGGAGCGCCACATCAAGGTCATCTTCGTGCAGCCCCAGTTCCCGCAGAAGAGCGCCCAGCAGGTGGCCCGCGAGATCGGCGGGGCCGTGGTGGCCATGGACGACCTGGCCCCCGACTACCTGGCCAACCTGGAGCGCCTGGCCCGGGAACTGGACCAGGGCCTCAAGGGACAAAAGCGGCCATGAGCCAGCCCCTGGCCATAGAGATCAGCGGGCTAAGTTTCGCCTTCAACGGCGAGCCGGTGCTGGAGGGCGTGGACCTGACCGTGCGGGAGCGCGACTTCGCGGCCATGGTGGGTCCCAACGGCGGGGGCAAGACCACCCTGCTCAAGCTGATCCTGGGCCTGTTGACCCCCTCCAGGGGCCGGGTGCTGGTCCTGGGCCAGCCCCCGGCCCGCTCGCGCGCCCAGATCGGTTACATGCCCCAGCACACCCAGGTGGACTTCACCTTCCCGGTGACGGTGATGGATGTGGTGCTCATGGGCCGCCTGGCCTGCGCCGGCCGCGCCTGGGGCTACGCCCGCTCCGACCGCCTGGCGGCGGGCAAGTCCCTGGAGCAGGTGGGTCTGGGCGGCCTGGGCGGCCGTCCCTTCCACGACCTCTCCGGCGGCCAGCGCCAGCGGGTGCTCATCGCCCGCGCCCTGGCCGGTGAGCCCAGGCTCTTGCTATTGGACGAGCCCACGGCCAACGTGGACGTGCGCGGCGAGCGCGAGGTCTTCGAGCTGCTCAAGGAGCTGAACCAGCGCATCGCCGTGGTGGTGGTTTCCCACGACCTGGGCTTTGTCTCGCCCTACGTGCGTAGCGTCATCTGCGTCAACCGCCGGGTGGTCAGCCACCCCACCAGCCAGGTCACCGGCCAGGTGATCGCCGACATCTACGGCGGCGAGATGCGCATGGTGCGCCACGACCACCACCTGGGGTGCTTCCATGACTGAGTTCCTGGCCGCCCTGCCGCGCTACCCTTTCCTGCAATACGCCCTGCTGGCCGGGCTCCTGGCCAGCCTGGCCTGCGGGGTGGTGGGGGCCTACGTGGTCAGCCGGCGCATCAGCTACCTGGCCGGGGCCATGGCCCACAGCGTGCTGGGCGGCCTGGGCGCCGCCCGCTATTTGCAGGTCACCCAGGGCTGGGAGTGGTGCCAGCCCCTGTACGGGGCCGTGGTGGCGGCGCTGATCTCGGCGGTGGTCATCGGCCTGGTCAGCCTCAAGGCCCGCCAGCGCGAGGACACCATCATCGGCGCCATCTGGGCCCTGGGCATGGCGCTGGGCGTGCTCTTCATCGCCGCCACGCCCGGCTACGGCGTGGACCTCATGGCCTACCTCTTCGGCAACATCCTCCTGGTCAGCCCCACCGACCTGTGGCTCATGGCCGGCCTGGACCTCCTGGTGGCCCTGGTGGGGCTGGGCTTCTACCGGCAACTGCTGGCCGTGTGCTTTGACGAGGAGTTCGCCCGCCTGCGCGGGCTCAACGTGGACCTGTACTACCTCTTGCTCCTGGCCCTGACCGCCCTGACCGTGGTGCTCTTGTCCACGGTGGTGGGCATCATCATGGTCATAGCCCTGCTGACCCTGCCGGCCGCCGTGGCTGGGCACTTCGCCACGCGCCTGTGGCAGATCATGCTGGGGGCCGTGCTCTTGAGCGCGCTCTTCACCAGCCTGGGCCTGGGGCTCTCCTACGGCCCCGACCTGCCGGCCGGGGCTTTCATCATCCTGCTCTCCGGGGCGGTGTACCTGCTGGTGACCACCGGCGCGTGGCTGTGGCGCCGCCGGCCCCGCGCCCAGGGCCTCTAGCGGCGATTCCACGTCCGGCACAAAAATGTCACAACCTACCCCCTGGTAGCCGCCCCGGTGGCCAACCACCGGGTGATCCTACGCCATGGTGGGAAATCCCGCGCGCTTACAGGGGGGCAGCGGATATTTATCAATTAATTCAGCCATAGTGCCTTCTGGCACCAGCCTTGCTCAGGTAAAGGCCAGCTATCATCTTGTGAGGCTGGCCAGCCCCAGGCTGGCCATGACTGGAGGCCGTCATGTTAAGCGAATACATCAGCCCGCGCCGCCTGCTCAACCCCCTGCGCGAGATGTCGCGGGGCAATTGGGACCTCTCGGCCAACCTGCCCCAGCCCGCCTGGGGTCCCCACCGCATCATCGCCGGGGTGCTGAACGTAATGCTGGCCAAGCTGCAACGCACGGTGCTGGGCATCGCCGAGGCGGCGGTGAGCCTGGGCCGGGTGGCCCCGGAGCTGGGCTCCATGGCTGGCAGCCTGCAGGAGGGCGCCCGCCAGCAGGCCCGGCGGGCCGCCGAGATCGCCGGCGCCAGCCGCGACCTGGAGCAGAGCGTGCGCCACATCGCCCAGAGCACCGAGGAGGCGGCGGCCTTTGCCCGCCAGGTGGCGGCCACCACCCAGGGCCTGCACCAAGGCTCCCAGAACATCGGCGAGATCATGGGCATCATCGGCCGGGTGGCCAACCAGACCAAGCTCTTGAGCCTCAACGCCGCCGTGGAGGCGGCCCGGGCCGGCGAGCACGGCCTGGGCTTCGCGGTGGTGGCCAGCGAGATTCAAAGGCTGGCCGACCAGACCATGCAGGCCGCCGGCCGGGTGGGCGAGATACTGGAGGGCATCCAGGGGCAGGTGGAGGAGCTGGTGCAGGCCGTGGGCAGCCAGGAGGACGGCCTAAGGGAAGACGGCGCCGCCAGCCTCTACGCCCTGATGAGCCGCATCTCCCAGGCCGGACGCCAGCAGGAACAGCGGGTGAACCAGGTGAGCCGGGACATCCAGTCCGTGGCCCAGACCGCCCAGGAACACAGCACCAGCGCCGAGGCCCTGAGCCGCCTGGGCCAGGAGGTGCGGGAATTGAGCGACCGCCTGCTCACCGGCCTGGGCAGCTTCCGCCTGCCGGCCCACGCCAAGGCCCGACAGGTGGTGGAGGCCATCAGCGGCCATCCCGACCTGCTTTGCCTGGAGCGCCGGCGCATGGAGGCCTTCATGCGCCAGGTGACGGCCCGCTACCCCTTCCTGGAGCTGTTGTACGTAACCAACTCCCAGGGACGGCAGATCACCGAAAACATCGCCCAGGACGGTTTCCAGGCCGTGTACGGCGGCGGCTTCGGCCAGAACTGGGGGCAGCGCCCCTGGTTTTTGGGGGCCAAGCAGAGCGGCGGCACCTACATCTCCGACCTGTACCGCTCCGTGGCCTCGGACAACTTCTGCTTCACCATCTCGGCCCCCCTCAAGGACCGCGAAGGACGCATCCTGGGGGTGCTGGGCGCGGACGTGCACTTCGGCGACCTGCTGCGCATCTAGCCGCGAGCCGCGGCGGGCGTAGACGGGTCGGGTGAGGTTTTCGCGTGGGCCAAGGCCGGCGGCTCCCGTTGAAGGCTCGCGCCGGGAAATACACGGGCGGGGGTAACCCCCGCCCCTACGAAATCAAAAGCAAAAACCGCTAGTTTCTTCGCAGGGGCGGGGTTTATCCCCGCCCGTCTTTTTGTCGGATCAACTTCTCAGCGGGAGCCGCCGGCGCTCGCCCCGACCGCAACGCCACCCGACCCGTATATGCCCAGCCGGGGGCACCCGGCCCCCGCCCGTCTTGTTACCGGATCAACCTCTCGGCGGGAGCCGCCGGCCTTGATTGGTGCTACATCTCCAACCGACCCGTTAATGGGAGCCCAGGCACTGGGCCTAGGGGGCCAGGATGGCCCGGCTGACCCGGTGGAAGACGTCCTCCAGGCGCAGGATGCCCTTGAGCTGGCCGTTACCGTACGCCGGCAGGATGTCCACCCCGGCCTGGATCATCAGTTGGCTGGCCCGCAAGAGGTCCTCCTCCAGACCGATCTCCGGGCCGGCCACGGACATGAAGGCGCTGACCGGCTGGTCCATCTGCTGGCGGGCCTCGGGGGTCTTGAGGTCCGGCCAGGAGGGCGCCTCCTGCCAGGGGGTCTTGTTGAGCTTGGGGTCCAGGGCGCGCAGGATGTTGGTCATGGTCAGCACCCCGGCCAGGTGGTAATCCTGGCCAAAGATGAGCACCCGGCGCCGGCGCTCATGGGGGGAGAGCGCCTCCTGCTCCAGGGTGAGTTGCACCAGGGCCTCGCGCAGGGTGGCCCAGACCGGCAATTGGGGATAGGCGCTGGCCGGCAGCAAGAGGTCGCCGGCCTTGATTTCGCTTGACGGCTTGGTCATGTTCATGTCCTTGGCCCGCCAGCCAGGAGGGCAAAAATTGGTTACCTCCCGGCTGGCCCTGGCCCGCGGCGGACCGGCCTCCCCCCGCAAGGAGGCCGGAGCTTGACGGCCCAGGGCCGGGCCGGGAGGCAAGAACGTCCTAGCCCTTGGGCTCCTGGCCGGTCAGCCTGCCCAGGGCCAATAGCTCCTTGGTGTGCTCGCGGGCGTCAATGATGTAGAGCAGCACGCCGACCTGCGACAATTCTTCCTTGATCTGCAACAGCTTGCTGCGGTCAATGTTCTTCATGCGGATGTAGACCCGCCGCCGGCCCTCGGCCACCCGGTCGTAGGAGCTTAGGATGCTGACCATGCGGCCGCCGAACTTGCGCACCACGTCGCCGGCCTGCTTGATGGAGCCGGCCTCGTCGGGCAAGTCAATGGCGAACTGCACGCCCCCGCGGGTGACACCGGTGAGCGAGATCAAGGCCCGGAAGATGTCGCTCTGGGTGAGCATGGCCTGCACCGCGCCCTGGTCGTCCACCACCGGCACGCCGGAGATCTTGTTCTCCAGCATCACCAGGGCCGCCTCCTCGATGGTGTCGTACATGTGCACGGTCTTGGGCCGGGGGGTCATGATGTCCTTGACCTTGACCCGGGAGAGCAGGTAGGCCAGCTCGTGCACCTCCAGGGCGGTGGCGTCGGAGGCGCCGGCCCGCTTGAGGTCCTTGTCGCTGACGATGCCCACCAGCTTGCCGGTCTTGTCTATCACCGGCAGGCGGCCGATGTGGTTCTCCTTGATAAGCCTGATGGCGTGCGACATGGAATCCTCGGGGTCCACGCTCACCAGACGGGTGCTCATCCAATTGATTACCAGCATCGTTGCCCTCCCTTGGCAGCCTGTTTAGCAGCGCCCAGGCGCTTGCCCAGGCGATAAAACCATTACCTACCCTTGCGCCAGACTCCCATAAAATACCCTTGGTTGTCCAGGGATGGGTCCAGAGCCTTCGGCCTCTATCCCTGGCTTTTAGGCTACGATAATCAAGGCAAGGTTGAAATAGAAGCCAGGCCTCATAACGCACGGGCGCAGACCCCAAAAGGGGCGGGGAAGATCATCCCAAGGGTCTGGGGGCTGCACCCCAGAAAGGGGTGGCGGCGGGAAAAATGCGCGGGCTTGCAGGTGGGCTGGCGCCCGGCGGGCGGGCCGGCTTCCGCTCCTATACGCATTTCAGATCAGACGCATAGTTTTTTCGGCATATTTCCCCTGGGTACGACCCTTACAGTTTAGGCGGCCCAAGAAAACCTAAGCGGCTTCTTTTTGTGTCCCGCTCCGCCGCCCGGCCATACTGGCTTTGCCGATGCGGCTGCCGGCGCGGGGTGGACTCTCCGCCTGGGCGTGGGCAGGGGCCGCAGGGCCCCCCTATACCCTCCCGGGTGGATCATAGCAGACCCCTGCCGGTGCCCTAAGAATGGCCGGGCTAAGAGCGGGACACGGGGTTTGGGCGGCCAAAAACCAAAGCCCGCCGGCCAGAGAATGCCCGGATCAAGAGCCAACACCTAATACTATATGATGGTTGTTAAAATGGTATTAGTCCGGGGGCTCCTGCCCCCGGACACCACGCGGCCAGCCGGAGTAAATCCGGCTGGCCTTCGCCGGGCTGGCGCCCGGCGGGCGGGCCGTCCTGGCCCGCCTTTGTTAACCACGCCGGCCTTAGCGGCTCCAGGAGTCCGGGTCCACCAGGCCTGTGGCGATGGCATACTTGGCTATTGCTCCTAGTCCGGGGGCTCCTGCCCCCGGACACCAAGCGGCCAGCCGGAGTGAATCCGGCTGGCCTTACGCCGGGCTGGCGCCCGGCGGGCGGGCCGTCCTGGCCCGCCTTTGTTAACCACGCCGGCCTTAGCGGCTCCAGGAGTCAGGGTCCACCAGGCCCGTGGCGATGGCATACTTGACCAGACCGATGACGTCGTGGCGGCCCAGCTTGGCCATGATGCGCGCGCGGTGGTTGTCCACGGTCTTGGGGCTTAGGAACAGGCGGGTGGCGATCTCCTTGTTGGGCAGGCCCTCCACGATCAGGCGCAAAATCTGGCGCTCGCGGTCGGTGAGCCGCTCCTGGCTCTGGGGCTCCTCCTCGGCGGTGTCCTTCTCCGGCAGCTTGACGAACTCGTCCACGATGTGCCCAGCCACCGGCGAATCCAGGTAGCACTCGCCCCTGAGCACCGCGTTGACCGCGTCCAGGAGCTTGTCGCCGGCCGAGTCCTTGAGCACGTAGCCCCGGGCCCCGGCCTTCAAGGCCTCCATGATGAAGGTCTTGCGCGAGTGCACGCTCAAGATGATGACCCGTATCTCGGGCAGCACCTGGGTGATCTCCCGGGTGGCCTCGATGCCGCTCTGGCCGGGCATGGCGATGTCCATCACCACCAAGTCGGGCTTGAGCCTCTTTACCGTCTCAACGGCGGCCAGGCCGTCGGCGGCCTCGCCGATGACCTGCAAGGCCGGGTTGCGGGCCAGCACGTTCTTGATGCCCTCGCGGAAGATGGAGTGGTCGTCGCAGATCACCACCCGGTGCCCGGGGTTGGTCATGGCTTTTCTCCCAGGGGCACCACCGCCGTCAGGGTGGTGCCCTCGCTGGATGATTGGATGCTCAGTTGCCCGCCGATGAGCCGGATGCGCTCCTCCATGCCCAACAGGCCCAGGTGCTTGTCCTCCAGGCCGCTGCCCAGGGCCTGCTCGACGTTGAAGCCCCGCCCGAAGTCGCGCACCATGACCCGCAGGAAGCCCTCGCCGCCCTCCAGTCTGACCTCGGCCCGGGGGCTGTGGGCGTGCTTGACCACGTTGGTCAGCGACTCCTGCACGAAGCGGAACAGGGCCAGCTTACCCTCGGAGTTGAAGGCCTTCTCGTCGAACTCCTGCACGTGGCGTTCCACCTCCACCAACCCCGACTCGGCCAGGGAGTCGCACAGGTCCTCCAGGGCCGCCACCAGGCCAAAGCTGTCCAGGATGGCCGGCCGCAGATGGTAGGCCAGGGCGCGGATGCGGTCCATGATCTTCTGCGACAGGCGGATGAGCCGCTCGAACTCGCCGCTCTCCTCGCCACCCTGCTGGTGGGCCAGGGATTGCAGGCCGATCTTGAGCGCCGACAACAGTTGCCCCAGCTCGTCGTGCAGGTCCAGGGCCACCCGTTTGCGCTCCTCCTCCTGGGCCTTGATGAGCAGGTGGCTCAGCTCGCGCACCCGGCGCTCGGCCAGCACCTGCTGGGACATGTCGCGGGCCACGCCCCGGCGGCCCACCACGTTGCCCTGGCCGTCGAAGATGCCCCGGGAGTGGATGGCCAGCCAGCGCACCCCGCCGTCCTTGGCCAGGTGGCGGATCACCAGGTTGGAGAGCTGCTCGCCCTGCTCGGCGCGGGTGCGCTCGTCATCGAACTTGTGCCGGTCCTCGGGCAGCACGTACTCGCGGCGGGGGTGCCCCACCATCTCCTCGGGGCGGTAGCCCAGCACGGTCTGGGAGGCGTTGCTGACAAAGGTCAGCTTGCCCAAGGCGTCCATCTCATAGACCATGTCGGGTAAATCCTGCACCAGGCTGCGGTAGCGCTCGGTGGAGGAGCGCAGGTCGGCGGTGCGCTGCTGCACCACCGCCTCCAGGCGGCGGGCCTCCTCGTCCATGCGCCCCAGCATGAGCTGCTGCATGCGGTAGCGCGACAGCATCAAGAAGCCCATGACGATAAGGGCGCCGAACAGCAACAGAAGAAAGAAGACGATGTTCTTGAACATGGCCCGGGTGGGGGACATGGCGGCCTGGTAGTCGTAGACCACCACCAGCACCCAGCCCAGGTCCGGTACCGGGGCCGCCGAGGCGAAGGCGTAGTGGCGGCTTTCGGGATCGCCGGCCAGGGCCGAGACGGCCCGGCCCCGGCGTTGCAGGTCCTCGCGCACCTCCCGGGTCAGGCTGCCCAGGCTGGCCAGGTCCTCGGCGGCGTGCTGGACGCCCTGGGCCACCAGGCGGCCCCGCTGATCGAAGAGGTGGAAGGTGCGTCCGGGGCGCGAGGACAGGCGCTGGAAGAACTGCTCCCAGTACTCCACCCGCTGGCAGACCCCCAAAAAGCCGCGCAGGCTGCCGTCATTGTCCAGGATGGGCACGCTCAAGGTGACTACCGGCTGGTGGGGGGGCTTGAGGCCCGGGTGCACCGGCGAGACCCAGGGCCGGGACGGCGTGCCTGGGAGACGCTCCAGGGGCAGACCGGGATGGGGCGTCTCCTGCTCGGGCAGGGGCGGCAGGCTTACGAGCAGGCGGCCATGGGCATCGGCCAGAAAGACCGACTCCACCTCCTGGCTGGCGGTGCCCAGGGGGCGCAGCAGGGCCTGCAGGTCCTGTAAGTCGGGTTGCCTCACCGCCTGCCGAAAGACATTGCGGGCGGTGACCCCCAACAGCCGGTCCAAGAGCGAATCCTGGTGGTCGGAGATGAACTGGGTGCCAATCTCGGCCAGGGCCAGGTCGGCGGCCAGGTTCTCCTTCTCGCCCTGGTCGCGCAAGGCGCGGAAGACCATCAGGCTGTAGGCGGCCGCCAGGATCATCAAAAACACCAGGGCCGCGAAGCCCATGTAGGCCACCCGCCGCCAGGACAGGCTCTGTTCCAGTTTGTGGCGGTCCAAAAACGCCTCCCCGGGCGGTCGCGTCCGCCCCACCGGATCATGCCACTAATTGGCCGGCAGGACAACCACCAGCGCCGGCCCTGTGTTAGCAACGCAATAGTGTCCCCTTCAATTGCAAAGCTAAAATGTCCCCTTCATGGGAGACATAATAAGCATGAGCCAATCGGAGAGGGGACGGCACCACGCCTTGCGGATGGTGCTTGAGGGCAGGATCAGCCTGA
>JACRDC010000078.1 GCA_016218705.1 Desulfarculus sp.
AAGCGGCAAGGGCCTGGCTTGACGCCAGACCCTTGCCGCTGGGTACCATCTTGGTCGGGACGACTGGATTTGAACCAGCGACTCCTGCGACCCGAACGCAGTGCTCTACCAGGCTGAGCCACGTCCCGATTCTGACCGCGAAAAGTACGTCCTGTGCTTTTTGCTCCTCGGCCAGGTAAAAAATTCGATTTTGCCTGGCCTCCCGGGCGTGCCGCCTTGGCGGACGGCACTAGATATCTACACGAGGCCCCGGCGGCTGTCCACCGCTTTTTGCGCGCCGTTGCCCGCCACCGCCGCCACGGCCAGGGCCTTTTCTCCCAGGGCATCCAGGAGGTTCAAGAGCATGCGCGCCGTGGCCCCCCAGATGACGTCCGGCCCGTGGGCCAGGGCCACTTGGCGCATGGGCACGCCCTCCCAGTTGACGCTCTGGAGCTGGTAGCTCTCGCGGTCCAGCACCTTGGCCAGGGGCACCACCACCAGGCGCTCCACCTCCACCGGGTTGGGGCGGAAGTCGGCGCGGGCGTCCACCAGGCCCACGTAGGGCGTCACCAGGAAGTTGGTGATGGTCAGTACCTGGTCCAGGCGCTCCACCACCTCCACCAGCCCCTGGCAGACCCCGATCTCCTCGCAGGTCTCGCGCAGGGCCGTCTCGGCCAGGTCGGCGTCGCCGGGGTCGGCGGCCCCGCCGGGAAAGGATATCTGCCCTGGGTGGTGGGGCAGGGTGGCGTTGCGCTTGGTGAAAACCACCTGCACCTGGCCCTGGTTCTCCCATAGGGGCATGAGGACCGCCGCCGGCCGCGAGCCCGGGTGCTCCAGGCGCTGGGGCTGGTGGCCGGCCAGGGCCTGGGTCAGGGTCTGGGCGGTATGTTGCAGCAGTTCGGTCATGGCAAGGGCTATTCTACCCCACAGAGGGCGCGGGTTACACCAGGGCTCGCCATAAACATAATACCGCCCCGCTCCGGCGGCCAGACCGGCGCGCCAGGCCCTGGGCCAGCCTCGTTGCCTTGGTACTAGGTGGGGGAGATGTCAGCCCCGCGCGACCGTGGGGCGGCGGATGGTTCACCAGCCGCCGGGCGGGCGCAAGGGCTCCATGTCGAAGAAGTTGTTCATGCCCCGCCAGAGGTGCTCCTCGCGCACCTCGCGGGTGCGGATGTTCTCGGCCACCATCAGCGAGCGCAGCTCGGTGGGGCGCAGGCCTGGGGCCACCAGCACGCTGATGCGGTCCCAGCCCAGGTCCTGGGCCACCCGCCACTCCTCCACCCCGGCCAGGATATGACCCTCGCGGGTGATTAACAGGGGCTTGAAGCGGCCCCCGGCGGCCAGGGCCGCGCGCAGGCGGTCCATCTCCTCGGCCGTGGCCGGCTCGAACAGGCGGGCGTATTCCGGGTGGGGCCGCAAGGCCCGGGGGTCGCGCACCTCGATGGGCACCTATGGTCTCCGTGTAGTGGGAGGTCAGTGTAACCGGCCCGGGCGCCAGGTGCAAGGGTTATGCGTTCACGAAAATCCGCGCCCCAGGCGGCCCTCCGCCTGGGGCGTCCGGACCCTGTGGACGGCCCAGGGCCTTGTTGCGGAGCGGCGTATTTGCTATTTACCAGGTACGGGCAATCTCATACAGGAGCCAACGCCATGGAACAGGCCCCCAGCAAGGTCAAGACCCTGGAGCAGGCCGTGGCCGAGCTGGCGCGGCCGGGATCAAGCATCGCCCTGTGCGCGGCCCTGGAGGGCTTCGTGCCCTTTGCCGCCGCCCACCAGATCATCCGCCAGGGCGTGGGCGACCTGACGCTGATCGCGCCCATCAGCAACATCTGCTTTGATCAGATCATCGCCGCCGGCCTGGCCAGCCGGGTCATCGCCGCCTGGGTGGGCAACGTCTCCACGGGCATCGCCTACAACTTCCGCCGCGCCGTGGAACAGGGCCGGCCCCAGCCCCTGGAGGTGATAAACCACAGCAACTTCAGCATCACCCTGGCCCTGGAGGCCGGGGCCCGTGGGCTGCCCATGGCCGTGTCGCGCTCGCCGCTGGGCAGCGACATCGTCAAGGACAACCCCCACTTCAAGCAGTTCGCCTGCCCCCACTCGGGCGACAAGCTCCTGGCGGTCAAGGCCCTCAATCCCGACCTGACCATCCTGCACGTGCAGCGCTCCGACCCGGCGGGCAACTGCCAGGCCTGGGGGGCCACCGGGTTTTCGCGCCAGGCGGCCCTGGCGGCCAAAAAGGTGCTCATCACCTGCGAGGAGATCGTGGCCCCCGAGGTGATCCGCGCCGACCCCGAGCGCACCCTGGTGCCCGGCCTGGCCGTCAGCGCGGTCTGCGAGGTGCCCTGGGGCGCCCACCCGGCCCCGGTGCAGGGCTACTACGGTCTGGACAACGAATTTTTCGTGGACTACGCCGCCGCCACGCGTAGCGCCGAGGGCAGCGCCGCTTGGCTGCGGGAGTGGGTGTACGGCCTCAAGGGCCGGGGCGAGTACCTGGCCAAGCTGGGGCGCGAGAGGTGGGGCGGGCTGATGGTCAAGCATTCGATGAAGAGCGCGCCGGTGGAGTATGGGTGGTGAGGTGGATAAGAAACCATCAGTAAAAGGCCATGGTGTTGGCCAAGATGGAAGGCTGGTGGGAAAATTGACGTTGCGTCAACTTATTTCGTGCTAGACCCAAGGGCGGATGCTACAATGAATCCAGAGCAGGCCAGGAGGCTTATCAGGGAGATAGCCAAGTCGGGCTGGCTGCGGCTCACCGGGCACTGCCGCCTGCGCATGCAAGAGCGCAACGTCACCATGGACGACCTGTTGCAGGCCTTGCTGTGGGGCGATATCCGCGAGCTTACGGCCAACCCGGGCCGCCAGAACTGGGAGTGCCTGGTCAAGGGCCAGGACATCGAGCACGAGCCCCTGACGGTCAAGGTGGCCATTCTGGAAGAGGACTTTGCCCTGCTGTGCATAACCGTGCACGGCTAGCGGAGGCGATTGTCATGCGTTGTCCCGCCTGCGCAGCCCAGATGACCTGCCGCCTGGGCGAGCACCAATACAGCGAGAGCGGTCTAGACGGCGTCTATCTCAGCGACGTGGAGCTGTGGGAGTGCCCTTGCGGCGAGAAAGCCGTGGGCATCCCGGCGGTGCCCGAGCTGCACCGGCTCTTGGGCCAGGAACTGGTGCGCAAGCGCTCGCTGCTGGACGGGGCGGAGATTCGCTTCCTGCGCAAGAACCTGGGCCTGGCGGCCAAGGACTTGGCCGACCTCCTGGGGGTGGATAAGGCCACGGTTTCGCGCTGGGAGAACGGCAAGCAGGTCCCCGACCGCACCACCGACCGCCTCATTCGCCTAGTCTACGCCGCCCACAAGGGCATCTCCCTGCCCTGGCTCATGGAGCAATTCCCCGGCATCGCCGAGCAGCAGACCCCCGCGCCCCCCCTGCGGGTGCCACGCTCCTTCTGGAGCCGGGAGCCGGGGCCGCAAGAGAGCTGCCACCGCTGATCCAAGGGGAGCCCATGGCCTTGGCCAGCAACCCAGGCTCGCCCGGCTCGCCCATGCCCCGCCGGGGGCAGCCGGTGCTCACCCCCGGCCGGGCGGCCTTGCTCGCCTTCCTGCTTATCACGGCCGTCCTGGCCCTCACCCGCCAGGCCCTGGTGCCTTACAACGCCACGCCCGAGCAGCGCCACCACCTGTTCAGCGGCGACGAGCCCGAGTATCTCCTGGCCGCCTTCAACCTGGCCCACGGCCAGGGGCTCACCCTGGGGCTGCGGGACAAGCAGGGCTTCCTGCCTCCCCAACGCCTGGAACACATCATGGAAGGCCGCTGGCACGGCGGCTATGATTATTTCCTCACGATCAGCCCGGAGCTGGGGCGGGCCTTCACCCGCCAAGCCTGGGGCGGAGACAAGCAAAAACTGGTGCACCGCCCCGGCACCAGCGTCCTGCTGGCGCTGGCGGCTTGGGCTGGCGAGCGCCAGCGCTGGTGGTCCTACGCCATCCTGGCCAGCCTGGCCGCCGGGCTCACGGCCCTGATGGTCTGGTGGGCGGCCCGGGCCGGCGCGCCGGCTGGGCTGGCCCTGGTGGCCGGGCTGGCCTGCCTGCTCAGCCCGCCGGCCCTGTTCTACGGCCAGCAGGCCTTTCCCGAGCTGCCCCAGGCCCTCTTGCTGACCCTGGCGGCGGTGCTGCTCCTGCGCCCCTCGGGGCCGGCGGCCCTGGCCGCCGCCCTGTGCCTAGCCCTGGCCCCCTGGTTCTCCGACCGCGCCCTGCCGCCGGCCCTCTTCCTGGGCCTCTCGGCGTGGCTGGCCGCCCCGGGGCGGGGGCACAAGGCCCTGGTGCTGGCCATTCTGCTCCTGGACTTGGCCGGCCTGGGCACCTATTACTATCACCACCTGGGGGTGCCCTGGCCCCGCAACACCCACACGGTGCTCAAGGCTTCCCTGGGGTATATCCCCCTGGGATTCTTGCAGCTTTTCTTCAGCGGGCTGCAAGGCCTGGTCTTCTTCTTCCCCCTGGTGGGGCTGTTGCCCCTGGCGGCCTGGCAATGGTGGCGTAGCGGCTGGCAGAGGCGGCACTGCCTCCTATGGTCCCTGGCCTGGTGCGCGGCGGTGGCCGGGGTGGCGGCCTGGGAGGATTGGGGAGGGGGCACCTGCGCCCGGGGACGCTACGCCGTCCCGGTGCAACTCCTGACCCTACCGGCCTGGCTGGCCTGGGCGCGCCTGGGTTTCAGCCGGCGCCAGGCCCTTGCCCTGGCCCTCCTGGCCGCCTGGGGCCTGGCCTACGGGGCCGTGGTGGCCCTCAACCCCAAGTGGTGGTTTGCCAAGTTCCATCCCATCTTCAACCTGGATACCAGGAGCCCGCTCTTCGCCTGGCTGCCCGATATGGCCCAGCCCAGCATGCGGGCCTATGTGCTCTGCGCGGCCTGGTCCCTGGGGTTGGTGGGCCTCAACTGGTGGCTGGCGCGGGGTCCCCGGCCCGCTGGACCGCGGACCGGGCTTGCAAACTGCCCGCCCGCCGGGAGTGCCTGATACCAAGTTGCGATCAAACGAGTAGTTTGATCGCAACTTGGTATGCGGGCCATGGATCCACCCCAAGCAAACTGCGTTTGCTTGGGGACCCCGGGGAATGGCCTCCCGGGCGCGAAAGCGCCCGGGAGGCCGGGCAAAACCACGTTTTTGCCCGCTCGAGGGCAAATCAAAGAGCCATGGATGGCTTTGATTGCATATTGGTATGAGCCGCTGGCGGGCAAGGCCCGGCCCCCAGGCGCATCTTGTTTTTTGCATTTGTCTGTGGTGATATATAGAACGCCTGCCGATGATGGTGAATGACCACGCCGTTGGTGGTATAAACATACCGCCGCTGGCGATGCCTTGATAGCGTGATTGTTTTGCTAGCGGGGCCGGGGAGCCCCCAACCCAACGCGCCAAGATCCACATAGGAAAGAAACCAGCCATGCACCTCTTCGCCAGAAATAAGACCCTGCCGCTACGGGCGGCGTTGCTATGCTGCCTGGTCCTTTGCTCCGCCCCGGCCTGGGCCGGAACCTCCCTAAGCCCCTGGGACAACCTGGGCACCAGCCTGCAACCCGACCTCAACGGCGGCGCCGGCTACCTGCGCGAGGACATAGAAAAGCGCTTCACCGCCTCGGCCATCGGAGACAGCCTCACCGCCAATTCCGTTCTGCGCAATGTCTTTTACGACCGGCTCAACAACTCGGAGTTCACCTACCGCAGCATTCCCGGCGGCACCGAGGTGCTCAACCACGGCCTGCCCGGCGGCACCACGGCCTCCATCTTCAATTCGGCCTGGGCCGGCGACTGGGGTGCGGGCGAAGGGGCCAACTTCGTGGTCATCATGGCGGGCACCAACGATATAGACTACAACCGCGGCGACGATATCAACGCCCTGGCCAACGCCATGGTGGCCAACGTGCAGGATCTGGTTTACAGCGTTTTGGGCGGCCAGACCGACCCCAACAGCCGGCCGTCGGTCATCGTCATGGGCATCCCCTGTTACATTGACGCCGACCGCACCGCCCGGGCCAAGGTGTACAACGACAAGCTGCGTTCCTCGCTAAAGCACATCGAGATATTCTCCGACGCCAACTGGTACGACACCTACGACGCCAACGATAAGACCGCGCTGTACAGTCTGATGGAGGACGACAAACACCCCAACGACGACGGCATGTACCGCATCGCCGAGAACTGGTTCGAGGCCGTGGACGCCCTCTACAACCCCAAGCGCATATCGGCGGACAACCACGTCTACAAGGGCGACTGGTACGTCCAGCACAAGTAGCGTCAGGCACGGGTGGCGGCGCGCCTGGCGCGGGCCGGGCGGCGCCGCCCATGTTGACGGCCACCTGATTGTTCTAGGAATACCCCCGGCATGAGCAAAGCCCTCCCGGCCGCATCCCTTCCCGCACTGGGCCGGGCGGCCCGCTGCCTGGGCCTGGCCCTGGGCCTCTGGCTGGCCGGCCAAGGCCTGGCCGGGGCCGACGGCGACAGCCGGCTGGCCACCACCCAAGAAAAATCCTTTCATTCCCGGGTGCTGGGCGACTTGCGGACGGCTGCCCCCGCCGGGCCGGCGGGCTGGGACCTGGTGGACCAGACCAGCATTACCGAGCTGGACCGGGTTAGCACCGGCCTGGGCAAGTCTCCCTGGCCGGTGACCTTTCGCCTGTCCTGGCAGGACTCGGCCCAGTTGCGCGCGGCCGATGAAAAGCTGTTGCAGGGCGGCGTGGCCCTTCTGGCCCAGCAAAAGGCCGACCAGAACGCGGCCCAGGTGCAAAAGCAGCTCGAGGCCCTGAACAAGGAACTGGGCGCGGCCCTCAAGAGAGGCGACCACGCCGAGGCCCAGCGCATCCAGGAGCGCATGGCCCCCCTGGTGGGGCAATTGCAGGAGCAGCACGCGCAGCTTGACCGCAAGTTCCAGGAGATACAGAAGGAAAGCCAGCCCACCGACGCCCGGGCCACCTTGAGCATCCAGGTCAACGCCCCGCACCAGGAGATCAGCGGCCCCCTGGCCGAGGAGCCTGCCCTGCGGGGCCACCGGGTCTGGCGCGGCCAGGGCTTCACCCTGGTGCTCCTGGGCAACTGGGGCCTGGATAGACCCGGCGCCAATACCACCGTCTTCACCGCCCAGACCGACGCCGGCCTGCCCGCCACCACGGCCCAGGCCGTGGCGGTGCGCCTCACGGCCGACCCGGCCCGGGCGCGGCAAATGCTCGAGGCCCTGGACTGGGCGCGGCTGGAGGGGCTCTTGGCCCGCTAGGGGCTGGCCAGGGCCGGCCAGGCAAGAGGGGACCATGGACTACTCCCCCGGCGACATCATGGTCAGCGCCGCCGCCCGCGAGATAAAGGACGGCGAGGTGGTCTTCGTGGGCATGCGCCTGCCGCTCTTGGCCTTTCTGCTGGCCAAGAGCACCCACGCCCCCCAGGCGGTGGGCGTCTTCGAAAACGGCGTGCTGCGCGACCAGCCGGCCACCGGCCCCATCATCACCATGGGCGATCCCCCCAACCAGGCCGGGGCCCTGCGTCTGTGCGGCCTGGGCGAGGTCATGACCCTCTTGAGCGGCGGCCGGGTGGACCTGGGCTTCATCGGCGGGGCACAGGTGGACCAATTCGGCAACGTCAACACCCACGAGGTGCGCGGCGCGCATGGCCTCACCCGCCTGCCCGGCTCGGGCGGCGGGGCCGACATCGCCTGCCTGGCAGGACGCCTGCTCATCATCATGACCCACCAGCGCCGGCGCCTGGTGCCCCGGGTGGATTTCATCACCAGCCCCGGCTGGGGACCCCATCCCGGCTGGCGGGCCGAGCAGGGGCTGAACCGCGGCGGGCCGGCGGCCCTGATAACCTCCCTGGGGGTCTTCCGTTTTCCCGGGGGGCGCGCCCATTTGACCCAGGTGCACCCGGGGGTGGCGGTGGAGCAGGTGGCCCGCGAGACCGGCTGGGAATTGGACGTCAGCCCCAGTCTGGCCACCACTCCGGTTCCCGCCAAGCAGGAGTTGGAGATCATCCGGCGCTACGATCCCGGCCGCTTCTGGACGGGCTGAAAAGCCGGCCAGGCCACCGGATGGTATGATTTCTATTGACAAGGCTTGTCCTGGCCCTTATGGTCACATTGTAGCTGTAAAATAGTTATCGCATAGCGCGCGCCCGCCGGCCTGGTCCTTGCCCACGGGCGGGCGGCTGGGTGAGAGAGGGCAATCCGAGGCCCTGCGCACCCCCAAATTCACGCACGCGGATGAGACCAGACGCCATGAGCAAAGCCGACGATCCCCAAACCCCCATTCTCGACCAGGATGACGCCTTGAGCGCCGCCGAGGCCCGCCGCAAGGCCAAGTTCGAGGTCTACGGCGAGGAGATGATCGAGAAGGAAGTGAAGCAGAGCGGCAACTCCGGCAGGGTATACCTGCCACCGGAGTGGGTCGGCAAGAACGTCAAGATCATCCGCATAGACTAACTCCAGACTTTTAAGGAAAAAGGCCGTGAAGCTGCGCCGCTTGACCTCGGAAGACATGGAACAGGTGATCGCCATCCAGCAGAGCATCACCCGCCAGCCGGTCAGCCCCAACTGGCGCAAGATGCTGGCCCAGCACGTCTCGGACCCCTGCCAGGCCGGCCTGGTGGCCGAGATTGACGACAAGGTGATAGGCTTCATCCTGGGCGAGATCAAGGTGGGCGGCTTCGGCAGCGAGCTCACCGGCTGGCTGGAGATGGTGGGCGTGAGCCCGGAGCACATGGGCGCCGGCGTGGGGCGCGCCCTGGCCCAGGGCCTGTTCGAGTATTTTACCAAACAGGGCGTCACCGAGGTGCTCACGGCTGTGCGCTGGGACTCCGGCGACATGCTGGCCTTCTTCAAGAACCTGGGTTTCGACCGCAGCCCTTTCATCAACCTGCGCTTGGTGGTGTAACCTCAACCCGGCTCCCTTGATTACGCGGGGGCCTGCCGCCATGAACTGTAGCACCGAAAGGGAGGCCCAACTCCTGGCCCAGGGCTGGCGCCGCCGTTTCATGGCCAACCAGCCGCGCCTGGGCGAGGCCGTGGCCCTGTACCGGCGCATGGGCCTTCAGGTGCGCCTGGAGCCCGTGGACCCGGCGGCCTGCCAGCCAGACGGTGGCTGCGCCTCCTGTCTTCTGCGGCCCGAGGTGGCCGCCCAGTTCAAAGTCATCTTCACCCGCCCGGCACCCCTATAGGGAGAGTGCTGCACGGGGCGTCCATGGCCCGCATCGGCCGCTGTGTCACCCAGGATGTGTTTCACGGACAACCAGATGTATATTCAGCGATATTTATGTTTCACCGTGCAGCGGCCTCATAGGATGCAACCGTCCCCACCAAAAGCCGTCAGGCTGGGCCGGCAGGACAAGCACCACCCGGTCGGTTTTGCCAGCCGGGGGACCCGGCACCCGGCCCCTCCGGGACGGCGGCCTCCCCCACGCCTTGGCCGGCCCTTCCGTCATATTTTTGGCAAACACCTCGGCCATCGCCCCGGCTGGGGCCAGTCTTTTGTCATGGATTTGGCGAGCAACTGGCATGAGCCCTGCACACCTCTGTGAAAGACGCTTCACAGCCATGAGCAACATCTCTTAGCCAATAGGCTGTTATTGCTAATTATTTTGTGGCAACCCACCCAAGGCCCCACCGGGGCGCTGGGCAATATTTGCCCAGCCCCTCCCAGGCCCTGCGGGTATCATATTGCTTTTATTGGTTTATTATTTAAGGCGTCTGACTTGGCCCGCCGTTTGCAATGATTCTCGGCAAACGCGGATTCCCAAGGAGGCAGACCATGAACGCCAGCGCAAATTACCCCCAGGGGCTGACCAAGATAATCTTCGAGGCCTTGGTGTCCCTCACCCCGGGGCTGGCGGCCGAGGGCGAGACCCTGACCCCCGAACTCCTCCAGCGGGTGGAAAAGGAAGTCCACCGGCGCCTGGCCCCCCAGGGCAATGGCCGCGACCGGCTCTTCTTCGACTTCATCTTCGGCCGCTCCTTTGCCGAGGCCAGCGACCTGATGCTTCAGACCTCCTCGCGGCCCCGCCGGGCCAAGACCGCCCCCAGGCCAGCCCTGCAGGCCATGGCCTAGCCCCTACCCCCGAAACTCCACGGCCGCCCCGTCATCCTGGCGGGGCGGCCGGTCTTTTGTCATTTGGCCGGCAACTCCCGTGCCGCCCGGGCCAGTTCCTCGGGCCGGCCCTGGCCGTGGATCAGCTCGGCCAACAGCCGCATCATCTCCACCGGCCGGGGATGGCCGAAGAGGTTGCGCCCCAGGCAGGCGCCAGCGGCGCCGCCGGCCAAGGCCTGGGCCAGCATCAGCACCACCGCCCCGGGGTCGGGGTCCTTCTCGCCGCCCAGCACCAAGACCGGCGCTGGGCAGCCGGCCACCAGGCGCTCCATGGCCTGGGGCGAGCCGGGGTAGGCCACCTTGATGAGGTCGGCGCCCAACTCGGCGGCGGCCCGGCAGGCCAGGATCAGGGCCTCGGCCTGGCCCATCTTCTCGGCCCGCTCGCCGCGCGCCATCACCTCCACCATCAGCGGCAGGTTCCAGCGGGCGCAGGCGCTGGCCGCCCGCGCCGCCTGCTCCATGAAGTCGCCCTCGCGGGCGTGGCCGAACTTCACGGTCACCGCCGCGGCCTCGGCCCCCAGCATGAGGGCCTCCTCGGCGTTCCAGAGCAGATGTTCCTGGAAGTCGGCGGGGTCGCTGAGCAGGGTAAAGCCTCCGGTGAGCCGAAGGACCACCCCCACCGAGCGCCCCAGCCCCGGCCAGCCGGCGGCCAAGGCCCCGGGGTTGAGCAGCACCGCGTCCACCCCACCCTGACTGGCCCGCTCCAGGGCCGCCCGAGGGCTCTCCAGACCCGGCATGGGTCCGGCGATGACCCCATGGTCCATGGCCAGCACCAGGGCTCGCCCGTCCTCGTTCAATATGCGTTTGAGCCTGCGCCCTTTCATGGTCCCGCCTCCCGCTGGATGGCTCTCCGCCGGTTGGTCTGTGTTTCGGTACGGCGGCCTTGCTGTCTCTGCCTGCCTGGGTCTCCTTCCACGCCCAATCCACAGACCACGACATACTACATTTGCCCGCGCTCCACGAGCAATTTCGCGCCCGGCCGCCGGCCCTCGGCGGGCTTGCCAGGCGCGGCGCCAAGTACTAGACTGGCCCCATGCCAGACCAGACCCTCCCCCATCGCGCCCGTGGCATCCTCTTGGCCTTGCTGTGGCTGGCCCTCCTGGCCCCTGGCCCGGCCGCCGGCCAGGAGCGGGCGGGGGCCCAGCCCCTGGCGGAGGTAAGCTGGCAGCGCCTGCGCCCGGGGCTGGAGTTCGGCTTCTGGGAGGCGCAGTCGGCCAACCGGGCGGGGTCCACCCGCCTGGCCCTGCTCAGGGTGGACCCGGCGCGCTACCTGTTCCGGGTGCTGGCCGGCGATGTGGGCGACGAGGGGCTGAGCGCCGCCCAGTGGCGCCGCCTGAGCGGGGCCTTGGCGGTCTTCAACGCCGGCCAGTTCACACCCCAGCACGCCTACCTGGGGCTCCTCATACAGGATGGCCGCCAGATTACCCGGCCGGTGACCAACCTGGAGGCCGTGCTGGTGGCCGAGCCCAGCGAGCACGGCCTGCCCCCGGCCCGGGTCATTGACCTGCACTACACCACCCTGCCCCTGCCCCAGCTCCCCTACCGCCAGGCCGCCCAGTCGCTGATGCTCCTGGACCGCTTCGGGCAGATACGCGTGCGCCGCTCCGACAAGGTGGCCCACCGCACCCTGGTGGCCGAGGACGACCAAGGGCGCATCCTGGTGATGATAAGCGAGGGCAAGCACACCCTGTGGGAGCTGGCCCGCTCCCTGGCCGAGCCGGGCCTGGGCCTGCGCGAGGTGATGTGCATGGACGGCGGGGCCGAGGCCCAGTTGGTGGTGGCGGTGGATGGTTTTACCTACCAGCAGACCGGCGGCCCCAAGGCCTCGCCCGACCTTCCTCTGCCCTGGCCGGCGGCCAACCTGCCGGCGGCCCTGGCCATCTTCGCCCGCTAAAGGCCGGGACGTCCGGCGGCATTCGGAGGGATGCCGGCGGGGATGAGCCCCGCCCCCACATCAAGAAAAGACAACATTCACGCTGTATTGTACGCATTTCCGATCAGACGCATGGTTTTCTCGTCAGGTTTCCTCTGGGTACAGCCCTTACGGAATAGGCGGCCCAAGAAAGCCTAAGCGGTTTTTTGTGTCCCGCTAGAGCCGCCCGGCCATACTGGCTTTGCCGATGCGGGTGCCGGCGCGGGGTGGACTCTCCGCCCTGGCGTGGGCAGGGGCCGCGGGTATCCCGTATGCCTAGCGGGGTTGGATCATAGCAGCCCCCTGCCGGTGCCCTAGGAATGGCCGGGCTAAGAGCGGGACACGGGGCTTGGGCGGCCAGAAAACCAAAGCTCGCCGGCCGGAGGATGCCCGGACTAATGGGCAACAGGACATGGTTGGCGTCCACCTGGCCGCTGCCTCGGCAGGGTGCGCCTGAATGAGGCCCCGGCCGGGAGGCGCGGGGTGGGCGCCGTCCCCGGCCGGGCGGGGGGAGGTGGGCTGCCGGGGCCTGGAGGGGAGGCCCCGGCAGCCGTGGGGGGAAGTGCCCCGCGCGCTTAGTGTCCGAACGGACTTCAGCCGCGCGGGCGTGGGTGGTCATGGTCAGGGGACGGGGAGAGGGCTCCCCGCCCGGTTCAAGCCGGCAAGCCCGGGGCCGGGCCGCGCGGCCACGGACGGCCCCGGAGGGAGGGGGACGTGGCGCTCGCCATGGGCCGGCAGGGGCATACCGGTGTGGCTAGTCCGCCTGGCGGCGCAGGAAGGTCGGCACGTCCAGATCGGTTATATTGCTCAAGAAACCACGCTTGGCCGGCTTGCCCGTGGCCGGTTGGTCCTTCAGCGTGCTGCGCTGAAAGCGCGGCAGGTCAATGTGGTCTATGTTGCTGGGGTCGAAGCTGCCGCTGCCGCCGCCGCCCGCCATGGCGGGGCCGCCGCCGCTGGCGCCCATGCCGCCGCCGAAGCTGTTTGCGGCGTTGACCACCTTGGGCACGGGCATCATCTGCTCCTGCTGCTGTTTGCCGATGCCCGTGGCGATCACCGTCACGCGCATCTCCTCGTTCATGCTGTCGTCAATCACCGTGCCCCAGATGATGTTGCAGTCATCGTGGGCCGCCTCCTGGATGAAGGTGCTGGCCTCGCTGATCTCGTCAATGGTGATGTCGCTACTGGCGGTGATGTTGATGAGCACGCCCCGGGCGCCCTCGATGGAGATGTCCTCCAACAGCGGGTTGTTGATGGCCCGCTGGGCGGCCTCCACGGCGCGGTTGTCGCCGCTGGCCTGGCCGGTGCCCATGAGCGCCACGCCCATCTCGCTCATGATGGTGCGCACGTCGGCGAAGTCCAGGTTGACCAGGCCGGGGGTGACGATCAGGTCGCTGATGCCGCGCACGGCGTACAAGAGCACCTCGTCGGCTTTTTTGAGCATGTCGGCGAAGCGGGCGTTCTTGGGGGCCAGGGAGCGCAGGCGGGTGTTGGGGATCACGATGAGCGTGTCCACCACCTTCTTGAGCTCCAGCACGCCCTCGTCGGCTTGCAGCATGCGCCGCTTGCCCTCGAAATCAAAGGGCTTGGTGACGATGGCCACGGTGAGCGCCCCGCACTCCTTGGCCACCTCGGCGATGACCGGCGCGCCGCCGGTGCCCGTGCCGCCGCCCAGACCGGCGGTGACAAAGACCATGTCGCTGCCGGCCAAGAGCTCCTTGATCTTGTCGCGGTCCTCCAGGGCGGCCTGGCGCCCCACCTCGGGGTCGGCGCCGGCGCCCAAGCCCCGGGTGAGGTTGCGGCCCAGTTGCAACTGCACGCGGGCGCGGCTGCGCTCCAGGGCCTGTAGGTCGGTGTTGGCGCTGATGAACTCCACGCCGCGCAGGCCGGCCTCGATCATGTTGTTCAGCGCGTTGTTGCCGCCGCCGCCAATGCCCACCACCCTGAGCTTGGCCCCGGCGTCCAGGTTGTCCATCATTTCGATTTCCATCGGCATTTCGTCCCTCCACGAAAAGCGGTCGTTAGAGTATTTCCTTAAACCAGCGCCGCATGCGAGCCGCCACCCGGTTAAAGATGTTGACGTCGCGGATGCGGAATTTCTTTTCCTCGCGGTTTTTGGCCCCATAGAGGATCAGGCCCACGGCCGTGGCGTACATGGGGTTGTCCACCACGTCGCTCAGCCCGCCCACCCCCATGGGGAACCCCCGCCGGGTGGGCATGTTGAAGATTTGCTCGGCCATCTCGGTCAGGCCCTCCAGCAGGCTGGAGCCGCCGGTGAGCACCAGGCCGCTGACCACCTGGCCCATGTAGCCGCTCTGCTCCATCTCCATCTGGATGAGCGTCAAGAGCTCCTCCACGCGGGGCTCCAGTATCTGGCAGACGATCTGGCGCTTGACCCGCTTGGGCTCGCGGCCGGCCACGCCCTCCACGGGCACCACCTCGTCCTTGCCCACCAGGGAGGAAAGGCAGCAGCCGTAGCGCTTCTTGATGTTCTCGGCGGCGCTCAAGGGGGTGCGCAGGCCCACGGCCAGGTCGTTGGTCAGGTTGTTGCCGCCGAGCGCCAGGCCGCCGGTGTGCTTGATGCAGTCCTGGCTGAAGATGGCCAGGTCGCTGGTGCCGCCGCCGAAGTCAAGAAGCGCCGCGCCCAGGGCGCACTCCTCGGGGGTGAGCACCGCCTCGGCCGATGCCAGGGATTGCAGCACGATGTCGCTGACGTCCAGGCCGGCCTGATTGCAGCACTTGATGAGGTTGTGGGCGCTGGCCACGGCGCCGGTGACGATGTGCACCCGCGACTCAAGGCGCACCCCGCTCATGCCCACCGGGTCCTGGATGCCCTCCTGGCCGTCCAGGGTGTACTCCTGGGGCAGGATGTGGATCACCTCGCGGTCGGTGGGGATGGCCACGGCCCGGGCGGCGTCCACCACCCGCTCCTTGTCCTTGGCCGTGACCTCGCGCCCCTTGATGGCGATGACGCCGTGGGAGTTGAAGCCCTTGATGTGGCCGCCGGCGATGCCGGTGATGACGCTGGTTATCTCGCAGCCGCTCATCATCTCGGCCTCTTGCACGGCCTTCTTGATGCTGGCCACCGTGGTCTCGATGTTGACCACCACCCCCTTGCGCAGGCCCTCGGAGGGGTGGCTGCCCAGGCCCACGATGTCCACCTGGCCCTCTCGCACCTCGCCCACCACGGCGCAGATCTTGGTGGTGCCGATGTCCAGGCCCACTATGATGTCGCCCTTGTTGCTCATGCCGCCTCCCGGGCCAGCCGCACCACCACCCGGCGCTCGGAATCCAGGTCAATAATCAAGGCCCGCTCCAACTCGCCGCGCTGCTTCAAGTCCGCGCAGACCTTCTCCAGACGGGGCCAGGCCGTGTCGAAGCCCGCAAAGCCCAGGCGCACCGTGGCCGGCAGATCACTGAAGACCACCGACAGCCCCCAGACCCTATCCAGGTGCACCTCGCTCAGGCGGCCGGCCCCGTCCGGCGCTCCGGCGGGCATGGTCTCCAACAGCCGGCGCGCGGCCAGCATCAGCTCGCTTATCTCCTCGTCGGGCTCCAGGATGTCGGCCTTGCTCAGGCCGGTGATGACCGGCAAATCCACGGTCTCCAGGGAGCGCACCGGCGCGAATGGCCGCATGCCGTGGTCCAGCATGTGTATGCGCCCCTCCACCACGGCCTGCACGTAGGGCCGGCGCTCCACCACCTCTATGCGGATGGTGTCGGGCCATGACCGTTGCACGCTGGCCCGCTCCACCAGGGGCAGGCTGTTCAAGCCGGCCAGGACCTTGCCCATGGGCAGGGTCAAGAGGCTGCTGTGGGCCCCCACCCCGGCGGCCTGCAAGATCTCCAGCGCCGTGAGGTTGACGTTGCCCTGTATCTCGGCCTGGCGCACGGCGAAGGTGCCGCCCTGGGCCAGGGCCACGTAGGTGCCCAAAAGCAGGGCGGCGCTGAGGCCCATGACCCCGCCCAGGGCCAGGCCGGCTTGCAGGGCCAGGCCCAGGAAGGCCCGCAGCCGCCGGTAGAGCTCGGTGCGCACCCGCCGCTCCTTGGGGCGGTTGACCTGCTGGCGCCCCAGGCGGGGGCCCACGTCCCGGGCCGCGGTGGGCCGGGCCAGGGGCTTGAGGCCTCCGGGGCGCGAAAGCCTAAACATGGCCCACCACCTCCACCTCGGGCTCCAGGTCCACGCCGAAGCGCTCGCGCACCTTATGGCGCACCTGGTCCATCAACTGAAGCACCTGGGCCGCGCTGGCCCCGCCCTGGTTCTCGATGAAATTGGCGTGGCGGGGGCTTACCACCGCCGGCCCCACGCTATGGCCCTTGAGCCCGGCGGCCTCGATCAAGCGTCCGGCATGATCGCCGGGCGGGTTCTTGAAGACGCTGCCGGCGGTGCGCCGGTCCAGGGGCTGACTGGCCCGGCGGCGCTCCAGGACCGCGCGGGTGCGAGCGGCCACGGCCTGGGGATCGCCGGCGCCTAGGCGCAAGGTGGCCATGAGCACCAGGGCGCCGGCTGGCAGGCCGCCCCGGCGGTAGGCCGGCTTCAGCGCCGCCGCCGGCAGGGTTTGCCGGCTGGCGTCGGGCAGCAGCAAATCCACCTCGGCCAGCACGTCGCTGATCTGGCCGCCGCTGGCCCCGGCGTTCATGGCGATGGCCCCGCCCACGCTGCCGGGGATGCCGGCGGCCCATTCCAGGCCGCTTAAGCCCAGCCGGGCGGCCAGCTTAACCGCCGCTGGCAGATGGGCGCCGCCGCCGGCCCGCATGGTCTGGCCCTCGATCTCCACGCGCGCCAGTTCGCCCTTCAGGCTGAGCATCACCCCGGCAAAGCCCCCGTCGGCCACCAGCAGGTTGGAGCCCCGGCCCAGGGCCTTGACCGGCACGCCGGCCTTGGCCGCGGCCCGCACCACCGCCTTGGCCTCGGCGGCGCTGTGCGCGCGGCCATGGCACCAGGCCGGCCCACCGATGCCCCAGGTGGTGTGCCCGGCCAGGGGCTCGCCGAAACGGGCGCGGCCGCCCAGTATGTGGCGCAGGGCCTGCATGAGTTCAGCGCTCACCCTTCTCACCCGCCTCGGCGATCAAGTCCATGCCCAGGCGCCAGACATCGCCGGCGCCCATGGTGAAGAAGACGTCGCCCGGGGCCAAGACCTCCAGCAGGCGCTGTTTGGCCTTGGCCGCCGTGCCCAGGTACTCCACCCGGCGGTGGCCGTGGGCGCGGATGGCCCCGCAGAGTTTCTCGGCGCTGATCTCGGGGTCGGGCGGCTCGCTGGCGGCGTAGATGTCCAGCACCAGGAGGAGGTCGGCGCCGTAGAAGGCCTGGGCGAACTGGTCAAAGAGGTCGCGAGTGCGGCTGTAGCGGTGGGGCTGGAAGCAGACCACCACCCGCTGCTCGGGGTAGGCCGAGCGCGCCGCCTCCAGGGTAGCCTTGATCTCGGTGGGGTGGTGGGCGTAGTCGTCCAGCACCAGCGACCCCGAGGGGCCTTGGCCCTTGTACTCGAAGCGCCTCTTGACCCCGCCGAAGCCGGCGCAGGCGGCCATGGCCGCGTCCAGGTCCACGCCCACCTCGTGGGCGGCGGCCAGGGCGCCCAGGGTGTTCTGCACGTAGTGGCGCCCCGGCAGGGGCACCCGCACCTGGCCCAGATTGCGCCCGCGCAGGTGGAAGCTGAAGGTGCTGCCGCCGCCCTGGGCCTGGATGTCGCGGGCCTGGAAGTCGGCCTGGGCGGTGAGCCCGTAGGTGATGGCCCGCTTCTTGAGGCGGGGGATCAGCCCCGCCAGGCGGGGGTCGTCCAGGCAGATCACCGCCGCGCCGTAGAAGGGCACCTTGTTCATGAACTCCACGAAGGCCTCGTCCAGGGCCTGGTCGGTCTGGTAGTGCTCCATGTGCTCGCGGTCAATGTTGGTCACCACCACCACCACCGGCGAGAGCTTGAGGAAGGAGCCGTCGCTCTCGTCGGCCTCGGCCACCAAAAAGTCGCCCTTGCCCAGCCAGGCGTTGGTGCCCAGCGCGCCCAGCTTGCCACCCACCACCACCGTGGGGTCCAGGCCGCCGGCGGCCATGAGGTGGGCCAGCATGCTGGTGGTGCTGGTCTTGCCGTGGGCCCCTGCCACGGCCAGGCCGTACTTGAGGCGCATCAGCTCGGCCAGCATCTCGGCCCGGGGGATCACGGGAATCAGCCGCTGGCGGGCGCCGGCCACCTCGGGGTTGTCTTCGCGCACGGCGCTAGAGACCACCACCACGTCGGCGCCCTCCACTTGCTCGCCGCGGTGCCCCACGAAGACGCGCGCGCCCAGGCCGGTCAGCCGGCGGGTGGTCTCGCTCTCGCGCAGGTCGCTGCCGCTGACCCGGTGGCCCAGGTTGACCAGAAGCTCGGCGATGCCGCTCATGCCGATGCCGCCGATGCCCACGAAGTGGATATGCCGGTGACGCTGGTACATCAGGCTCCCTCCTTCATCAGGGCCAGGCAGTCGTGGGCGATGTCCTGGGCGGCCCGGGGCCGGCCCAGGGCCTGGGAGCGCTCCTCCATGGCCGAGAGCAGTTGGGGCCGCTCCATGAACTCGGCGATGAGCGCGGCCACGGTGGCCGCCTTGAGGTCGCGCTGGGGCAGGTGGCGGCCGGCGCCGGCCTGGGCAAAGGCCAGGGCGTTTTTGGTCTGGTGGTCGCCGGCCGCGAAGGGATAGGGCACGCAGACCGCCGCGCGGCCGCATGCCATCAGCTCGGTCAGCGTGCCGGCCCCGGCCCGGCAGATGACCAAATGGGCCAGGCCGTAGAGGCGGCCCATGTCCTGGTAGAAGGCCTGCACGTCGGCGGTGAAGCCGTGGCGCCCGTAGGCCGCCGCCACCGCTTCCCGCTCTTTCTCGCCGGTCTGGTGGGTGAAGAACAGGCGGTCGCGGCGGGAGTTCAGCATGGGCAAGGACTCGATGATGGCCTGATTGAGGGCCTGGGCCCCCTGGGAGCCGCCCAGCACCAGGACATTGAAGCGGGAGGACGGGTCGGGGCGCTCTTGGCCGGCCTGATGGGCGCTGGCCAGAAGCTCGGCGCGCAGGGGGTTGCCGGTAAACATGGCCTTGCCCGCCGGGAAGTGGGGGATGGCTTCCTGGAAGGCCACGAAGACCCGGCGGGCCAGGCGCCCCAGGAGGCGGTTGGTCAGCCCGGGCAGGGCGTTCTGCTCCTGTACCACCAGGGGCACGCCCATCAGCCGGGCCATGAGCCCCAGGGCGAAGGCCGCGTAGCCGCCCACGGCCAGCACCAGGGCCGGCCGGCGGCGCTCCACGATGCCCCGGGCGGCCATCAGCGAGGCGGGCAGGCCGGCCAGGGTCTTGAGCCGCGCCAGCCAGCCGGCGCCCCGCAAGGCCTGGGCCGCGATGGGCTCCAGGTCAAAGCCGGCCTCGCTGAGCACCCGGCTCTCCAGGGCCTTGCCGGTGCTGACAAAGGCCAGCTCCAGCCCCGGGTCCAGGCCGCGCAAGGCCTGGGCCACGGCCAGGCCGGGGAAGAGATGCCCGCCGGTGCCGCCGCCGGCTATGAGCATGCCGCCACTCACGCGCGCCTCCCCTGGTGGCCGGCCACCGAGAGCAACAAGCCCACGCAGGCGAAGTTGGTCACGATGGAGGAGCCGCCGTAGCTCAAGAAGGGCAGGGTCAGGCCCTTGGTGGGCAGCATGCCCATGACCACGGCGGCGTTGACAAAGGCCTGCAGGCCCACGATGAGGGTGCAGCCCAGGGCCAGGTAGGTGCCGAAGAGGTCGCGGGCGTTCAAGGCCGTCTGCACCCCCCGCCAGACCAGCACCAGGAACAGGGCCAGCACCGTGGCCAGGCCCCACAGGCCCAGCTCCTCGCCCAAGACGGCCAGGATGAAGTCGGTGTGCGGTTCGGGCAGGTAGAAGAGCTTCTGCTTGGAGCCGCCCAGGCCGGTGCCCCAGAAACCGCCCGAGCCCAGGGCCAGGAAGCTGTGGATGATCTGGAAGCCGGTGCCGGCCGGGTCCTCCCAAGGATTCAGGAAGGCGAAGACGCGGTCGCGGCGGTAGGGCACCAGCCACACCAGGCGGTACAACAGGGGCACCGCCGCGGCCAGTATCACCGCCAGGTAGGTGACCCGGGTGCCGGCCACGCCCAGCATGACCATGGTCAGGCTGAGCAGGGTCAGGCTCATGCCCAGGTCCGGCTCGGCCAGAATGGGCAGCACCAAGGCCCCGGCCACGGCCAGGCAGGGCATAAAGACCTTGAACAGGCTCTTGGACTCGGCTTGGTGCTCGGCCAGGTAGCGGGCCAGGAACAGCACCAGGGCCACCTTGGCCAGCTCGGCCGGCTGCACCGAGATAATGCCCAGCCTGAGCCAGCGGGCCGCGCCGCCGGCCCGGTGGCCGATACCGGGGATGAGCACCAGCACCAGGGCCAAGAGCACCCCGCCCAGGGCGTACCACACCCAGCGGCGGTAGCGCTCGTAATCCAGGCTGGCCAGCCAGGTCATGACCCCCAGGCCCACCAGCACGTGGAAGAGCTGGTGCTTGAAGAAGTGGGCCGAGTCCAGGTAGCGCTTGCCGGCCAAGGCGCTGGAGGAGGAATAGACCATCACCAGGCCGAAGGCGGTGAGCGCCAGGGCGCTGACCAACAGCCAGGGGTCGCTGATGAGCGGCGCGGCCTTGCTGGAGGCGCCGTTGCCGTTGTTGTTCCAGGCCTCAGCCACGGGGGGCCTCCTCGCGCACCAGGGCCTGGAAGTGGCCGC
This sequence comes from Desulfarculus sp., assembly GCA_016218705.1. Lineage (GTDB taxonomy): Bacteria > Desulfobacterota > Desulfarculia > Desulfarculales > Desulfarculaceae > JACRDC01. The sequence goes on from JACRDC010000078.1 coordinate 20,712, forward strand.
CGCGCTGGGCGTAGCCCGTGTAGGCGTCGAAGCTGGCGCAGCCCGGCGACAAGAGCACCGCCTGGCCGGGGGCGGCCAGGGCCTTGGCCCGCCTGACCGCCGCCGGCAAATCGCCCACCACCTCGCTGTTGACCAGGCCCTTTATCTGGCCGTGGATGGACGGCCCGGCCTCGCCGAAGCACAGGGCCGTGGTCACGGTGGCCAGTTGGGGCTTAAGATCGGCGAAGCGGCCTTCCTTGTCGCGGCCACCCAGGAGGAGCACCGTGGGGCGCATGAGGGCGGTGAGCGCCGCCTGCACCGCCCCCACGTTGGTGCCCTTGGAGTCGTCGTAGTAGTCCACGCCCGCGATGCTGGCCACCCACTGCACCCGGTGCCCAAGGCCGCCGAAGCCGTCAATCACCGCCTGCACGGCGGTGGGCGGCGCGCCGCAGGCGCACGAGGCCAGGCTGGCGGCCAGCAGGTTGAGGCGGTTGAAGCCGCCCACCAGCTTGCTTTTGGCGGCGCCGAGGCCGAGATCGTCCGGCCCGTCCAGGTTGAGCATGAGACCGTCGCCAGCCAGCCAGCCGCCGGGGCGGCGGGGGCCGGCGGCCCCGTAGGGCCACACCCGGGCCGGGGCCAGGTGGAGGCGCGAGGCCACCTGGGGGTCGTCGGCGCAGAGGATGGCCACGTCGTTCTCGGCCTGCTTGGCCAGCAGGCGATACTTGCTGCGGGCGTAGTCATCGAAGCTGCCGTAGCGGTCCAGGTGGTCGGGGGTGATGTTGAGTATTACCGCCACCCGGGGCCGCAGCTCATGGGCGGTGTCGGTCTGGAAGGAGCTGACCTCCAGCACCGCCCAGTCCAGGTCCTGGGGGCCGGCCACCAGCTCGCACAGCGGCGTGCCCAGGTTGCCTCCACTGAAGACCTTGAGTCCGGCGGCCTCCAGCATCAGCCCCACCAGGGTGGTGACCGTGGTCTTGCCGTTGGTGCCGGTGATCATCACAGCCGGGGCCTGAAGGAACCGGTAGCCCAGTTCCAGTTCACCCATGACCAGGGCGCCCCGGGCCTGGGCCTGTTGTATCTCGGGCAGGCGGTGATCCACGCCGGGGCTGAGCACGATGACCCCGGCGCTGGCGAAGTCCTCCTGGCTGTGGCCGCCCAGGCTTAAGCGCGCGCCCATCTCGGCCAGGCCGGCGGCACCTGCCGGCGCCGGCGCGGTGTCGGTGGCCGTGACCAGGGCGCCGCGCAGCAGGCACAACCTCGCCGCGGCGGCCCCGCTCTTGCCCAGCCCCACCACCAGCACCTTTTGGCCCTTCAGGTCCACCGCTACCTCAGCTTCAGAGTGGAGAAAGCCAACAGCGCCAGGATCACGGCGATGATCCAGAAGCGCACGATCACCTTGGGCTCGGCCCAGCCCTTCAACTCAAAGTGGTGGTGCAGGGGCGCCATGCGGAAGATGCGCCGGCCATGGGTGGCCTTGAAGTAGCCCACCTGCATGATGACCGACAGCGCCTCCACCACGAAGATGCCGCCCACCACCACCAGGAGTATCTCGTGCTTGGTGGCCAGGGCCACCACGCCCAGCGCGCCGCCCAGGCTCAAGGAGCCGGTGTCGCCCATGAAGACCTGGGCGGGGTAGGCGTTGTACCACAGGAAGCCCATCACCGCCCCGGCGATGGCCCCGCAGAACACGGTCAGCTCACCCACGCCGGCCACGTGGAAGATTTGCAGATAGGCCGCGGTTTTTATGTTGCCGGCCAGGTAGGCGAAGATCAGGTAGGTGGCCGAGGCGATGAGCACCGGGCCGGCGGCCAGGCCGTCCAGGCCGTCGGTGAGGTTGACGGCGTTGCTGGTGCCCACCAGGATGAAGACGGCCAACAGCACGTAGCCCCAGCCCAGGTCCGGGGTGACCAGCTTGAAGAAGGGCACCGAGAGCTGGGTGTTGTAGCCCGGGTGCAGGTACAGGGCCACGGCCCCCATGAGGCCCACCAGCACCTGCAACAGGAACTTGGCCCGGGCCGAGAGCCCGCCCTCGTTGCGCTTGGCCACCTTCTTGAGATAGTCGTCGGCAAAGCCGATGGCCCCAAAGCCGAGCGTCACGCCCAGGGCCAGCCACAGGTAGAAGTTGCGCAGATCGCCCCACAGGAGGGTGGAGACCGTCACCGCGAAAAGGATCAGGGCCCCGCCCATGGTGGGGGTGCCAGCCTTGGCCTGATGGCTCTGGGGACCAAGCTCGCGGATGTGCTGGCCCATCTGCATCTCTTGCAGCTTGCGGATGAACCAGGGGGCCAGCAAGAGGGCCAGGCTCAGGGCGGTGAGCGTGGCCCAGATGGTGCGGAAGCTGATGTAGCGGAATACGTTGAAGCCGCCGATGAGGTCCCGCAGGGGGTAGAGCAGGTGGTATAGCATCAGGCCACCTCCCCCGTGGTCAGGGCCTTGACCACCCGCTCCATGCCCATGGAGCGCGAGCCCTTGACCAACACCACCTCGTCCTCTTCCAGAAGCTCCTGGGCGGCCTCGACCAGTTCGGCCAGGCTGGCGAAGGCCAGGGCCGCCTGGGGCGCTAGGCCCGCCTCCACGGCCCCCGCCGCCACCTGCCGGGCCTGCTGGCCCAGGGACAGCAGCAGGCGGCAGCCGGCCTCCACGGCCTGGTGGCCGGCCTCAAAGTGCAGCTTGGGCGAGGTGGGCCCCAGCTCCAGCATGTCGCCCAGGATGAGGGCGCGGCCCCGTGCCCCGGCGATGTCCTTGAGCGCCATGAGTCCGGCGGCCAGGGAGGCGGGGTTGGCGTTGTAGGTGTCGTCCAGCACCCAGAACCCGAAGAAGCCGCGCTTCAGTTGCAGGCGGCCCTTCACCGGCGCGAAGGCCTCCAGGCCGGCCAGGATGGCCCCCGGCCCCTGGCCCAGGGCGTGGGCCGTGGCGGCGGCGGCGCATGCGTTGAGGGCGTTGTGGCGCCCCGGCGCGGCCAGGCGCACGCGCAGGGGCTCCTCGCCGGGCAGATACAAGGTGAAGGCCAGGCGCGAGCCCAGGGCCGAGACGTCGGCCAGGCGCACCTGGGCCTTGGGGTGGGCGCCGAAGGTCAGCACCCGGCAGGAAAGCTTCTTGGCCCAGGGCGAGAGCAAGGGGTCGTCCAGGTTGACCACCGCCGTGGCCGCGCTGTCCAGGCCCCGGAACAGCTCGGTCTTGGCCAGGGCCACGGCCTTCAGGGAGCCCATGGGACCCAGGTGGGCCGGACCCACGTTGGTGATGACCCCCACCTCGGGCGCGGCGATCTGGGTGAGCCGGGCTATCTCGCCCGGGGCGTTCATGCCCATCTCCAGCACGCAGGCGCTGTGGCCCTCATTCATTTGCAGCACCGTCAAGGGCAGGCCGATGAGGTTGTTCAGGTTGCCCTGGGTCTTGAGCACCCGGTGCCTCTGCTCCAGGATGCCGGCCAGCATCTCCTTGGTGCTGGTCTTGCCGTTGCTGCCGGTAATGGCCGCCACCAGGGCCGACTGCTCGCGCCGCCAGGCCGCGGCCAAATCGCCCAGGGCCTTGAGGGTATCGGGCACCCGCAACAGGCAGGCCTCGGTCAGGTTGGGCAGGCTGAAGCCCTGGCGCACCAGGGCGCCGGCGGCGCCGGCATCGAGGGCCTTAAGCACGTAGTCGTGGCCATCAAAGTTGGGGCCGGCCAGGGCCACGAAGAGCTGGCCCTCGGCGATGGCGCGGCTGTCGGTGCTCACGCCGGCAAAGGGCTCCAAGGGGGCCAGCCCCGCCAGGGCGGCTCCCGTGGCCTCTTGCACGAACATGGCGTCCAGGCTAGGCATGGCGCGCCCCCTGGCGAGTGGCCCGCTGGGCCAGGGCCTGGGCGGCCTGCTCGCGGTCGTCGAAGTGGCGCTTGACGCCGGCGATCTCCTGGTAGTCCTCGTGCCCCTTGCCGGCGATCAGCACCACGTCGCCGGCCTGGGCGGCGATGATGGCCTTCTCGATGGCCTGGGCGCGGTCGGGCTCTTGCACATGGGCCGGCGCCTGGGCGCCGTCCAGACCGGTGGCTGGGCGGCTGCCGGCCTCGATGAGCCCCGGCTCGATCATGGCCATGATGGCCAGGGGGTCCTCGGAGCGGGGGTTGTCGCTGGTCAGCACCACCAGGTCGGCCAAGCGCCCCACGGCGGCGCCCATGAGGGGGCGCTTGCCCTGGTCGCGATTCCCACCGGCCCCGAAGACGCAGAAGAGACGGCCCGAGGTCAGGGGGCGCAGGGTGCTTAAGGCCTGGGTCAAGGCGTCGTCACTGTGGGCGTAGTCCACGAAGACCGCCGGCGAGCCAGCCGGGCCGGGCACCCGCTGCAAGCGCCCCGGCACCCCCTCCAGGGAGGCCAGGCCGGCGGCCACCTCGGATTCCTTGAGGCCCAGCGAAAGACCCAGGGCGGCGGCGGCCAGCAGGTTTTGCAGGTTGTAGCGCCCCACCAGGGGGGTGACGGCCAGGAACTCGCCCCCTGGCCAGACCACCCGGCACAGGCCGCCGTCCAGGCCCAGGTTGACGTCCAGGCCGCGCACCATGGCCGCTGGATTTTCCAGGCCGTAGGTCCAGGTCTCCAGGCCCAGGGAGCGGCACAGCTCGGTCAACTCGGCGCCGTGAGCGTCGTCCAGGCAGACCACGGCCTTGGGGTCCTTGCCCTGGGCGCGGCCCGAGGGCAACAGCTCGTTGAAGAGCCGGCGCTTGGCCGCGAAGTAGGTGGTGAGGTCGCCGTGGTAGTCCAGGTGGTCGCGGGAAAGATTGGTGAACAGGGCGGCGTCGAAGGCGATGCCGTCGGCGCGGCGCTGGTCCAGGGCGTGGCTACTGACCTCCATGACCGCCTGCCCCACCCCGGCCTCCAGCATGGCGGCCAGCAGGCCTTGCAGCTCATAAGGCTCGGGCGTGGTTATGTGGGCCGGCTGGCGTTGATCGGCGTAACGCACCTCCACGGTGCCGATCACCCCCACCGGCCCCCGCTGGGCCAGCACCGCCTCGATCAGATAGCTGGTGGTGGTCTTGCCGTTGGTGCCGGTTATGCCCACCAGGGTCATCTGGCGCGAGGGCTGGCCGAACCAGGCCGCGCACATCAGGGCCCAGGCCCGGCGCGAATCGGGCACCACGATCTGGCACAGTTCCAGCGCGGGGTCGGGGCGCTCCACCAGGGCGGCGGCGGCCCCGGCGGCGGCGGCCTTGGCCAGATAGGCGTGGCCGTCGGCGGCCTGGCCCTTGAGCGCGGCGAAGAGCCAGCCCGGCGCCACCTGGCGCGAGTCATTGGTCAGGCCGGCGATCTCGGCGGGCGCGGGCGCGCCGGTCAACTGGTGGGCCTCCAGGGCCTTTAGCAACTGCCCAAGCCGCATCAGGCGCCTCCCTCGGCCGGTTGCAGGTCCACCCTGAGTTCCTGCCGGGGCTCCAGGATAAGCCCCGGCTCCGGGCTCTGGGTGACTACCCGGCCCCAGCCGTTTACCTGGATAAGCAGGCGCTGCTCGCGGGCCAGGCGCAACACCTCGCGTAGAGTGAGACCCCGCAGGTCGGGCATCTTGCCCTGGGCCAGGGCCGGGGCCGGGTCCACGGGCCGGCGCTGGGCGCGGGCGGGCTGGGTCCTGGCCGGGGGCTGGGGCATGGCCGCGCGCACCATTTGCGCGCCCTGGCTGGGGGGCTGGGTGCCCAGGGTGTCCAGGGCCGCCCGGGCTATGGAGGACCAGGCCGGGCCGGCCACCACGCCGCCGTAGTGCTGGCCCTTGGGAGTATCCACCACCACCAGCACCACGGCCTTGGGGTTGTCGGCGGGCAAAAAGCCGGCGAAGATGGCCATGTAGTCGCTCTGGGAGTAACCGCCGCTGGGGTCCAGCTTCTGGGCGGTGCCGGTCTTGCCGGCCACGGGGAAGGGGTCCACCCGGGCCTGGGTGCCGGTGCCGCCGGGCTGGGTCACCTCCAGGAGCATGGCCGTGAGCTGGCCGGCCTCGCGCTCGCCCATGGCCCGGCCCACCACCTGGGGCTGGTTCTCCCTGACCAGGTGGCCCGACTGGTCCACCACGGCCTTGACCAGGTAGGGGCGCATAAGCACGCCGCCGTTGGCCACCGCCGCCACGGCCTGGGCCAGTTGCAGGCCGGTGACGGCCACGCCCTGGCCGAAGCAGATGTTGGCCAGGTCCACCGGCCGCCAGGAGCGGTAAGGGCGCAGGATGCCGCGCGACTCGCCGGGCAGGTCCACCTCGCTGGGCCGGCCGAAGCCGAAGTTCTTGAAGGTGTTGTAGAGTTCCTCGGCGCCCACGCCCATGCCCACCTTGGCCGCGCCGATGTTGGAGCTGAACTTGATGATCTCGCTCAAGGAGAGCATGCCGTACTCGTGGGTGTCGTGGATGACCCGCCCGCCGATGCCCCACTCGCCGTTCTCGCAGAAATACTGGCTGTGGGGCGCGGCCTTCCTGGTGTTCAGGGCCGCGGCGGCCACGAACATCTTGAAGGTGGAGCCGGGCTCGAAGGTGTCGGTGATGACCCGGTTGCGGTAGCTCTCCTTGGGGAAGCGGCCGAAGACGTTGGGGTTGAAGGCCGGCAGCGAGGCCAGGGCCAGCACCTCTCCGGTCTGGGGCACCATGACCACGGCCTGGCCGCCGATGGCCCGGTACTTGGCCACCGTGGCGGCCAGTATCTTCTCCACCTGGTATTGCAGGCGCTTGTCAACGGTGAGGATGACGTGGTGCCCCTCGGGCAGGGTGGTGAAGGCCGCCGGGGTGAGGTAGATGGTGCGCCCCAGAGCGTCGCGCAGGCTGGTGACCTTGGAGACCTGGCCGCGCAGGACCGTGTCGTACTGGGCCTCCACGCCCTCCAGGCCCTTGGCGTCCATGCCGGCGAAGCCAAGCACGTGGCAGGCCAGATTGCTGTAGGGATAGAAGCGGCGGGGCTCGTTGATCAGCCCGACACCGGCCAGTTCCAGGGAGCGCACCGCCTCGGCGCGGTCGGGGTTGATGCGCCGGGCCACCCACACGAAGCCCCGCTCCTCCTTTAGGCGCTTGACCACCTGTTCCTCGGGCATGGCCAGGGCCTGGGAGAGCATCTGGCCGGTCTGCTTGGGGGTGGTTATGCCCAGGGGCCGGGCGTAGACGCTCTCGGTGTCCAGGCTGACCGCCAGCTCCTCCTGGTTGCGGTCGAAGATGATGCCCCGGCGGGGGGTCAGCTCCACCTGGCGCATGAATTCGCGCTGGGCGCGAGCCAAGAGGTGCTCGCGCTGGATGACCTGCAAATCCACCGCCCGGCCCACCAGGAGCAGAAAGCCCGCGGTGAAGCCCAGGCCCAGGATGACCAGGCGCAGGCGCAGCCAGTGGCGGCTGTTCTTGCTGACGCCGGTGGTCACTTGAGCCCCCGGGTCTGCTCGGGCTTGGGCATGAAGAGGCCCCGGCGGGTGGCTTCCTGCTCCAGGCGCCCCGGCGAGCGCAGGGTGTTCAGCTCCACCCTTAGGCGCCGGCCGTTCTCCAAAAGCTCGCGCTGGGTTTCCAGGCCGCGGCTCAGCTCGTAGGAGAGGCCCTGGGCCTGGATGGTGGTGTAGGCGAAGACCAGGGCCACGCCGGTGATGAGGGCCAACAGCGGCAAGGTCCACAACAGGCCCAGCCTCTGGGTGCCCTCGTCCTCGGGCAGGCGGCGGTTGGGAGTGCGGATGCTGATGTTCATGCCGCCGCCTCCGTGCGCATGGCCGCCCGCAGACGGGCGGAGCGGGCGCGCGGGTTGTCGGCCACCTCCTGAGGACTGGGGCGCAGGGCCTTACGGTACAGGGGCGTGAACAAGGGCAGGCGTCCGCATTGGCAGCGGGGCAGGCGGGGCGGGCAGGTGCAGGGGTGGGCATAGGAGGCCAGGGCCTTCTTGACCCGCCGGTCCTCCAGGGAGTGGTAGCTGATGACGGCCAGGCGGCCGCCGGGGTTCAATAGGGAGGGGGCGGCGGCCAGGAAGCGCTCCAATTGGCCCAGCTCGTCGTTGAGGTACAGACGCAGGGCCTGGAAGGTCTGGGTGGCGGGGTGTATCTGCCGGCGGCGGCGCTCGGCGGCGGGCAGGGCCTCTTCCACCAGGCGGGCCAGTTGGCCGGTACTGGCGATGGAGGCGGCCTGGCGGGCCTTGACCAGGGCGCGGGCGATGCGCCTGGCAAAGGGCTCCTCGCCCAGGCGGGCCAGGATGCCGGCCATATCTTTTTCGTCCAGGCGCGCCAAAAGCTCGGCCGCCGTCTCGCCCTCGGGCGCCATGCGCATGTCCAGGGGGGCGTCGTGGCGGAAGGCGAAGCCGCGCGCCGCCTGGTCCAACTGCATGGAGCTGACTCCCAGGTCCAGCAAAAGGCCGTCAACGCCCGTCAGGCCCAGTTGGGCCAGGACCTGGGGCAGGCGGTCGAAGGTGGAGCGGATCGGGCGCACGCGCTCTCCAAAGGGGCTTAAGCTCTCCCGGGCCAGGGCCAGGGCCTGGGGGTCGCGGTCCAGGCCCACCAAACAACCATCGGGCGCGGAGGCCTCCAGGATGGCGGCGGCGTGACCGCCGGCGCCCAGGGTGCCGTCCACGTAGACGCCGCCAGCCCGGGGCGCCAGGGCCCCGAGCACCTCGGCCAGCATCACCGGCCGATGGTAGGCGGTCATGGCCTAGATGCCCAGGTCGGCCATGAAGGAGCTCAGGTCGCCGAAGTTGGCGCTGATCTGCTCCCGTTCCGCGTACCAGCGGTCCTTGTCCCAGATTTCGAAGTTATGCTGCATCCCCACCAGGTAAACTTGGCCGTCCAGGCCGGCCAGCTCCCGCAGGGGCTGAGGAATGAGCACGCGCCCTTGCTTGTCGCAGAGGCTCTCGGTAGCCCCGCTGATGAAGTAGCGCCTAAAGGCCAGGACCTTGGGGTCCACCCGCGACAGGCGGCTGACCTTGTCGGCGACGGCGCGCCACTCGTTGTAGGGATAAGCCACCAGGCAGCGCTCGGAGGTGGTCAGGACCAGCCTCTCGTCGCCCTCGTCGCGCAGGACATCGCGGAAGCGGGCCGGTATGGCCAGCCTCCCCTTGGCGTCCAATGCGTGAATTGACCACCCGGTGAACACCTGGCCCCCTCCGGCCAAGAGTTACCCCACAATTCCCCACTTATTACCACCGAGACCCACTATAGGGGGGATGAGGGGGGCTGTCAACCATAATTGCCACATAATCCGTAGCTTCCTCGCGGAGGCCGCCGGGCCGGGGCCGGTAGAGCTCCCGGCCGGCCCGCCAGGGACCTGGCAGAACAACATGCTGTGATAGCTACTAAAATGTTGCCAGGCCCGTCCACGCCGCCCGGCTGGCGGCCCTGCTGGGAAGGGCAGCGGGCCGGGGCCTCCGCCCTCCCTGGTGGTAAAAAGTGGGGACCATCCGGCGGCCTCCCCGGCCCACCCCCTGGGCACGGGACTGCAATTTATTGCAACTACAGGCTTAACTTGTACTAAGCGTCCGTGGTAGTCTTGTGCTGTGACAACACTCCGCGCCGGCATGGCCAGGCCGAGGTTGGGCTGGGGGGGGGTCTGCCCGCGGCCCGTGGCCGCGGGCCCCAGGCGGCGGTGTGTGCCCGTAGACCAGGGAAGGAAAGCGGTTGCGTATGGACGATCAGGCACTGATTCTGGGTTCGCTCCTGGACAACCTGGCCGCCGAGGTCATGGTGCTGGAGGCCGGCGACCTGATGACCTACGGCGAGGTGCTCTCGCGCCTGGAGCAACTGCTCATCGTGGCCGAGGGCGCCGCCCACCCCGACCTGCTGGCCCTGACCGTGGGGCTCAAGTCGCTGATGGAGGGCATGATCCTGGGGCAGGTGCCGGACCAGGCCCAGGGCGTGGAATCCCTGACCCAGGGCGTGGCCCTGGGCCAGGCCGTGTTGCGCGGCGAGGCCCAACCGGGGCAGACCGCCCAGTTCCTGGCGGCTCGCGGCCTGGCCCCCGAGGGCGAGGCGGCGGCCGAGCCCCCGCCGGACGAGGTCCCGCCCCCGCCTGGCGAGGCCCCGGCCCCGCCGCCCGCCGCCGAACAGGCGCCGCCCGAGGCACCGGCGCCATCGCCGGCGTCCGAAACCGCCGCCCCGCCGCCCGAGGCCGCCGAGGAGTACATGCCCGAGGAGGACGAGGAGCTCCTCACGGGCTTTGTCAACGAGGCCCTGGAGCACCTGCAGTCAATCGAGGTCAACGCCCTCTTGCTGGAGGACACCCCCGAGGACCAGGACGTCATCGGCGCCGTGTTCCGCCCCTTCCACACCATCAAGGGCGTGAGCGGCTTCCTCAACCTGACCGATATCAACCACCTGGCCCACGCGCTGGAAAACATGCTGGACCAGGCCCGGGCTGGAAACCTGCTCCTGGACAGCGAGTCCATTGACGTGGTCCTGGCCGGGGTGGACGTGCTCAAGCAGATGATCCTGGAGTCCCAGGACGCCTTCCAGGCCAAGCGCATGCGCCGGGCCTTCGACACCTCGGCCCTGAAGGCGCGCATAGAGGCGGTGCTCTCCGGCGGCCGGGAGGCCGAGGCCGACAAGGAGCCCGCCGCCCCGCCGCCCCGCCTGGGCGAGGTGCTGGTGGAGCGGGGGCTGGTGCCCCAGCAGGCCGTGGAGGAGGCCCTGGAGGAACAGCGCCAGCATCCCGACAAGAGCCTGGGCACCATCCTGGTGAGCAAGGGCGCGGCCGAGCCCTCGGAGGTGGCCGAGGGGCTCAAGGTGCAGCGGGCCATGACCCAGGCCGCCACCCGCCAGGTGCAGGCCCAGGAAGTGAAGATTGACACCACCAAGCTGGACAACCTCCTGGACATGGTGGGCGAGCTGGTCATCGCCCAGAGCATGGTGGCGGCCAACCCCAAGGTGCAGGGCCTGGCCGACCGCAAGCTCTCCGCCGACCTGGCCCAGCTCTCGCGCATCACCACCGATCTGCAAAAGACCACCATGGCCATGCGCATGGTGCCCATCAAGCAGACCTTCCAGAAGATGGTGCGCGTGGTGCGCGACACCGCCAAGAAACAGGGCAAGCAGATTCGCCTGCTCCTGGAGGGCGAGGGCACCGAGATTGACCGCAACATGGTGGAAAAGTTCTACGACCCGCTGGTGCACATGGTGCGCAACTCGGTGGACCACGGCATAGAGTCCACCGCCGAGCGCCAGGCCACGGGCAAGCCCGAGGAGGGCACCGTCACCCTGGCCGCCTACCACAAGGGCGGGGCGGTGTGCATCGAGATACGCGACGACGGCAAGGGGCTCAACCGCGACAAGATACTGGCAAAGGCCCTGGAGCGCGGCCTGGTGGAAAGCGCCGAGGGCATGGGCGACGAGGAGGTCTACCACCTCATCTTCAAGCCCGGCTTCTCCACCGCCGAGGTGGTCACCGACATCTCGGGGCGCGGCGTGGGCATGGACATCGTGCAGAAAACCATGGAGGAACTCAGGGGCAAGGTGGAGATCAAGTCTCTCCTGGGCCAGGGCACCACCTTCACCATCGGCCTGCCGCTGACGCTAGCCATCATAGACGGCATGGTGGTGGAAGTGGCTGGCGAGCGCTATATTTTACCCACGGTGGCCGTGGTGGAGTCCCTGCGCCCCCGGCGCGAGGAATACAGCACCGTGCAAGGGCGCGGCGAGATGATAATGATACGTGGCACCCTGTTGCCCCTGGTGCGCCTGATGGACGTGGTGGGCATCGAGGGCCAACACCGCGAGCCCTGGGAGACCCTGGTGGTGGTGGTGGAGCATCACGGCATGCGCCGCTGCCTGTTGGTGGATAAACTCATCGGCCGCCAAGAGGTGGTCATAAAGTCCCTGGGCGAAAGCCTCAAGGGCGTGCGGGTGGTGGCCGGCGGGGCCATCATGGGCGACGGCAAAGTGGGGCTGATCCTGGACGTGGAGGGCGTGTTCAAGGCCCACGAGGCCCGCCGTGGCTAGCCCTGGGGAGGGGATAATGACAAGCGAAGGCATGGCGGCGGACCAATCCACGGCCCAGGGGCGCTCCTCTCTGATGGCCCTGGCCGGCAAGTACCTCACCTTCCAACTGGGGGGCGAGGAATACGGCCTGGAGATACTCAAGGTCCGCGAGATCATCGGCATGCTGGACGTGACCTATGTCCCCCAGACCGCGCCCTTCGTGCGCGGGGTCATCAACCTGCGGGGCAAGGTCATCCCGGTGATTGATCTACGGCGCAAATTTGGCCTGGAGCACCGCGACGACGACGAGCGCACCTGCACCATCGTGGTGGAGGTGCAAAGCGGCAGTGGCCAACGCCTGTTGACGGGCATCGTGGTGGACCAGGTGCGCGAGGTGGTGAACGTGCGCGGCGAGGACATCGAGCCCACGCCCTCCTTCGGCAGCTACATGGACACCGCCTACATCCTGGGCATGGCCAAGGTGGACAGCGGTGTCAAGATCCTCCTGGACATTGACCAAGTGGTGGGAGATAGCCAACTGGTGCTGGCCTGATACCCGCTGGCCGTCGGGCGGCTTGGCTTGACGACCATGGGGCGTTATCCCGGGGCGGAACTACAGAATGTTCAGTGACACCCCACGCGGCAAACTTCCCGCCAATCCCCCCCGGGGGGGTGACGCCCCGCCGGCCCTGGGCGAGCCCATGGGCCTGCAGGTCAGCGAGAAGCAGTACCGCCAACTGGCCCAGCTCGTCTATTCGCTCAGCGGCATCAACCTGGGCGACAGCAAAAAAGAGCTCCTGCGCGCCCGCCTGGCCAAACGCATGCGCTCCTGCAACTGTAGCGACGTGCGCCAGTACATCGAGCGCCTGGAGGCCGACCGCTCCGGCCAGGAGCTGGTGCTGTTCCTGGACTGCATCACCACCAACAAGACCGACTTCTTCCGCGAGCCCCAGCACTTCGATTTCCTGGTGCGCGAGGTGCTGCCCAAGCTGGACAAGCTCTGCGGCCCCAACAGCCCCCTGCGCATATGGTCGGCGGCCTGCTCCACCGGCGAGGAGCCCTACACCCTGGCCATGGTGCTCAAGGAAAATCGCCCCTTCTGGGAGCGCCGGGGGGTCTCCATCCTGGCCTCCGACCTCTCCACCAAGGTCCTGGAGCACGCCAAGAACGGCATCTACACCCAGGACCGGGTGGCCGACATGCCCCGGCAGATCATCACCACCTATTTCCAGCGCGGCACCAACCGCTGGCTGGGTCACGTGCGGGTACGCCCGGAACTCAGGTCCATGGTGCAATACCGGCGCATAAACCTCATGGACCCCTTTGACGCCGATCAGCCCTTTCACGTGATCTTCTGCCGCAACGTAATGATTTATTTCGATAAACCCACCCAGGAGCGCCTGGTGGACAAGTTCCACGACTGCCTGGTGCCCGGGGGCTATCTTTTCGTGGGCCACTCGGAGAGCCTGACCGGCATCCGCCACCGCCTGGGCTTCGTGCGCCCGGCGGTGTACCGCCGCGAGGGCTAGGGACTTGGGCGAGTTGATCGTGGTGGGGGTGGGCGACATGGCCCTGTGCAGCACCCACGGCGCGCAACTGGTCACCTACGGCCTGGGCTCCTGCCTGGCGGTGGCCATTCACGACGCCCAAGCCCAGGTGGGCGGCGTGCTGCACCTTATGCTGCCCGACTCGCGCCTGGACCCCCACCGGGCCACCGAAAAACCGGCCATGTTCGCCGACACGGGGCTGCCCCGCCTGTTCCGCGAATCCTACGCCCTGGGGGCGCGCAAGGGCCGCCTGCGGGTGGTGGTGGTGGGCGGCAGCAACGTCATGGACTGCCACGGCAGCTTCAACATCGGGGCGCGCAACTACGCCGCCGTGCGCCGCATCTTCTGGCGCAACAACATCCTCATCGCCGCCGAGGACGTGGGCGGCACCGTCAACCGCACCCTGGGCCTGGAGGTGGGCAGCGGCCGGGTGTGGATCAAGACCAACAGCGCCGAGGCTAGGGAGATGTGAGCTTTTGCGCCAGCCAAGACTGGGTGTGGTGGCAGATGGCCTTGAAGGTGTTAGTGGTTGACGATTCGGCCTCCATGCGCGCCGTGGTCAGAAAGACCCTGCGCGCGGCGGGCTTCAACGTGGAGCAGTGCCTGGAGGCCGCCGACGGCCGGCAGGCCCTGGAGCTCTTGCGGCGTCAGGCCGTGGACGTGGTCTTGAGCGACCTGCACATGCCCAACATGAGCGGCCTGGAGCTCTTGGCCACGCTCAGGCAGGAGGGCCTGGTGCCCCGCTGCTTCATCCTGGTAACCACCGAGGGGCGCAAGGACCGCCTCAGGGAGGCCCTGGCCCTGGGGGCCAGGGGTTTCGTCAAGAAGCCCTTCCACCCCGAGGGGCTGCGCAAAATATTGAGCCTATTCGTGGGCGAGCCCGACGCCGCCCTCGTGGAGCAAGACAGCGAGGGGATGGACTTCTAGCCCCCGCCGCCAACACCCGGCAGGAGACGACACATGGCCTTGCGTTCGGGACAGCCCATCCGCGTGCTCATCGTGGACGACTCGGCGGTGGTGCGCCAGGTGCTCTCCAAGAGCCTGGCCAGCCAGCCCGACATCGAGGTGGTGGGCACCGCCACCGACCCCTACGTGGCCCGCGACAAGATCGTGCAACTGGAGCCGGACGTCATCACGCTGGACATCGAAATGCCGCGCATGGACGGCATCACCTTCCTCAAGAAGCTGATGCAGCACCGCCCCATGCCGGTGATTATCCTGTCCTCCCTGACCCAGAAGGGCGGGCGCATGGCCCTGGAGGCCATCGAGGCCGGGGCCGTGGAGGTCTTGTGCAAGCCCGGCGGCTCCTTCACCGTGGGCGAGATGGCCGAGCAGTTGGCCGAGAAGATACGCGCGGCGGCCCGGGCGCGGCCCTCGGCCATCAGCGCCACCCCCCGGGCCAGTTCCCCAGTGGCCGCGGCCACCAACATAGACCTCACCCAGAAAATCGTGGCCATCGGCGCTAGCACCGGCGGCACCGAGGCCATCAAGGAGGTGCTCACCCACCTGCCGGCCACGGTGCCGGGCATCGTGGTGGTGCAGCACATGCCCCCGCGCTTCACCACCGCCTTTGCCGGCCGCCTGGACGGCCTGTGCCCCTTCGAGGTGCGCGAGGCCGAGGACAACGACTCGGTCTACCCCGGGCGCTGCCTCATCGCCCCGGGCAACTTCCACATGATGCTCAGGCGCTCGGGCGCCCGCTACTACGCCGAGGTCAAGACCGGGCCCATGGTGCACCACCAGCGCCCCAGCGTGGATGTGCTCTTCCGCTCGGTGGCCAAGGCCGCGGGCAAAAACGCCGTGGGCGTGATCCTCACCGGCATGGGCGCCGACGGCGCCGAGGGCCTGGTGCTCATGCGCCAGGCCGGCTCGCCCACCATCGGCCAGGACGAGGCCAGTTGCGTGGTCTACGGCATGCCCAAGGCCGCCTTCGAGGCCGGGGGCGTGGCCAAGGTGGTGTCGCTCACCGATGTGGCCTCCGAGATCATGCGCCAGGTGGCCACGTTGTAGGGGCGCCGATTTGGTTAAAACCGGGCGGTGATAAACCCCGCCCCTACATTAAAATTGTGATGCGATTGGGTTATTCTTGATGTTGGGGCGGGGTTTATCCCCGCCCGTATTTTTTCGCCACTCTGGCGCCGGGCCGGGCTGTGCTTAGCTTATGCCTAGGAGTGGTAGGCGGCGCGTCGAAACCAGCGCCCGCCAGGGGAGGCTTGTCATGGAAGAGCCCCGCGACCTGATTACCGGCCAGCCCCTGCCCGAGCGCGAGGACGAGCCCGTGCGCCAGGCCGCCGAGGCCCGGCTGCTCGAGTTGGGCTACGCCAAGGAGAACGTGGTGGTGGAGGCCACCCGCCGCCTGGATTGGGAGGGCGGCTGCCTGGCGGTACGCGCCGACCTGTTGGTGTTGCACCAGGGCCGGCCCGCGCTGCTCATGCGTTGCGCCCGGGGTTCCCTGGTCAGCCGCGAACGCGAGGCCGTGGCCACGGCCCGGCTCATGGACCAGACCTACGTGCCCCTGGCCCTGGTCTACAACGGCCAGGAGGCCGAGTTGCTGGATGTGCGTACCGGCAAGGTGATCGAGGCCGGCCCCCAGGCCCTGCCCGGTCCGGCCAAGCTGGCCCGCCTGGTGGAGGAGAGGGCGGCCCACGCGCCCACGGCCAAGGAGACGTCCCAGGCGGCGAGGGTCTATTCGGCGTACTCTTTTATAAGCTGCCCCAGCCAGTGCACGGTCTAAAGGGGGCAGGCTGGGCTTATTGGTAGATATCCAGGCGCTGGTCAATCTGGATGGGCTGGCCGGGCTTGAGGTCGTTCCAGCGCTGGATGTCCTTCATGCTGACCTTGAAGCGCTGGGCCACGGTAAAGAGGGTATCGCCGCGCTTGACCGTGTAGACCACCTTGTTCTTCTTGGGCGACCCTGACTCGGCCACCTCTTCGGCCACGGCCTTGACCTGGGCGCGCACCCCGGACTCGGCCTTGGCGGCGGGCTTGGGCGCCGGCTCGGGCGCGGCCTTGGCGGCCGGCTTGGGCGGGGCCTTGGTCTCGGGCCGGGCCTCGGCGCGCGCCTCGGCGCGCGCCTCGGGGCGCGGCGCGGCCTTGACCGCCGGGGCGGCCGGGGCCTCGCTCCTGGGGGCCGGACGGTGGCCGGGGGCCAGGGCGTCCAGACGCTCCTGCAGGGCCGCCACCTTGGCCGACAGCTCGGTGAGCTTGGTTATGGCCCCTGCACGGCCGCGCAGGGCCTCCAGCTCCTTCTCCAGGGTCACCAGCCTAAGCATCAGGCCGCTGACGTCCTTTTCCAGCTTGGCCACCCGCTCGCCGGTGCCGCCGGCCACCACGTCGGGCGAGGGCAAGGGCCCGGGCACCCGCTCGGGCAGGGCGGTCACCGTCCACAGGGCCATGCCCAGGCCCAACAGCGACAGCACCATGGCGATGACCGCCAGCACCGTGCCCAGGGCGCCGCCGCCCCGGCCCGGAGGGCGCGCCGGCAAGGAGGCGCGCCGCGGGGTGGCAAAGGGCGGCTCCTCGGGCTCCTGGCTGATGTCCAGGCGCGGACCCATGGGTTCGTAGGGTGAGGCCATGTTCGCTCCTCCTTGCCGCTATTGTATAACATCGCCGCCGTCCGGCCACAAGGCGAGGGGCCTTCGGCGCCGCCCTGGGGGCCAGGCCGCCAAAGGCGTTGGTAATGCTAGCTCCTGGTACCCAGCCCGCCGGCCGTGCTATCATTGATCGCGGTGGCGTGGCGCAAACCTTGGCCATGGGGGTCACCCTGGACAAGTCCCAGCAGATCATCAAGCGCATCATGGCCCAAGGCTCCCTGCCCAGCCTGTCGGCCATCGCCCTGCGCCTGATCCAGATGGCCTCCGACGACGCGGCCAGCACCGCCGAGCTGGCCGCGCTCATCAGCCAGGACCCGGGTCTGACCACGCGGCTATTGCGCATGGTCAACAGCCCGGCCTTCCGCCGCCTGGACCGCGAGATCACCGGCATCGGCAAGGCGCTGTCCTTCCTGGGCCTGCGCGAGGTGCGCATCATGGCCCTGTCTTTAAGCCTGCGCGACACCCTGCCGGTCAAGAAGGGCGGACAGGACTACTACCTGTTCTGGCGCTCCTCCATGCACCGGGCGGTGCTGGCCCGCGAGGTGGCCCGGCGCTTGGCCCTCAACGAGGTGGAGGAAGCCTTCGTGGCCGGCCTGGTGCAGGAGATGGGCCTGCCGCTGCTCTTGCGCTCGCTCACCGCCGAGGAGGCCCAGGGCTTCCCGGGCATGGGGGCCAGCCTCAAGCGCCAACTCAAATGGGAGCGCCAGGCCCTCGGCCTGGACCACCGCCAGGTGGGGAGCATGGTGCTGGGGCATTGGGGCCTGCCGGCCGTGTTGGTGGAATGCCAGCAGATACTAAGCGAGGGCGACCGCGACAAGGTGCCCCTCTTGGTGGAGGTCTGCGACTTCGCCCACCGGGGCACCGAGGCCTTCTTCATGCCCGAGATACACCTCACCGACATCTATCAGGTGGCTTGGCGCTACTTTGGCTTTGACGACGAGACGGTCAACTACCTGCTAGCCACCACCCTGGTCTACGTGGGCGAGGCGGCCAGCGCCCTGGACGTGGAGCTGAACCGGGAGGCCGATCTCCTGGAGGTGATGGAAAAGGCCAACAACGCCCTGTCGCGCCTGAGCAGCCAACTGGCGCCCCACCTGCAGGCGGCGCTGGCCGGCGAGCAGGCCCCGCCCCCCACCCCGGCCCGCCGCGGCCAGGAGGAGCAGGAGGCCAGCGACCGCCGGCTCAAGGACGAAGCCGTGGCCCAGACCCTGGACGCCGTGGCCCACGAGATACGCAACCCCCTCATGAGCGTGGGCGGCTTCGCCCGCCGCCTGGCCAAGCAGGTGGGGGGCGGCGGCCATCTCCAGCGCTACGCCGAGGTGATCGTGGCCGAGGCCGCCCGCCTGGACAAGGTCCTGGCCGACATCAACCGCCTGCTCACCCCCTATCGTCCGGCCCTGGGCGCCATGGACCTGGCCCAGTGCCTGCAGGACTTGGCCCGGTCCCTGGAAGCCTCGGAGGACGACTCCCCCTGCGAGGATGGCCTGCCCCAACTCAAGTGGCACCTGCCGCCGGTCCCCGTGCCCATGCGGGGCGACCCCCAGGGCCTGACCATGGCCCTGCGCCAGATAATCGGCTACTGCTGCCACCTGATGCACCCCGACCACACCAAGGGGATGTTGCACGTGCATTTGCAGGCCAACCCCCAGGAGGCCGTGATCTCCCTGCTGGGCCAGGGCCAGCCTCCCGACCAGGGCCAGGACGCCCTGGCCGAGCGCAGCTTCGGTCCGGCCCTGGCCCTGGCCCAGGCCCGCCGGGTCATGGAGGCCCACGGCGGCGGCCTGGTGGCCGCCCCGGCCGCCGGCGGCAAGGGCTTTTTGCTCACCGTGCGCCTGCCCCAGGCCCAGGGCTAAAGGCCCCGGGGACACGGCGGCGGCCTCGCCGGGCCTGCCTCGCCGGGCCTTGCGGCGGCGGCGGCACCTTTGGCATAATGAGCGTGTACGCACCGAGCCCTCCACAGGAGTAAGGACATGAACGCCAACCTGGCCCCCGGCGAGGCCGGTTCCAGCCTGGCCGAGCGCATCTCGGGCAAATATCTGACCTTCGATCTGGCCGAGGAAGAATACGGCCTGGAGATCCTGCGCGTGCGCGAGATCATCGGCATGATGGAGATCACGCCGGTCCCGCGCACCCCGGATTACGTCCTGGGGGTCATCAACCTGCGGGGCAAGGTCATACCGGTCATTGATCTGCGGCTCAAGTTCGGCCTGCCCTACAAGGACCCCGACGACCGCACCTGCGTGATCGTGGTGGAGGTGATGAGCGAGGGCGCCACGGTGCAGATGGGCATCGTGGTGGACCGGGTCAACGAGGTGGTGGACGTCAAGGGCGCCGAGGTGGAGCCCACGCCCAACTTCGGGGTGAGCCTGGACACCACCTTCATCCTGGGCATGGCCAAGGTGGGCAACAAGGTCAAGATACTGCTAGACATTGACCGCGTGCTCACCAGTAGCGAGGTGGCGGCGCTCAGCGCCTTCTAACCCACGGCTGGTGGGCGGCGCCGGGGCCTGGCCAGCCGGGCCGTGGCCCCCTGCCTGCGCCACCGCCCCAGCCCATGCAAGACGGCGCCGGCCTGTTGACCAGGTCTGGCGCCGTTGCTTTCTTCACCACCCCAGGCCGGGGATGATGGGCACCCGCTTGGCGTAATCGTAGTAGGCCTGGCCCATCTGGCGGCGCAGCTTGCGCTCCTCGTGCCAGGTGCCCAGCGCCATGTACACCGTCAGCACCAGGCTGGCCACCAGGTCGGGCGGGGTGAGGGCGCGCGTCCACAAGAGCACCAGGGTGGCCAGGTACATGGGGTGGCGCAAGCGGGCGTAGGGGCCGCGCCGCACCAGGACCAGGGGGTCCTCGTGGTGGCTCATGGCCTGCCTGAGGCCGAAGTTGTCCACCCCGGCCAGCACCATGACCCACTCGGCCCAGAGGATGAGCGCCATGGCCCCCCCGGCCAGGAGCACCTGCGGCGGCCACCAGGGCCAGGCCCAGGGCCAGGAGCGGAAGCCCCCCAGGGCGTAGGTGAAGAGCAAGGGCGGCAGGATGCTGAACATGGCGAAGATGGAATAGAACAGGCGGTAGGCCGAGGGCGGCAGGTGGGTCAGCGCCTGTAGGCGGGCGCGCACGTTCTCCTGCACCAACAGGCTGTGCAAGGCCCCCCAGGCGGCCCACAACAGGGCCACCACGGCCAATTCCTCCAGGCTTACTACCCGCGCGCCACTCATGGAGCTAAATTTTGGGGCACGCTCCCGGGTTCGTCAAGCCCGGCCGCCGGACCGAGCCAGGACCAAGCCCCTGGGGCTCGCCTCGCTCGCTCTTGACGCTGCCCGGCCCGGCTGCTGATTGACACCACTGGCGCCGGGCCGTAGGATGGAGCCCATCAGGCCAACCCCACACCACCCCCACACCGCCGCCGGGCGGGGAGAATCAGCATGATCGCGCGCTACACCCTCAAGGAAATGGGCGATATCTGGAGCGACCAGGCCAAGTACGCGGCCTGGCTCAAGGTGGAGCTGGCCGCCTGCCGGGCCTGGCACAAGCTGGGGCGCATCCCCGCCCAGGCCCTCAAGGTCATCGAGGAAAAGGCCGCCTTCGAGGTGGAGCGCATAGATGAGATCGAGCTTCAGACCCGCCACGACGTCATCGCCTTTTTGACCAACGTGGCCGAGCACGTGGGGCCGGACAGCCGCTACATCCACCTGGGGCTGACCAGCTCCGACGTGCTGGACACGGCCTACGCCCTGTTGCTCAAGGACTCGGCCGAGCTGATACTGACCGCCCTGGACCGGCTGCTCCTGGCGCTCAAAACCCGCGCCCTGGAGCACAAGCACACCCTGCAAATGGGGCGCAGTCACGGCATCCACGCCGAGCCGGTGACCTTCGGGCTCAAGCTCCTGGGCTTTTACGCCGAGTTCGCCCGCGACCGTGAGCGCCTTCAGCGCGCCAAGGACAGCGTCAGCCGGGGCAAGATCAGCGGCGCCGTGGGCACCTACGCCCACCTGCCCCCCCAATTGGAGGCCATGGTCATGGAGGAACTGGGGCTCACCCCCGCCGTGGCCTCCACCCAGGTGGTGGCCCGCGACGGCTACGCCGAGTGGTTCTGCGCGCTGGCCATCCTGGGCGGGACCATCGAGCGCCTGGCCGTGGAGATACGCCATTTGCAGCGCACCGAGGTGCTGGAGGCCGAGGAGGCCTTCGCCAAGGGGCAGAAGGGCTCTAGCGCCATGCCCCACAAGCGCAATCCCGTGGGTAGCGAGAACCTCACCGGCCAGGCCCGGCTCTTGCGGGCCTACGCCCTGGCCGCCCTGGAGAACATGCCCCTGTGGCACGAGCGCGACATCAGCCACAGTAGCGTGGAGCGCACCATCGGACCCGACGCCGACATCGTGGCCCACTACAGCCTGCACCGCCTGGCCGGGCTGATCGAGAACCTCACGGTCTACCCCCAGAACATGTTGCGCAACCTCAACCAGACCGGCGGGCTCATCCACTCCCAGCAGGTGCTCCTAGCCCTGGCCGAGGCCGGGCTGACCCGCGAGCAGGCCTACGCCATCGTGCAGCGTAACGCCATGGCCACCTGGCAAGAGGGCGGCAGCTTCAAACAGCGCCTGCTGGCCGACCCCGAGCTGACCGCCGGCCTGGGCAGTGGGGCCGCCGAGCTGCTGGAAGGGCTTTTTGATCCCCAGACCCATCTTAGGAATCTGGACTACATCTTCGCGCGGGTCCTGGGGGAGTAGGCCTCGGCGGTGTTATACTGGTGGCCGGGAGGCCGCCGGCCCCATGGCCAGGGGGCGGCCCAGGAGGAGGGCGTATGAGGCGAGCACGCGCGTTGGTCCCGGCGGTGGGCCTGTTGGCCATATTGGCCCTGGGCCTTTTGGCCGGCTGCCAGAAGCTACAGAACCTCAAGGAGGAATTCGACCCCCGCCTGTCCCAGGCCGACCAGGCCTATCAGGGGGCCGTGGAGCCCTACCTGGCCCAGGGCGTGGTGCGCGGTGGCCCGGCCACCGAGATGCAGGCCAAGGCCCTGCCGCTGACCCCCACGGTGCGCCGGGCCTGGGCCCAGCGCGCGGCCCTGGCCCAGTCCCTGGACCAGGCCGCCACGGCCCAGCTTCTGGCCCAGGAGGAGGCCGAGGCGGCCAAGGGCCTGGAGGTGGTATTAAGCCTCTACGTGCCCGAGCGCCAGTGGAGCGACCTGACGGCGCCCCGGCCCGACTGGCGGGTCTTCATCCAGGACGGCGCCGGCCAGCGCCTGGAGCCCCAGGACATCCGCCTGATCCGCGAGCGCGAGCGCTCGGCGCTGAACCAGTCGCTGTACTACTTCTGGGGTCCCTGGGACCGGCTCTTCAGGGTGCGCTTCGATAGGCCGGCACCACCGGCCCGCCTGGTCATCACCGGCGCCCCGGGGCGGGTGGAGATGCCCTTGAAGCTGGATTGATACCAATTTGATGACAATCATACAGTATTTGGTTGTTTCCCCTTGATCCGGGCATCCTCTGGCCGGCGGGTTTTGATTTTTGGCCGCCCAAGCCCCGTGTCCCGCTCTTATACCAATATGCAATCAAAGCCATCCATGGCTTTGATTGCTGATCGGCCGGGCAAAAGCGTGACTCCACCCCACAAAGCTAGCGCTTTGTGGGGACCCCGGTTTTTGCCCGGCCTCCCGGGCGCTTACGCGCCCGGCGGGCCGTCCATGGCCCGCATACCAAGTTGCGATCAAACTATTCGTTTGATCGCAACTTGGTATTAGCCCGGCCATTCTTAGGGCACCGGCAGGGGGCTGCTATGATCCAACCCGGGAAGGGATACGGGCTCTCTGCGGCCCCTGCCCACGCCAGGGCGGAGAGTCCACCCCGCGCCGGCAGCAGCACCGGCCAAGCCAGTATGGCCGGGCGGCTCAAGCGGGACACAAAAAGAAACCGCTTAGGTATTCTTGGGCCGCCTAAACTGCAAGGGTTGTACCCAGAGGAAATACGCCGAAAAACTATGCGTCCGGTATGAAATGCGTATGAGGCCGGCGAACCAAGCCGAGGGGGCGCGGACCAAGAAGGGCGGGGAGCCAACCCGCCCTTAACTTTTTGGCATGGCCGCGGACCCCCGCCCTACACCATCCTGATTTCGCCCCCGGCGGGGTACACGGCCACGCGGTCGCGGCCCTGGTTCTTGGCCACGTAGAGGGCTTGGTCGGCGCGGGCCACCAACTCCCCCGGGGACTCGCCCAGGCGCAGGTCGGCCACGCCCACGCTGACCGTGACCGAGCCGGTCTGGGCCTGGCCCTGGCCGTCCAGGGGAGTGAACACCAGGTCCGCGATGCCCTGGCGCACCCGCTGGGCCACCGTAAGGGCCTCCTCCAGGGAGGAACGGGGCAAGAGCACCGCGAACTCCTCGCCACCGTAGCGGCAGGCCAGGTCGGTGGTGCGCACCTGGCGGCGCAGCTCCTGGGCGCAGGCGGCCAGCACCCGGTCACCCTCCACGTGGCCGTGGCGGTCGTTGTAATCTTTGAAATGGTCCAGGTCCAGCATCAACAGGCACAATAGGGTGCCATAGCGCCGGGCCGACTCCAGCTCCCGGGCCAGGGTGGCGTAGAAGAAACGCTGGTTGTACAGGCCGGTCAGCCCGTCGGTGACCGACAAGTGCCGCAGTTCTTCTTCCAGCAGGCGCTTGTCGGTGATGTCCACCAGGGTCTCCACGGCCCGCACCACCTGGCCGTCCTCGTCCAGCACCGGCGCGGCCAAAAAGTACAGAAAGCGCTCCTTGGCCAGGCCCAGGCCCTGGAAGCTGGCCTCGCACTCGGCCCCGCCCTCGATGAGGGTGGATGCCTTGAGCCCCAGGTGGCCGTAGAACTGCTCCATGCCCCGCCAGTCGTGGTCCAGGATCAGGTCGGCCATGATGGGGCGCGGCTCGGGGTAAAAGGGGTGCCACTGGCGGTTGGTGCCCACCACCTCGGCCGCCGGCACGCCGGTGAGCCGCTCCATGGCCCGGTTCCAGTGCACCACCTGATGCCGGCGGTTGAGCACCATGACCGCCGCCGGCAGGCCCTGCAACACGTTCTCCACCATGCGCTGGCCGCGCTCCAGGGCCTGCTCGGCCTCCTTGTGGGCGGTGACGTCGGTGACGATGCCCTCGATGGCCACTGGCGCGCCGCCGGCCTCGCGCACCAGGATGCAACGCTCGCGCATCCAGCGGCGCTGGCCGTCCTTGCGCTCTATCCTGAACTCGTGCTCGTGGATAGCCGGTCCCTCGCCGCGCACCAGGGCCTGCCATTGGCCCAGCAGGCCCTGGCGCCACTGGGGCAGCACCAGCTTCCAGATGAGCTTGGGGTCGGCCTGCATCTCGGCGGGGGAGTAGCCGCTCAAGGCCTCCATGGCCGGGCTCAGGTAGTCGTAGCGCCCCTGGGGTATGTTCCAGCGGTAGATGACGTCCGGGGCGTTCTCCAACAGCCGGCGGTGGCGCTCCTCGCTCTCCTCCAGGGCGCGCTGGCCGGCCAGGGCCTGGGTGACGTCGCGCACCAGGCCGAAGCGGGCCTCGCCCTGGCCCCGGTGGCTGGCGGTGATCAGCGCCTCGAAGCGGCTGCCGTCGCAGCGCAGCATGGCCACCTGGCAGTCCTGCACATAGCCCTGCCGGCCCAAGAGCTCCAGGTATCGCCGGCGCTGCTCCTGGTCAGCGAAGAGCGGGGCCGTGCCCGGCAGGGCCAGCATGCTTCGTCTGTCGGGATAGCCGAAGATGGCCAGGCCGGCGGGGTTGATGTCCTCGATGCCCCCTTGGGGGCCGACGATAAAGGCGGCGTCGCGGTTTTCGGTGAACAGTTGCTGAAAGCGCCGCTGGCTGGCCTGGGCATGTTCCACCATGGCCTGGGCGGCCAGGGCCATGCTGCGCAAGGCCCGCGACAGGCGCCCCAACTCGTCCTGACGCGGCCCCAGGGGCTCGGGCGGGGTCAGGTCGCCGCCGGCCACCCGCTCGGCCTCCTCGGTGAGGCGCAAGAGCGGCTTGGTCAGCTCGCGCCGGGCCAGCCAGGCCGTCACCAGGACCACCAGCAGGCACAGGACCGTGGTGTACCAGAAGGTGTGGCGGCGCAGGGAGGCCAGTACCGGCCCGGCCAGCTCCACCTGGTCCACCCGCAGGCCCAGGATAAGGCCGCCGGGATGGTGGGCGAAGACCAGGCTGAAGGGGTGGCCCTGGCGCACCTCATGGATGACCCCGCCGCCTTTCTTGGCCATTCGCTGGCGCTCGCCGGCGGTGGGCGGGATGGCCTTGGGACGGGCGAAGACCAGCCGGCCCTGGGGGTCCAGGGCGAAGAAATAGAGCCGCTCGCCCAGGCCGCTCATGGCCTGCAGGCGCGCCGCCGCCTGCTCCAGGGAGGGCTCCCAGTCCTCCACCGGCCCCTGGGGGCCGGGCAAGCCTTCCACCAGACCGCTCAGTTGCCGGGAAAGCTGCCCCACGGCGGCGTCGTAGATGTAGGACTTGCCGCTGACCCCCAGCAGATAGGAAATGGCCAGGGCGGTCAGGGCCACCACCAGGGCCATGGTGACTGGCAGCTTGACGCCCACGGGCCAGTCGCGCAGGTAACGCCAGGGGGCGCGCCAGTTCATGGCGGCCCCCACCGGTTAGCGCGGTTGGCCCCGGTTTGACAGCCCCCCGCCGCGGGCCGTACTATCAATGGTAACTCCTTGGGGCGCCGGCCAGGGGGCGCCTGACATCCATCGTTGCCCACGCCGGCCGCCGGGAGGTGCCTTTGCTGCTGCAGCACATGACCATGAGCGAGTTCGCCGCCCGGCGGCGGGAGGTGACCACCGCCGTCCTGCCCGTGGGCGCCTGCGAGGAGCATGGCCCCCACTTGCCCCTGGGCCTGGACGCCATGCACGCCTTGGCCTTGGCCCAGGAAACCGCGCGGATCAAACCCTGCTTCGTGGCGCCTCCAGTCTGGTACGGCCTTTGCCGCAGCAGCGCCCAGCACCCAGGCACGGTGGGCATATCGGGCGATGTGTTGAGGGCATTGATTCACGATATAGGACGGGACCTTTGGCGTCAAGGCGTTCGCGGCCTGTGCCTGCTTACCGGCCACGCCGGGGGCACCCACCAGGCCTGCCTGGTGGAGGCAGGAGAAAACCTCTTGCATTCCACGGGCTTGGAAGTGGCCTGCGTCTGCGTGCTGGACCTGCTGGCCGGGGCGCGCGATTTTCTGGAGTGCGCGGGCGACTCCCACGCCGGCGAGGTGGAGACCTCGCTGGCCCTCTACCTGTGGCCCGAGCTGGTCAAGGGCACGGCCGCCGAGGCCTACCCCACCTTCCCGCGTTTCGTGCTGGTGCGCGACAAGCTGGCCCACTGGCCCAGCGGGGTCTGGGGCGACCCCACCAAGGCCAGCGCCGACAAGGGCCGGCGCATCCTGGAGGCCGAGGCCTCGGCCCTGGCCCAGGTGCTCAGCGGCCTGGAGGCCCGGGCGGGCGCCGCCGGGACGCCCCCCACACCCTAACCCGAGGAGGCCCAAGATGTACGAATCCGTCCGTAACCTGCTCCTGGCCGGCCTGGGCGCGGCGGTGCTGACCAAGGACAAGGTCCTGGAAATCACCCGCCAGTGGGTGGAGCAGGGCAAACTCAGCACCGGCGAGGCCGAGAAGATGGCCGACGACTTGGTGGAGGAGTCGCGCCAGCAGGCCAAGAACCTGGGCGAGCTTTTTGACCAGGGCCTCAAGAAGGCCGTGGAAGCCCTCAACCTGGCCGGCCGCCAGGAACTCAAGGACCTGGAGGCCCGGGTGGCGGCCCTGGAGGGAGAGGTGGCCCTGCTGCGGGGACGCCTGGCCGGGGCCGAGCCGCCGGCGCCGCCCACGCCCCTGGTCTGATCCGCCCCTTGGGCGCCTTCCAAAACATATCCCGCCTGGCCGACGTGGCCACGGTGCTGGCCAAAAACGGTTTCGCCGACCTGGCCACGCGCCTGGACCTGCCCGGCTGGAAGCCCGGCGGCCCCCACCTGGCTGGCGAGAAGCTGGCCCGGCGCTACTCGGTGGGGGCGCGCCTGCGCATGGTGGCCGAGGACCTGGGTCCCACCTTTGTCAAGCTGGGACAACTGGTCAGCCTGCGCCCCGACCTGTTGCCCAAGGACGTGGTGCTGGAGCTTCGGCTCTTGCAGGACCGGGTCACGCCCGAGCCCTTGGGGGCCATCCTGGACGAGGTGCACAAGTCCCTGGGCCGGCCCCTGGCCGAGGTCTACGAGGACTTCTCGCCCGAGCCCCTGGCCTCGGCCTCCCTGGCCCAGGTACACCGCGCCCGCCGCAAGGACGACGGCCGCTGGGTGGCGGTGAAGGTGCGCCGGCCGCGCATCCTCACCGTGGTGGAGGCCGACCTGGCCCTCCTGGCCGCCCTGGCGCGGACCCTGCATCAGCGGGTGGAGTACCTCAAGCCCTACAACCTGCCCGACCTGGTGGCCGAGATCACCCTGCACCTCAGGCAGGAGATGGACTTCTCGCTGGAAGCCCGGCACATGCAGAACGCGCGCGCCCAGCAGGGCCCCAAGGCCCAGGTGGACATCCCCGCGCCCCACCTTGACTTGTGCTGCCCTTCCCTGCTGACCATGGACCTGGTCATCGGCACCCGCCTGGAGGAGGCCGCCCTGACCACCCCCCAGAAAAAGGCCCTGGCCCGCCAACTGGCCGGCACCATCCTGGAGCAGGTGCTGAAGCACGGCTTCTTCCACGCCGACCCCCACCCGGGCAACATCCTGGTGCAGAGCGGCGGGCTCGAGCCCCGCCTGGCGCTGTTGGACTGGGGCCTGGTGGGGCGGCTGACCCCCAAGATGCGCTTCCTGGTGGGCGATTTGCTCATCGCCGCCGTGGAGCGCGAGCCCCTGGACCTGGTGCGCGCCCTGCAAGCCATGGGCGCCGCCCCGGCCCAGGGCGACGAAGCCGCCCTGGCCCACGACGTGGAGGAGCTATTGGAGCGGGTGCACTCGGTGCCGCTGCAACAGATAGACACCAGCGCCCTGATCCTGGACCTCATGGACCTGATGCGGGTGCACCACCTGCGGGTGCAACCCCAGTACGCCCTGTTGGACAAGGCTTTCATGGAGATGGAGGGCCTGGCCCGGGAGCTGGACCCCGACTTCGACGCCGTGGAGGTGGCGCGGCCCTTTGTTGGCTCCCTGTGGCTGGAGCGCTGGCGCCCCGACCTGGTCTACAAGATGGCGCGCCGCCATGTCCGCGAGGGCCTGGATTTGCTGAAAGACCTGCCCGGCCGCCTGGACCGCCTGCTGGGGCTTATGGAACGCGGCGAGATGTCCATGGAGTTCAAGCACAAGGGTCTGGTGCCGCTGACCAAGGCCATCCAGGACTCCAGTAACCGCGTCACCATGGGCCTGATCGTGGCCGCGCTCATCGTGGGCAGCTCCATGATTATCACCACCGGCGTGGAGCCCAAGATCTTCGGCCTGCCCGCCCTGGGGCTCATCGGCTACCTGTTCAGCGGCATCGCCGGGCTGTGGCTGGTGTGGTCCATCTTCCGCTCGGGGCGTTTCTGATACGTATTTCAGATCGGGCCCACGGTTTTTCGGCGGATTTCCACAGGAGACAATCCTTACAGTTTAGGCGGCCCAAGAAAACCTGGTACCAATTTCATGTCATAAGTAGAGTTTTGCCAATGGTTCACGGCACGAGAGCACCATATTTCCCCCTCTCCCCCATTCCCATGGGGGAGAGGGTGGGGTGAGGGGGCTCTTAAGTCACCCCCCTCACCCTGACCCTCTCCCCCCGGTGGGGGGAGAGGGAACAAAGCCAGCGTAAGCTATAAGTTCGATATCAAATTGGTATGAGCGGTTTCTTTTGTGTCCCGCGAAAGCCGCCCTCCCCCGCCTTGACGATCCCCCCGGCCATTGCTATGCTTGGCATTGTCTTTTTCAATAAATGCTTTCCGCCCCGCCCAGGAGGTAGCGCCCCATGGATTTGCGCCGCTTGCAGGTCTTCGCCAAGGTGTACGAGTGCCGCTCCTTCTCGCGGGCGGCCGACGAGGTGCTCTTGAGCCAGCCCACGGTGAGCGGGCACATCAAGAGCCTGGAGACCGAGCTGGGGGTGCGGCTGTTTGACCGCCTGGGCCGCGAGATACTGCCCACCCGCGGGGCCGAGCTGCTCTACGGGCACGCCCACGCCATCCTGGAGATGGTGGAGGAAGCCCAGCGCTCGGTGGACGCCTTCCTGGGCCGCCTGCGGGGCGAGCTGTTGGTGGGCGGCTCCACCATCCCCGGCCAGTACGTGCTGCCCGAGTTCATCGGCCGCTTCCGCCTGCTGCACCCCGAGGTGCGGGTGACCCTGGCCATCGGCGACACCGGCGAGATCTGCGAGAAGGTGCTCAAGGGCGGCCTGGAGGTGGGGCTGGTGGGCGCGGTGTTGGAGGAGGAGCGCCTGGCCTTCGCCCCCCTCATGGATGACCAAGTGGTGCTGGCCGCCTGGCCGGGCCACCCCTTGGCCGGCCGCCGGCTCTCCCCCCGCGACCTGACCACCACCCCGGTGGTGCTGCGCGAGCCGGGCAGCGGCACCCGCATGGTCCTGTCCCGGGCCTTGGAGCGGGCCGGCCTGGGGTTGGAGGACCTGGAGGTGGCCGCCCAGATGGGCTCCACCATGGCCGTGTTGCAGGCGGTGCGCGCCCGGGTGGGCGTGGGGGTCATCAGCCGTCTGGCGCTCACCGACGACCTGGAGGCCGGCCGGGTCATCGAACTGGACCTGCCCGGCCTGGAGCTGGGACGCCAGTTCCACCTGGTCACCCGCAAGAAGCGCACCCACTCGCCAGCGGCCCAGGCCTTCATGGCCCTGTGCCTGGCCGCCCTGCCGGGGGACAGGTAGGGCGCCCGCAAGGCTGCGCTGTATAATTGCGGGGTCCGGCAAACTTGGAGCGTGGCATGAGCGATCCCATCAAGCTGGCCGAGAAGGCCCGCGCCGCCGGTTGAGCTGCCAAGCTGGGTCCGGGCGACCTGGCGGCCATCCTGGAGGGCCTGCCCCGGGAGCAGGACCCGCGCCTGTTGGTGGGGGCACACACCGCCGACGACGCCGGGGTCTTTCTGCTCACCCCGGAAATGGCCCTGATCCAGACCCTGGACTTCTTCACGCCCATCGTCAACGACCCCTACCTCTTCGGACGCATCGCCGCCACCAACTCCTTGAGCGATGTCTACGCCATGGGCGGGGAGCCGCTGACGGCCATGAACATCTGCTGCTTCCCGGTCAAGGAGCACCCCCCCGAGGTCTTCCGCGAGATACTGCGCGGCGGTCTGGAGATGGTGCACCAGGCCGGGGCGGTGCTGGCCGGCGGGCACTCGGTGGAGGACCCGGAGCTGAAGTACGGCCTGTCGGTCACCGGCCTGGTGCATCCCCGGAACCTGGTGACCAACGCCGGGCTCAAGCCCGGACAGATGCTGGTCTTGACCAAGCCCCTGGGCACCGGGGTGATCGCCACGGCCCTGAAGGCCAGCCTGGCCACGCCGGCGGCGGTGGCCCGGGCCGTGGAGCTGATGACCACCTTGAACGCCGGCGCCGCCCGCACCATGCGCCAGTTCGGCGTCACCGGCGCCACCGACATCACCGGCTTCGGGCTTTTGGGCCACGCCCTGGAGCTGGCCAATGCCTCCGGCCTGGGCCTGGAGATACTGGCCCGCCAGGTGCCCATCCTGGAGGAGGCCCGCGACATGGCCTCCCTGGGCCTGGTGCCCGTGGGCAGCCACGCCAACCGCGACTATTGCCAGCGCTCGGTGCTGATGGAGGGCGCGGTGGACGCAGTGCTCCTGGACCTCCTGGCCGATGCCCAGACCAGCGGCGGCCTCTTGATGGGCCTGGACCCCGGCAAGCTGGAGCCGGCCCTGGACCACCTGAAGGACCAGGGGCTCAGCCCGGCGATGATAGGCCGGGCCGGGGTGGGCGCTCCCGGCACCATCACCCTGCGCTTCTGAACAGCCCCCGGGGTAGCGAGGCGATAACCATGTGGAGCCTGGCCCCTCTGATCGGCCTGCCACTATTGGCCCTGCTGGCCGGCTGGTACAAGTTCCAGGCCTGGCGCTGGGACCTCCTGGCCCTGGGCCTGGGCCTGGCGCTGTTGGTCTGGCTCTTCGGCCGCGCCGTGGCCCGCCTGGCCCCGGAGCAGGCCCCAGCCCTGGTCTGGGGCAGCCTGCTGGGCGGGGCGGCCTGGGGCCTGCTCTTGGCCCTGCTCACGCCCTTCAGCGGCCTGACCTGGGTGCTGGTGGCGCCCTTTCACCACGAGGCCATGTTCGTGGCCCTGGCCCTGATGGGCGTGGCCAGCCTGTTGCGCGGCCCCTGGGCCGGCCGCTGGCCCCGCGCCGGCGGGGGGCAGCAATCCCTGCCCAAGGCCTGGCGCCTGCTCATCTTCCTGGGGCTGGGCGGGCTCTTGCTGCTGGCGGCCCTGCACGTGGGCTTGCAGGCCGCCCTGCTGGAGGCCGGCGGCCAGGCCGCCCCCGGCGGGCTCAAGGGCCTGGCCAAGAGCCCGGCGGCGGTGCTCTGGCTCTTGGGCCTGGGGGGGTTGGGCCTGGCGGCGGTGCTGGCCCGCTGGCCGGGGCGCGCCCTGACCCAGTGGCTGCCGGCCTTGGGCTTCGGCCTCTTGTGGGCCCGGGTGGGGCTTAGCGTGGCCTCGGCCATGGAGCCGGTGCAGCGGGCCTTCTCGGCCGAGATACTGCAACTGCTCTTCTTGGCCGCCGCCACCTGGCTGGGGCTTTGCTTGACAAAAGCCCAACGCCCGGCTTGATCTCACCAGCCCTTGCCGCCGCCAGGCGTCAGGTTTACCCGGTCATGGCCAGTGCCGTTAAAGGCGGGGAAAGAAAACCCAAGCGGTTTCTTTTTATGTCCCGCTCAGCCGCCCGGCCATACAGGCCTTGCCGGCGAGAATGCCGGCGCGGGGTGGGCTGCCCGCCCTGGCGCGGGCAGGGACCGCAGGCATCCCGTATCCCTTCCCGGATGGATCATAGCAGGCCCCTGCCGGTGCCCTAGGAATGGCCGGGCTAATACCAATAAGCAATCAAAGCCATCCATGGCTTTGATTGCTTATTGGCCGGGCAAAAACGTGATTTTGCCCGGCCTCCCGGGCGCTTACGCGCCCGGCGGGCCGTCCATGGCCCGCATACCAGGTCGCGATCAAACTATTCGTTTGATCGCAACCTGGTATAAGAGCGGGACACGGGGCTTGGGCGGCCAAAAATAAAAACCCGCCGGCCAAAGGAGGCCAGCAGGACGGCAGGTTAGGCTTCGCCAACCCACCCTACGCACCTTGGAGCCTTCCCCACTTCATCCTTAATGAATCATCCAACAAGCTTCACCGGGAGCCGCCAGCCCCGGCCAAAGCGGTAGCCTCAACCGACCCGTATACGCCCAGCGGCGGGCACGCCGCCCGAGCCGTTTATGCCCAGCCGGGGGCACCCGGCCCGACCCGCCATGCCTGCCCGGGCACCGGGCCTCAACCCAACTCATAAGTGGTGATGCCGTAGACGTGCCCCAGGGGAAGGCTGGGCGCATGGCCCAGGTACATGCGCGCGGTCTCGAAGCACATGGTCATGCCGTGCTCCTCGGCCAGGGCCAGGGCCGCCGGGTTTAGCTCGGGGGTGTCCAGAAAGGCGGGCTGCCCCGGCGCGGCGGCGAGCAGACCCTGGAAGATGGCCTGGGCCTGGGCGGGGGTATCGGCGAAGAGAGGGCCAATCTTGCAGCCTTGGCGGCAGGGGCGCAGCACACCGAAGCCGGCCAGGCGGCCCCCCTCCAGGGCGGCCAGGCCCAGGTGGCCGGGCTGGCTGAGCCAGCAGCGCAGGAACTGGGGCCGCGCCGCGCCGAAGCAGGCCGCGTCATGGGCCAGGACCTGCTCCCAGGGGACTTGGTTTATCTCCACCAGCCCGGTTGGCCGCGAGCCGCCGCCAATGCCCTGGTAGCGGCGGTTGCGGTGGGCGTAGACCGCGCCCGAGGCCATGTAGTTTTTCTGCTGGGCCACCACGCCGTCCAGGCCCACGGCGCGTCCGCCGGCGTGGGCCAGGGCGGCGGCGGTCACGGCCCTGCCGTATCCCTGGCCGCGCAGGCCGGGCTTGACCAGGAAGAAGCCGGCGAAGGCATAGGCCTGGTCATAGTTCACCACCGAGACGCTGGCCACCATCTCATCCCCTAAAAAGCCGCCGAAGAAGCCGCCGGGGTCCTGCCGCCAGAAGCAGTCGGCGTCGTGCAGACCGGGGTTCCAGCCCTCGGCCGCGGCCCAGTCCACGGCGAGGTCCAGCTCGGGGCGGGCGAGGTTGCGCACGGTCAGGGAGGGCGTGGTCATGGGATGCTCCAATGCAGGACGAACTAAGCTTACTTGAGGTTGTTTCATGCCATTTTCAGATCAACCATGTTATATCTTGTAGCGAAAATACACGGGCGGGGATAAACCCCGCCCCTACGAAGAAGCTAGCGGTTGTTGCCTTGGCTCTCGTAGGGGCGGGGTTAATCCCCGCCCGCATTTTGTCTTTTCCGAAACTATATGGCTGATGCTCAACTGGAATCATGCCAAAACCTTGAAGGCCCGGGTCAGGGGCGGCCCCTGCAACAGCCAGGGGGCCAGGCGCTCCTGGAAGTCCTGGATGTGGGAGGAGACAAGGTAGGCCTGGTAGGCGGCCTCGTCCTGCCAGCGCATGTAGAGCACGAAGCGCCGGGGGTCCTGGCGGTCGCGCAGGGGCAGCCAGGCCAGGCAGCCGGGCTGGGCGCGGCAAAGGGGCGCCAGTTCCCGGCAGGCCTGGATCAGGGCGTCCTCCTGGCCGGGCCGGGCCAGAAACTCCATGGTGACCGCGTAGCCGTTGCCGGACATGCTCGCTCCCCCCAAGCCTAACGCAGGCGCGGGTCCAGGGCGTCTCTTATGCCCTCGCCCAAGAGGTTGTAGCCCAAGACCGTCACCAGGATGGCCAGCCCCGGAAACAGGGACAGCCACCAGGCGATCTCGATGTTGTCCTTGCCCTGGTTGAGGATGTTGCCCCAACTGGGCTCGGGCGGCTGCACCCCCAGGCCCAAAAAGCTTAGTCCGCTCTCGGTGAGGATGGCCCCGGCCACCCCCAGGGTCAGCGCCACCAAGACCGGTGCCATGGCGTTGGGCAGGATGTGCCTAAAGATGATGCGGATGTCGCCGGCGCCCAGGCTCTTGACCGCCACCACGAACTCCCACTCCTTGAGCGTCAGGAACTCGGCGCGCACCAGGCGGGCCACGCCCATCCAGGAGGTCAGCCCGATGACGGCCATGATGTTGAGGATGTTGGGGTCCAACAAGGCGATCACCGCCAGTATCAAGAAAAATGTGGGGAAGCAGAGCATCATGTCGGTGAAGCGCATGATGGCCGCCTCCACCCAGCCGCCGTAGTAGCCGGCCAGGGCGCCCAGGAAGACGCCCACCAGGGTGGCCAGGCCGGCGGCCACGAAGCCCACTTGCAAACTCACCCGGGCGCCGAAGATCATGCGCGAGAACACGTCGCGCCCCAGCTCGTCGGTGCCAAAAGGGTGGGTCCAAGAGGGCGGCAGCAGGATGGCCGAGACGTTGATCTGGTTGGGGTCCCAGGGGGCCAGCCAGGGGGCCAGGGTGGCCACCAGCACCAGGCAGGCCACCACCATGAGGCCGGCCATGGCCAAGCGGTTGACGCTTAAGGTCCGCCAGAACTGGCTAAGGCCCCCGCCGGCCATCAGGAGCCCCGCACCCGCGGGTCGGCCAGGGCATAGCCCAGGTCGGCCAGAAGGTTGCCCACCAGGGTCAGGGCGGCGCTTATGACCAGACCGCCCATGACCAGGGGGTAGTCGCGGCTCATGACCGCGTCGTAGAAGAGCTTGCCCATGCCGGGTATGGCGAAGATGGACTCGAAGATCACCGAGCCGCCGATGAGCCCGGGCACGCTGAGGCCCAGGATGGTTATCACCGGCATGAGCGCGTTGCGTAAAGCGTGGCGGTAGATGACAGTGGTCTCGGTTAGCCCCTTGGAGCGCGCGGTGGTGATGTAGTCCTGGCGGATAACCTCCAGCATGTTGCCGCGCATGTAGCGGCTCATGCCGGCCAGGCTCACCAGGGCCGAGAGGGTCACCGGCAAGAGCAGGTGCCAGGCGTAGTCGGCCAGCTTGCCCAGGAGCGGCAACTGGTCGTGGTTAAGGCTCTTGAGCCCGCTGATGGGCAGCCAGCCCAGGTTGACGCCAAAGAGGATCATGGCCAACAGGGCCACCCAGAAGGTGGGCGAGGCGAAGCCCAGGAAGACGAAAACCGTGGTGGCCTGGTCAAAGAGCGAGCCCCGGTGGGTGGCCGAGTACACACCGATGGGCACCGAGATGATTATCACCAAAAACAGGCTGAGCAGGTTGATGGTCACGGTGATGGGCATGCGCTCGGCGATCTTGTTGATGACCGGCCGGCCGTCGGGGGCGAAGGACTGGCCGAAGTCCAGCACGGCCAGGCGTTTCAGCCAGCGCCAGTACTGCACGTGCAGGGGCTGGTCCAGGCCGTAGAGCTTGGTGAGGCGCTCCTTGGCCAGGTCGCTGACCTTGGGGTTGAGGTCGGTCATCACGTCGGTGGGCGAGCCAGGCGCCAGGTGCATGATGAGAAAGCTGATGAAGGTGATGCCGATCAAGAGCGGCACCATCAGGCCCAGGCGTTTGAGCAGGTAGACGAGCATGGCTTAAGGTCCTGGCCTCCGGCTGCGGGGAGCGCTAGGGGTCATTATAACCCCTTGCGCCGCCCAACCGCAGCCCCTAACGCCCACGGACCCCAGCCTGAATCCATGGAGGCCCGGCCTAGCGTCCTCCAGCCGCCAGGCGCGGTCCTGCCCGCCAGGCCGTGGCCCCCGCCTCGCCCGGCCCCGCCAGGCCCGCGCTGGCGCCCAGCAGTTCCAGGGCCTCTTCCAGGCCGGCGGCCTGGCGCGACTGCCGGCAGAGGCACTGGCAGAGGAAATCAATGGCCTTGGGCGAGGCGATGGGCGCGAAGGCGTGGATGCGCCGGGCCTCGTGCTGGCAGAGCTGGGCCTGGTCCTCGCCCTCGGCTAAGCGTTGGCAGACCTGGTGGTGATAGACCAGGGTCTCGCGCAGGGCCCGGGCCAGGAACTCGCGCATATCTCCGCTCATCGCCCCGTTGTGGCTGAGCAGGGCCATGCCGGCCGGCAACTGGGCCATGCTGAGCAGGCTGGCCACATAGTCGCCCAGGCTGGCGAAGTAGTTGGGCCAGACCAAATCCAGGTCGGGATCGAAATAGCCGGTCATGTCGCCCAGGGCGGCCACGCCCTG
Organism: Desulfarculus sp.; assembly: GCA_016218705.1. Classification (GTDB taxonomy): domain Bacteria; phylum Desulfobacterota; class Desulfarculia; order Desulfarculales; family Desulfarculaceae; genus JACRDC01. The sequence goes on from JACRDC010000078.1 coordinate 56,909, forward strand.
GCCGGCGGCGTGGTAGGCCATATGGCAGGCCGAGTGCCCCGGGGTCTCGTGGGCAGTCCAGACCACCCCGCGCCCCAGGTCAAGGCTGTCGCCCTGGGCCAGCACCCGGTCCACGCGCAGGCCATAGTCCTCCATCTCCGGCAGCAGGGCCTCCATCTGGCCGGTACCCACGAATATCTTCTGGATCATGCGGTCGGCGGGCAGAAACTGCTCCAGCCCCTTGGGCGAGTTCAGGTGGGCGGCCGCCTTGGCCCCGGCCACCACCTGGAGGTGGAGCCAACGCTGGCGCAGCCGGGGCACCGCGCCGATGTGGTCGGCATGGGTGTGGGTCAGGGCGATATAGCGGATGCGCTGGGGATCAATGCCCAGGCTGGCCACCTGGGCGGCAATGAGGCCGGCGGTGGGGGAGGTGCCACCCTCGATCAGCATGCCCACCTCGCCCAAGGAGAGGTACACGGGGAACTTGCGCGTGCCCAACTGGTAGAGATCGCGGCCGAGCGGGATGGCGGGGTGTTTCTGGGGGTCCATGCCTTTTCTCCTGGCTGGGGGGGCGCCCATGGCGTCCGGGTGTTGTGGGGGCAAAAGAAAAGGCCGTGGGCGGGTTCGCCCACGGCCTGTCTAGCTTGATATTGAGTCAACTAGTCCGCGGGCATGCCTCTCCAGCTAAAATAATAGCTAAATCGAGTGGCTAGCCGTGCGGACATCAGCGAATCTCTCCTGGGTCAATGTATTCTGTATACAACTAACCGAATATCCCCAACCTGTCAAGCCGCAAAGTGACGCGAAAGTGACGCGCTGACCCCAGCCCCGTCTGTTGCATGAGTACCTGGGTCACGAATTGGTGAGGCGCCCTCCTGGGTGTCCTCCCGGTGGGACGGCCATGCTTGTCGCCAGGATGCACCTGCAACGGAGGCATGACGGCCATGGAACAATTCGATATCTCGGAAGACATACCCACCCTGCTGGATGACCCTTCTGAAGAGGACCAGAAAAGTGGCAAGGGCAAGGGGCAAGCCGGAAACGGTCCGCGCGTGCGTCCTATCGGCTACCGCTGGATAGCCAGTCGCGGTAACAACGCCTGCCCCAAGTGCGCGGCTCTGCACAATAAGGTTTTCTACTTCAACCCTCAGCCGGGCCAGGCCTCGGTGGATGAAATGCCTCGCGGGCAACTTCATCCCAATTGCCGCTGCACCCAGAAGCCCATACTTGATATCCGTTCTTATCCCAAGAAATTACAAACAACTCATGCAAGCATCAAACCGTACATGAAAAATGTTTATAGAATTCCTGGGATCGGTCTGATAGTTAGGAAGAGTGGCAGCAGCTACGTACCAATCTGGGGTAAATACTGTGGACCAGGATGGACGTTAGGGAGAGATAGCTCTGAAACTAATCCCGATTTATTGTACGACTTGTCCCCGGAAGACTCACTAGATGCGGCGTGCCTTAACCATGACAATTGCTATGACAAATACGATCAGCATGGTTGTGACAAGGAATTAATAGATCAGTTACTATCTTTACCAAGCGACCCTAGGGAATGGCCTAATCCACCCAAAACCGCAGAAGAGATTTCTGATGCCAATAACTACAGAAAAGCCGCCATGTTCCTCTTTGCCGCAAAATACGCTTGGCACGAATATATGCATAATAGAAGAGAAGACTAACACCATCAGGTATTTTGGCTTATGCTGAAACATGTTGATATATTTCTGGGTTTATTGTGTTGGGCTATAGCGCTAACTAATTTTATTGGTAATTTCTTACCATCTTTTGGAGACAAATTTGACAACGGCATGGTGTTCTTGCCTATCTCTTGGTGGTGCTGCATTTCTTTTATGCTATTTATTACCAAGAGATCTAACAAATTTTTCTGGTGGGTATGGCTCTCGCTGCCTATTGCATTATATTATTGGATTATCATGATATCATTTGCCATTTTATTGATACTGGGCAAATAGGATAAAGCACGACCACTGCTAACATTAGATGTGCAGCGCTACCCCTAACATAACGAGGTTTAAATGACCGCCGCCGCTGACTCCAGCAAACAATGGCTACTTAGTCTTGCCGACCTGGGCTTTAACCTTCAATGGCTTTCCATCAAGGCACAGTGGCAGCCGGCCCTGATACAGGCCCTGGCGCCCATGGCCAGCGACTGTCTGGCCATCCTGCGGCGGGAGCTAACCGCGCTGGCCGGCGACCCCGAAACCCCACCCGGCTGGCCGGCGCTAAGCGACCGCCTGTCCCCGGCCTGGGCCACGGTAGTGACCACGCGCGGCCAGGCGGGCAAGGCCCTGCTGCTGGCCATGGTCAAGGAGGTAGTGGAAGAAACGGGACGGATTGCTACCATCAACGGCCTGATCGGGGCGGCGCCGGCCCTGCATGCTCCTGGGCAAGACCCCCGCGCAGCGCTGGAGGCCCTGGCCGGCGGGCCGGCGGTGGACGGCTACGTCAAGAAGGGCTTCGCGGAGTTCGGCCAGGCGGTCATGACCGAGATCAAGCGGGGGCTGGCCAGGGGCCTGCCGCCCCAGGAGCTTTTCGCCCGTTGCCAGCCGGCGGCCGCCCGCTGGCGCAATCGCCTAACCATGCTGGCCCGCACCCTGGCCTTCGAGGTCTTCAACCGCGCCCGCCGGGCGGCCTACGAGAAGCTGCGCTGACCCCTGCCCCGTCTGGCAACCTAAACAACCGGGCCGCCGCGATCACTCGCAGCGGCCCGTTTTTTATCTTCTGCTTTAGGCCTGCGTCTCGCCTCCCAGCCTAGCCCTTGATGATCCTTGGCAGCATCATGTGGTGGTGTGGGCAGAGGCTTTTGGGGTTCTGGTAGGCGGCCTCGGTGAAGGCCACCATGTAGTCGCGCAGGGAGGAGAACTTCACCACCTCGTCCACGAAGCCCCTTATGGCGCAGTAGGCGGGGCGCGATTTGTCGTAGTAGTCCTGGGCCAAGGCGTTCATCTTGTCAATCACCGGCTGGAGGTCCTTGCCGGCGTCCTTTTCCTTGACCAGGCGGCGGCTGAAGGAAGCGGCGGCGGCGGTCTCGCCGTGCATGACGTAGATCTCGGTGCAGGGGGTGCCCAGCGTGAAGGC
>JACRDC010000079.1 GCA_016218705.1 Desulfarculus sp.
AGGAGGTGCGCGTCTACATGGCCAGGTGCCCCCTGTGCGGCCAGCTGCAAATCATGCGCCGCGAGCAGCTCAAGTGGGACGAGGACCTGGAGGCCGAGCCCGACCGCGTGGAGGCCGATAATTTATCGTGGTACGAGTGCGAGCATTGCCAAGAGCCCTGGGGCGAGGTGGAGCGGCGCCGGGCCGTGCAGGGCGGCGCCTACCGGCCCCACCTGTGGGACGGCAAGGCCCAGTGGTGGGAGCCTCGGCCGCCCATCACCCGGGCCATCAAGGTGGGCTTCCATTTCAGCTCCTTCCATAGCCCCTTCGTCACCCTGGGCAAGATCGCCGCCCAGGTCATCAAGGCCCAGTCCGACCCCAGGGCGGACGTGACCCTGTTCAACAAGATGCTGGCCCTGCCTTATCGCAACGAGCAAGCAACCAGGTCGGAAGACGTGATCCTGCAATTATGCGACGAGCGCCCGCCGGGCCTGGTGCCGGCTGACGCCATTGTCTTGATCGCCTGCGTGGACGTGCAACGCGCCGGCTTTTACCTCACCATCAGGGCCTGGGCGCCGGGGCCGGAGCGCGAGTCCTGGCTGGTGCGCGCCGCCTATTTCGATTCCTGGGCGGCCCTGGAGAAGGCGCTCTTCCAGGATCAGTACCTGGACCCCCAGGGCCAGCCCTGCGTCATCAGCTTTGGCCTGGTGGACTCCGGCGACGGCGAGATGCAGCGCGAGATCTTCGACTGGTGCCAGGTCCACCCGCCCTACATGCCCAGCAAGGGCTTCAAGGGCCTCAAGGCCCAGCCCTTCACCCAGAAGAAAATCGACACCCACCCCGGCCTGCTGGCTTTCAACATCAACACCAACTATTACAAATCAGACCTACTGGACGGCAAGCTGCGCATCAGCCCCGGCGATGCCGGCGCCTGGCACCTGCATTCCAACTGGCCCGATGATAAGCCCCAGGGTGAGCGTGCCACGGGCTTGCTTACCGACTATGCCCGCCAGCTCTGCGCCGAGAGCAAGAACGAGCTGGGCTTGTGGAAGAACCCGCGCGGCCGGGCCAACCACTACCTGGACTGTGAGGTCCTGCAGCTGGTCTGCGCTGATTACCTGGGCCTGCGCTACATGAGCAGGGACCAGGACCCGGAACAGCGAGCCAGCACAGGCCTTGACGATGACAGCCAACCCCTGACAAGGAGTCACAGCAGATGGTAACCGCCAACATCCTGAAAGGCATGAAGGCTATTAGCTCCTACGTGGGCTACTCCGAGGTCACCTTGCTCAAGCACAAGCGGGAGTTCCCGGCCATGCCCATAAACAAAGTGGGCGGGGAGTGGATGGGCAACCCCGTCAAGCTGGAGCAGTTCTATCAAGACGTCGCGGCGGGGGATACCAGGAAATGGATGGGGGAGGCGAGGGAGGCGGGAGATGGGAAGGCGGAAAGGAAGACAGGGCAGGAGGGGTGAGGGCCGTCCCCAGGCTCGGCAGGGAGCCGCCTAAGGTGGATATCGCATTCCATGCTTGCTATGGCAAGCCAATGCTCCTGGGGCTTTTCACATTTGAAACGGTGCCCCACTTACAAGCCAGCAACGTCTGAGAAAGGACGCCCCCACGGGCAACGGCGAGCTGGAGCGCGAAGGATCGCGGCAGGGTGGCGGGGTCTGCCGCTGGCCCAGCAGAAGCAGAGTTCGCGGACAATATTGGGTACGCTATCGTTGATTTCGTAATAAATTTGTTGTTTTTAGCTTGCTTAGCACAAGGTTGACTTGATGCAAAGGGTCCTTTTCTGAAACTTGCCTTGCCTATCCTGAATTTTTGAGCACCAACATGGCTCCACCCGAGCGGCCAAGAGTAGCGCGGCACGGCTGGGATAAAAAGAGGGGACCCCGGAACACTTCCGGGGTCCCTTGTTCAAGGCCAAGTGGAATCGTCTAAGCCTTTGTCAGCTTCACCGCGCTCTGATAGAAGACCGCGCTGCCGCCCACCACGTCCACCAGACCGGTGTTCTTGAGCACCGGGTCCAGGCGCATGGCCGCGTTGGCGTGAATTCCCGTGGCCCGGCGGGGATCGCCGGGTATGGTCACCCCGTCTATCACCAGGGAGCCCGCCCCATTAGCCCAATGCCCGTGCCCCAGGCTGAAGGCCACCACCCCGGGACGCAAGCCCTCACGAACCTTGACCTTGCCCACCATGGGCTTCTTGCCACCCGGCCCCAGTTCCCAGACGCCCTCCACGTTGCTGGCCGAGGTCACCTTGACCGTGTCCCCGTCCTTAAGCCCCAGGCTGGCCGCGTCGGCGGCGGACACCTCCACCCAGTTCTCCGGGCGCACCGCGCTTAGCCAGTAATTGGTGATGGTGCGGCTCTTGGTCTGGGTCACGTCCTTGTAGGTGATGAGGGTCAGGCCATAACCCTTGTCTTCTAACAAATTGCCGGCGCAGTCCGCCGGGCCGGGCAGGTAGTCGGCGTGGGGCAGGTAGGTCTTGCCGGTCATGGAGTTCTTGGCCTTGGCCAGGTTGTCCATATAGATGCCTATCATTTTGCCATACTTGTTTACCAGTTGACCGTCCTTGTAGGCGGCGGCGTAGCCCTGGAAGCGCCCCCCCCGGTTGAGCAAATAGACCACATGGGGCCAGAGTTCCGGCCCCACGATGGTCTCCCAGACCTTAGGGTCGAAGACCGAGGCCGGCAGGTGGCGGCGGGCCTTCAGGAAGGTTTCCGTTTCCTTGGCGTCGGCAGCCGGCACCTTGTCGCCGCCATCGGCCTTGTCGCCAAAGGCTAGGTTGGCCACCATGCGCAGGTAGAGGTCCTCGGGTCGCTTGAAGTGGCGGCCCTGGCCCAGGGCGTTCTCGCCAAAGGCGGGCAGCTTCATGGCCTCGGCCAGGCCCAGCAGCAAGGCCTCCAGGGAGAGGGGCATCTTCTCGCCATATACGGTTACCGTCTCGGTCAGGGGCGCGGCGGCCGGCTGGCGCACCGGTCCGATCTTGGGGGTCATGGAGGGATGGCTGCCCGAGAACTCCCAGCGCTCCAGATAGGTGAGATCGGGGAAGATGTAGTCGGCGAACATGCTGGTCTCGCCCACCGTGATGTCGCTCACGATGAACAGGGGCAGCTTCTTGGGGTCGCTCACGATGGAAACCAGGGCGTGCCCGGCCGGCAGGGAGTAGACCGGGGTGCCCATGTAGAGCATCAGGGCCTTGATGGGATAGGGGTACTGGTCGCCGATGCTGGGGATCACTTCCTGGTAGATGTCGCTGGCAAAGGGATACCAGGGGCGCTTGGCCGGATAGCCTTGGAAGATGGTGCTCTTGTCGTAGGCGGTGCCGTGGCGAATGATGGAGATACCCCAGGGCTTGATCTTGTTGGCCGCCTTGCTGGTGTCAAAGGGCTGGCCCTCGCGCTTGCCGCTGGCGTCGAAGGTGGTGGCCTTGGAGAGCCCGCCCTGCCAGTCGTGGTTGCCGATGAGCACGTTCAGAGTCATCCAGGTGAGCACGTTGTAGAAGCCGGAGGTATGCTGGCTCACCCCGCGATGGATGTCGCAAACCGCCTTCTTGCCGTGGCTGGTGAATTCCCGGGCCAGCTCCACGATGTCGGATTCCTTGACCCCGGCCAGACCGGCCCACTGGGCCAGGGTCTTGGCGGCGGCGGCCTCCCTGTATACCTGCAAGACGCTCTTGACCTTGTGCCCGCCCACCTCGCGATCAACCAGGAGCTCGCCGATTACGGCGTTCTTGTCGTCGTTGGGATCAAAAGCCGTGGCCTTGTCGCCGGACCAGACCAGGAAAGGATCGAATTCCCACTCCGAGCCGTCCTTCTTGGTCCGCTTCTCCGGCTTCTGGCCCAGGTCCGAGCCGCGCAGGAAGGCTCCAGGCTTGCCCTCGGGGGTCAGCTTGACCAGCCAGGCGGCCTGGGTCCAGGTGGGCTCGCCCACCGCCTTGGCGGCGGCCTTGTTGGCGTTCATCAGGTAGCGGGCGTCGTAGCGAGCGTTTTCAATAATCCAGCGCATCATGCCCACGCCCAGGGCGCCCACGCCCAGGGGGGCGACTGGCAGCCACTTCCAGGCCCGGGCCGCCGTCTTAGAGCAGCGGGGGTCCACCACCGCCATCTTGGACCCGGCCTCCATCTGTGCCCGGGTCAGCTTGGGCACCCGGTGGGGCGGGCCGTAGTTGGCCTCAAAAGGGTTGGCCCCCACGAAGATGATGAACTCGGCGTTGCCGGTGTCGGCCTGCCAATAGAACTTGGACCCGGCGGTGAACTTTCCCTCCACGAACTGGTCGCTCATGGCCTTGCAGGTGAAGTAAAGGGAGCCCTGACACACGGTGGTGTGGCCGTGGTAGTTGTAGGAGCCCAGGCCGTCGGAGGTGAAACGCATGATGAAGTCCGAGCGCCCGCCCTTCAAGCGGCCCCAGTTCATGCAGAACTGGTTGTTCTTGGGTCCCAGGTCCGGGTGGTCGGGGTCTATCAGGTACTTCAGGTTGTCGGCCTGCTTAGACTTGAACTCCTCGAGGGTCATCTTCTTGGCCGCCACCTCGGCGGCGTCCTTGGCCAGGGCGGCATGGATGGCCGGGTCCTTGAGGGCGCAGATTTCGTTCAGCCCCTCCACCCGGCCTTCGCCGAAGAGATCGCCTCCCTCCACCACCTCTTTGACGGCCTGCTCAAAGGGGATGGACTTCCACTTGTTCTCGCCGCGCTTACCCACCCGCTTCAGGACCTTGACGATGCGATAGGGATCGTAAAGGGTCTGGATGCCGGCCTGCCCCTTGGGGCAGAGCGCTCCCTCAATCAGGGCCGCCTCGCCTATGGGGGTCTTGTAGTCAATGTGCGGGGTGAGGGTGAAGGGGTTGTAGGGGCTGCCGTCTATCTTGGCCACCTGGCCGTTCACCAGCTTCACCTTGATGCCGCAGTTGGTGTTGCACTGCTGGCAGACGGTGAATATCTGATTCTCGGCCAAGTGGTGCAGATAGGCCCCGGGCAGGGGTGGCTGGGCCTGGGCCGGGGAAGCCCCCATTTGCAGCAGGCTGGGCAAGGCCCCTCCCAGGGCCAGGGCTCCGCCGGCCAGGGCCGTGCACTTGATGAAGTCCCGGCGGTCCAGCCCCAATGATGCCGGCGATGCCGGGCGGACCTGCTTGATCCCCTTGTTGCGCCTAGACATGCTCACCTCCTTGCTCCCTCTCCAGGATGGGCAGATAGCGGCTGCCAAGGGCGAAGAGCAAGACGCCCAGGGAGACCACCCACAGGCACACCAACCATTCGTTTAGGTTGGGCGCGTAGGCCGTGCTCAGACGCATGTGCACGAAGGCATCCTCCAGCCCCTGCACCCGCAGGCTCATCAGGTCGGGCAGCAGGAAGGCGTAGCGGGCGGCCACGAAGGCTACCACGATGATGAGGCAGGCCAGGGCCGAACGTGATGCCGGAGCCTCGCGGCAGGACAGCAGAAATAGGGGCAGCAGGCTGCCCAGGCCCAGGTGGACCAGCCAGAAGACCCACCAGTTGGGGCCTACCAGCAGAGCCTTCAGGGCGTCGCGGGCCAAGGCCCCGCCCGACCACCACGCCACCACCAACTGGCAGAGTTCCATCAGCAGGAAGGCCAGGAGCAGCCCCAGCACAACCCGCCCCAGAGCGCGGGTCAGGTCCTGATCGCGCCGGAACAGCCAGCCCAGCCAGGTGATGAGCGCCCCGCCCGAGAGCAGGGCGGCTAGGATGAAGAGGACCGGGGTGAGCCCGTTGTTCCACAGGGGGCGATCCAGCAGGATGGCGAAGAAGGCCCCGTTGACGCCGTAGAACAGAAGCCCCACCGGCAGGCTTAACCAGGACAGCGAGCGCACCTTGGCTTCATATCCCTTGACCATGAACCAGAGCTTGAAGGTGTAGATGGCCCCCATGGCGTTGACTAGGATGAACATCCAGAACATGAGCGAGGTGAAACTGGGGGTGAGCAGGAACTGGTAGATGCGTTCCAGCCGCCCCAAGTCCAGGGTGATGAAAAGGAGTTCGCAGACGATGCTCACCAGCACGGTGAGGGCGGCCAGGCGGGCCAGGGATTCGTATTTTTCCTGGCAAAAGACGTAGGCCAGGATGGTGATGAGGAAGGCCCCGGCCGAGAGCCCCAGGAAGAACAGGTAGAAGGCCACCCAGAGTCCCCAGGGCACATAGGAGCCGAATGCCACCGGGTTAAGGCCATACATGAGCCGCTGGATCAGGCTCCAGGCTCCGATCACCAGGCCCAACCCGGCCAGCCCCGCCACGGTCTTGAATGTCTTGTCGTTCATGGCCGGCCTCCTTTTACGCCAGGTAGTACACGGCGGGTTGGGTGCCCAGAGACTCCTTGAGCCGCCGTAAGCGGGGGCTGCCCAGGAGTTCATGCACTAGGCCGGCCGGGTCGTTGCGGTCTCCGAAGAAGGTGGCCCGGCCGATGCAGGTGCTGACGCAGGCCGGCAAGAGCCCCACGGCCAGTCGGTGCAGGCAGAAATGGCACTTGCGGGCGTTGCCCTGGGGGGAGCCCGAGCCTCGGGCGGGCCAGGTCTTGCTGTACTCGGCGGCCGGGGCGGCCTCGTAGCCCTGAGCGGCGGCCTTTTGCCCAACCAGCTTGCCGTCCAGCTCGGCCGTGCCCCGGGTGTACCACTCGCCGAAGTCGCTGGTGCGCGCCCCATAGGGGCAGGCCACCAGGCAGTACCGGCAGCCGATGCAGCGGTTATAGTCCACCACCACCACCCCCTGGGGGTTCTTGTAGGTGGCGGTCACCGGGCAGACCTTGGTGCAGGGCGGATTCTGGCACTGCTGGCAGGGCCGGGGCAGGAAGCGGCGTCCCACGTGGGGGTAGTCCCCCACCTCCTCCTCCAGCACCAGCCGGTACACCACCCCCGGGGGCAGCTTGTTCTCGGCCACGCAGGCGATGGCGCAGGCATGACAGCCCACGCAGCGCGCCTGGTCAATAACCATGGACCAGCGCACCTTGGCCTGGTCGCGGCCCAAGGCCCGCTTCAGGTCCCGTTGCATCCGTATCAAATGGTCTTCCACCGGTAGCGGTTGCGCCATTGGGGCCTCCCACGAATGTTTAGGTGCCGCGTCTCTGCGGTCTCCAGGGGCTTTATATTTCATATTATGAGAGTAGGGTTACGGTAATGCAACTGCGTACTCACTCCCCATGATGGCCTCTGCTCAAGTACAGCGTATTTGTCGGGCCTATCGGGCAGGGTGTCTGCCGACGACAGTCAGGGGGGAGCTCGATGGAAGTTAGCTGATCCTATATTGCTTTTCCGGCGGCTAGGGCCGGTCAAGCTTTTCGGCTATAGGCAAGCATTCAGAAAAGTGGTTCATCCGGCAAATGCCTGGATGGAGTCATGCAGGAAGTAGAGCCGTAGCTTGAAGTACTCATTGTCCCTGAAGCCGTAGGCCTGGCGTTTGAGGACCTTGATCTTGTTGTTGATGCCCTCCAGGGGGCCGGTGGTGATGCGATGGCTGAAATAGGCCAAGAGGCCGGGGCGGTGGCTGTCCAGGGTGTCAGCGAGCTTGGCGAAGTGCTTGTTTCCCAGCGCCCGGGCCTGCTGGAGCCAGGAATCCAGGAAAGACTCCGCCGTCCAGGGGTTGGGGCTGTTCCAAAACATCCTGAGGTCCTCTTTGAGCAGGTAGGCCTGGTACAGGGGCAGATTCATTTCCATGAGATCGGTCAGTCTGGACGTGGAGGCGGGGCTGAGCTTGTCCAGGGCCCTGAGTAGGAGGAAGCGGCTGCCCTTGATGCCCTTCTGCTCCTGGCCCTTGAAGTCCCTGTACATATCCCGCCTGGTTTCATCAATGGCGCGGTTGGCCAGGGCCACCACGTGGTAGGGGTCGTGAACGATATCCAGGTAGGGAAAGACCGTCCTTACGGCTTGCAGGTAGGCGGGGGACATGTCCATGGCCACGGCCTGGAGTTTGGCCCCGCGCCGTTTGAGCTTTTCCAGGAAGGGGATGAGGGCCTGGGCGTCCTTTCCCTCGTGGGCATGGAGTATCTGGCCCGTCTCCAGGTCCAAGACCACGGTCATGTAGTGATGGCGCTTGCGGATGGAAAACTCGTCCACCGCGATGTAGCGCACCGGTCCCATCTTGCGCCGGAGCAGCTTGGCCTTCAGATGCTGCTTGAACAGGTCCTTGACCAAGTCCCAGCCCACCCCCAGCAACCGGGCCACCTGCTTGATGGGAGCAATGCCGCACAACTCCACCACGAAGCGGTCAAAGGAGTTGGTCCGTCTGCGCTTGCCCTTGGCGAACTCGATGGGCTCACGCAGGGTGGAACCACAGCGCCGGCAGCGCTGCTCATGCCCATGCAGGACCACGAACTGGGGGCGCCTGCCCACCGGGATGGCCCTGAACACACGGGCGAAGGCCCCGGCCAGAACCACCTCCCACCAGGGAGCACCGCAGCCAGCGCAGGCCCGCTTCTCTCGCTTTCTGGCCACGTGGTAGTAGACTGCCCCTCCCCGAAATTCAGTGCGCAGAAGCAGGTGGTGGATCAAGCCCAGGGCGTGGTACAGGTAGCTAGTCGTCGCCATGGCCGGCCTCCTCTCGTGGTCAAGCGTTTCCCTGCTACACGAGATACCGCCAAGGCGGCGACTTTTCTATCCCTTCACCAAATCACCCCAGCTGGCCATTTGCCGGATGAACCGCACTTTTCCAGGCATGGCCTCCGACCTCTTGGCGTTGACAATAGGTTGACAATTTTATTTTAGTGGTAGGCAACCTGTTGATTAAAAAACATAAAATGTGCTTTGCGGGAGTGCCATCCTCACACGGTGGAAGTCAAGGGTTCAAATCCCTTCCGGCCTACCAAGAATGAAATCAAGGGCTTAGAGGTCGCGACCTCTAGGCCCTTGGTGCTTTTGCTGGGTCATAAGTGGATGTAACTAGGGGTCGGCTTACAGTTGCGCTGAAAAGCGGGCTGGCCGCTATTGACAACCACGGCCTGGGTAACTAATGTGTGCGGTATGCTTTTATTGACATAGCAACCGCCGCCAAGGACCCAACCATGGCCTGCCCTACCCATCCGGAGACAACGCCCCCCACAGGCCCAGGCCTTCAGCACTCACCGCCGCCAGATATTCACGGCCCCGCGGCGCAGCCCCCCGCGGGTTCGCTGTGTCAGGTCCAGGCCCATCGCCTGGGCGAGCCTGAGGAGGCCCCAGGGCTGGCCGAGACCGTGGTTTGCGAGTCGCCGGTGGAGCTGCGCCTCAACGGCCGCTCCCACACCATCCTCATGGCCACGCCCGTGCTATTGGAGGAGCTGGCCCTGGGCTATTGCCTCAGCGAGGGGGTGGTGGAGCAGGCCGGGCAGGTGGAGGGCATGACCGCCGGCCAGGTCGAGTTGCCGGCCATTGGCCCGGCCCATTGGGTTGACCTGTGCCTGAGCCCAGAGCTAGCCCGCCGGGCCAAGCTGCGCCGCATGGCGCCGGCCGCCACCTCCTGCGCCCTGTGCGGCCTGGAGTCCTTCAGGGATTTGCCCGGCCAGTTGACCCCCGTGACCGGCTCGGGCCTGACGGTGGACCTGGATTGCCTGTTTGGCCTGCTGGGGGCCATGGAGGCGGCCCAGGGTATATTCAGCCGCACCGGCGGCACCCACGCCGCGGCCCTGGGAACGCCTCAGGGCCGGATCATGGGCGTGGCCGAGGACATCGGCCGGCACAACGCCCTGGACAAGGCCCTGGGGCTGGCCCTGCGCGGCGGGGGCTTTGATCCCGGCCAATGCCTGGCCATGCTCAGCGGCCGCCTGAGCTACGAGATGGCCCTCAAGGTGGCCAGGGTGGGCATCCCCCTGGTTGCCTCGGTTTCGGCGCCCACCGCCCTGTGCGTGGCCCTGCTGGAGCGCCTGAACATCACCCTGGTGGCCTTCTGCCGCCCGCCGCGGGCGACGGTCTACACCCACCCCCGGCGGGTGGCCAGACCTTCGCGGCCCCAGTCCTAATCACTCGCCACCACTAAAAATGCTCCTGGGCGGGCTTGGCGGCCATTCATATGTCATATATGACATATATAGTATTCGCTCACTTTAGCCGTGCACAGCATGGCTCTAGGAAGGCCCCAGCTCCCCGGCTCAAGTCAGCCCAGCCGGACAGGCGGTGACCATGCGCAAGAGTCCAAAAGCCGTGCCCGCGGCGCCGGTGGTCCCCTCGGAGGACGACTCCGCCTTGGCTTCCCGCAAGCCCAGGTTCGAAGTCTACGGCGAGGAGATGATAGATAAGCTGGTCAAGCAGTGCGGCAAGGCTGGCCGGGTGTACCTGCCCCCGGAGTGGGTGGGCAAGAGCGTCAAGATCATCCGCTTGGACTGACGGATTCACAATTTTATGACAATCATACAGTATTAGGTTGTTGCCCCTTGATCCGGGCATCCTCTGGCCGGCGAGCTTTGGTTTTCTGGCCGCCCAAGCCCCGTGTCCCGCTCTTAGCCCGGCCATTCTTAGGGCACCGGCAGGGGGCTGCTATGA
>JACRDC010000008.1 GCA_016218705.1 Desulfarculus sp.
GGGCACGTGGCCCACGAAGGTGTGGGCGGCCTGGTACAGACGCTTGGCGATGTTGGAGTGGGAGGCGATCTGGCCCATGAGCACGAACAGGGGAATGACCGTGAAGCCGTAGGAGGTGAAGGTGTCGTAGAAGTCCTTTACTAGCAGGTTGGCCGCGGCACTGAAGGAGACCAGGTAGGCGAAGCCCACGAAGCCCACGATGGCCATAGCGAAGGCCAGCTCGATGCCGGTCAGGAACAGGCCCACCAGAATAAGGATGGACAGCAGTCCCGCGGTAGGCTCATCCATTTTGCTTATCTCCGCCCGCAAGCGTTAGCAGTTGGCACACCAGGGTCAGGGCCTGCATCAGGCAACTGAAGGCCAGGCCCATGGTCAGGGGGTAAAAGGGGATGCGCAGGGCGCCGCTGACTTCCTTGGCCCGCCACAGGTCCAGGCTGTAGAGCACGAAGTTGTAGCTGGCGAACAAAAAGAGAGCGATGCCCATCACCCGGGTTATCACCGCCAGGCGCGCGCGGCCACGGGGGGTCAGGCGGTCGGTGAGAAAGTCCACCGCGATGTGTACCTTCTTGGCCGTGGAGTGGGGTATGGCCAGACCGATGACCACGGCCCCGCAGAAGGAGACGATCTCTATGACCCCCACCACCGGATGGCCCGCGGCGCGCAGGATGATGTCGGCCATGGTGGCCAGCATCATCACCACCAGGCCCGCGCCGGCCACGTAGTGCAGGTAGAGGTCCACTCGGTGCACCAAGTTGATAAATGCGCCCATGCTCTCTTCTCCCGGCCCTAGCCGCGCGGGCCGGCCCCCCTGGCGGCGCGGGGGGGCCGGCCCGGCGGGGGGTTGTTGCTATTTCACCTGCTTCATGTACTCGCGGCAGAAGTCCAGGGCCTCCTGACCGGGCAGGCCCTTTTCCTGGGCGCCCTTCACGTACTTCGCGAACAGGGGCTTCATCTTCTCGGCCACCTCGGCCTCTTCCTGGGGGGTGGCCTTGACCATGGTCACGCCCTTTTCCTGGCCGAACTGCCGTGCCTCCTGGTCAAGCTCGTTCCACTGCTGCCCCTGCTTCTCGATCCACTCGGCGTTGATCTCCTCGATGATCTTCTGCACGTCGGGGGGCAGGGAGTTCCACTTGTCCTTGTTCATCACCGCGAAGATGGTGGCGGCGTAGGACATGCCGTGGTTCTCGAAGGTGGTCTTGGTCACCTCGGCGAAGCGCCAGCCCTTGAGGGTGTCCATGGGCAGGAGCAGGCCGTCCAAGAGGCCCTTTTGCATGCCGTCGTAGCTCTCGGTGATGGGCAGGGTCACGGGGGTGGCGCCGATGGCCTCGGCTATGCCGGCCACGTCGGCGTTGACCCGGATGCGCAGGCCCTTGACGTCGGACATGGAGGTAAGCGCCTTCTTGGTGTGCACCAGGCCCGGGCCGTGGGCGTGCAGGTACATCACCTTTACCTCCGAGAATTCCTTGGGCTGGAACTTCTGCAAAAAGGCGTTGGCGGTCTTGGTGGACTGATAGCCGCTGGTGTAGCCCAGGGGCAGGGTCAGCACCTCGCTCAGGGGGAAGCGGCCGGGGGAGTAGGCCAACAGGCTCATGCCGATGTCGGCGATGCCCTTGATGACGCTGTCATAGGTCTGGGTGGGCGGGGTGAGGGTGTTGCCGGGGAAGTAGGAAATCTTCACGCGGCCGCCCGTGCGTTTCTCCACCTCCTTGCACCACTGCTCGGTCAACTGGCTGTTCTTGTGGGGTGGGGGGAAGAAGTTGGTGTACTTGAGCTTGATGACCTTTTGCTCGGCCTGGGCCGGCCAGGCCAGGGCCACGAGGGCCAGGGTCAGCAAAAGGCCCATCCAACGCGGCAGCGATAATTTAGCCATGGCGTCTCCTCTCCTATGTTTGGTTGGGCACGGGGGGCCTAATCCCCCGCGAAGGTCCTTACCACCTCGCGCTTGAGAATCTTGCCCGCCGCGCTCTTGGGCAGCTCGTCCACCAGCACGAAGCGCTTGGGCACCTTGAAGCCAGACAGGCGGGCCTTGAGGAAGGCCTTGAGTTCGGCCTCGCCGGGTACCTGTCCGGGCCGGCAGACCAAGAAGGCCGTGACCCGCTCGCCCCACTCAACGTCGGGTAGGCCCACCACAGCGCATTCCTGCACCTGGGGGTGGGTGTAGAGCACCTCCTCCACCTCGCGCGGGTAGACGTTCTCGCCGCCGGTGATAATCATGTCCTTGAGGCGGTCAATGATGAACAGGTAGCCCTCTTCGTCCAGATAGCCGATGTCGCCGGAGCGGAACCAGGGTCCCCAAAAGGCCTGGCTGGTCTCCTGGGGCCGGTTGAGATAGCCCCCCATGATGTTGGGTCCCTGGATGCATATCTCGCCCTCGCTGCCCTGGGGCACCGGCCGGCCCTCGGTGTCCATGATGGCCACCTCCACGGTGCCCACCGGGGTGCCCACCGAGCCCACCTTGTGGCGGTAGTAGTGGTTGTAGGTGACCATGGCCGCCGACTCGGTCAGGCCGTAGGCCTCGTGGATGTCCAGGCCGGTGGCCCGCTTCCACTCGCGCACCAGCTCCTGGGCCATGGAGGCCGCCGCCGAGAAGGTGTAGCGCACCGAGCCCAGGCGGGCTTTGAGGTCCGGCACGGCCAGCAGGCGCACGTAGATGGTGGGCACCGAGTAGAACTTGGTCACTCCCCCATGGGTCAGGGCGTGCAGCACCTTGTCCAGGTCAAAGGCCGGCATGAGCGCCAGGCTGCCGGCGGTGAGCAGGGTGGAGAGGGTGATGTGCACCAGGCCGAAGACGTGGTTAAGCGGCAGGAAGCACAGGGCGCGGTCCTGGGGGGTGGAGCGCTCCTGGCGGGCCACGTTGTGGGCCGAGGCCAGTAGGTTGGCGTGGCTGAGCATCACCCCCTTGGCGCGGCCCGTGGTGCCGCCGGTGAAGAGTACGGTGGCCAGGTCATCGCGGCCGCGCTCCAGGGCGGCCAGGGGGGCGCCGGAACGCTCCAGCAGTTGGGGCCAGGTGGCGTCGCCCCCCGGGGCCACCACCCGGGTCAGGAAGGGTAGTTGGGAGCGCCCCCCCAGTTCCTCCCACTTGGCCTGGGTGGTGAAGAGCAGGCTGGCCTGGCAGTCCTGCAACAACGGTGTCAGCTCGTCCCGGGGCATGGCCATGGATAGCGCCACCGCCACGCCCCCGGCCTTGAGGACGCCGAAATAGGTGGCCAGCCATTGGCGGGTGTTGGGCAGGCAAATGGCCGCCAGGCCGCCGGGCTGGAACCCCCAGTCCAGCAGGGCGCTGGCCAGGCGCCCGCTCTCCAAGTCCAGCTCGGCATAGGTGGTTACCACCCCGTCTTCCAGCAGGGCCGGACGATCTGGGAAAAACTTTACCGAGTCCTCCAGGATGTGAGCCAGATTCATGCCTAGCACCTTTGTTAGCGGCCTTGCGCCGTGAAGCCTTGGGGGTCTGAGCGGGGTTGGGGGCCAGCGGCCATGCCGCGCCGGGTGGCCGCTGGCGTGCGCGGCCGTCCCGCCTGAGCGCCGTTCAGCAATGGTATAATATTTCTTATGTGCAAATATATTGTCAAGCTAAAATATAGCTATATTGCAACCAGTAAATAAATAATGTAATGATTATCGGCAAGTGAAAAAAAGGATTGCACATGCCCAGCTTTAAGCCCATCAGGCCGGCCCGCGTGTCCGAAGAGGTGATCGAGCAACTCAAGCGCTCAATATTGTTGGGCGATTTCAAGGCGGGCGACAGGCTGCCCCCGGAGCGCTCCCTGGCCGAGGAATTCCAGGTCAGCCGGGTGGCGATACGCGACGCCCTGCGCTCCCTGGAGACCTCGGGGTTCGTGACCATCCGCCAGGGGGCCACTGGGGGGGCCTTTGTCACCGAACTCACCTTCGAGAGCCTCAGCAACGCCTTCCTCGACCTGTTCTTGTCAGACAAGATATCGCTGCCCGAACTTCAGCAGGTCAGGCTGGTCATCGAGCCCGAGGTGGCGGCCTTGGCGGCTGAGCGCGTGACCGAGGCCTATGCCCAAAGGCTCAAACAAGCCCTGGCCGTGGAAGAGGAGCCCATACACTCCCTGGCCCAGGACATCGAGGTCAAGGGCGCGGTGCACTACATCCTGGCCGAGATGTGCGGCAACCGTTTCTTTGAGGCGGTGGTCAGGGGCATGCTGCGCCTGACCAGCCAGGTGGTGGCGGCCGTGCAACCCGATCCCCGCACCATGCACCCCGAGGGTCTGCACCGACCGGTGGTGCAAGCGGTGCTGAGCGGCGACCGGCAGGTGGCGGCCCGCGAAATGAAAAAGCACGCCGAGGAGTTCGGGCGGACGCTGCTTAAGATGGAGAAGGCCTTCCGAAATAGAAGGTGCTAGGCCAGGGCCAGCCCGCCGGCCAGGCGTTTTGTGGCTTGACGGGGCGCGCGCCGTGATATAAACAATAATTTATATGAGTACCCCCGCCTCCAAAAGAACCATCCCCCCCGGCGGCCAGCCGTCCGAGATGGGCGCCGCCCCGGGGCCGGACTGGCCGGCCCTCTTGCCCCGGCTGGCGGCCATGGGCAAGGGCCTGGCCGACCCCAACCGCCTACGTATCCTCCTGGCCCTGGCCCAGGGGCGCAAGCCGGTGGGCCGGGTGGTGGAGGAGCTGGGGCTGTCCCAGCCCCTGGTCTCCCACCACCTCAAGGAGCTGCGCCAGGCCGGCCTGCTCAGGGTGGAGCGCGAGGGGCCGTTCGTGTTCTACGAGATGGCCGGCCCCCAGGTGCTCGACGCCATGCGGGCCCTGGCCAGCCTGGCCACGGGGGGTGCCCGGTGAGCGGGGTGAGCCAGGCGCCCGACCCCCAGACCCGCGCCCTAATTTTGGAGGCCCTGGGCCGACTGGGGCCTTTGGCCGCCGCCCGCACGCTGCAATTGGTCATGACCGAGGTCCTGGCCAACCTGGACGAGGCCGGCAAGGCGGAAATAATCATGGGCCTGGCCGGCGAGCCGGGCGAGGACAAGGTCTCCAGCCTGGTGCACCTCTGACTGGCCGAGTGCCTGGGCGAAGGTGTCGACCCCACCAAGATGTGCCAGACCCTGGTGGAGCGGGTGGCCCGCTCGGAGCAGTTGCAGGCCGTGGCCGAGCCGGACGTGCTGATCCTTTTCGAGGACTGGATGGAAGAGCTGGAGCTGGAGGCGCTGGAGTTGCTGCGGGGGATGCCCGAGGCCGGCCCCCACCAGTTGGCCAAGGCCCTGGGGATATCCCCGGCTGGGGCGCAGTTCCTGCTCACCAAGCTTAAAAAGGCGGGCAAGCCCTAGGCCGCGCTTGCGGAGTCTGCTTTTTTGGGGTAAATATAAATTAATGTTTATATGCTGATGTTGGTGGGGAGAACCGCATTTTCCATAGCCGATCCCGATGAGCCCTAGGAAAACCCATGGAGGGGCAGCCATGAGCGGATTTAAGAAGACCATCCTGGCCGTGCTGGCCGTGGTGGTGACCGCTGGCGCGCTGTGGTTCACCAACCGGGCGGTGACGCCCAAGGAGGCCACCTGGGAGGACGTGGTGGCCGAGGCCCAGGCCGGCGGCTACCGGCTCATCACCACCCAGGAGGTTTACGCCCGCTATCAGCGTGACCCGCGGGGGGTGCTCCTGGTGGACACCCGCCAGGACTGGGAATACCGCGGCGGCCATATCCAGGACGCGGTGAACTTCCCCATGGAGCCCACGGCCTGGTCGCGCTGGCGCAAGGCCGCCAGCCTTGAGGCCCTGCTGGGGCCTGACAAGGAGCGCTTCCTGGTCTTCTACTGAGCGGGCTTGACCTGAGTCCGCAGCGACTCGGCGGCCCGGGTGGCCGTCTCCCTGGGCTACAAGCAGGTCTTTCGCGACCCCAAGGGCTATCCCGACTGGCAGGCCGCCGGCCTGCCCGTGGCGGCCGCCCCGGCGGGCCTGGCCACCAGCGACGCCCCGCCCCCGGAGCGTCCCCTGCACGGCTGGGCCATGCTCTGGACCCTGCTGGGGGTCTTCGTGGGCGGCCTGGCCCTCAACCTCACTCCCTGCGTCTATCCCATGATCCCCATCACCGTGAGCTACTTCGGCGGGCGCAGCGGCCAGGGCCGGGGGGGCCTGCTGGTCCACGGGCTTTGCTATCTAATGGGCCTGGCGCTCACCAACTCCCTGCTGGGGGTCTTGGCGGCGCTCACCGGCGGGCTCATGGGTGGCCTGCTGCAAAACCCCTTGGTGCTGGCGGCGGTGGCCGGGGTGCTCCTGGCCTTTGCATTGTCCATGTTCGGGCTGTGGGAGCTGCGCCTGCCCGCCTGGCTGACCAGCGCCGCCTCCAAGAGCCACGCCGGCTACCTGGGCAGCCTGTTCATGGGCCTGACCCTGGGGGTGGTGGCCGCGCCCTGCCTGGGTCCCTTCGTGCTGGGACTGCTCACCTGGGTGGCCAGCCTGGGCAGCCCCTGGCTGGGCTTCCTGATATTCTTCACCCTGAGCCTGGGCCTGGGCCTGCCGCTGTTCATCCTGGCCCTGTTTTCAGGCCGCCTGGAGGCGCTGCCCCGCTCGGGCGAGTGGATGGTCTGGGTGCGCAAGCTCATGGGCTGGGTGCTCTTGGGCATGGCCGCCTACTTCCTGGGGCCGCTCTTGCCCCACGGCGGCCGCTACCTGCTCTTGGCCGCCGTGGCCCTGGCCGGCGCCTTGCACCTGGGTTGGTTGGACCGCACCCCGGCCACCTTCCGCGCCTTCGCCTGGCTGCGCGGCGGCGCGGCGGTGGTGGGCCTGGTGCTGGCCACCTACCTGGCCGGCTCCTGGCTGCTCATGGGTCCGGGGGTGGCATGGCGGGATTACTCCGAGCAGACGCTGGCCCAGGCCCGGCAGGCGGGCCAGCCGGTGATAATTGATTTCTACGCCGATTGGTGCGCCCCCTGCCGGGAGCTGGAAGACATCACCTTCCACGACCCCCAGGTGGTGGCCGAGGCCGGGCGCGGCTTGGTGATGGTCAAGGTGGACCTGACCCAGAAGGGCAACCCCCTGCATGAGCGGCTTTTGGGCCAATATGAGATCAAGGGGGTGCCCACGGTGGTGTTTTTGGATGGCCAGGGCCGGGAGCGGCTGGACCTGCGCTTGGTGGATTTTCTGCCGCCGGCCCAGTTCCTGGAGCGCATGGCCAAGCTGAGGGACGGGGCGCCTGGCGAGAAAAAGGGCAATTGAACCAAGGAGTGACGTCATGTTGAAGGTGAGGTTTTTTCTCAACGAGCCCAACGGCAAGCCCTGAAGGCACTTCCAGGAGATGGCGCCCAGGCTGGCCGCCAAGTATCAGGTCGAGATCGAGAACATCTCCAAGCCCCGGGCCGAGTACCAGACCGACGAGTACTTTGAGCTGGACCTGCCCACCGCGCCCGCCGTCATGGTGGGGGATGATATCCTGGTGGAGGGCGCGGACTGCCCCGAACACGCCCTGGAGGCGGCCATCTGCCGCCACCTGGGCCTGCCGGAGCCGGAGCCGCCGGCCAAGAAGGGCCTGCTGGGGCGCCTGTTCAGCTAGAAGGCCCGCCGGGCGCGGCCGGCCACCCGACCGGCCGCGCCCCCACGAAAAGGGCGAGAGGAAGACCCATGGGCGAGGGAAACGGCCTCAAGAATAAGCGGCCCTGGCTGCGGCTGGCCCTGCTGGCGGCCCTGCTGGCGGCCGGTTTGGTGGCCTTGCGCGTCAGCGGCCTGACCGCCCACCTGACCCTGGACAACCTCCAGGCCCTGGCCCAAGAGGTGCGCGGCCTGGGCTGGATCGCCCCGGCGGTCTATGTGGGCCTGTGGCTGGCGGCCTGCCTGTTCTTCCTGCCGGGACTGCCCATCACCCTGTTGGGCGCGGTGGTCTTCGGGGCCTGGTGGGGCATGCTCTGGGTGGTCATCGGTTCCAACCTGGGGGCCTCCCTGGCCTTCCTGGCCTCCCGCTACGCGGTGCGCCCCTTGGTGGAGTCTTGGGCCGGCAAAAACCCCCTGTTCAACCGCATTGACCAGGGCGTGGCCCGCCACGGCTGGCGCATGGTGATGATTACCCGCCTGGTGCCCCTGTTCCCCTTCAACCTGCAAAACTACGCCTACGGACTGACCGGCATCGGTTTCGCCACCTACGCCCTGGTCAGCCTCTTGTGTATGCTGCCCGGCACGGCGGCCTATTGCCTGGCCGGCGGCGCCCTGGTCAGCGGCCAGGGCGACATCAAGAAGACCCTGCTCTACCTGGCCCTGGGGGCGGTGTGCCTGGTGCTGGTCTCCCTGGTCCCCGGCTGGATCAAGAAAAAGGTCGCGGCCAACGACTCGGACCTGGCTCCCAACTCCGGCCGCTGAGCAAGCAGGGCCGCCGCAGCCTGGTTCGGCCCGTTCCGGCGGCCTGGGCGCCCGGCCTGGGTCAGTCCAGGGCCTGACGCATCTTGCAGGTAAGCTCGTGCATGGAGAAGGGCTTGCGCAGGAACAGGGCGCCCGCCGCCAGCAGGTCGGGCTGGCCAAGGGTGGCCTCGGCATAGCCCGAGATGAACAGGGCCTTGGTCTCCGGGCGCAGGCGCCGCAGGTCCTGGATCAGCCGCGGCCCGCTCATGCCGGGCAGCACCATGTCGCTGATGGCCAGATGCAAGGGACCCCCGTGGGTGGCGGCCAGGGCCAGGGCCTGTTCGGCCTGGCCGGCCTCCAGGACCTGGTAGCCGTCCAGCCTCAGGGATTCGGCCTGTGTTAGCAACGCAATAGTGTCCCCTTCAATTGCAAAGCTAAAATGTCCCCTTCATGGGAGACATAATTAGCATGAGCCAATCGGAGAGGGGACGGCACCACGCCTTGCGGATGGTGCTTGAGGGCAGGATCAGCCTGA
>JACRDC010000083.1 GCA_016218705.1 Desulfarculus sp.
CGGTAGATGACTTCCCAGGGCAGGTAGCGCTCGGCGAGTTTCTTGGGCAGATACTTTTGCATGCCGCCCTTCACCTTGAGCAACGGGTCCAGGGAGCTGGAAAGCGCGCAGAGGTCGGTGTCGAGGAAGGGGCTGCGCAATTCGAGGGCGACCTTCATCGAGGCCACGTCCACTTTCACGAGGTAATCGTTCGAGAGCCGCGCCATGAGAACGTGGTAGAGGTTTTGGGCAGTGTAGTAGCAAAGGGCGTGGCCAGGGCCACGCAGCCCGGCCAGGTTCCCCGGCGGGGCGTCGGCCCTGGTCCGGCCAGCGAAAGGTGGATGGACATGGCCTATTGCAACCAGTGCGGCGGGCACCTGGATGAGGGCGACCACTATTGTTCGGCCTGCGGCGCGCCGGTGAGGCAGGCCCCAGCCCCCGGGGCGCCGCCACCCCCCGGCGCGTCCCTTCCACCTCAGCCGCCGCCCCTGCCCGGCCAGGCCCCTCCGGGCCTGGAGTGCCAGGGCGTGGGCATCCGCTTCGCGGCCCAGATAATTGACAGCGCCGTGATGCTGGCCTTCTACCTGATCGTAGGCCGCCTGGTGGCCGGCCGGGTGGGTGGGCTGACCCCCGATGGCTTCGACTTGCAGGGCGGGCCGGCCCTGGCGGTCATTGGCCTTAACCTGGTCTTCTGGATGGCCTACTTCACCCTGCTGGAGGGCCTGTGGCATGGCCAGACCCTGGGCAAGAAGCTTTTACGGCTAAAGGTGGTGCGCCAGGCGGACGGCGGACCAGTGGACCTGAGCACCGCCCTGCTGCGCAACCTGCTGCGCCTGGTGGACGGCCAGCTTGGCTACCTGGTGGGGTCCATCCTGGTCTGGCGCTCGCCCCTCAAGCAGCGCCTGGGCGACCGCGTGGCCCATACCCTGGTGGTCAGGAAGCCCAAATAGACTACAATAGCGGCGCCCAGCCCGGCTGGCCCGCCAGGCCCGGCCGGGCCGGCGATTAAATAGGGAGCCAACCCATGACCTCCAGCCAAGCCTGCCCCAAGTGCGGCACCCCGTTCAAGCCCGGGGCCAACTTCTGCGCCGTCTGCGGCGCGCCGGCACCCTTGGATCCCTCCCCGCCCGTTGACCAGGCCCCCCCGGGACGGGGCGCCAAGAAGCCCTGGTGGACCTGGGTGGCCCTGGTGGTGGGCCTGGTGGTGGTGGCGGCCGGGTTGGCGCAGATAATAGGCGGCGGCAAGCCCGCCCCGCCGCCCCTGGGCGCCCCTCCCGCGCCATCAACCGAGAGCGCCCCGGCGCCAGCCCCCACCGACAGCCCCGCCCCACCGCCTGCCGCCCCGGCCCCTGGGCAGCCCAGCGGCTGGCAGCCGGACCAGCCCACGGCCCAGGAGACAGCGCCACCTCCGGCCGGCGGCTGGCAACCCGACACCCAGCAGCCGGCCCCGCCGCCATCCGCGCCCCTCGCCCAGTTGCCCCAGCAGCCCAGCGGCTGGCAGCCCGGCCAGACCACGGCCCAGGAGACGGCGCCGCCCCCGGCCACCCAGACCGCCCAGCTACCCCCGGCCCAACAGCCCCCCCAGCCCTCTCCGGCCCCACCGGCCAGGGACCCGGCCACGGCGGCGCGCCTGACCGAGGCCGGCCTGCAACAGGCCAGGGCCGGTAACCTGGACCAGGCCATGGCGCTGTTTCAGCAGGCGGTGGAGGCTGACCCACAAAACGGCCAGGCCTGGAACAACCTGGGCCTGGCGCTGCGCAAGAAGGGTCTGCTGGAGGACGCGGTGGGGGCCTATTTCAAGGCCATCGAGGCCCAGCCCGACCTGGCCGTGGCCTACAAGAACCTGGGCCTGGCCCTGGAGCAGGTGGGCTACCTGGCCGACGCGGCCATCGCCCTGCGCAAGTATTGCGAACTCAACCCCTCGGCCCCTGACCTGGCCTCGGTGAAGGCCACGGCCGTCCGCCTGGAGAAGGCCGCCGCCGCCAAGGGAGGCACACAATGATGACCGTCATGGCCCGGCCCTGGGCTTGGACTCTGCTGTTGGCCCTGCTGGGGCTCAGCGCCTGCGCCACCCCGCCTCCCCCGCCCCTGCCCGCGCCGCCACCGCCCCTGGGCGCCCCCCATTACCAAGGCCCCGTGGGCTCCACTCTATACGTGAACGTGGCGCGCCTGAACCTGCGGGCCTGCCCAGCCGCCAACTGCCAGATCCTGGCCACCCTGGCGGGCGGCGAGCCCCTGACCGTGCTGAGCCAGCAAGGTGGCTGGATACTGGTGCGCTCCCAGGCCAGCGGACGGGAAGGCTGGGCCAGCGCGCGCTACCTGGGCACCCAGCCCGGGTTCAGGGCGCCGGCCCCCAAGAAGCCCGGGGCACCGGCCCCACCCCCGCCCAGCGAGGAATGGGCCGAGCCCGCCGGAGAGGCGCCGGCCGAGTCTCCGGCCCCGCCGGTGCAAGAGGAGTTCGCCCCGGTGTCGCCCCAGTAGCCCTGGCGCGCCTTATACTATTTCAACAACCATCATATAGTATTAGGTTGTTGGCTCTTGATCCGGGCATCCTCTGGCCGGCGGGTTTTGCTTTTTGGCCGCCCAAGCCACGTGTCCCGCTCTTAGCCCGGCCATTCTTAGGGCACCGGCAGGGGGCAGCCATGATCCACCCGGGAAAGGATACGGGCTCTCTGCGGCCCCTGCCCACGCCAGGGCGGAGAGTCCACCCCGCGCCGGCACCCGCATCGGCAAAGCCAGTATGGCCGGGCGGCTCTAGCGGGACACAAAAAGAAACCGCTTATACCAAGTTGCGATCAAACTACTCGTTTGATCGCAACTTGCTATGCGGGCCATGGATGGCTTTGATTGCATATTGGTATTAGGCCCCCACGATGACCGCCAGCTCCCCCACGCAGCCGTGCAGGTCGGCGGCGGCCGAGGTCAATTGCACCGAGGTGGCCGCCGACTCCTGGGCGCTGGCCGCGTTCTGCTGGGTCACCTGATCCATGTTCTGGGCCGCCCGGCTGACCTGCTCAATGCCCTGGGCCTGCTCGGCGCTGGCCGTGGCTATCTCGTCGATAAGGGCGCCCACCTTCTGGGTGCCGGTGGAGACCTCGGCAAAGGCCTGATGGGCGCGGCTGACCAGTTGGGAGCCCTGGCCCACCTTGGCGATGGTCTGCTCGATCAGCTCCGCCGTGTTCCTGGCCGCCTCGGCGGCCCGCACCGCCAGGTTGCGCACCTCGCCGGCCACCACGGCAAAGCCCGCCCCCGCCTCTCCGGCCCGGGCCGCCTCCACGGCGGCGTTGAGGGCCAATAGATTGGTCTGGAAGGCGATCTCGTCAATGGTCTTGACGATCTTGCTGGTCTGCTGGCTGGCCTCGGTGATCTGGCTCATGGACTGCTCCAGATCGCCCATGGCCTGGTTGGCCCGGCTGACCAGGTCACCGGCTTGGCGCATCAGGCTGTTGGCCTCGCCGGCGTTCTGGGCATTGGTCTTGGTCACGGAGGACATCTCCTCCAGGGATGCCGAGGTCTCTTCCAGGGAGGCCGCCTGGTCGCCGGTCTGCTCAGCCAGGCGGCGGCTGCTCTGCTCCAGACCCTGGGCGGCCTGGGCCACGGAATCGGCCGAGTCGGCCAGGCGCCGCGACAGGCTGGCCAGGGAACTGGTCACCCCCCGGGCGGTGAGAAAGGCCACGCCGGCCAGGGCGATGACCAACAGACCGGCCACGGCCAGGGTGAGCCACAGGTCCTGGACCGCCCCGGACAGCAGGGGGGCCATCTCCTCGCTCAGCACCGCCACGGCCACGACCTTGTTGGAGAAATCTCCCAGGGGCTCCAGGTGGACCAGGTGCTGGCCCTGCTCCAGGCGCAGGTTCTCCAGGCGGGGCTGACCGCTCTGCATCACCGCTTGCAGGGCGGGCAGCATCTCATTGGGCGGGGTGAATGCACGGCTCTTGGCCCAGGGCGCGAAGCCACCCTTGCCGTCGGGGGCCAGGATAAACAGGTCATAGCCCTCGCGGGCCTTGACCTCCTGGGCAAAGGAATCCTGCAAGTCGCCGCCGAACTCCACCGAGCCCACGTGCTTGCCCTGGTATGCCACCGGCACCACGCCGCGGATGCCGGCCCCGCCCACGCCTACCTCCAGGCCCGAGACCGCCTGTTGGTTCTTGTTCACCGCCAGCACGGTATGGCGGAAGGAGGAGAGGTCATCGCCAAACTTGGCGGGCAGATGGGCGCGGAAAAAGGAGGTTGCCGGCGGCAGGTGAAATTGCAGTTGGGCCATGCCCAGTTTCTGCTTGCTGGCCTGGTAGGCCTCCAGGGTCAGGGCCTGGATGGTGGGGCGGTCGCGCTCGGCCAGGGCCTTCTGCGCCTGGGGCATGGCCGCCAGATAGTAGGCCAGGGCCGCCGCCGCCTCGCCGCGGGCGTTCAGGGTGTTTTTTATGGACTTGGCCCGCTCGGCCAGGCGTCCCCTGGCCGAGTTGGTGATCTCGCCGACGTTGCTGTGGTAGATGTACCAGGAGCCGCCCCCGCCCAAGAGCACCACCGAGAACAGCATGGGCAGCACGATCTTCAGGCGTAAGGATAGGTTGTTGAATATGATCATCTCGATCTCACTCCTCGGTTCGTCTGATACCAATATGCAATCAAAGCCATCCATGGCTTTGATTGCTGATCGGCCGGGCAAAAGCGTGATTTTGCCCGGCCTCCCGGGCGCTTACGCGCCCGGCGGGCCGTCCATGGCCCGCATACCAAGTTGCGATCAAACTATTCGTTTGATCGCAACTTGGTATGAACCGGCCCTTGACAAGGACGGCTTAAAGCCAAACACCCAACCCAATTAGGCGCTTGCAAATATAATACCATCCGCGCGGCCAATAAGCCCCCACTCCTAACCACCAGACCTTTTTGGCAATATCTCCTGAGTGTCCGCTTGGCCGCCAGGCCGGCGTTAAGCTGGGGTCTTAACAATTATGATAGCTACCTTGCCCGGTGGGATGCCGCTGGCCCAGCCCAGCCGACCCCGGAGGCGTCCCCTGTCTGTCCCCTTTTCCTGCCCGGCGAGACACCCCATCCCGCCAGACAGGACAACCGCCCCGGCAGGGGCGGGCCGCTAGCCGTTCCCATATCTACATTAATATTAATCCAGCAAGCCTATCGGGCTGTTACAAAATGCGCCCCCAGCCATGTCCTCCTGGCACGCGCCTTGAATATATCCCCCGGCAACTGCCCCGCCCAATAACGCCAACCGGCCTGATTAAAGGGGAGAACCGTCATGGGTACCATAGCCATTATCGCCCTGGTGGGTTGTGGTTTGTTGTGGGTCGCCGCCGTGGTGGAGTTTTCGCGCACCCTGTCCGAGCTGACCCGCTGCCGCTCCCAGGCCGGCCGCCTGCAAAGCGCCCTGGCCGGGGACCGCTAGCGTCCGCCCCTTCCGCGCGGCCTGACAGGGACTGGCCACGGGCCCAGCCCCTGGCGCGTCCTACAGCCAGAACTCGGGATAGCGCCGCTTGGCGGGCAGGTTGTTGACCACCAAGGCAATGGCCAGCATCAACAGCGCTCCCGCCCCCACCGGCAGCAGGGCATAGAGATAGCCCAGGTCGTGCACCTGGGGGCCGCCGGCCACGGCGATGAGCGCCGTGGCCCCGCCGGGTGGATGCAGGGTCTTGGTGGCGTGCATCACCACCACGGCAAAGGCCACGGCCAGGGGCGCGGCCAGCCAGGCTTGGCCCGGCAGGGCCATCTGGGCGCTAACCCCCACCAGGGCCGAGAGCACCTGTCCGCCCACGAAGTTGCGCGGCTGGGCCAGGGGGCTCTTGATGGCCCCGTAGATCAGGCTGGCCGAGGCGCCAAAGGAGCCCACGATCAGCGTCCAGGGGGTGCCCGCGAAATACAGGTGATTGAGGCCGGCCACCGCGCCGATGCCCAGGAACGACCCCAGCCAGGACCAGGCCATCTCCTCCAGGCTGACCCGGGGAGGGCTCTGGGTGTTGCCCTTCAGCTTGCCCCCGAAGCTCATGCCCGCCTCCCGGCCCGCGCGCCCAAAAGGTCGCCCCGGCTGACCATGCCCAAGGGCCGGCCCTGGCGGTCCACCACTGGCGCCCGGTTGATGCCCCGCTCACTGAACAAGGCGCTGATCTCGGCCAGGGTGGCCTCCGGCCCCAGGGTGACGGCCGGGGCGCTCATGGCCTGAGCCGCCCGCTCTTCCAGCAGGGGCGCCAGCAGGCAGGCGCCCTGGCTCAGGCAACGGGCCACCACCCCCATGAGGCTTGGGCTGCCCAGGGGGTCCATGCGCTTTAGGAAGTCCTTCTCCGAGATCACCCCCAGCACCCGGCCCCCGTCGTCCAGCACCGGCACGCCCGAGACCCCAGCCTCGGCCATGACTTGGGCCACCTGGCCCAGGCTGTCCCCGGCCCCCACGCTCACCACCGGGGCGGTCATCAGGTCCCTGGCCTTGATGCTCAGGCCCAGACGCCTCAAGGCCTGCCCGTAGGCCAGGTCGAATACCTCCTTGAAATCGCCGGGGGTGATGTCCAGGTAGCCCGACAGGCCCTTCATGGCCTTCAGGATGTCCTGCTCGCTAAGCTCGTGGTCCGGGTGCAGCCCCCCTGGTCCCTGATCCTGATTGGCCGGCACGGCGCCCTCCCCCGCGAGTCTGGCTGGCGGTTATTAGGCATTATAGTACTTTAATATTATTATACCGAGGCGGAGCCCACGGCAAGCCCGCCATGGCCAGCCCATGCCACCCTGGTCAATTTAGCCTTGCCTGGGGCAGCCGGGCCGGTATAAATCCTGACAACGGCGCGCGGCAATGACTAACCCGAGCCAAGGCCAGATAGTGTGCTTTGCTCTTGGTAAGACGGGCGGGGATAAACCCCGCCCCTTGCTACACCAAGAAAGCGCCACGGTTACACCGCCTTAATGTAGGGGCGGGGTTTACCCCCGCCCGCATGTTGCCTTTTTGCATAACCATATAATTGATGCCAGGTTGACATTGGGGAGAGACGGCATGAGCAGCATGGCAGGCGCCCGGCAATTCAGCGAGTTCCTGGAGCAATGGCCCGCCCACCAGGGGGGGCTGAAAAGGGCCTATGTGCAACTCATGGCCTGGGCCGAGGTCCTGCCCGGCGCCCAGGTGAGCTTCCTGGCCCGGCCGGGAGTGAGCCATTCCCTGCGCTTTGACCTGGCGCCCCGCCCCTCGGGCCGCCAGCGGCCGGTCTTTTTTTTGGTGGACGTGGTGGACGACGGCGGGGAGCGCTTCTTGTCGGTGTGCTTCTACGAGGACGAGATCACGGACCCCCGGGACCTGGGCAACGCCATCCCCCAGGGGCTCTTTCAGGAGACCGGCTACTGCTTTGATCTGGAGGACGACGACCCCGGCTTCCTGGCCTACCTGCGCCAGCGCCTGGGCGAGGCCCACGCCGCCGCCCGGGGGGTCTAGCCGGGGCCTAGTCCTGGGCCCGGCGGCCGGCGGCCCAGGCCTGGAGCCTGGCCCACAGCTCGCCGCCCTGCTCGCTGGCCAGGCGCTGGCGCAAAAAGACCAGCAGCAGGCCCTCCAGGCCCCGCAAGGCCCCGTCCACCAGGGAGATGCGCTCCAGCACCAGACCCTCCAGGCCTTCCAGGCCCTCGGGTCCCCCCTGGCCCGGCGCCGTGGGCGGCAGCTTGAGGGCCTTGGGCGCCAGCTCGGCGGCCTCCAGGTTGAGCCAGTACTCCTCGCCATCCAGGGTGAGCCCCAGGCGCAGGCCCTCCACCAGCTTGCCGCGCCTGAGCGCCTGGCGGGCCTCGGCCATGGAGGCCTCGCGCCCCTTGACCGTCACCCGGGTGCCCTCCTGTCCCTGCATGGGTCCCAGCACTAGGCGCTCGCCCAAGAGCACGTCCACCAGGCGGCCGTCCTCCAATTGCACGCTGCCCTCTTCCTCGGCCACGTACCACAGCCAGGTAAGGAACTCCTGGCCCAGGAAGACCTTTTCGTTGAGTAACGCCAGCACGTCCATGGCCTAGTCCTCTCCCTGGTACAGGCTAAGGGGGCGGGCGGCCTCCAGGCGCTGGGCCAGGGCGCCCTGGCCCAGCAGATCGCCGGCCAGCAGGTAGGGGATGCGCGGCCAGGGCGCCAGGTCAAAGGTGCGGCGGAACAGGTCCTCGAAGATGTCGCGCACCGCCCGGGCCGCCGAGCCCAGCCAGACCTCGCCCCGGCGGGTGTCCCAGCAGACCTCGAAGACCTGGGTGGCCGGCGGGATGCGCCGTAAGAGGTCCAGGCGCACCTTCTCCTTGAGGTCCTCGCGCTCGCCGCGCGACAGGCCCCGCCCCTCGCGCAGGCCCAGGGCCTTGTGCATCTCCAGGCGGTGGTACTTCTTGAGGAGCGCCGCCGGCACCCGCCGCCGGTCCAGGCGCAGGCCCAGGATCACGTAGGGGTCCAGGGCGTAGGAGGCATAGGCGAAGCCGGTGTCCAGGTAGTCATGGGCCGAGACCCAGCCCACGGCCTGCTCCTCGGTGCTGCCCTCGATGTCCAAAAACAGGTTGGCGCGGATGCGGCGATCCACGAAGTCCCAGAAGTCGGGCGGCGTGTCGCCCCTCACCTGGTAGCGGCTAAGGCTCAAGGAGCCCTTGATGAGTCCCATGGCTCTCCCCTTCCCTGCTCGGAGATATGGGCGGGAGCTTACTGCCCCGCGCCGCCGGGCGCAAGCGAGGCCCCGCTCAGCCGCAGTTCACCGAAAAGCAGGCTGGGGGTGCGCAGCTTGGTGTAGGGGAAGGGGTCGTCGCCCACCCGTTGCAGGGACCGCCACAGGCCGTCGAAGTTGCCGGCCATGTTCATGCCCTCCACGGCGTGGGCCACCTGGCCGCCCTCCACCCACAGGCCTTGCAGGCCGTAGGAGAAATCGCCGGTGGTGGAGTTGAAGTTGCCGCCCAAAAAGCTGGTCACCGCCAGGCCGCGCTCCAGGCCGGCCAGCATCTCGCCAAAGCCGCCGGGCTGGCTGGGAGTCAAGAGCACGTTGCTGTGGCCGCCGGTGGTGGGTTTGAGGCCTAGCATGCGGGCGTAGTAGGTGTCCAGGTAGAAGTCCCGGAGCACCCCGCCCTCGATGAGGGTGAAGGGTTGGGCGGCCACGCCTTCGCCGTCGTACCAGCGCGAGCCGAAGCCTTCCTTGAGCAAGGGCTGGTCGCTGATGGAGAGCAGGGGCGCAGCCACGGCCTGGCCCTGGCGGCCCCGCAGATAGCTGCGCTCCTGGTGCAGGGTGGCCCCGGAAAGGCAGCCCAGGAGGTCGCCCAAGAGCCGGCTGGCGGCCTGGTTCTCCACCAGCACCGGGAAGGCGCCGCTGGGGCCGGGGCGGGCGCCCATCTGGCGCAGGGCGCGGGCCGCCGCGGTGCTCGCCAGGGTCTTCAACCGATCCTGGCCGCCCAGGTCGGCCAGGCGGCGAGAGCCCCGCCACCAGTAGCCGCTGCGCCGCTTGCCGCCCTGCCCCGGGTCCATGAGCACCGTGGACGCCACCACGAAGCCGCCAGTCTCTTCTTGGCTGCCCAAAAAGCCGTAGCTGGTGGCCAGCACGTCCTGGCTCACCTCCATGTAGGAGCCGCCCTGGGCGCTGACCAACTGGCCAGCCCCTTGCCCCGCCGCGCGGCTTAGGCCCTCCATCTCCCGGCCCAGGTCCATCCACAGGGCCGTGGGGCTCTGGCGCAAGCTCTGATCCATGAGCCCCAGGTCCGGGGCCGGCCCCCGGGCGTAGCGGGCCGGCTCGGGTAGCGACCGCTGGGGGTCGGGCTCCAGCAGGCGGGTCAGCGCCGCGGCCTTGTCCATGAAGCCGGCCAGGGCCTCGGGGCGCAGGTCGCTGGTGGAATGCAGGGCGTAGCGGCCGTCCAGGAACAGGCGCACCGTAAGCCCCTGGCGGATGGAGGCGCTGGCCTTCTCCAGGCCACCGTCGCGAAAGCCCACGTCCACGAAGCGCGAACGGGTCGCGTTGGCCGAGGCCTCTCTCGCGCCGGCCTGCTTGGCCGCCACCAGGGCCTGCTCGGCCACCCGGGTCAGGTCCTCCAGGGCCTGGCTAGCCATGGGTGCCTCCCACGTTGATGGCGCTGACCAGGGTGGTGGGCAGCCCCTGGCTCACGGGCACGGTCTGGCCCAGCTTGCCGCACATGTAGCCCGCCGTGGCCAGCGCCGGGTCGTTGCCCACCATGCTGATGCGCGACAAGGCCTGGGGGCCGTTGCCGATGATGTTGACGTCCTTGACCGGGTGGGTGAGCTTGCCGTTTTCGATGGCGTAGCCGCTCTTGACGTAGAAGCTGAAGTCGCCTGCCCCGATGTTCACCTGGCCGTTGGTGAACTGCACGGCGTAGAGCCCCTTCTTGACCGAGGCGATGATCTCGGCGGGCTCGAAGGGTCCGGCCTCCATGAAGGTGGCGCGCATGCGGGGCATGGGCGCGTACTCGAAGCTCTGGCGCCGGCCCGAGCCGGTGGAATCGCACTTGTACCAGCGGGCGCTGAGGCGGTCGTGCAGGTAGGAGCGCAGCACGCCCTTTTCCACCAGCACCGTGCGCTGGCTCTGGCCCCCCTCGTCGTCGAAGTTGATGGCCCCGTGGGCGTGGGGGATGGTGCCGTCGTCCACC
This sequence comes from Desulfarculus sp., assembly GCA_016218705.1. Taxonomy (GTDB): domain Bacteria; phylum Desulfobacterota; class Desulfarculia; order Desulfarculales; family Desulfarculaceae; genus JACRDC01. The sequence goes on from JACRDC010000083.1 coordinate 10,555, forward strand.
ACCGTGACCTGCTCGCCGGCGATCCTCTGCCCCAGGCGCTCGGCGTAGGTGCTCACCCGCCGGCGGTTGAAGTCGGCCTCCAGGCCGTGGCCGATGGCCTCGTGCAAGAGTATGCCCGCCGAGCCGGGGGCCAGCACGCAAGGCATCTCGCCGGCCATGAGCGGACGAGCGTCGAACAGCTCCAGGGTGCGCTTGACGGCCCCGCCGGCCAGCTCGTCCAACAGCGCCGGGGTGTAGACCTCCAGCCCGGCGCGGGTGGTGATGTCGCGGTAGTTGGACTCGCGGCGGCCGTCCTGCTCGGCCACGCAGGAGGCGAACAGACTGGTGCGCGGCCTTAAGTCGCTCAGGAGCACGCCATCGCTGTTGGCCAGGAGGACCCGCGACTGGCCGTCGTGGAATTGCAGCAGGGTCTTCTTGATCCGGCCGTCGCTGGCGGCCATGCGCCCACCCACCCGGCGCAGAAGCTCCAGGCGCTGGGGCACGCCCACCTGGTCCCAGGGCTGGGCCTGGGGGTAGAGGTCCAGGCGGGGCTGGCGCTTCAAGGGCCGCGCCTCCAGGCCACGGGCGCCCGGGGCCTGGCCGCCGCCGTTGGCCAGGGAGGCCGCGGCTTTGGCCGCCTCCAGCATGGCCGGCAGGCTCAGCTCCTGGCTGAAGGCGTAGCCGGTCTGCTCGCGTTTAAGCACCCGCACCCCCATGCCCAGGCTCACCGAGGTGAAGGCCCGGTTGACCTTGCCGTCCTCCATGACGATCCAGGTGCCCTGGCTGTGCTGGAAGTAGAGGTCGCTGTAGTCGCCGCCCCCGCCCAACGCCTCGCGCAGCACGCGGTCCAGGTCGCCGGCGGTGATGCCGAAGGCGCCCTCGAAATACTCCAGGTGCGGGGCGGGCGGGGCGGCCGATGTGGCCTGGCCGCTGGCCAGGGACTGGCAGCCCAGGCCCAGCAGCACCGGGCCGGCCACCGTGGCGGCGGTGGCGGCCAGCAGGAAGCTGCGGCGGCTTAAATCCACCTGACCGGCGTGCTCTGCCATCATGGTCTCCTCCATGGGGGGGCGCGCACCCCGCGGGCCTCCCCGGTGCAACAACCACCGACCGAGCCCCAAGTATATCAGCCGCCGCCACCCCGGTCCGGCGCGCGGCTGGATCTAGCGGTTTTGCAGGACTTCCCGTATCTCGGGGTCCTCGCCCAGGTAGCGGAACAAGATGCGCCGCCAGGCGTCCTCCTGCAGCTTGGCCAGCAGCGCCAAGTTGACGGGCTTGCGCCAGGGGCTTTGCGTGGGCAGGGCGAAGGCAAAGATGCCGGGCTGGAAGTTGTCGCGCTGCACCTCGATCTGGCCCTTGAACTGGTGGTTGGCCAGGTAGCGCAGGGAGGGACGGTCGCTCACCACGGCGTCCAACCGCCCCGCCGACAGATCACGCAGCAGATCGCCCAGGCCGGGGTAGGTGGCAAACCCCAGGCGGTGCCCCTCCAGGTAGGCCTGGGAGACGGAGTCCTTGACCACGCCCAGGCGCAGGTCGCGCAGCTCGCTGGTATCGCGGGAAGTCACACCCAGGTGGCTGACCGTGAGGGAGGTGGTGATGACGGCCGTGAAGCTGGCGATCAGCACCAGGGAGATGAGCATCCAGGTCACGGCCAGCAGGCGGCCGGTGAAGGTCACCGGGGCCTTGTCGCCATAGCCCACGCTGGTCATGGTCTGGGCCGCCCACCACAGGCCCGAGCCCACGCCGTGCCAGAAGCTGCCCCCGAACTGGTGGCAGTTCTTGCGGCGCTCCAAGAGCCAGATGGCCAGGCCAGCCGCCAACAGGCAGGCCAGCACCACCAGGAGTATCTCCACCGGCCGCGAGGAGAGCAGCCGGTCAAGGGTCTCCAGCCAGGAAGCCCCGGCCTTGGCCGGCGTGGCGATGCCCAGGCCGGTGAGAAAATAGGGCTGGCTAAAATCCAAGAGCTTCTCGCGGTCGGCGGTGACGGTCAGGGCCGTGGCCGCCAGGTCCACCTTGCCCTGCTCCACCGCGTGCAAAAGATCGCTCAAGGTCATCTCCCTGACCTCGTACTCCACCCCCAGGTGCCTGGCCATGTTGTCCCAGAGCTCCATGGTGATGCCCACCCAGCGGCCGTCGGCGGCCTTGAAGGAAAAGGGCTCCACGATGGCGGTGCCCACCACCAGCCGGGGCTTGGCCGGCGTGGCCGGGGAGGCGTTGTCCGCCCAGGCCGCGCCGAGGCCGGCCGCCAAGAAGGCCAGGACCAAAAACAACGTCAGGCCGGCTTGCTTCATGGGCGGCTCCTTGCCGGGCTCACAGCCCCTTGGCCTTGGCCATCAGCGTCACGGTGCGGCGGATGAGCTTCATGTCCAACAGAAAGAGCCGCCAGGGGCCGTGGCTCAGTTGAAAATCCAGGTACTCCTGGTCCATGCTGGCCTGCTTGTCCATGTTCAGGCCGGGCAGGTCCTTGTGGGCCTGCACCATGCCGGTGAGCCCGGCCTTGAGCACGGTGCGGAAATGCTCGCCCCGGGCCAGCCCCTGCTCGTAGATCTCCAGGTTGCGCGGCCTCGGGCCCACCACGCTCATGTCGCCCAGGAGGATGCTAAGCAACTGGGGCAGCTCGTCCAGGTAGGCGCGTTGCAGCAGGGTGCCCACCAGGCTAAGGCTCTGGCCGTCGTGCTCCAGGGTCTTGGTGTGGATGAACTGGCCGTTTTGCCTCATGACCTCGATGACCCCGGGCCTGAAGATGTTGAATTTGCGGAAGGCGAAGGGCCGTCCCTGGGACACCCGTGGCTCGGTGTAGAACAAGGGCGCCCGCGCCCGGCCCCGCAACAGGTGCTCCAGTATGATGCCCACGAAGGCCAGCACGAACACTGGCGCGCTGAGCAGCAGCAGGCCGCCGGCGAAGACCAGGTCAAAGGCGCGCTTGGGCCAGGGCAGGGGCACCGGGGCCAGGGTGGCGGGAAGCGGGGGGGATGATTGCAGGGGCAAGGCTATCTCCGCGCGGGGGTTGAGGGCCGGTAACTGTTCACACGCGCCAAGGGCGCCTGTGACTTATTCTACCCCAGCCGGCGCTTGAAACGCAGCACGCTCAAGCCAAGGAGCGCCAAGCCCAAAATACCCATGCCCACGAACTGGGGCCAAAGCACCTCCACCCCCACGCCCTTGAGGAATATGCCCCGCACCACCAGGATAAAGTAGCGCAGGGGGTTCAAGTAGGTGAGGTACTGCACCGCCTGGGGCATGTTGGCGATGGGGAAAATCAGCCCCGAGAGCAGGATGGCCGGGGTGAGGATGAAGGTTCCCGCGGTCATGGCCTGCTGCTGGGTGGAGGAGAGCGTGGAGATGAGGAGCCCCAGGCCCACCGAATTGAACAAAAACAGCACTGTGCCCAACAAGAGCACCCACAGGGAACCCCTGAGCGGCACCTCGAACCAGAACACCCCGGCCACGGTGACCAGCACCACGTCGGCCAGGGCTATGATGACAAAGGGCACGGTCTTGCCCAGGATCAGCTCCACCGGCCTTAGCGGCGAGACCAAGAGCTGCTCCATGGTGCCGATCTCCTTCTCGCGCACCACGGCCAAGGCCGTGAGCATGAGGCTGACCAGCATCACCACCATGGCGATCACCCCGGGCACGAAGGACCAGCGGCTGTCCAGGTTCTCGTTGAACCAGATGCGGTGCTCCACCTCCACCGCCGGCTTGGCCTCGCGGGCGCCCAGGCGCTGCATGCGCTCCTTCATGATCTCCTGGGCGTAGTCGTTTATCACCGCCCCCAGGTAGCGCAGCACCACCAGGGTCTGGTTGGAGTCGGTGCCGTCCAGCACCACCTGCACGCTGGCCGTCTCGCCGGTCTTGAGGCGCTTGGCGAAGTTCTTGGGCAGGCGCACCAGTATGGTTATGCGGCCCTGATCTATCAGGGCGCGGGCCTGGGCCTCGCTATCCAGGTAATAATTCAGGTCGAAGTAGGCGGTGCTGCCCAGGCGGGAGATGAGCTGGCGGCTCTGGGGGGTGCGGTCCTCGTCCAGGATGGCGGTGCGCACGTGCTGGATGTCGAAGTTGACCGCGTAGCCGTAGATGACCAGTTGCACCAGGGGCGGCAGGAACAAGAGGATGCGCAGGCGCCGGTCGCGCAGCACGTGGATGAACTCCTTGACCAGCATGCGGCCGATGCGCCTGAGGAACACGTCTCACCTCACCTTCTTGGAGAAGCGGCGCACGGCGGCCGCCAGGTAGAGGAAGGCGAAGCCCACCAGCAATAGGGCCTGGGGCCACAGGGTCTCCAGGCCCAGGCCCTTGAGGTAGACGTCCTTGACGATGCTGACGAAGTAGCGGGCGGGCACCAGGTAGGAGACCCCCTGTAGCACGAGCGGCATCTGGCCTATGTCGAACATGAAGCCCGAGAGCAGAAAGGCCGGCAAAAAGGAGGTGAGCATGGCCACCTGGTTGGCCTGCACCTGGTTGCTGGAGACCACCGAGATCAGAAGGCCCTGGCCCAGCATCACCAAGAGGTACAGGGCCGACATGCTCACCATGAGAAACCAACTGCCGCGCATGGGCACCTCGAAGAGAAACTGGCTCATGCCCATGGCGATGGCCATGTCCACCATTCCTATGATGAAGTAAGGCCCCACCTTGCCCAGGATCAGCTCGGCGCGCTTGAGCGGGCTGGCCATGAGCCCCTCCATGCTGCCCCGCTCGGCCTCGCGCACCACCGACAGCGCCGTGAGCGTGGAGCCCACCATGGTCATGATGACCACGATCAGCCCCGGCACGATGAAGTTGCGGCTCTCCATGTCCTCGTTGAACCACACCCGGGGCTCGATCCTGAGGGGGGTCTTGATGGTGGTCTGGCCCTTTTTTTCCAAGCGCTCCAGCATGATCTTCTGGTTGAAGTCGGCGGCCACCGCCTGCACGTAGCCCAGGATGACGTTGGCGGTGTTGGCGTCGGAGCCGTCAATGATGGCCTGCACCTTGGCGGCTTGTTCATTGGTGAGCTTTCTGCCGAAGTCATGGGCCAAGACCAGGATCAGGCGCACCTCGCCGTGGTCCAACAGGCGCTCGGCCTCCTGGTAGGAGTCCACGTAGCGGGTCAGGCTGAAGTAGGGCGAGCCCAGGAAGCGGTTCAGGAACTCGCGGCTGATCTGGCTGCGGCCCTGGTCGTAGACCGCCGTGGGCACGTGCTTGATATCGAAGGTCAGCGCGTAGCCATAGAGCAACAGGAGCATCACGGGCATGAGCACGATCTGGATCAGGCTGCGGGGGTCGCGCCTGATCTGGATCAGTTCCTTGCGGAACACGGCCAGCACCCGCTGGGGCCGCATGGCTAGGCCTGGCCCCCCGTGGGCCGCCGGGCCGGGCGGCGCGCTCCAGCCATGCCGCCCCAGCGGTACAGCACCGCCCCCCAGCCGAAGCCGCCGCCCACCCCAGCCAGCACCAAATGGTCGCCCCGGCGGAAGAGATGCTTGTTCTCGTCCAGCAGGATGGGGATGGAGGCCTGGGAGGTGTTGCCGTAGCGCTGGTAGTTGGTCAGCGCCTGGTGGGGGGGGAGATTCAGGGCCTGGGCCACGCCGTCCAGGATGCGGCGGCCGGGCTGGTGGGGCAGCAGGTAGGCGACGTCCTCCAGCCCCAGGCCGCCCATGGCCAGCACCCGGTGGACAGCCTCCACCACCCTGGCCACGGCGTAGCCCTTGACCTCCTGGGCCATGAGCTGGAAGCAATGCCAGCCCTTCTGGAAGATCTCCTCGCAGTTTTGGCGGGTGATGGGCAGGGCCGAGCCGCCGGCCGGCACCTGCACCCACTGTTCCTTGTCACCGTCGCTGGTGGCATAGCTGGCCAGAATGCCGTAGGCGCGGCTGGCCGACCTGGCCAGCACCACCGCCCCGGCGCCGTCGCCAAAGGTGGCGCCGGTGATGTAGTGCCGAATGTCGGTGGCGCTGGTGGCCTTTTCGGCGCTCACCACCAGGGCGTGGCGGTAGGCCCGGTGATGGGTCAGCATGGCCTCTGCTATGTGCAGGCCGTAGACAAAGCCCGAGCAGGCCACGCCGATATCGAAGGCCAGGGAGCAGCCGCCGGCCCCCAGCTTGCTTTGCAGGATGGAGGCGGTGCTGGGCGTCTTCTTGTCGGGGGTGGCGGTGGTCACCACGATCAGGTCAATCTGGCGGGCCGGCAGGCCGGCGTCGTCCAGGGCGCGGCGCGCGGCCTGGTAGGCCAGGTCGGAGGTGGCCTGGCCGTCGGCGGCCCAGCGGCGCTCCTCGAAGCCCATGACCTTGCTCACCCACTGGGGGTAGGGGCCGCTACGGCGCTGGTCGAAGTTGCCCAGGTCAACGTATTCGAGCAGGTCCTGGTTGGTCACCACCCGGCTGGGCACATAGCTGCCGGTGCCGATTATCAATGCTCCCATGCGGTCATTCCTTGGCGGCTGGGGCGGGCGTTTCCCTGGCCGCCTCTATGTAGGAGATGAAGGCGTCCTCCAGGCTTGGCTCTATCTTCTCCAGGCGCTGGAAGGAAACCCCACCTTGGATCAGGGCCTGGCGCAGGGCGGCCTCCGCCCCGTGCAGGTCGGCCACTGACAGGTGCAGGCTGTCGCCGAAGATGTTGGCCTCCCGCACCTGAGCGATGCCCTGCACCGCCTCCAGGGCCTGGCCCAGGTCGTCGGGCCTGAGCCGGTAGACACGGCCCGGCAAGGCCCGTTTAAGCTCCAGGGGCGTGCCCTGGGCCACCAGGCGGCCCTGGTAGATCAGCACCAGGTGGTCGCAGTACTCGGCCTCGTCCAGGTAGTGGGTGGTCACCAGCACCGTGACCCCCCGTTGGGCCATGGCCCCGATCAGGTCCCAGAAGTTGCGCCGCGAGTTGGGGTCCACGCCGCTGGTGGGCTCGTCCAAAAACAGGATGGAGGGCTCGTGCAGGATGGCCGAGGCCAGGGCCAGGCGCTGGCGCAGGCCCCCGGCCAGGGTGCGGGTGGGCTGGTCCTGGCGGTCCAGGAGGTCCACCAGGCCCAGGGCCTCCTGGCAGCGCTGCCTGAGCCGCGCCCCGCCCAGCCCGTAGACGCCGCCGAAGAAGGTCAGGTTCTCGCGCACGGTCAGGTCGTCGTACAGGGAGAAACGCTGGCTCATGTAGCCGATGATCTGCTTGATGCGGGCATGGTCCTTGACGATGTCCAGGCCGCCCACCAGGCCGCCGCCGCTGGTGGGCAACAACAGGCCATTGAGCATGCGGATGGTGGTGGACTTGCCGGCGCCGTTGGGCCCCAGAAAGCCGAAGATCTGGCCCCGGCGCACCTGGAAGCTGACCCGGTCCACGGCCCGGAAGGCCCCGAAGTCGCGGGTAAGCTCGCGCACCTCTATGGCGGTCTCGGCCTTCACGCCGGCCCTTCCTCCTGGGCGATGATCTGCACGAAGAGGTCCTCCAGGCTGGGCTCGGCCGGCAGGGCGCGGGCGTGGTGGAGCCCGGCTTCCCGCAGGGCCGCCTCGATGCCCGGCCAGTCTTGCTCCCGGTCGCCCACGGTGACCATCAGCCGGTCGCCCCGGGCCAGCACCCGTTGTACCTGGGGGTGGCCCCGCAAGGCCCGGCGGCCGGCGGCCAGGTCCTCCAGGCGCAGCTCCATGAGCTGGCCCTGGAAGCGCGCCCGCACCGCCGCCGGGGCGTCGGCCACCAACAGCCGTCCCTTGTGCATCAGCCCCACGCGGTGGGCGCGCTCGGCCTCGTCCAGATAGGCGGTGGAGACGAAGATGGTCATGCCGCCGCCCAGGAGGCGGTAGAGGATGTGCCAGAACTCGCGGCGGCTCACCGGGTCCACCCCGCAGGTGGGCTCGTCCAGCAACAGCAGCTCCGGGGTGTGGATCAAGGCGCAGGCCAGGCCCAGCTTCTGGCGCATGCCGCCGGAGAGCTGGCCGGCCAGGCGGCCGCGAAAGGGCGTGAGGTTGGAGAAGCCCAAGAGCTCGGGCACCTTTTGGCGGCGCAGGCTTTCGGACACCTGGTATAGGTCGGCGTAGAAGGCGATGTTCTCGTCCACGGTCAGGTCGTCGTAGAGGCCAAAGCGCTGTGGCATGTAGCCGATGCGCTCCTTGACCGCCTCGGCGGCCCTGGCCGCGTCCAGGCCCAGCACCTGGGCGCTGCCCTGGTCGGGGTCCATTATGCCGCAGAGCATGCGGATGGTGGTGGTCTTGCCGGCGCCGTCGGGTCCCACCAGGGCGAAGGACTCGCCGCGGGTCACCGAGAGCGACAGCCCGGCCACGGCCTGAAGCGCGCCGAAGCGCTTACCCAGGTCCTGGGTGGCTATGGCCGGCTCAGGGCTTGGCATCGGCGGCGGCGCGCCCGGTCGTGGCGGCCTGCGCGGGCTCCAAGGGGATGATTGCCTCGCCGGGCATGCCCGGCTTCAGTTCCAGGCCGAGGTTGTCGGCCCGCACCTTGGTGCGGTAGACCAGGGTCACCCGCTCTTTCTGGGTCTCCACGGTCTTGGGCGTGAACTCGGCCTTGGACGAGATGTAGGCCACCCGGGCCGGGTAGCGCTTGCCGGCGTAGGTATCGGTGGTGACATGGGCCTTTTGGCCCAGGCGCACCAGGGCCAGTTGGGTCTCGGGGATGTAGCCTTCCAGCCACACGCCGTCCAAATCGCCCAGGGTGACCACTGGCGCCCCCACGGCCAGCACCTCGCCGGGCTGGGCCTGGCGCACCAGCACCACGCCGCGCGCCGGCGATATCAGGCGCGCGTAGCCCAGGCGGGTGCGGGCCAGTTCCAGGGCGGCCTTGGCTTGGTTGAGGTCGGCCCGGCCGGCGGCGATGTCCTCGCTACGAAAGCCCTCCTTGAGCAGGCTATGGCGCTCGCTGGCCCGGGCCACCGCCTCCTGGGCCATGGTGTGGGCCAGGCGGGCCTTGTCCAGGGTGGCCTGGGGCGAGGCCGCCCGCTGGGTCAGGGCCTCCTGGCGCTTCAGGTCGCGGGCCTTGTCCTCCAGATCGGCCCGGGCCTGGGCCAGGGCGGCCTGGGCCTCCTTGACGTCCTGGGGGCGGCTGCCAGCGACGAGCTTCTCAAGGGTGGCCTGGGCCGCGGCCAGGCGGGCCTCGGCCAGGGCCACGTCCTGCCGGAGGTCCTGGTCCTCCAGCTCGGCCACCAGTTGCCCGGCCTCAACCTGGTCGCCCTCGTCGAAGTGCATCAGCGCCACCTTGCCCGGCACCTTGAAGGCCAGGTCGGTCTCGGTGGTCTCGATGTGCCCGGCCAGCTTGATGGCCTCCAGGCCACCCGCCTGACCGCCCTGGTATTGCCTAAAGGCAAAGGCCCCGGCCGCTAAAAGCCCCAACACCGCCACGGCGGCTATGATCTTGCGTTTCAAGTTCCCTCGGCTCCCTGGGCCTGCCGCGGCCTGGCCCCTGGAGACAGGCCCGGCCGGACAAATCCAGGATACATTTAACAACAGTGGTCAAGGTCCGTCCATGGCTTTTTGGGTGGCCCCGGGAAGCCCCGGGCCTATCCTATTGGCCTGAGCCCTGTGCTACAATAGCGCCCCAGCGGACATCCGTCCCGCCAGCCACCCCGACCCCCAACCCCGCAGGAGGTCCCTTGTGAAAAAAACCAACCGTGGCTGGCTGCCGGCCTACTGTCAGCCCGACGCCTTTTTGCCCAAGGTGCCGGAAACCCGCGTGCTCTTCAGCCGGCGCCCCTTTCTGTTCCAGGACTTCTTGGGCAAGGCCATGGCCTTCTTGCAGAGCGGCACGGCGCGCAAGATGGGCTTTGTCTACCGCCCCGAGTCGGCCCTGCCCTGCAAGTGGCGCTGCGCCGACGAGTCCTTGTTCGGCGTGGACCTGTGCCTGTACGCCTACACCGGCCAATACCCCTTTGACAAGGGGGCGATCGGCGGCATGTACAACGAGGCCAGCCTGGGCGCCGCCGCCCACCACGGCGGCATCAACATGGACTTCGGCGGTAGCCACGTGGGCTACGTGCCCGGCGAGGGCGGCGGCCGCTTCGGGGCCATCTGGCGTCCCCTGCACCAGGAGTACTCCACCGACTGCGGCTATCTGATGGGCGTCATCGAGCCCTTCAGGAAGGTCTACGACGACGCCTGCCGCAACATCCTGGTCTACGACCCCGTGGGCGAGCGCCTGGTGGTGAGCATCCCCAACGAGTTTCTGCACCCCGACTGGTCCAGCCACCACATCAAGCTCCTGGTGGACCTGGAGGCCATGACCGCCGAGACCGTGGACTACCAAGACGACCTGCCCCACACCCACACCCTGGTGGGCCGCTCGCTGTTCTACCTCCACCCCGGCTTCATCGCGTGCCTGAGCCCGGCGCAGGCCCAGGCCTTCCACACCCCCCGGCCCACGCCCATGGGCCGCGCCCTGACCCACCAGTTCTTCAACATCTTCGACGCCACCGCCTCCCTTGACGAGGCCGGTCAGCCCAAGCAGAAGCTCCTGCCCTACATGAAGCACATCGTCTCGGCGGCTCACTCGCCCGAGGGGCTCAAGGCGGCCATCATCAACACCAGCCTCAACCACAACGCGCTGACCGACGCCGTGCGCTCCCAGGCCTTCCTGCCCTACGACTTCGTCAGCTTCACCGGAATCTTCATAGACCTCTACGACGACGACCTGCAAAGCTACGTCAATCTCTTCCAGCCCCTGGGCCTGACCATCAAGCCCAAGGGCTGCCAGCGCGAGGTGGAGATGACCACCGAGGAGATTCACCACGTGCTGGGCAAGCTGCCCCTGGCCCCCCCAATGTTGCCCCTGGAAGACGTGCTGGGCTTCAGCGAGCCCGAGATCCCCCTGGAAAAGTTCACCTACCAACCGGGCTATTTCACCCGGCCCTAGATGAACCAGGTCCAAAAACCAAGGCGGCGTCCGCGTGGGCGCCGCCTTGGTTCATCTCCTATTATACGCATTTCATACCGGACGCATAGTTTTTCGGCGTATTTCCTCTGGGTACAACCCTTGAAGTTTCGGCGGCCCAAGAAAACCTAAGCGGTTACTTTTTGTGTCCCGCTAGAGCCGCCCGGCCATACTGGCTTTGCCGGTGCGGCTGCCGGCGCGGGGTGGACTCTCCGCCCTGGCGTGGGCAGGGGCCGCAGGGAGCCCGTATCCCTTCCCGGGTGGATCATAGCAGCCCCCTGCCGGCGCCCTAAGAATGGCCGGGCTAAGAGCGGGACACGGGGCTTGGGCGGCCAAAAACCAAAACCCGCCGGCCAAAGGATGCCCGGATCAAGAGCCAACAACCTAATACTATACTATAGTTGTTAAAATGGTATTGGGCACCGACGGTCAAGCAAGCTCCCCCCTGAAGACGGTCACCGCCTGTCCGGCGATGCCCACCCGCTGGCCCAGCACCCGCACCCGCAGATGACCGCCCCGGGCCGAGGCTTGGTAGGCGTTGAGCGCGTCCTTGCCCAGGCGCGAGCGCCAATAAGGCCCCAGGCAGCAGTGGGCCGAGCCGGTGACCGGGTCCTCGGCCACGCCCACCGCCGGCGCGAAGAAGCGCGACACGAAATCCACCTCCGGCCCGCCGCCCTGGCTGGTGACCATAACCCCCCGGCAGGCCACCTGCTTGAGCAGGGCCATGTCGGGGTCCAGGGCCGCCACCTCCCCGGGGGTGGCCACCTCCACCAGGTAGTCCAGGCGGTTTTTGGCCACCGCCAGGGGCCGCGCGCCCAGGGCCGCCACCAGGCTGGGCGGGGCCGGGGCTGGGCTGGCCGGCTCGGCCGGAAAGTCCAGCTCGATCCAGCCCCCCTCGCCCAGGGCCGCGCCCAAGAGCCCGCTCTTGGTGTGGAAACGGGCGGCCTGGCCAGGGGGCAGCAGCCCCTCTGACCACAAGACGTGGGCCGTGGCCAGGGTGGCGTGGCCGCAGAGGTCCACCTCCACCTGGGGCGTGAACCAGCGCAGGTCAAAGCCGCCGGCCACCGGACGCACAAAGGCCGTCTCCGAGAGGTTCATCTCGGCGGCCAGGGCCTGCATCCAGGTATCATCGGCCGGAGTGTCCAGCAGGCACACCGCCGCCGGGTTGCCGGCGAATGGATGGGCCGTGAAGGCGTCCACCTGCCAAATGCGGGGGGCCATGGTCTACCTCCTTGGCGGGGTTATGGACTATTCGGCGGCGGGGCGCTGGCGCAGGGCCTTGGTGCGCGCCCGGGCCAGCTTGGCCTCCAGGCGCCTCAGGCGCGCGGCCTGGCTGGGCCGCGTGGCCCGCCGGGGGATGACCGGCGCGTTTAGGTCGGCCAGGCGCTTGGCCAGGCGCTCCAGGGCCTTCTCGCGGTTCTGGGTGCGCGAGCGGCGCTCGCTGGCCGTGACCACGATGCCCGTGGGCAGATGGGTGAGCCTGACCGCCGTCTCCACCTTGTTGCGGTGCTGGCCGCCGGGGCCGGATGCCCGGTAGTACTCCCAGGAAAGCTCGCTCTCGGGCGGGGGGACAAGCTGGCTCATGGCTGGCTCACGGCCCTATACCCTCTTATCCTGCTCGATGTAGGCGTAGGCCGAATGGTTGTGGATGGACTCGAAGTTCTCGCTGTCCACCGCGAACCAGACGATGTTGGGATCCTCGCCCAGCCGGCTGGCCACCTCGCGCACCACGTCCTCCACGAAGCGCGGCGTTTCGTAGGCCCGCTCGGTCACGAACTTCTCGTCATCGCGCTTGAGCACCGAGAAGACCTCGGAGCTGGCCGACTGCTCCACCAGGCGAATGAGGTCCTCTATCCAAATGAAGCGCTTGAAGCGCACGGCCAGGCGCACCAGGCCACGCTGGTTGTGGGCGCCGCCCTGGCTGATCTCCTTGGAGCAGGGGCAGAGCGTGGTCACCGGCGCGGTCACCTCCACCACCAGGTCGTATCCAAAGCCGTTGAGGCTGCCCCTAAAGGCCACGCCGTACTCCATCAGCCCCTGGGCCCCGCTGACCGGCGCCGACTTGTTGATGAAGTAGGGGAACTCCACCTCTATGTGGGCGCTCTCCGCCGCCAGGCGCCGCTTCATCTCCTCCAGGATGTCGCTCAGATTGCGGATGTTGATGTTGTTGGAGTACTCCGAGAGCAGCTCGATGAAGCGGCTCATGTGGGTGCCCTTGTACTGGTGGGGCAGGTTCACGTACATGTTGATGCTGGCCACCGTCTGCTGGGTTCCGTTGGCCCGATCCAGCACGGTGATGGGGTAGCGGATGTTTTTCACCCCCACCTTGTCTATGGCGATGTTGCGGTCGTCGGGCTGGCTCTGCACGTCTATCATGACGGCCTCCCCCGCCGGGGCCGGCTGGCCGGGGGCGGGACTTGGGGCTGGGCAAAAACCTACTAAATAGTCGGCATTTCCTCTGGGGAGCCTAAATTATAAAGCGGAACGAGAGGGGCCACAACCCCTCTCGCCCCGCTTTGCACAATCTACATGGAGACGGCTACCAGCCCCAGGTCAGGTACTTGTGGATGCTGTCGGCGGCCAGGCGCCCGGCCCCGGCGGCCAGGATGACCGTGGCCGCGCCGGTGACGATGTCGCCGCCGGCCCAGACCTTGGCCTTCTTGGTCTTGCCATCGTCATCGGCCACGATGTAGCCCCACTTGTTCACCGCCAGGCCCGGGGTGGTGGCGGTAATCAAGGGGTTGGCGCCGGAGCCCACGGCGATAATGGCCAAATCGCAGTCCAGGGTCTTGGTGCTGCCGGCCACCGGCTCGGGCCGGCGGCGGCCACTGGCGTCGGGCTCGCCCAGCTTCATCTCCTGCAACTCCACGGCCTTGAGCCAGCCGCGCTCGTCGCCGATGAAGCGCAGGGGCGAGTGCAGGTAGAAGAACTGGATGCCCTCCTCCTCGGCGTGGTGCAGTTCCTCGGCCCGGGCCGGCATCTCGTCGCGGGAGCGGCGGTAGACGCATTTGACGTCGTCGCTGCCCATGCGCATGGCCGTGCGCAACGAGTCCATGGCCACGTTGCCGCCGCCGAAGACGCAGACGTGCTCGCCCTTGACCAAGGGCGTGTCGTACTCGGGGAAGAGATAGGCCTTCATCAGATTAGAGCGGGTGAGGTACTCGTTGGCGCTGTAGACGCCGATGAGGTTCTCGCCGGGTATCTTGAGGAAGCTGGGCAGGCCGGCGCCCACCCCCAGGTACACGGCGTCGAAGCCCTCCTTGGTAAGAAGCTCATCCACCGTGACCTGGGAGCCCACCACGGCGTTGCACTCCACCTGGCAGCCCAGGCGCTCCAGGAAGTTGACCTCGCTGGCCACGATCTCCTTGGGTAGCCTGAACTCAGGGATGCCGTAGACGAGCACGCCGCCGGGCTTGTGGAAGGCCTCGAAGATGGTGACGTCGTGGCCCTTGCGGATCAGGTCGCCGGCCACGGTGAGCCCGCCGGGGCCGGAGCCCACCACGGCCACCTTCTTGCCGGTCTTGGGGGCGACGGGCGGCATGGGGATGTCGGAGCGGCCGCGGGCCCAGTCGGCGGCGAAGCGCTCCAGGTTGCCGATGGAGACCGGGATGTCCTTTTTGCCCACGATGCAGCGGCCCTGGCACTGACTCTCCTGGGGGCAGACCCGGCCGCAAACCGCCGGCAGAGAGTTCTTTTCCCAGAGTTTCAGGATGGAGCCCACGAAATCGCCTTCACTGATGCGATTGATGAAGGCTGGAATGTCCACCCCCACCGGGCAACCCTCCACGCAGGCTGGTTTCTTGCATTGCAGGCAGCGGCTGGCCTCCAGGCGGGCCTGCTCGGGGGTGTAGCCCAAGGGCACTTCCTGGAAGTTGCGCCGGCGCTCGCTGGCCGGCTGCTCGGGCATCTTCTGGCTAGGGATCTTGGCTTTCTTATCTTCGGCCATGTTCGGCGTCTCCTCGCTGGTAGGGGGTTAGGCGCTAGCCGCGCAGGAGCACTTGCGCTGATAGGCCTCCATGGCCTCCCGCTCCTGCTTCTGGTAGGCGGTCAGGCGCAGGGACAGGCCCTCGAAGTCCACCTGGTGGCCGTCGAATTCCGGCCCGTCCACGCAGGCGAACTTGGTCTGCCCGCCCACAGCCACCCGGCAGCAGCCGCACATGCCCGTGCCGTCCACCATGATGGCGTTGAGGCTGACCATGGTGGGCACCCCGAACTCGGCGGTGACCTTGGAGCAGAACTTCATCATGGGCACCGGCCCTATGCACACCGCCTCCTTGACCTCCTGCCCCAGCTTGGTCAGCTCGCGCCTGAGCACGTCGGTGACGAAGCCGTGGTGGCCGTAGGAGCCGTCGTCGGTGCAGACGTAGAGCTCGTCGCTGGCGGCGCGCATCTTGTCCTCCAGGATCAGGAGGTCCTTGTTGCGGGCGCCGATGATGGCGATGACCTTGTTGCCGGCCTGCTTGAAGCCCCGGGTGATGGGGTGCAGCACGGCCACGCCGGTGCCGCCGCCCACGCAGATGATGGTGCCCTTCTTCTCGATGGGCGTGGGGCGGCCCAGGGGACCGGCGATGTCCTGGATGTGATCCATGACGTTAAGGCTTTTAAGAAGGGCCGTGGACTTGCCCACCACCTGGTAGATGATGGTGATGGTGCCCTTCTGGGGGTCGCTGTCGGCCATGGTCAGGGGGATGCGCTCGCCGGTCTCGTTGACCCTCAGGATCACGAACTGGCCTGGTTTGGCCTTTTGCGCGATCTTGGGTGCCCTGATTTCGTTGGCCACCACCGTGCCCTGCGCCAGCTCTGTTTTGGACAATATTTCAAACATGACGCCTCCGTTATGCCGGGGTTTACCTGGGTTGCGCGTGTGGATACCAATGTTGCCTGGATACGGGAGGGGCAACGCCCGCCGGTGGCCGGTGGTCTGGCCAGCGGAAAGATCAGACAGGACTCACATAGCACTGTCGCAAGCCCCTGTCAATTTAAAGACATTGGCAACGTATAACAAGAAAAATCAAGGCGCTATATGCATAAGGCCGTGGTCGGGCGCCCCGGGGGCAGGAGCAGACCGCCAACCCACGCCCAATTGTGCAATCAACAAAATTGACGGCCTTGTTTTTTTGAATGCCTAACCCCCGCCATTGTGCAGTAATTTTCTTGACGCCCGGTGGCAAAGCGTGCTATTTGCCCGTGGGTAAACGGTTTTTGTGATCTGGCTCCACGCGGGGGCGGTCAATATCCGCCAGCGGACCAGTGGTGCCAGATCGGCGTGAGCGGGGCGGAGCGGACCGCACAAGGCCTTCCGCCGGAAATTTCGTACAATCGTTGAGCACTTTTTTTAGGAGGAAGACCATGCCCAAGCTGCCGGATCCGGCCAAAGGCGCCAAGGACTTTGAAATCGCGGAAGCCGCCGAAAAATACATGAAGCCGATTCGGCAGATCGCCGAAGAGTTGGGCATCACCGACGAGGAGCTGCTGCCTTACGGCCACTACGTGGCCAAGGTTGACTTCATGAAGGTGGTCAAGCGTCTGGCCAAGAAGCCCGACGGCAAGTACATTGACGTCACCGCCATTACCCCCACCCCCCTGGGCGAGGGCAAGTCCACCTGCTCCATGGGCCTGGTGCAGGGCCTGGGCAAGCGCAAGAAGAGCGTCACCGCGGCCATCCGCCAGCCTTCCGGCGGCCCCACCATGAACGTCAAGGGCTCGGCGGCCGGTGGCGGCCTGTCCCAGTGCATCCCGCTGACCAACTTCAGCCTGGGGCTCACCGGCGACATCAACGCCATCATGAACGCCCACAACCTGGGCATGGTGGCCATGACCAGCCGCATGCAGCACGAGTTCAACTACACCGACGCCCAGTTGGCCAAGCGCAACTTGAAGCGCCTGGACATTGACCCCCGCAAGCCCGAGATGGGCTGGATCATTGACTTCTGCGCCCAGTCCCTGCGCAACATCATCATCGGCATGGGCGGCAAGAGCGACGGATTCATGATGCAGAGCAAGTTCGGCATCGCCGTGTCTAGCGAGATCATGGCCATCCTGGCCGTGGCCAAGGACTTGAAGGACATGCGCGAGCGCATGGGCAAGATCATCGTGGGCTACAACAAGTACACCGGCGCCGCGGTGACCACCAACGACCTGGACGTGGCCGGCGCCATGACCGCCTGGATGGTCGAGGCCCTGAACCCCAACCTGATGCAGAGCCTGGAGGGCCAGCCGGTCTTCGTGCACGCCGGCCCCTTCGCCAACATCGCCATCGGCCAGAGCTCCATCATCGCCGACCGCGTGGGCCTCAAGCTGGGCGACTACCACGTGACCGAGTCCGGCTTCGGCGCCGACATCGGCTTCGAGAAGTTCTGGAACCTCAAATGCCGCTACAGCGGGCTCAAGCCCCACTGCGCGGTGGTGGTGGCCACCATCCGGGCCCTGAAGTGCCACGGCGGCGCCCCCATCCCGGTGCCTGGCAAGCCCATGCCGGTTGAGTACAGCAAGGAGAACGTGGGCTGGGTCGAGAAGGGCTGCGCCAACCTGATCCACCACATCAACACCGTCAAGAAGGCCGGCATCAACCCCGTGGTGTGCATCAACGCCTTCTACACCGACACCAAGAACGAGATCGCGGCGGTGCGCAAGCTGGCCGAGCAGGCCGGCGCCCGCGTGGCCCTGTCCCGTCACTGGGAAAAGGGCGGCGACGGCGCCCTGGAGTTCGCCGACGCGGTGGTGGACGCCTGCAACGAGAAGAACGACTTCAAGCTCCTTTACGACCTCAAGATGCCCCTGCGTCAGCGCATTGACAAGATCGCCAAGGAGGTCTACGGGGCCGACGGCGCCGACTTCTCGGCCGACGCTTTAGCCAAGGCCAAGAAGATCGAGGCCGACCCCGAGTACAGCAAGCTGGGCACCTGCATGGTCAAGACCCACCTGTCCCTGACCGACAACCCCAGCCTCAAGGGCGTGCCCAAGGATTGGCGGCTCTTCGTGCGCGACATCCTCATCTACGGTGGCGCGGGCTTCGTGGTCCCGGTGGCCGGCGCCATCACCCTCATGCCCGGTACCGCCTCCGACCCGGCCTACCGCCGCGTGGACGTGGACGTCAAGACCGGCAAGGTAAAGGGCATCTTCTAACCGCACAATAAATAACCTTGTGCAACCAACTCGGGGGGCTTGCCCCCCGAGTTTTTTTTGTGTATGGTCGCAAGGGTCTTTGTTATAGAATGCTTGGTGGCTTAAATGATTTATTTCACAAGCCACCCCCGCCCTTGGTCGCGAGAGCCTTTTAGCAGCCGCCCCCCCTGGCGGCTAAACCCCATGCCGGACGGGGCAGGCCCCCCGGGCGCCCGCCCCGCCCCAGGTTGAAGGACTAGGAAATGGCAAACGCAAAGGACAGCAAAGTCGGAGCGGTAATGGTCGTGGGCGCCGGCATCGCCGGGGTGCAGGCGTCTCTGGACCTGGCCAACGCGGGCTACTACGTCTACCTGGTGGAAAAGACCTCGGCCATCGGCGGCCGCATGGCGCAGTTGGACAAGACCTTCCCCACCAACGACTGCGCGATGTGCATCGTCTCGCCCAAGCTGGTGGAGTGCGGACGCCACCTGAACATCGAGATCATCACCAACGCCGAGGTGCAGGCCATCGCCGGCCAGCCGGGCAACTTCCAGGTGGCGGTGCACCAGAAGCCCCGCTACATAGACCCCGAGAAGTGCACGGCCTGCGGCGACTGCATCGAGGCCTGCCCCGTGGCCCTGCCCAACGAGTTCAACCAGGGGCTCAACACCTGCAAGGCCACCAACAAGCGCTACGCCCAGGCCTTCCCCAATGCCTACGCCATCACCAAGCTGGACCGCGCCCCCTGCAAGATCACCTGCCCGGCCAACCTGAACGTGCAGGGCTACGTGCAGATGGCCAAGGTGGGCAAGTACAAGGAGTCGCTGTCCATCATCATGGATGACCTGCCCCTGCCCGGGGTCATCGGCCGCATCTGCCCCCACCCGTGCGAGGGCGAGTGCCGGCGGCTGAAGGTTGACGAGGCCATCGCCATCCGCGACATCAAGCGCTTCGTGGCCAACCAGGTGGGCGTGGAGAACATCGCCCAGCCCGCCGCCGAGCCCAGGCCCGAGCGCGTGGCCATCGTGGGCGCCGGCCCGGCCGGCCTGTCCTGCGCCTACCAGTTGGCCCGCCGGGGCATCAAGAGCACCATCTTCGAGGCCCTGCCCAAGGCCGGCGGCGCTTTGGCCGTGGGCGTGCCCTCCTACCGCTTGCCCGCCGATGTGCTGCAAAAGGAAATTGACAACATCGCGGCCATGGGCGTGGAGATCAAGCTCAACTCCCCCATCGGCAAGGACCTGACCCTGGACGGCTTGAAGGCCCAGGGCTTCAGCGCCGTCTTCCTGGGCGTGGGCGCGCCCAAGAGCTTCGACCTGCGGGTTCCCGGCGAGGACAATCCCCAGGTCGTCGCCGCCCTGGACTACCTGCGCGGCGTGTCCCTGGACCAGCCCGTGCCGGCTGGCCAGAACGTGGTGGTGGTGGGCGGCGGCAACGTGGCCATTGACGCGGCCCGCACGGCCCTGCGCAAGGGCGCGGCCAAGGTCACCATGGTCATGCTGGAGTCGGCCGAGGAGCAGCCGGCCAGCCCCTGGGAGATCACCGAGGCCCTGGAGGAGGGCATCGAGTTCGTGCACCGCTGGGGCGTCAAGGAGATCAAGGGCTCCGGCGGGGCGGTCAGCGGCCTGGTGCTCAAGAAGGTCATCCGCGTCTTTGACGAGAACAAGCGCTTCGCGCCCGAGTACGACGAGAAGAGCACCCAGGAGATCGCGGCCGACATGGTCATCAAGGCCATCGGCCAGCGCACCGACCTGTCCTTCCTGGGCGACAAGAGCCCCCTGGAGATCAGCCCCCGCGGCACCATCGTGGCCGACCCGCTCACCATGGCCACCAATCTGCCCGGGGTCTTCGCCGGCGGCGACGTGGTCACCGGCCCCTGGATCGCCATCGGCGCCGTGGCCGCCGGCCGCGAGGCGGCCGTCAGCATTGACCGCTTCTTCAAGGGCGAGGACCTGGCCGCCGGCCGCGAGAAGATGAAGCTGTTGCCCGAGGACGAGCAGGACTACAACCCCATCCCCCAGGGCATCGAGCAGGCCCCCCGCGCCCACATGGCCTACCGCGAAGCCGGGGAGCGCAAGGCCGACTTCGCCCAGTTCGAGCTGGGGCTGACGCCAGAGCAGGTGGCGGCCGAGGGCGAGCGCTGCCTCAACTGCGGCATCTGCTGCGAGTGCTTCCAGTGCGTGGAGGTCTGCAAGGCCAAGGCCCCGGCCCACGACCAGGTGGCCAAGGACCTGAACCTAAGCGTGGGCAGCGTCATCCTGGCCCCGGGCTTCGATCCCTTCGACCCCTCCATCTTCGAGACCTACAGCTACTCCAAGCACCCCAACGTGCTCACCTCCATGGAATTCGAGCGCGTCTTGAGCGCCTCCGGCCCCTACCAGGGCCATCTGCAGCGGCCCAGCGACGGCGCCGAGCCCAAGAAGATCGCCTGGTTGCAGTGCGTGGGCAGCCGCGACATCAACCACTGCGACAACGGCTACTGCTCGGCGGTGTGCTGCATGTACGCCATCAAGGAGGCGGTCATCGCCAAGGAGCACTCCCACGAGCCCTTGGACACCGCCATCTTCTATATGGACATGCGCACCTACGGCAAGGACTTCGAGAAGTACTACGACCGCGCCCGCGAGGAGCACGGCGTGCGCTTCATAAGAAGCCGCGTGCACACCCTGCAACCCGTGGAGGGCGACCAGGTCAAGATCGAGTACGCCACCGAGGACGGCGAGGCCAAGGTGGAGACCTTCGACATGGTGGTGCTCTCCATCGGCCTGCAGACCGGCCCCGAGGCCATCGAGACGGCAAAGCGCCTGGACATTGACCTGACCAAGTACAACTTCACCGAGACCAGTTCCTTCGCCCCCGTGGGCACCAACCGGCCAGGCATCTTCGCCTGCGGCAGCTTCGCCGGCCCCAAGGACATCCCCCAGGCGGTGATGGAGGCGTCCGCCGCCGCCGGCATCGCCTCCATTGACCTGGCCGAGAGCCGGGGCACCCTGACCAAGGAAGTGGTCTACCCCATCGAGAAGGACGTCAGCGGCCAGTCTCCCCGGGTGGGCGTCTTCGTCTGCAACTGCGGCATCAACATCGGCGGCATCGTGGACGTGCCGGCGGTGCGCGAGTACGCCTCCACCCTGCCCTACGTGGCCTTCGTGGACGACAACCTCTTCACCTGCTCCCAGGACACCCAGGCCAAGATCAAGAACGCCATCGAGGAGCACAACCTCAACCGCGTGGTGGTGGCCTCGTGCAGCCCGCGTACCCACGAGCCCCTGTTCCAGGAGACCATCCGCGAGGCCGGCCTGAACAAGTACCTCTTCGAGATGGCCAACATCCGCGACCAGGACTCCTGGGTGCACCAGGGCGAGCCCGAAAAGGCCACCGCCAAGGCCAAGGACCTGGTGCGCATGGCCGTGGCCAAGGCCGCCCTGGTGGAGCCCCTGCACCAGGTGGACCTGGACCTGACCAAGGCCGCCGTGGTCATCGGCGGCGGCGTGGCCGGCATGAACGCCGCCCTCAATCTGGCCGACAGCGGCTACCCCGTGCACCTGGTGGAGAAGACCGACACCCTGGGCGGCAACGCCCGCTTCCTGCTCAACACCTGGAAGGGCGAGCCCATCGCGCCCTACGTGGAGGACCTGGCCGCCAAGGTCCAGAACCACGCGGGCATCAACCTGCACCTGAACAGCCAGCTTACCCACGCCAAGGGCTTCGTGGGCAACTTCGTCAGCACCATCAAGACCCCCCAGGGCGACCTGTCGGTGGAGCATGGCGTGGCTGTGCTGGCCACCGGCGGCCATGAGTCCAAGCCCAGCGAGTACCTCTACGGCCAGAACCAGGCCGTGCTCACCTCCCTGGAGTTCGACGCCGAACTCAAGGGCGACCCCGACCTGCCCAAGAAGATGGAAGCCGTGGCCTTCGTGCAGTGCGTGGGCTCCAGGGAGCCGGAGCGCCCCTACTGCTCGCGCCTGTGCTGCACCCACTCGGTGGAAAGCGCCATCAAGGTCAAAGAGAATAACCCCGAGGCCCAGGTCTACATCCTCTACCGCGACGTGCGCACCTACGGCGTGCGCGAGGACCTCTACAAGAAGGCCCGCGAGCACGGCGTCTTGTTCATCCGCTACAAGCTGGAGCAAAAGCCGGAAGTCGCCGCCAACGGCCAGCGCCTGACCGTCAACGCCATTGACCATGTGCTGGGCCGGCCGGTTACCTTCGACGTGGACCGCCTGGTGCTGGCCGCGGCCATCGAGCCCAACGAGGTCAAGGACCTGGCCGAGGCCTTCAAGACCCCGCTGAACGCCGAGGGCTTCTTCCTGGAGGCCCACATGAAGCTTCGGCCCGTGGACTTCGCCAGTGAGGGCCTGTACCTGGCCGGCCTGGCCCACTTCCCCAAGCCCATGGACGAGGCCATCGCCCAGGCCAACGCGGCGGTGGGCCGCGCTCTCACCGTGCTGGCCAAGGACCAGATTCGCGTGGGAGGCGTGGTGGCCACGGTGGACCCCAGCAAGTGCTCGGTCTGCCTGACCTGCGTGCGCACCTGCCCCTACGGGGTGCCCAAGATCAAGGACGGCGCGGCCTTCATCGAGGTGGCCTCCTGCTACGGCTGCGGCGCCTGCGCCGCCGAGTGCCCGGGCAAGGCCATAACCCTGCAACACTTCACCGACGCCCAGATCCTGGCCAAGGAGAAGGCGGCGTTCAACTAGGGACCTGCCGCCGCCGGGGTGGCCTCTCGCCTCCCGGCGGCCGGCTCCGCGACGCGAAACGTGGCACTCTATCAATGGAGGGTTTGACGTGGGCGATAACTTTGAGCCGACCATCGTATCGTTCTGCTGCCGCTACTGAGCGTACTCGGCGGCGGACCTGGCAGGTTCGATGCGACTGCAATACCCGACCAATATCAAGATCATCCAACTGCCCTGCTCGGGCCGGGTGGACATCTTGCACATGCTTAAATCCTTCGAGGACGGCGCCGACGGCGTCTACGTGGCCGGCTGCATGGAAGGCGATTGCCACTTCCTCACCGGCAACTTCAAGGCCCGGCGCAAGGTCAACTACCTTAAAGGCGTGCTGGCCGCCCTGGGCATCGAGCCCGAGCGTGTCGAGATGTTCAACATGAGTTCGGCCGAGGGGCCGCGCTTCGCTCAGGTGGCCCGGGAGTTCACGGCCAAGATTAAGGAACTGGGCCCCAGCCCGGTGAAGAAGGCCAAAGCGGCCTGACCGGCTTTACCGGTCGGGCCTGGGGAGTGAGGTTAATCCTATGATCGTAGGGGACAGCAAGCCTCTGGAAGAAATCCTGGAGATGATCCAGGGCAAGGAGAAGGTCCTGGTCCTGGGCTGCCGGGGCTGCGTGACCGTGTGCAACGTGGGCGGCGAGAAAGAGGTGGGCATCCTGGCCACCATGCTGCGCATCGCCCGCAAGAAGGCCGGCCTGGCGCCCACCGTTGACGAGCGCACCATCGAGCGCCAGTGCGACCCCGAGTACATCGAGGAGCTGGCCGAGGTGGCCGAGGGCTACGACGCCATCATCTCCATCGCCTGCGGGGTGGGGCCCCAGTTCATGTCCGAGCGCTACCCCAAGGTGCCGGTCTATCCGGGCATCAACACCACCTTCATCGGTGGCGCCCTGGAGCACGGCGTATGGAGCGAGCGCTGCCAGTCCTGCGGCAACTGCCTGGTGCACAACTTCGGGGGCCTGTGCCCCATCGCCCGCTGCAGCAAGAGCATCATGAACGGCCCTTGCGGCGGCTCGGCCAACAAGAAATGCGAGATCAGCCCCGACGTGGACTGCATCTGGCACCTCATCGTGGAGAAGATGGCCGGCATGGGCCGCCTCAAGGAGCTGGAGCGGGTGTGGCCGGTGAAGAACTGGATCACCAGCCGTGACGGCGGTCCCCGCAAGCGGGTGAGGGAGGACCTTAAGCAATGAAATCCGGCAGCAACCTCGAGAAAGTCCTGGCCGCGGGTCACTTCGCCGTCACCGGCGAGTTGGGTCCGCCGCGCGGCAACAACGTCGAGGAGGTCCGCCACAAGGCCCACTTCCTCAAGGGCATCGTGGACTCGGTCAACATCACCGACAACCAGACGGCGGTGGTGCGCATGGCCTCCTGGGCCGCCAGCAAAATCCTCATCGAGGAGGGTCTGGAGCCCAACTACCAGATGGTCTGCCGCGACCGCAACCGCATCGCCCTGCAGTCCGACATCCTGGGCGCCACGGCCCTGGGCATCAAGAACGTCCTGTGCCTTTCGGGCGACCACCAGCGCTTCGGCGACCACCCCGAGGCCAAGAACGTCTACGACCTGGACTCCATCCAGCTTATCGCCGCCTTCAAGAAGATGCGCGACGACAAGGTCTTCTTGAACGACAAGGAACTGGACGGCGCCCCGGGTATCTTCATCGGCGCGGCGGCCAACCCCTTCGCCGACCCCTTCGAGTGGCGGGTGGTGCGCATGGGCAAGAAGATCACGGCCGGCGCCGACTTCATCCAGACCCAGTGCATCTACAACATGCCCAAGTTCCGCGAGTTCGTGAAGATGGCCGTGGACCAGGGGCTCACCGAGCAGTGCGCTCTCTTGGCCGGCATCACGCCGCTCAAAAGCGTGGGCATGGCCAAGTACATGGCCAAGTTCGTGCCCGGCATGGACGTGCCCGAGGAGCACATCAAGCGCCTGCAGGGCGTGGACAAGAAGAAGCAGGGCGACGAGGGCATCAAGATCGCCATCGAGATGATCCACGAAATCAGGGAGACCATGCCCGGGGTGAAGGGCGTGCACGTCATGGCCATCGAGTGGGAGCACCGCGCCAAGGAGATCGTGGAGGGCGCGGGTCTGCTGCCCAGGCCGGTGGTCTGATACCGGCTTGATGGCCGACGCGCCGCTTTTTTCCGGCTGAGAAAAACCGGGCGGGGATAAACCCCGCCCCTACATTAAGACAGATGTTGCGTGGATTTTTCTTGATGTAGGGGCGGGGTTTATCCCCGCCCGTGCATTTTCCGGGCTCATCCGCAAAGGCCGGAAGCACCATGGCGGGACCGCTCCCAACAACCGCGCCGCCAAATTGACAGCCCCAGCCAGGGGGGGATATATTTCACGGTCAATGCCTAGATGCGATCAAAGCCATCCATGGCTTTGATCGCTTATCGGCCGGGCAAAAGAGTGTTTTTGCCCGGCCTCCCGGGCGCTACGCGCCCGGCGGGCCATCCATGGCCCGCAGGCCCAGCCTCTAGCCAGGAGTATCGCCCATGCGCCTCGAAGAGTTCTCCCCGGCTGACCGCGAGCTGGTCATGCCCCAGGTGGGCGGCCAGTTGGTCTACCACTGCCTGGGCTGCGGCACCGACCACGGCATCGCCGAGTTGCTCTACACCTGCCCCCAGTGCGGGGCGGTGCTCCTGATCGAGGACCGCGGCTTCGCGCGCTTGAAGGCCCGCCCTGGCGCGGCTTGGCGCCGGGCCTTTGACCTGCGCCGCATGCTCAACCTGCCGGCCTTGTCGGGCATCCTGCGCTACCACGAGCTGATCGCCCCGGTGGTGCCGCTCGACAGCGTGGTCTACCTGGGCGAGGGGCACACCCCCCTGGTGGAGGCCTGCCCGCGCCTGAAGGGCACCCTGGGCCTGGACTTCTGTTTCAAGAACGACGGCCAGAACCCATCGGCCTCCTTCAAGGACCGAGGCATGGCCGTGGCCTTGAGCTACATAAACTACCTCATCAAGCACCAGGGCGTGGGCCAGATACTTAGCGTCTGTGCCTCCACCGGCGACACATCCGCCTCGGCGGCCCTGTACGGGGCCTATCTGGCGCCGGGGGTGGCCTCGGCGGTGCTCTTGCCCCGGGGCAAGGTGACGCCCCAGCAACTCAGCCAGCCCCTGGGCGCCGGGGCATCCGTCTTCGAGATTCCCGGCGTATTCGACGACTGCATGAAGGTGGTGGAGCACCTGGCCGACCACTACCAGGTGGCGCTGTTGAACTCCAAGAACGCCTGGCGCATCCGCGGCCAGGAGTCCTACTCCTTCGAGGTGGCCCAGGACCTTGACTACGACCTGGCCGGCCAGGCCCTGGTGGTGCCCATCGGCAACGCCGGCAACGTCAGCGCGGTGATGGCCGGCTTCCTGCAACTACTTGAGCTGGGCATCATCAGCGAGCTGCCCAAGCTCATCGGCGTGCAGTCCCACCACGCCGACCCGGTCTTCCGCTACTACCAGGAGCCCGACCCAGCCAAGCGCGCCTGGCGGCCGGTGACCGTGCAGGCCTCGGTGGCCCAGGCGGCCATGATCGGCAACCCGGTCTCCATGCCCCGGGTCATCGAGCTGGCCCGGCGTTATGAACAGGCCGCCGGCCAGGCGCGCTTCTTCGTGGTGCAGGTCAGCGAGCAACAGATCATGGACGCCATGATCCTAGCCAACCGCCACGGCCACATCGTCTGCACCCAGGGCGGCGAGTCCCTGGCCGGTTTGTCGCGGGCCAAAGAGCTGGGCATCGTCAATAGCGGCGAGCACGCCATCCTGGACGCCACGGCCCATCACCTCAAGTTCGTCGGCTTCCAGCAGATGTACTTCGAGGACAGCTTCCCGCCCGAGTTCGGGGTCAAGCCCCGCCGCGAGCTGGTCAACCTGCCCCAGGAGGTGCTGGCCCTGGCCGCCGACCAGATGCCGGCGCCGGGCAAGCCCCTGGCGGGCGAGGCCTTCCAGCGCTTCGTGGAGGCCACGGCCCGCGAGATCGCCCGCCGCCTGGGCCTGGAGCCCCGCTCGTGAGCGCCCTAAATGAACGCCCCCTGGCCGACGACGGCCTGTGCTTCGCCTGCGGCCGCCACAATCCCCAGGGCCTGGGCATGCCCGTGCGCCTGGAGGAGGAGCAGGCCCGCTGCCTGTTCAGCCTGGCCCCCCACTTCCAGGGCTGGGCGGGCATTGCCCACGGCGGGATCGTCTGCACCATCCTGGACGAAATCATGGCCCACGCCGTGATCCGCTACATCGGCCAGGGGGTGACCACCAGCATGGAGACCACCTTCCGCCAGCCGGTGCCCCTGGGCCAGGAAATCAAGGCCCTGGGCTGGGTGGTGCTGCACCGGGGCCGACTGGCCGAGAGCGCCGGCGAGATACGCCTGGCCGCCGACGACAGCCTCTTGGCCCAGGCCAAGGCCCGCTGGCTCATCAAGCTGGACGCCCAGGGCCAGCCCATCCCCCGCTTCGGCCAGCCAAGCGCCGGATGAGGGCAATCCATATTTCTATTCAACTAGAAATATGGTTGACAACCCCGGTGCCGGCGGCTATGCTTGGGTCATGGAACTGGAGAGCATAGCCCACCGTCTGGCCGAGCTTGGCCACCCCGCCCGCCTGGAGGCCTTCCGGCTCCTGGTGCGAGCCGGCCACGCGGGTCTGCCGGTCAAGGACATCCAGGCCCACCTGGGCATCCCCCAGTCCACCCTGTCCCACCACCTGTCCCATCTGCTGGCGGCGGGGCTCATCAGCCAGACCCGCGAGGGCCGGGTGCTGCGCTGCCGGGTGGAGTTCAAGGCCATCAAGGAGGTGCTGGACTTTCTCATGCGCGACTGCTGCGCCGGCGTGGACAGCCCGGCGGGCATCGCCACCTCCCTGCCCGGGTAGGGGGCTTTTTTTTGGCTATTTGCTTCGATGGTTCTGGATATATGGGTTTACAACAAAGGAGGCAATGATGTCCCAGATGTCAGACCAGGAGATTCGTTCCGCCGTGCTGGAGCGCTATCGCCGCACCGCCACCCAGGGCGGCGGTTGCTGCGCCGGCCCGGCCACCGGCTGCTGCGGACCCCAGGCCCAGCCGCCCTCCCCCCAGGACATCTCAACGGCCCTGGGCTACAGCCCCGAGGACCTGTCGGCGGTGCCCGAGGGCGCCAACCTGGGCCTGGGCTGCGGCAACCCCCAGGCCATCGCGCAACTACAGCCTGGCGAGACGGTCCTGGACCTGGGCAGCGGCGGCGGCTTTGACTGCTTCCTGGCCGCCCGCCAGGTGGGGGAGCGGGGCCGGGTCATCGGCGTGGACATGACCCCGGAGATGGTGGCCCTGGCCCGGGCCAACGCGGCCAAGACCGGGGCGGCCAACGTGGAGTTCCGCCTGGGCGAGATCGAGCACCTGCCCGTGGCCGACCACAGCGTGGACGCGATCTTGAGCAACTGCGTCATCAACCTGGCCGCCGACAAGCTGCCGGTGTACCGCGAGGCTTATCGGGTGCTTAAGGCAGGCGGGCGCCTGGCCATCTCCGACGTGGTGGCCACCCAGCCCCTGCCCGCCGAGTTGGCCCGCGACCTGGCCCTGTGGTCCTCCTGCGCCGCCGGGGCCTTGCAGGTGACGGAGTTGCAAAACATTCTGGCCCAGGTGGGGTTCGTGGAGATCGCCATCACGGTGGACGAGAACAGCCGCCGGTTCATTGACCAGTGGGCCACGGGTAAGGGTCTGGGCGACTATCTGGCCTCGGCCCGCATCCAGGCCCGCAGGCCGCTGGCAAGCGAGGTGGCCTCGTGAGCCGGGCACCTGAGGCGGTGGCCCTGTTCAACCAGGGCCTGCATTGAGGCCAGGCCGTGCTCGCCGGTTTCGGCGAGGATCATGGCCTTCCCCGGCACCAGGCTATCGCCCTGGGCCGCTGCCTGGGCGGCGGCATGGGCCAGGGCCTGGTCTGCGGGGCGGTGAGCGGCGCCCTGCTGATCCTGGGCCTGCTGCCCCCCGGCGAACCCCAGGACGAGACCCGCTGCCGCCAGGAGGCGCTCATGCGCGGCGCCCAGTTCAGGGAGGAGTTCAGCCGGCGGCGGGGCTCGCTGTTGTGCCGGGACCTCTTGGGCGTGGACATCAGCACCCCCGAGGGCCGCCGCCAGGCCGTGGAGCAGGAGATGTTCAGCAAGCTTTGCCCAGCCCTGGTGGGCGAGGCCGCCGCCATTCTGGAAGAGGTGCTATCCGAAGGGGCGGAGGCCACTCCCCAGCGCCCCGCCGCGGAAACAACTCGCTAGCCCATCCCTGGGGCCGGCCAAGCCAAAAGGAACCCACCATGCAAAGCGTGATTCAACCCCGCCCCTGGCGCTGCTGCCGCGCCCGCCGGATAAAGGCGGACTACCAGGTGGCCCGCTCCAGCCACGCCGGCCGCATCGCCGCCCTGTACAGCCGCCTGGCCTGGCTCTACGACCCCTTCACCGACCACGAGTTGCCCCACCACCTGCGGGCCGTGGAGTTGGCCGCCATCCAGCCGGGGGAGGCCGTGCTGGAGGTGGCCTGTGGCACGGGCCGGGCCACGGCCCTGCTGGCCCAGGCCCTGGGGAAAGATGGCCGCATGCAGGCCGTGGACCTCACCCCGGCCATGCTGGCCAAGGCCCGGGCCAAGCTCGCCCGCCTGGGGCTCCTGGAGCGGGTGGAGTTGCGCCAGGCCTCGGCCCTGGCCCTGCCCCATGCCGACAACAGCTTTGATCTGCTGTATAACTCCTACATGTTCGATTTGGTGGACTCAAGCCAGATGCCGGCCATCCTGGCCGAGTTTGGCCGGGTGCTCAAACCGGGAGGACGCCTGGTGCTGGTGGACATGAGCAAGCAGGGCGGCGGCCGAACGCCCTACGAGTGGCTCTACGAGCGGGGGCTCTTGTCCTTTGTCTCGGGGGCCTGCCGTCCGGTGTTGATGCGGCCTTTGGTGGAGGCGGCGGGCTTTGCCGAAGTCAGCCGGGAGTATCGCAAGAACCGCAGCCTGTTCCCCCTCAACTGGCTGCACGGCAGCGAGATCGTCACGGCGCGCAAGCCGGCAAGTGAGACAGGCACGCCGTAATGACCCAGGTGCTGCTCACCGTGGGCAAACCCAAGGCCGCCTACCTGGCCCAGGGCCTGGAGGACTACGCCGGCCGCCTCAACGCCTACGGCGGCTGCCGCCTGGAGGCGGCGCGGCCGGTCAAGGCCCTGAAAGGCCGCCCCACCGCCGAGGTGCTGCTGGAGGAGGGCCGCCGCCTGCTGGGGCGACTGGAGCCCCGGGACCAGGTCTGGGCCCTGGACGTGGCCGGCCAGGCCTGGTCCTCCGAGGAGTGGGCCAAGCGCCTGCGCAAGGTGCTGGAGCAGGGCGCCCGGCGCCTGGTGCTGGTGGTGGGCGGGCCTTGGGGCCTGGACCCGGCGGTCCTGGCCCGGGCCGATCAGCGGGTGAGCCTGGGACCGGCCACCCTGCCCCACGAGTTGGCGGCCTGCGTGGCCCTGGAACAGCTCTACCGCGCCCACACCATCCTGGCCGGCACGCCCTACCACCGGGGCTAGGGCCGGTTCGAGGTCAAGCGTAAGTTGCACGGTTTGCGTCGCCGAAATGGTCTGGCGCCTCTGCTCCCTCTCCCCCATTCTGATGGGGGAGAGGGTCGGGGTGAGGGGGCCTGGTTTCGAGGCACCAGATTCCCCTCTCACCCTTACCCTCTCCCCCCAGTGGGGGGAGAGGGAACGAGCAGCGCGGCACTTAATGGCTGTTTTAATGAGGAGGAGGCAGCCAACCAGGAGGGCCTAGCGAAGGCCGTGCTCGCTGCCCTGGCGCAGGCGGGCGATGTTGTCCTTGTGCCGCCAGACCACCAGGGCGGCCATGACCAGGGCCATGACCACCAGGGGCGCGGGCTGGCCCAGGAGCCACAGCCATGCCGGGGCGCTCAGGCAGCCGGCCAGGGAGCCCACCGAGACGTGCCCCGACCACCAGGCGGCCAGCACCAGCACCGCCATGGTGGCCAAGAGGCCCAGGGGCGTGACGGCGGCCAGCACCCCCAGGGCGGTGGCCACGCCCTTGCCGCCCTTGAAGCCCAGGTACAGAGGGAAGACATGCCCCAGGAAGGCGGCCAGGCCCACGGCGGCCGCCGGCGCGGGCGCCAGGTAGTGCAGGGCCAGGGCCGTGGGCAGGGTGCCCTTGGCCGCGTCCAGGAACAGGGTGGCCACCCCGGCGGTCTTGCCGGCCAGGCGGGTGACGTTGGTGGCGCCAATGTTGCCCGAACCCCCGCCGCGGGGGTCGGGGCCGCCCAAGAGGCGGGTGACGAGCAGGCCAAAGGGGATTGACCCCAACAGATAGCCGCCCAACACCAGTGCCGCCGCCCAAAGGTCCATGGAATACCCGTCCGCCCTTGCTTTATGGTTGGCCATGCCCCGCCCCCATCCCTTACCAGAGACGGGGGCCGCTGGCGACGCCTACTTTATTACGCCGTGGACAAAGCCCGCGCAAGTGATTAGTCTAAAGGCTATCCAAACGCGCTTGCCAGCCGGCACGGTCTGCGCAAGCTCACAAAAAACGAGGGGCATGTGCGTATCTGCGTCATAGACGGCCAGGGTGGTGGTATCGGCAGCGTCATCATCCGCCGCATCAAGGATGAATTCGGCGAGGAGGTGGAGGTCCTGGCCCTGGGCACCAACGCCATCGCCACGGCCCAGATGATGAAGGCCCACGCCAACCGTGGGGCCACCGGCGAAAACGCCATCCTGGTGACCATCCAGGAGGCCGACGTGGTCATCGGCCCCCTGGGCATCGTCCTGGCCAACGCCATGATGGGGGAGGTCACGCCGGCCATCGCCGCCGGCGTGGCCGCCTGCCGCGCCCGCAAGTTCCTGCTGCCCCTCACCCAGGAAAACGTCGAGGTGGTGAGCGTGGCGCACGAGCCCCTGCCCCACCAAGTTGACCACATCGTCAACCTCCGCCTCAAGGAGATGCTGAAGCATGTGTGAAGCCACGGCCTATATCATCAAAAACGGCCAGGAGGAGCTTCTCTTGGCCGACGTGGATGTCATTGAGCCCCAGGAAGACGGCCTGGTGCGCCTGGTCTCCATCTATGGCGAGCAGAAGGTGCTCAAGGCCCAGATCAAGTCCATGAGCCTGGTCAACCACCGCGTGGTGTTGGCCCAGGGCTAGCCGCGCCCGGCCAGGCAAGCCTCAACCCCTGCTCAAGGGAGAAGAACCATGGCCGACCAGTCCTCCATCGAGCGCCTGCTGGGGTCCCTGCACTGGCTGGGGCATGACAGCTTCCGCCTGGACAGCCCCGCCGGGGCCGTTTACTTCGACCCCTACGAGTTGAAGGGTGGACCCGTTGCCGCCTTGGTCCTGTGCAGCCACGACCACTTCGACCACTGCGTGCCCGAGGACGTGGCCAAAATCAGGGGGCCTGAGACGGTCATCGTCACCGAGGCCCAGTGCGCGCAGAAGCTGGGCGGCGCCAACGTCAAGACGATGAGTCCCGGCGACAGCCTGGAGGTGCTGGGCATCAAGATCAAGGCCGTGCCGGCCTACAACACCGACAAAGAGTTCCACCCCCAGGGAAATGCCTGGCTGGGCTTCGTGGTCACCGTGGAGGGGGTGAGCATCTATCATGCCGGCGACACCGACCACATCCCCGAGATGAGCGGCCTGGAGGTGGACATCGCCCTGCTGCCTGTCTCGGGCACCTATGTCATGACCGCCGAGCAGGCGGTGCAGGCGGCCCTGGCCATCAAGCCGCGCCTGGCCATACCAATGCACTATGGGGCCATCGTGGGCGACGCTGGCGACGCCCAACGCTTCGCCCAGGCCCTGCAGGGCAAGGTTCCGGTGCGCATCCTGGCCAAGGAGTCATAGACCCGCCGTGAGCGCGGGCGCCCTGCCCGTACCCGGCCGCTCCCCTGGGCGGCCCTGGGACGCCCTTTGCCTGGGGCTCAACGCCATTGACCACCTCTGCCTCATTCCAGAGCGTCCCACCTGGGGCGGCAAGCTGCGCATGACCCGCCTGGCCACCATGGGCGGCGGCCAGGCGGCCACGGCGGCCTGCTCACTAGCCCGCCTGGGCCACCGGGTGGCCTACGCCGGGGTGGCCGGCGACGACCAGGCCGGGCAAAAGGCCGCGCCTTGGCTGCGGGAATTGGGCGTGGACCCTTGCGGCCTGGTGGTCAAGCCGGGCACCTTGAGCCAGCAGGCCTTCATCATGGTGGAGGAGCAGGGCGGCGAGCGCACCATCGTCTGGACCCGCGACGAGGCCTGCCACCTGGAGCCCGCCGACCTGGACCCGGCCCTCTTGGCCGCCTGCCGGGTGCTGCACCTGGACGGCCACTTCTGGCGGGCCTCCATCCAGGCCGCCCAACTGGCCCGCGCCGCCGGGGCCGTCGTCAGTCTGGACGCCGAGCGGGTCTTCGCGGGCACCGCCGAGCTGGTGGGCCTGTGCCACGTGGTGGTGGGCTGCCAGGACTTCGCCCAGCGGCTGTTGGGCGTCGAGGACCCCCGGAAGGCCCTGGAGGGCTTGGCCACCCTGGGGCCGGCCTGGGTGGGGCGCACCCTGGGCGCCCAGGGCGCCGAGCTGCTGGCGGAGGGGCGCTACCATCGTCACCCCGGCTTCGTGGTGCCAGCCGTGGATACCACCGGCGCCGGCGACGTGTTCCACGCCGGCCTGGTGCACGCCCTGCTGCTGGGCCAGGGGCCCCGGGAGGCCCTGGCCACGGCTAACGCCGCCGCGGCCATGTCGGTGACCGGCCTGGGTGGCCGCTCAGCCCTGCCCAGCCTGCCCGAGCTGGAGGACTTCCTGGCCACCCACCCACCCCGGCCATGACCTGGTTCTGGCTGGCCCTGGGGGCGGCCCTATGCCTGGCCACCGCCGACCTGTTGAGCAAGCGCTACTTCAGCGACCTAAGCCTGCCCGAGGTGGTCATGGCCCGCCTGGCCGG
The DNA here is from genome assembly GCA_016218705.1 of Desulfarculus sp. Lineage (GTDB taxonomy): Bacteria > Desulfobacterota > Desulfarculia > Desulfarculales > Desulfarculaceae > JACRDC01. The sequence goes on from JACRDC010000083.1 coordinate 44,086, forward strand.
GGTGGCGCCCACCGGGGCCATCCTGCTCCTGGTCATCCCCTGGCCGCCCCTGGACCGCGACTTCTTCGTCACCGTGGCCCTGGCCCTGCCCGTGGACCTGGCCTGCACCTTCCTTTACGTGCGCGCCATCCAGATTTCGCCCCTGGCCCTGACCCAGCCCTTTTTGGCCGTCACGCCGCTGTTCTCGGCGCTCACCGGCCTGGCCATCTTGGGCGAGATGCCCACCCTGCCCGGCCTGGGCGGGCTCTTGCTCCTGGCCGCGGGGGCGTACGGGCTGAACCTGCACCTGGTCCGCGCCGGCTGGCTGGAGCCCTGGCGGGCCATCCGGCGCGAAAAGGGCTCCTGGATCATGCTGCTGGTGTCGGTGGCCTATGCCTACACCTCGGTGATGGGCCGCCGGGCGGTGCTGCACTCCAGCCCCTTGTTCATGGGCGCGGTCTACCCCCTACTGGTGGGGCTGGGCGTGGCCCTGGTACTGGGCCTGCGCGGCCAGCTCCGCTGGGGCTGGCTCAGGCGCCCCTGGCCGGCCTCGGCCGTGGCCCTGTGCGTGGGCGGCGAGATCATCTGCCACTTCCTGGCCCTGGCCAGCGTGCAGACCGCCTACATGTTGGCGGTCAAGCGTTTGAGCCCGCTCTTCGCGGTGCTGTGGGGGGCCTGGCTCTTGGGCGAGGGACGCCTGGGGCAGCACCTGCTGGCCAGCGCCCTCATGGCCGCCGGCGCGGCGGTGGTCCTCATCTACGGCTAGCAGCCAACGGATGGCGGAGAATGCGGGGGCGGCGCCCTCAGACCCGCTTGTCCAAGATCTGGGCCACCTGGGTGAGCAGGGTGTTGAGATCAAAGGGCTTGCGCAAGACCCCGGCCGCCCGGCCCTCCAGGGCGCTGATGGACGATTCGTCGCCGCCGTGACCGGTGGCCACCAGCACCCGCGCGGCGGGGTCGATCGCCAGGAGCAGATCCAGGCACCTTTGGCCGTCCATCACCGGCATGGCCAGGTCCAGGAGAACCAGGTTATAGGGACGGCCCCTGTCCCGGGCCGCGGCGTACATCTCCAGGGCCTCCTGGCCATGGCCGGCCTCATGCACCCGGTAGCCGTGCTGGGTCAAGGCCTCGCGGGCCACCTCACGCACCGCCGGCTCGTCGTCCACCACCAGCAGGCGTTGGCCCTGGCCAGCCAGGGGTAAGCCCTCCTCGGTTTCGGCGGCCTCCAGGGCGGCCAGGTCGCCCTGGGCGGCCGGCAGGTATATGACGAAGCGGCTGCCCTGGCCGGCCAGGCTGCTCACCACCATGCCCCCACCGTGAGCCTTTATCATGGTGTAGGCCAGGGCCAGGCCCAGGCCGGTGCCCCGGCCGGGCTCCTTGGTGGTGAAGAAGGGCTCGAAGACGTGCTCCAGCACCTCGGCGGGCATGCCGCTGCCGGTATCGGTCACCTCTATCAAGACGTAGGGACCCGGCCGCGCCCAGGGGTGGGTGCCGCAAAAATCCAGGTCCAGGACCGCCACCGCCGTGGAGATGGTCAAGAGGCCGCCCTGCTCCATGGCGTCGCGGGCGTTGAGGGCCAGGTTCAGCACCACTTGCTCCAGGTGGTTCTGGTTGGCCCGCACCGGCGGCAGGTCCGGGATCAGGCGCAGGTTCAGCTCGATATGGGACGGCAGGGTCTGGCCCAGGAGGGCGCGCACCTCTTCCACCACCTCGTTGACCCACACCACCCGCCGGCCGCCGGTCTCCAGGCGCGAAAAGCTCAGCATGGTGTTGGTCAGGTCGGCGGCCCGCTTGGTGCTGTTCTCGATCTTGGCCAGATACTCGGCGGCCTTGGCCGGCAGGTCCGGGGTCTGGGCCATGAGCTGGGTGTAGCCCCGGATGGCCATGAGGATGTTGTTGAACTCGTGGGCCACGCCGCCGGCCAGGGTGCCCACGGCCTCCATCTTCTGGGCCTGCTGCAACTGCCGCTCCAGCATCTCCTGGCTGGTGACGTCGCGGACGATGCCCTGCAGGGCCGGCCGCCCCTGGTAGGAGACCAGGGCCACCGTGGCCTCGTAGCGGAACTTGCCGCCGTCCTTGCGCCGGCCGGTGTAGACCGACGGGGTGGCCACGCCGGTCCCATCCAGGTGCAGGGCCACGCGCCGGCGCATCTCCTGGTGCTCGGCCGGGTCGGTGACGTCCCACAGGGTCTTGTGCATGCCCTCCTCAAAGGTGTAGCCAAACATCTCGCAGACCGTGCGGTTGATGAACAGGAACCTGCCCGAGGGCAGCTCGGTGATGCACAGGCCGTAGGGCACGTTCTCCACCAGGGAGCGGTAGCGCTCCTCGCTCTGCTGCAGGGCCTCCTCGGCCTGGCGCCGGCCGGTGATGTCGCGGAAGACCACCTGCACCGCCCCCCGGCCACCCCACTCCACCAACTGCGAGGCCAGCTCCACCCACTTGACCTGGCCCTGCCGGGTCAGCATGCGGCAGGTGAAGAGGCCGGGCAGCGCCTCGCCGGCCATGCGCCGGCGGTAGCGGTCCAGGACCACGGGCAGGTCGTCGGGATGGTAGAACACCTGCGGCCCCTGGCCCACCATCTCCTCGGCCGGCCAACCCAGGAGGTCCACGGCCGCCGCGTTGGCAAAGACCACCTTGCCGTCCTGCACCACGGCGATCAGGTCCAGGGCCTGCTCCACCAGGCTGCGGTAGCGCGCCTCGCTCTCGGCCAGGGCCTGCTGGGTGCGCCGGCGCTCGCTGATGTCGCGCACGATGTACACCGAGCCCTGCACCCGCCCGTCCTCGCCGGTCAGCGGGGTGGTGCTAAGCTCCAGTTGCCCGCCCAGGTGGGGCTCCTCCACCTCCACCCGCGCCGCCTGGCCGGTTTGCAGGGTGGCCAGGTGGGGGCAATGGGCGGGCGGGGCCTCCTGGCCGTGCAGGAGCCGGTAGCAGGGCAGGCCGATGGCCCGGGCCGGCTCCAGCTTGACCAGCCCGGCGGCGGCGCGGTTCAGCCGCGTGACCCTAAATTGGGCATCCAGCAGGAAGACCGCGTCGGGCACCGAATCAAAGGTGCGCTCCCATTGCTGGCCCACCGACTCCAGGGAGGCCATGCTCTGCCCCAGGCGGCCGCCCATCTCCTGGAAGGAGCGGGCCAGGTCGCCAATCTCGTCGCCGGCGGCCACCCCGGACAGCTTCTCGGCAAAGCCGGGGCCGCCCCATTCCTGGGTGGCCTGGCGCAGCCGGGCCAGGGGCTGGGTGATGCGCCGCACGGCCAGGATGCCCACGCCCACGGCCAGCAGGGTGCCCAGCGCCACCCCCAGGAGCAGGCGCAGCCGCGCCTGGCGCAGGGGCTCCAGGGCCTCTTCCCTGGTTTTTTGCGCCCCCACGATCCAGTCGGTGCCGCGCACGTTTTTGAAGGATACCAGCATGGGCACGCCCCGGCTGTTGACGGTTTCGCCCACGCTGGGCAGGCCCTCGATGGCCGCGTCCAACATCTTGTTGGCCCCCGGGGCGGTGTCGCGCTGCAGGACGCGCGGCTGGTCGGGGTGCAGGATGACCAGGCGGGTGGTGTCGAAGACGTAATAATAGCCCTGCCTGCCTACCCGCAGGCCGCTAGGCAGGCCCAGGGGCTCGCCCGCCAAAAGGTCCACCGAGCAGCCCAGCATGCCCAGCACCCGCTGGTCCTTGCCCCTGATGGGGGCGGTGAAGGTGCAGACCGGCTGGCCGCTGCGCCCCGAGCGGTAGGGCCGGCCCACCACGCCCTTCTGCTCCTGCATGGTGCGTTGGAAGTACTCGCGGTAGGCAAAGGAAACGCCCCGGGCGCCGGGCTGGGGGGGGTAGTCGGCCCAGAGCACGCCCTGGCTGTCCAGCAGGAACAGGCCGTTGCTGTACTTGGGATGCACCGCCAGCATGGCCTGGAGATAGCGCTCCATCTGGGCGGTGTCTTTTTCCTCCAGGGCGCGGGCCGGCAGGTTGAGGGCCAGGGCGCGGGCGTCGCTCAGGCCCTCTTCCAGGAAATGATGGATGGTGCGCTCGGCCGTGGTGGCCAGGGTCTCCATCTCCTCGTAGATGGCCTTGCGCAGGGATTCTTCCAGGATGCCCAGGCCTAGCCAGCCCATGATGGTCAAGGGGATGGCCACCACCAGGGCCATGAGCAGCGAGGTCTTGCTCTTGAGCTTCATGCGCCCAGCAAACCAGGGCCGGTGATGAATAAATTGCAGCGGCTCATGTTGTCAATAATGGCAATTATGCGCGCCCAAGGCAACCATTGCTTGCGCGGACCGGGGCATATCCGCCGTAATTGACTGCCAATTGGAGGGAATAACTCCAAGCCGCCGCCGTGGCGCCGGCCCCGGCGGTTAGGGCACTCACCCGGCTGGCCCAAGGTTTCTCGCCACGCTGCTTTGTGCTAGGCTTGAGCCATCCCGCCCGGAGCGGTCCCCGCGACGGCGGCGGCCCGGCGGGGTATAATACCGTCCAACCATGACCAACCGCTGGGCGCCCGCCGGCCCCGGAGCAGGACGGACGGCCCCCGCCGGGCCGCCGCCCGGGGACCAGCAGCGGCGCCGCGGCCGCGTCAACCACCCAGGGCCGGCCCAGACGCCGCAGGAGGACAACCACACATGACCAGCCCCGCCGTCAAAGAGACCAACCTGCCGGGCGTGCCCCTGGTGGGACGAGGCAAGGTGCGCGACATCTACGACCTGGGCGAGCACCTTTTGATCGTGGCCACCGACCGGCTCAGCGCCTTTGACGTGGTCCTGCCCGACCCCATTCCCGACAAGGGGCGCATCCTCACCCAGATCAGCCTCTACTGGTTCGAGCAGATGAAGGACCTCACCCCCAATCACCTGGTGGCCAGCCGGGTAAGCGACTTCCCGCAAAAGCTCAAGCCCTTCGCCGAGCAGTTGGAGGGCCGCTCCATGCTGGTCAAGAAGTGCCGGCCCTTGGCCATCGAGGCCATCGTGCGCGGCTATCTGGCCGGCAGCGGCTGGGCCGACTACCAGAAGACCGGCCAGGTCTGCGGGTATACCCTGCCCCCGGGGCTAAGGGACAGCGGCCGCCTGGAGACGCCCCTGTTCACCCCTAGCACCAAGGCCGAGCAGGGCCAACACGACCTGAACATCAGCCTGGACCAGGCCCGCCAGATATTGGGCGCCGGCCTGGCCGACGAGGTGGCCCGGCGCTCCCTGGCCATCTATTCCCGCGCCCGGGAGCTGGCGGCGCCGGCGGGCATCATCATCGCCGACACCAAGTTTGAGTTCGGCCTCTTGGGCGGCGAGCTGCTCTTGATCGACGAGGTGCTCACCCCCGATTCCAGCCGCTTCTGGCCGGCAGACGACTATGCCCCCGGCCGCTCCCAGAAGAGCTTCGACAAACAGTACGTGCGCGATTACCTGGAGACCATCGGCTTCAACAAGCAGCCGCCGGCGCCCAAGCTGCCCGCCGAGGTGATCGAGGGCACGCGGGCGCGCTACCTGGAGGCCTTGACCCGCCTGAGCGGGCGCGGCCTGGAATAGTTTGGCATCATCGGGCGGTTATGCTACATTCTCCCTGGCGCCGCCCACCTTCAAGGAGGTCTTAGCTTGCAAGCCCAAGTACAAGAAGCCCTGGACAAGATTCGCCCGGCCCTGCAACGCGACGGTGGCGACGTGGAATTGGTGGAGGTCACCGGCGAGGGCGTGGTCAAGGTGAGGCTCAAGGGCGCCTGCGGGGGCTGCCCCATGAGCCAGATGACGCTCAAGATGGGTATCGAGAAAGTGGTCAAGCAGGCAGTGCCCCAGATAAAAAGCGTGGAGTCGGTCTAGCCGCCAGGCCCCCGGCGGGCCAGCCGGCCGGGGCGGGGGAGGAAGGGCATGGGCCAGCCCGGGGGGGGCCTATCTGACGGCGGGGCGCTCGCGCCGGCGGCGTCCTTGACGCCCGAGTCCCTCAAGACGGCCGGCGGTGTCTGCCACCGCGTCAAGAACGACTTCCAGACCATCGCCAACATCCTGGCCCTGGGCAGCGCCCACGCCCGCTCACCCCGCGATCTGGCCGAGGCGGTGGAGGGGCGGGTGGTGGCCCTGAGCCTGGGCTACACCCTGGTCTCCGAGACCGGCCAGCCGCCCACCCTGGACCGCCTGGCCCAGGAGGTGCTGCGCCGCAACCTCTGGAAAGGCCCGTCCCACCTGCGCCTGGCCCGGCGCCTGCCCCCGCTGGTCTTGAGCTTGCGCCTGTGCTCGCCCTTGTCCCTGTGGCTGCACGAGATCATCGGCAACGCCCTCAGGCACGGCCTGGAGCAGGTCAGCGACCCGGAGTTGTTGCTGGAGGGCTCCCTGGATGACGATGGCCTGCGCCTGTGCGTGACCGACAACGGCGCGGGCCTGCCCCCCGGGTTCGCCCTGGAGCGGGACGCCCGCCTGGGCCTACGGCTGGCCATGGCCCTGGCGGCCAACGATCTGCGCGGCGGCCTGGAGCTGGAGGACGCCCGCCCGGGCCTCAAGGCCACCCTGCGGGTGCCGGCCGGCGAGTTGGCCCGCCTGGCCCAGGAGCTCTGGTGGTGAGCCTGGGGGTACTCCTGGTGGAGGACGAGGCTGTGCAGGCCCTGGCCCTGGAGCAGGCCCTCAGGGACCTGGGGCACCGGGTGCTGGGCCTGGCCGGGGACGGCCGCCAGGCCTGCGAGCTGTGCCGCCAGCTCAGGCCCGACTTGGTGCTGATGGACATCGGCCTGCCGGGCATGGACGGCATCGAGGCCGCCCGGGTCATGAGCCTGGAGCGCCCCCTGCCGGTGGTGCTGATAACCGCCCACGCCGACCGCCGGTTCCTGGAGCGCGCCCGCCGGGCCAACGTCCACTCCTACCTGCTCAAGCCGGTGGAGACGGCGGTGCTGGGGCCGGCCATGGATCTGGCCCATCACAATTTCACCCGCGAGAGCGAGCTACGGCGGGAGGTCACGGACCTGCGGGAGTCCCTGCACGCGCGCAAGGTGCTGGCCCGGGCCCAGGGCCTGCTCATGGACCAGCACCATATCGGCGAGCAGGAGGCCCTTCGGCGCCTGCGGGAGATGGCTCAGGTCCGGGGCCTGGAGCTGGTCCAGGCGGCCCAGGAGGTGTTGGGCGCCCAGCAGCCGCTCCGCCCCCCGCGCCGGGGCTAGGGCACACCCGCGTCCCGGTCAACCCCCAGCGAGGACAGCATGGACCCCTTGCGTCAAGCCGCGCGGCAGATCATGGCCCTGGCCCTGGAGGAGGACCTGGGCCAAGGCGACCTCACCTCCCAGGCGGTCATACCCGCCCAGGCCCGCTTCCAGGGGGTGATGACCGCCCGCCAGGACCTGGTGGTGGCCGGCCTGCCCCTGGCCCTGGAGGTCTTCACCACCCTGGCGCCCCAGGCCCGGGTGGAGGCCCTGGCCGCCGAGGGCCAGGTGGCCCCGGCGGGCACGGTGCTGGCCCGCATCGGCGGCCCAGCCCGCGAGCTCTTAAGCGCCGAGCGCACCGCCCTGAACCTCCTGCAACACCTCTCGGGCATCGCCACCTTGACCCGGGCCTATGTCCAGCGCCTGGCGGGCACGCACGCCGTGCTCCTGGACACCCGCAAGACCATCCCCGGCCTACGCCTCCTGGCCAAATACGCCACCCGCCTGGGAGGCGCCCAGAACCACCGCCTGCGCCTGGATGACGGCGTGCTCATCAAGGACAACCACCTCGCCGTGTGCGGCTCGGTGAGCGAGGCCGTGGCCCGCGCCCGCGCCGCCGGGCTGACCAACATCGAGGTGGAGTGCGACACCCTCGCGCAGGTGGCCGAGGCCGTGGCCGCCCGCGTGGAGCGCGTCCTGCTGGACAACATGGACCCCGCCACCCTGGCCCGGGCCGTGGCCCTGGTGGCTGGCCGCGCCCAGACCGAGGCCTCGGGGGGAGTCAACCTGGAAACCATCGCCGCCATCGCCCAGAGCGGCGTGGACTTCATCTCCGTGGGGCGCATCACCCAGTCGGCCCCGGCCGTGGACATCGGCCTGGACTGGACGCCCCAACCCTAAGACACCCCCCAGCGCAAGGAATCGCGCCATGGAAAGTCAATTGGAGTTCGACGTGCTGGTCATCGGCAGCGGCGCGGCCGGCATGCGCCTGGCCCTGGGGTGCGCGCCCACGGCCCGCGTGGCCCTCTTGAGCAAGGGCACCTTCGAGGACTCGAGCACCTTCCACGCCCAGGGGGGCATCGCCGCCGTGCTGGACGAGCACGATTCGGTTGAGTCGCACATCAAGGACACCCTGGAGGCTGGGGCCGGCCTGTGCAACCCCGGGGTGGTGCGCTTCATCGTGGAGCGCGGCCGCCAGGCCATCCAGGAACTCATCGCGGCGGGCGTGGATTTCAGCCGCGAGACCGGCCCCGACGGCAAGCCCTTCTACCACCTGACCCGCGAGGGCGGCCACAGCCACCGCCGGGTCATCCACGCCGCCGACGCCACCGGCAAGGCCGTGGCCACCACCCTGTCCCAACGGGTGGCCGGCCAGCCCAACATCACCATGTTCAACCATCAGGTGGCCATAGACCTGATCCGTCAGAAGGTGGAGGGCCGGCGCGTGGGCCGCTGCCTGGGGGCCTACGTGCTGGACAAGGCCTCGGGCCACGTGCGCGCCTTCTTGGCCCGGGTGGTGGTGCTGGCCACAGGTGGTTGCAGCAAGGCCTATCTCTACACCTCCAACCCCGACGTGGTCACCGGCGACGGCATGGCCATGGCCTGGCGGGCCGGCTGCCGGGTGGCCGACCTGGAGTTCACCCAGTTTCACCCCACCTGCCTGTTCCACCCCCAGGCCAAGTCCTTCCTCATCACCGAGGCGGTGCGCGGCGAGGGCGGGCGGCTGCTCTTGCCTGACGGCACCCGCTTCATGCCGAATTTCCACGCCAAAGCCGAGCTGGCCCCCCGCGACATCGTGGCCAGGGCCATTGACCACGAGATGAAGCGGCTGGGCCTGGACTGCGTGTACCTGGACATCAGCCACCAGCCAGCCGAGTTCATCAAGGGCCACTTCCCCACGGTGTACAAGCGCTGCAAGGAATACGGCTTCGACATGACCAAGCAGCCCCTGCCCGTGGTGCCCTCGGCCCACTTCACCTGTGGGGGGGTACTGACCGACCTCCAGGGCCGCACCGATATCGAGGGGCTCTACGCCGTGGGGGAGGTGGCCTGCACCGGCCTGCACGGGGCCAACCGCATCGCCAGCAACTCGCTGTTGGAGTGCCTGGTCATCGGCCGCTCGGCCAGCGCCCACATCCTGGAGGCCCAGGCCCAGGCGCCGGCGCCGGCCCCCGCGCGCCCCTGGGACGAGACCGGCATCACCGACTCTGACGAGGAAGTCGTGGTGGCCCACAACTGGGAGGAGCTACGGCGCTTCATGTGGGACTACGTGGGCATCGTGCGCACCACCAAGCGCCTGGAGCGCGCCCAGCACCGGGTGGAGTTGTTGGCCCGGGAGATGGACCAATACTACCGCTCCTTCAAGGTCAACGGCGACCTGTTGGAGCTGCGCAACCTGATCGTGGTGGCCGGCCTGATAATCGCCTCGGCCATGGGCCGCCGCGAGAGCCGGGGCCTGCACTACACCCTGGACTTTCCCCAGCCCGACGGCAGCCAAACGCCCCGCGACACCATCCTGGTGCCACCCAACTTCTCGGGCGTATCGGCCGCCGACCTAAGACTGTGGGGCGAGCAGGCCCGGGCCGGCTGCACGGCCTAGCCCCGGCCCACCATCACCCGCCGCCGGGTGGGGCGGCCCCCGGGCGCCTGGGCTCATTCAAGGCGTTTGCTGAACTCCACCTTGTCATCGCCCGGCCGGTTGTAATCGCGAATGAACGGAATGCCATCGCGCTGGCCGTCGCCAGGGGCCAGGCTGAACCCCATTTTTTGGTGGAACCTCACCGAGGCGCTGTTCACCGGGGAGGTGCAGGCCCTGACCACGCTGCGTCCGTTCTGGCGGCAGACCTCGAAGAACCGTTCGTAGAGGCGCCGTCCTATGCCCTGGCCATGGTAGGCGGGGTCCACCCCCAGGAAGTGGGCGTAGCCCTCGCCGGGGCGGGCCGGGGACAAAAAGGCGATGATGAACCCCACCATGCGCCCCTCATGCTCCATGATGAAGGAGGTATTGCTGAAGTGCTCCAGGAACAGCCTGGGCACCCCGTGCCGCAGGTCGCGGCCACCCCACCAGGCGGGCATGACCTCCATGATCGGCCCATGGTCGCTGGGCCTGGCCGATCTCAGGACGAACGCCTTTTCCACGACCCCTCTCCGGATTGATCGGCGCCCGGATTGTGCGGCAGGTGCCACCTACCTAGAGCTTTCCGGCCTAGTGATGATGATGGTGCTCGTCGCCGGAGCTGTGGCCGCCGGCCACGGCGTAGCGGGCCTCCATCGGCCCCAGGCATAAGGCCTGGTAGGTTTCCTCGCCCCGCAGGTAGATGGCCTGGCCGGCTTGCAGGGTCAGGCCGCCGCCGGGGCCTTCCAGCTTCACTCCCCCGCTGATGACCAGCACGATCTCCTCGTGGCCCGGGCCGGGGCGCAGCACGCGGGGCGGGTCGCCGGGGTTCAGCACCCCGTAGAGCATGTAGCAGGCGTGGGTGCCCAGGTCCTTGAGCCCCAGCACCGTCTCGCCGCCCTCGCGGGGGGCGCGTCCGGCCAGGTCGTAGATGGTGGCGGGCATGTCTCCTCCCAGGTATTGTGACTGCCCGGCGGGCCTGCCGCCGAGGCTGGTTTTAATCCGCTGGCGCGGGCTGCTCCATGAGGGCGCAGAGCACCGGGTCGGGCCGGTCCGGGGCCGGGGCGCGGAAGCGGCAGCCGCCGCCGCAGTCCAGGGCCACCTGGCAATCGCGGCAGCCTTGCACGCGGGCCAACTCCAGGGGCCGCCGGCGCTGCCAACAGGTCCACAGCCCCTCCTCTGCCCGGCCCAGGGGGTCGTCCAGGTAGAAGCCGCATTGGGCTACCCGCCCATCGGCGGCCACGGTGGCCAGGTGCAGGCCGCAGGCCAAGGCCTGGCCCTCAGGCCCGGTGCCGCTGCCGTGGTAGGAACCGCCAAAGGCATAAGCCATGGCCTGGGCGGCCTCCCGCGGCGTAACCGCCAGCTCGGGGTGCTGGCTGAGCCTCCCAGCCAGGCAGGGCGCGTCTATGCCCCACTCGCGGGCGCCCAGGTCTTGCACCAGCTCGGCCAGGCCCTCCATCTCGGCCAGATTGCCGGCGTGGGCCATGGTGGCGATGGACAGACCCAGCCCCGCCGCGCGCACCCGGCGGGCGGCCTCCAAGGCCGGCGCGAAGCTGCCCGGCCCCCTGAGCATCTCGTGGCCGGGCGCCAGGCCGTCCAGGCTGATCTGCACCTCGTCGCAGTTTAGCCCGGCCAGGCGCTTCTCATCCAGCAGCAGACCGTTACTTAAGAGCACCCGGCGCATGCCGGCGGCGCTCAAAAGGGCGTTGATCTCCGGCCAGGCAGGGTGCATCAAGGGCTCGCCGCCGCTGATGAGCACCCTGAGGCCGTTCATGGCCTCGAACTCCCTGAGCAGGGCCGCCACCCTCGCCACGGGCATATCCACCCCCCGGGCCGGCCCCAGGTAGCAGTGGCGGCAGGCCAGGTTGCAGCGCCAGGTGATTTGCAGCTCCAGGTAGCGCAGGGAGGGCAACGGGCCGGGTCCCAGGGCCAGGGGCCGGGGCCGGGGCTGGTCGTGTAGAACAAGAAGGCCCTCGGCCAGGCAAAATTGCTGGAACTCGGACTCCAGGCCCACCTGCTCCAGGGTCAGGTGCCCCCGGCAGAGCTTCAGGGCCGTTAGGCCTTCGTCGTTGAGTTCGTAGAGGTCGTCGTTATTGCGGTCGTAGAGGCAGGGGGTCTCCAGCAGGCGCAGGCAGACGTGCCCGGCCAGGCTGACGTACTGGGGGCCGGCCACGGGCTACAGGCCCAGGTCGCGGCCCGCAGCCAGGAGCCCGGCCACGGCGCGCAGCCCGCCGCAGGGGGCGCAGTCGGCCGGGTCCACGGCCGGGTCGCGGAAGTCGCAGCCGTCGGCCTGGTACTCGCAGCCGGCGCAGACCTTGTGCAGGCGGGGGTCGTCGGGTTTCAGCCCGAAGAGGGGGTTTGACCCCTGGGGGGCCAGGCGGTGTATCTCGCCGGCCAGGTGGGGCCGCTTTTCCAGCCACGCCAGCCCGCCGCAGCCGGGTTCCTCCCGGCGGCCGGGCTTGTGGTAGCGGCACAAAGGCTGGCAGACGGCCTGGCGCATGGTCCTCCAAGCGAAAAGGGGGGAGGCCGTTAACGCCTCCCCCCTCGTGCTAGCCTCGGGCTAGCAGGAGCTCTTGCATTTGCAAAGCCCGCGCTGGCTGCGCACGATTTTCTGGATCTTCATGATCTTCCTCCCGGCCCCTTCTTGGGGCGTTTGTGTTACCTCAAATTGTTGCAACGGCCAGGGCCGTTGTCAAGGGCCGGGTGGGGATTAATCCAGGCGCGGATTGAAGTAGCCATGCCTTAGCCTGGGGAAGCGGGCGCGCATCATTTTTATGAGCTGCTCCATGCCCAGGCGCTTGTCCGGCTGGCCCAGGCCCAGCTCCTTGAGGTACACCTCGGTGTCTATGTTCAGGTTGCGCCACTGGATCATGTCCAGGCCGGTGTCCTCCACCAACTGGCACAGGGCCTCCACCTCCTCGGGCCGGTCGGTGAGCCCGGGCAGGCACAGGAGGTTGATGGAGCAGAAGCGGCCCACCCGCTTGACCTCCTTGATGGTGGCGATGGCGTCTGTGAGCGACCAGCCGTTGGGCTGGTAGTAGGCCTGGTGGCGCTCCGGGATGAGGCTGTTGAGCGACACGCGCATGGAACTCAGGCCCTCGCGCAAGAGCCGCGCCGCCACCTGGGGCAGGCTGCCGTTGCTGTTGAGATTGATGGTGCCCTTGGGCCTCAACTGGCGTATCTGGCTGATGGCCTCGGCCAAAAGTTCACCCATGAGCAGGGGCTCGCCCTCGCAGCCCTGGCCGAAGCTCACCAGGGGGTCGCGGCCCTTGTTGAAGTGGTGCAGGGCCACCTCGGCCACCTCGTCGGCGCTGGGGGTGAACTTGATGCGCTCCTGGGTGGCCGGGAAGCGCCCCGTGGGCTGGCTGGAGAGGCAGCCCAGGCAGGAGGCGTTGCAGGCCGGGCTGGTGGGCAGTGGCCCCTCCCAGCGCCCCAGCATCAGATTGCGCGCCGCCGGGCAGCAGTTGGTGAGCGCGCAGGTGCCCAGGTGCTGCCATAGGCGGTTCTTGGGGTAGGAGCGCAGGAGCTTCTTGGCCGCCAGGGCCAGACGCTCCGGGGCGGGGAAGCGGGCGGCGTCCTGGCGGGGCGAGGAATCCACGCGCAGGCCGGCGGCCACGAAGCCCCCCCGCGAGAAGCCCACGGCCGTGTAGGCGAACAAGGGCAGGGTGGGCGCGCCGGCCTGGGTCTGGTAAGCGGCGCTCAAGGTGCTGGTATGGGCCGGCGCCAGGAAGGCAGCCACCGCCGTGGGCTTGTGGTAGGGGTCGTTGGGGTCGGACTCCAGCACCTCCAGGCGCCCGCCCGGCCCCACCCCCACCGGTAGGCGGCCAGGCAGCAGGAACAGCTCGCTGCCCTCGGGCAGGGGGATGCACTGGGTCTCGTCCACCGGCTCCCAAGCGCCGGCCGCCGCGCCGGCCATGGCCAGGCCGGGATGATCGTAGATATTGCCTTCATGGTCGGCGTAGACCAGGCGGGGGGCGCTCATGCATGCCTCGCGGGAGGGTGACTGGGATAAAAAGGTTATGATACCCCATCAAGGCGGGGCTGGCTTGCCCCGGGGACCGGGATGACCGGTCCGGGGCTACTTTATGGCCTTAAGCCAGACCTCCACCTCCAGGGCGGGCCATAGCCAGGCCAGGTGCTGCTCGTAGAAGCGGCCATGGCGGTTGGCCCAGGCCGCGATGCCCAGGCCGCCCCCGCGCCCGAAGATCAGCCGCCGGCTCTGCATCCGGTAGCGAAAGGCCAGGGGCTTGAAGTCGTCCACGGCCAAGCCGCAGAAGTAGTCGAAGCTGTACAGCCCCAGGTGCAGGCGGTGGCTGGGGTCGGTGAAAGAGGCGGCGGACGAGAAATGGGGCGTAAGGACATGGACCAGGCCGCCGGGCATAAGCACCCGGTGCACCTCGCCTAAAAGGGCCGCCAGGTCGGCGGCGTGCTCGGCCACGTGGCCAAGCCGCGCCCGCTGGAAGCTATTGTCCTGGAAGGGCAGGACCTTGCTGAAGTCGGCCACCAGGTCCACCCCGGGGTGGGGGGCCAGGTCCAGGCCCACGGCCCCGGGAAGCTTGCCCCGGCCGCAGCCGATGTCTAGCACCAAGTTACGCACCGGTGACACGATATTGACCGTATCCTGGATTGCGGGCCATGGATGGCCCGCCGGGCGCGCCAGCGCCCGGGAGGCCTGGCAAAACCACGGGGTCCCCACAAAACGAAGTTTTGTGGGGTGTAACCACGCTTTTACCAGGCCGATAGGCCATCAAAGCCATGGATGGCTTTGATGGCCTCCTGGTATAGAATACGCGCTGACATGGCAGCTTATTAGCACGGCGGGCGGTGGCCAGGCAACCGCCCGCGCCCAGGGAAGGACAGGGCATGCGGGGCCGCTACGACGTCATCATCGTGGGGCTGGGGCCAGCCGGGGCCGCGGCTGCCGTGACCCTGGCCCGGGCCGGGGCCAAGGTCCTGGCCCTGGACGCCCGCCCTGGCCATGCCAAGCCCTGCGGCGGCTGCCTGTCGGCCCGCGCCATGGCCTCCCTGGCCTTTCTGGACCCCCCGGCCTGGCTGACCACCCGGCCCGTGGCCACCATGTATCTGGAGGCCGGCGGGCGCCCCTCGCGGCGCTTCACCACCCAGACCGCCGGGGCCTACTTCGTGGAGCGGGCGCGCCTGGATGCCTGGCTGGCCCAGCGCGCCGGGGAATCCGGGGCCGAGGTGGTCCATGAGCGCGCCCGGGGCCTGGAGCCCCAGGCTGGTGGCTGGGCAGTGCGCACCAGCCAGGGCGCCTGGCAGGGCGGCTGGCTCTTGGGGGCCGACGGCGCCACCAGCCTGGTGGGGCGCGCCTTGGACCTGGGGCGCACCACCTTTGCCTACAAGGCCATCGTGGAGGAGCGCCCCCTGCCCCCCGGCCTGGCCGAGCGGCTGGAGGGCGCCGCCCTGTTGGACCTGGGCGGGGCGCCCGGGGGCTATGCCTGGGCCTTTGGCCGCCAGGGCGTATTGAACCTGGGGCTGGCTGGCCGGGGGTCCCGGACCGGCTCCACCACCAATCTGGTTGGCCGCTACGGGGCCTTCTTGGCCCGCCTGGGCCTGGGCCGGCCCGGGGCCTGGCGGGGGGCCTTGATCCCCTGCCCCGACGGCCGGCCCGCCCGCCTGGCCAGGGGCCGGGCGGCGGTGATCGGCGACGCCGCCGCCGCCGCCGACCCCTTTCTGGGCGAGGGCATCGGACAGGCGGTGCACAGCGGCCTCTTGGCCGGCCGGGCCATCCTGGAGGGCGGCCTGGACCTCTACCAGGCCCGCATGCGCGCCGGGCTTCTGCGCGAACACCGGCACGCCCGCCTGCTGGCCCGGCTCATCTACCGCGCCCCGGCCCTGTTTCAGTCCCTGGCCCAGCGCCACCCCGGGGCCACCGAGCTGGCCTGGCAGGTGCTCAGGGGTCAGCGCGCCTACGCCGGCATCTGGGCAGGCGTGACCCGCCTGCTGCTGGGGCTCTCCGCCGGACCGCCGCCCCAGGCAAGCCTTGACCGGTAGCCGGCGGGCCATTATAGTAGCCCTAGTTATTACTAGGCCCAGGGGGTGGATTTGGCTTTGCATTTCGGCGGCAGGCTGGCGTGGCCCCTCTTGGTGGCCGGGGTGCTGGCCTTGTGCGTCCTGGGCCTGACCCGGGGCCTAGGCAACCTGAGCCAGGTGCGCGAGGAACTGCAACAGGTGCGGGCCACCAACCAGCGCCTGGACAAGGAAAACCGCGCCATGTACCGTCAGGTGGAGCGCCTGCGCTCCGACCCCCAGGCCCTGGAGCGGGCCGTGCGCCGCGACATGGGCGTGCTGCGCCCCGACGAGGTGGTCTACCAGCAGGAACAACCCCTGCCCAAGCCGGCGGCCAAGGAGCAGCCGTGATGAGCCAGCCGCCCGCGCCAGCCGAACTGGCCCTCTTGGAGAGCGCCGTGGCCGAGAACCCCGGCTCGCGGCTGTTCTTGCGTCTGGCCCGCGCCTACCTGCAGGCCGGCCGCCTGGGCCAGGCTGGCCAGACCCTGGCCAGGGGCCTGGAGCTGCAACCCTGGGAGGTGGAGGCCCACCAGCTCCTGGCCGAGGTGCTGCAAAAGCAGGGCGACCAAGAGGGGGCCTTGGCCCAGCTCTGCCAGGCCGCGGCGCTTTTGAGCCGCCACGCCGGCCTCTATCAGGGTTTGGCCGGCCTGTTGATGGCCCAGGGCCGCGGCCAGGAGGCCATGGTGGCCCAGCGCCTGGCCCGCGACCTGCAAGCCGGCTTTACCGGCCCGCCCGCCCCGGCGGGCCAGGCCGCCCCGCCGGAGGCCGCCGGCCAGGACACACCCACCCTGGCCGAGATCTACGCCACCCAGGGCCTGACCGCCAAGGCCGTGGAGATATACCGCCGCCTGCTGGCCTTGGAGCCGGACAACCGGCGCCTGGCCCAGCGCCTGGCCCAACTGGAGGGCGCCAGCCTGGAGATAGCTCCCGCTGGCCCGGGGCCGGAGGTCATGGCCCGCCTGGAGGCCCTGCAAGGGGCCGCCCTGGCCCGCCTGGGCGGGGCCGGGGGGGGCGGCCAGGCCCTCTTGGGGCGCCTGGAGGCGCTTAGACGCTCGGCCCTGGCACGCGCCGGCCAGGCCTGACACCTTAACCGCGCGTTACAATCGCACAATCAGCAAACCCCATAATCAGCCGAGGCTTTTGTCATGTACAGCACCGCAGATTTCCGCAGGGGGCTCAAGGTCGAGATAGACGGCAAGCCCTTCATTATCGTTGACTTCCAGCACGTGAAGCCCGGCAAGGGCGGCGCCTTCGTGCGCACCAAGCTCAAGAACCTGGAGACCGGCCAAGTCCTGGAGCAGACCTTCCGCTCCGGCGCCAAGGTGGGGCGCCCCGACATGGAGCAGAAGTTCATGCAGTACCTCTATCAGGAGGGCGAGCAGTACGTCTTCATGGACACCCAGACTTATGACCAAGTCTTCATCCAGGGCGAGTACCTGGCCGACGCCATCCCCTTCCTGATGCCCAACATCGAGTTGCAGGTGCTCTACTTCAAGGGGCGGCCCATCGGCGTGGAACTACCGGTCTTCGTCATCCTCACCGTGACCCAGTGCGAGCCCGGGGTCAAGGGCGACACGGCCACCGGCGCCACCAAGGCCGCCACCCTGGAGACCGGCCACGTGGTGCAGGTGCCCCTGTTCATCGAGGAAGGCCAGAAGCTCAAGATTGACACCCGCACCGGGGAGTACATGGAGCGTGCCTAGTACCTTCGCGCCCCACTTCACGGCCACGGGCGTGGGCACCCTGCCCCACCTGGACCCCCGGGCGGCGGTGGCCGACGTCTGCGCCCGTCTGCCCCAGATGCCCTACTGGCCCCAGTTGCCCCGGCTCTCGGCCATCGAGGACATGAACCTACAGTACGCCCGGGCGCTCAGCCCCCTGGTGGCCGCCGACCTGGAGGGACGCAGCCTGCTGGCCCATCCGGGCATGAGCCGCGAGGAGGCCCTGGCCGCCTTTTACGAGCGCCTGCTGGCCGGCCCCCAGGAGGACTTCGGCCTCTTGCCCCATGAAGCGGCGGGCTTCTTCGCCTTTTTGGAGCAGGTGGGCGCCGCCGGCCCGGGGGCCTTCCCCTGGGTCAAGGGACACGTCACCGGGCCGCTGACCCTGGCGGCCTCGGTGCTGGGCACCGACGGCAAGGCCCTCTTGTACGACGACGAGATGGCCGAGGCCCTCGCCAAGG
This sequence comes from Desulfarculus sp., assembly GCA_016218705.1. Lineage (GTDB taxonomy): Bacteria > Desulfobacterota > Desulfarculia > Desulfarculales > Desulfarculaceae > JACRDC01. The sequence continues at coordinate 61,978 of JACRDC010000083.1, forward strand.
GCCTGGGGGTGGCGGCGGCGGCCCAGGTCCGCCAACTGGCGCCCCTGGGCCGGCCGGTGCTGCTCTTCTTCGATGAGCCCTTTCTCTCGGGCTATGGCTCGGCCTTCTCACCGGTCAGCCGCGAGAAGGTCGTTGAGTTGCTCGGCCTGGCCGCCCAGGAGACCCGCGCGCGGGTGGACGCCGTGCTGGGGGTGCACTGCTGCGGCAACACAGACTGGGGCATGCTGGTGGACGCCGGCCTGGACGTGCTCAACCTGGACTCGGCCGGCTTCGGCGAGCACCTCTTGCTCTACCCCCAGGCCCTGCGCGATCTCTACGCCCGGGGCGGGGCCGTGGCCTGGGGCGCCGTGCCCACCGTCAAGTTCACGGGCCAGGAGACGGCCCCCGGCCTGTGGGCCGGCCTGCGCGGCCTATTGGACAAGCTGGTGGCCTCGGGCTTCGACCCGGCCACCCTGGCCCGCCAGGCGCTCATCACCCCGGCCTGCGGCCTGGGAGGCCTGGAGCAGGACAAGGCCCTGGCCATCCTCGACCTCACCCGCCAAGTCTCGGAGTTGGCGCGCCAAGAATTAGCGGTCTAGCCTGAAAGGGGCCCCAGCCGGGGCCCTTCACGTCAACATTTGTAGTTGATTTATCCCCTTCCAGAATGCTATGCTTGCCCTGCCCAATGCCTTGACCTGCCGGGGGCATGTGGGGGGGAACCCGCGAAAAATCCATATCCAGCGCTTACGCGACTATCGCATGGGGGGACCATGTCGTTTCAGGTCGTCTATCTGGGACACGTGGGGATCAACTTCCAGCACACCGTGGTGGCCGACTGGCTGGCCCAGGAGCTGGGAATCCATCGTCGGCAGGCGTTGGTCATGCTCAAGCAACCCCGCTTGGTCATGAAAAAAGGGCTCAGTGAAACCGAGGCCCGGGAAGAGTCGGCCAGGTTCTGGGAGCAGGGGGTGGTGGTCGAGGTGGAGGAAATGCCCGCCACCGCGAGCGAAGACCAACAAGCCCCGCCCGCCCAATCATTGTTCTTGGAATTCCAGGGCAAGGGCAGTGAGTACTTCCGCATCTGGATAGTCAACCTAGCGCTGACCATCGTCACCCTGGGCATTTATTCGGCCTGGGCCAAGGTGCGGCGCAAGAGCTACTTCTACGGCAACACCCGCCTGGGCGGCGAGGGATTCGAGTACCTTGCCGACCCCAAGAAGATACTAAAGGGCCGGCTTATCGCCGTGGGGCTCTTGGCCGTCTATCAGGTGGCCCTACACTTCCATCCCGTGGCCGGGGGCATAGTTTTTCTGGGGCTGGCCGTCTTCTACCCCTGGGCCATGGTCAAGAGCCTGGCCTTCAACGCCCGCAACAGCGCCTTCCGCAACATCCGCTTCAACTTCAACGGCCGCTATGGCCCGGCCTACGTGGCCTTCCTGCTTTGGCCCTTCCTAGGCAGCCTCACCCTGGGCATCCTCTGGCCCATGGCCTACCGCCGGCAGAAGAAGTTCATCGTGGATCACCTCAGCTACGGCACCCAGCCCTTCACCTTGAACGCCGCCAACAAGGACTTCTACAAAATTTTTTTCCACACCTTTCTGGTGGGCATTCTCGGTATCGTGGTCTACGGGATTCTCATGGCGATGATTGACAGCGCGTCAAAAAGCATGATGAGCCAGAATCTGCCCAATATTCGGATTGCTCTTCCCTTTCTCATGGCTCTGGTTTCCGTGTTCACCTACTCTTGCTTCACGGCCCAAACCAGCAACCTGGTCTTCAACACCAGCCATGGCGGCGACACCCGGTTCTACTCCACCCTGCCGGCCTTGGGATATGCCTGGGTGGTGATCTCCAACACCATCCTCACCGCCCTGACCCTGGGCCTGTTCCACCCCTGGGCCTCGGTGCGGGCCTGGCGCTACCGCATGTCCCACCTGAGCCTGAGCACCCCCAGCTTGGATGCCTTCGTCTCCGCCCAGGCCGAACAGGTCAGCGCCCTGGGCAGCGAGACCACCGACATCATGGGCTTTGACTTCGGGCTATGAGCCGCGTCCTGGGGCATTGGCTGGACGGCCAGAGTTCGGCCCGGGTGGCGGCGGCCCTGGTTTCGCGGCCAGAGGGCGGCCTGCGCGTGGAGCGCCTGGAGGATGGCCTGGCCCTGTTGACCCAGGATAAATTCCAGGCCCAGGTCTCGCCGCGTCTGGGCAGCACGCCCCGCCACATTAGGTTTCCCCAGGGCGCCCAGTTCGTCAGCGAGGACAACCAGGGGGTGGACGAGTTGCTCTCGGCCCTGGGCCGGCCCCGGCCCTGGATGGCCCTGGTCCAGGCCCTGGAGGCCCACAAGGGCTACGTGGCCCTCAGCCTGGCGGCGGTCCTGCTCATAATCTTCGTGGCTGTGCGCTATGGCATGCCCCTGGCCGCGCGTGAGGTGGCCTCGCGCCTCTCGCCGGAGGTTATGCGGCAGACCGAGGAGCAAATCCTCGCAGTATTGGACAAGACCGTCCTGTCACCCACCCAATTACCGCCCCAGGTTCAGGCGCGCCTGCAAAACCACTTCCGCCCGGCCCTGCTGGGCAATCCCCTCTACAACCTGCGCGTGCTTTTCCGCAAGGGCGGCGACCTGGGTCCCAACGCCCTGGCCCTGCCGGCCGGCGCCGTCGTCTTCACCGACGAAATGGTGAACCTGGCCCAGCACGATGACGAATTGCTGGCGGTGCTGGCCCATGAGATCGGCCACGTGGTGCACCGGCACAGCCTGCGCATGCTGGTGCAGAATTCCCTGTTGGCCTTAATGGCCCTGGCCGTCACCGGCGACGTGAGCGGCACCTCCAATGTTTTCCTGGGTGCGCCGGTGGTGCTCACCGAACTGTACTACTCGCGGGAGTTCGAGCGCCAGGCTGACCTGCACGCCCTGCGCTTTCTGTGCGCCAGGGGGATTAAGACAAGCCGTTTCGCGGACCTGCTGATCAGGGTCAGTGCGGAGGTGGACAAGAAACGAGGCGGCGGCGACCAGAAATGGGGCAGCTATTTTTCGTCCCACCCCGGCACCGCCGAGCGAGTCCTGCCCTTCCAGGCTGGAGCCAGCGGCTGTGCTAATGCATTCAACTGAGGGCTAGAGCCGCTCCAACCGGCTGCTCTGGCGGCGCTTGGCCTTGGGCTCGCGGCGGGCTGGCCCCTTTTTCTTGGTGCTGAAGTCCCAGCCCTCTTCGTCTTCCTCGATCAGCAGGGGCGAGCCCTGGGCCGTGGCCATGAGCCGGCCAGCGAAGACCCGCGCCGGGATAACCTCGGCGCCGGCGGAGCGGCACAGGCCGGCCAGCTCGCGGTCGTCGGTGATGACCGTGGCCCCAGAGCCTTGCGCCCGCGCCAACTCCACGATCACCTGGTCGGCCTTGAGACGCGTCCCCGAGAAGATCACCGGCACCCCCTGGGCCGAGGCGCGCCGGGGCTCCGGGTCCTGGCCGCCGTCAAAAACCACCGTGAGCCGGTGGGGCCTCTTCTTGCGGTACAGGCGCAGGGCCAGGAGCAGGGCCTGGCGGCCCTGGCCCAGATCGGCGGCCAGGAACAACTCCGGCGTCTGGTGGATGAGGTTGTAGCCGTCAATGATGAGGTGCATGGTATCTACTGCTGATATGCAATCAAAGCCGTCCATGGCTTTGATTGCATATCAGCCGGGCAAAACCCGGGGTCCCCAAGCAAACGCAGTTTGCTTGGGGTGGTTCTTGGCCCGCATACCAATTTGCCCCTCTGTGCTAGCGGCCAAGGAGCTCCAGGAGCCGCTCCAACTCGCCGTCGGAGAAGAAATGCAGGATAATCTGGCCCTTCTTGGCCTTGCGCTTGATCTCCACCTTGGTGCCCAGGTTGGCGCGCAGTTGATCGGCCAGGCTCTCGATGTAGGCCTTGTCCGGGTCGGGGCGCTTGGCCCTGGGGGTCTTGAGCAGGTTCTTGACCAAGCGCTCGGTGGCCCGCACGCTTAAGTGCTGCTTGAGGATCAGGTCGCGGGCCTGGCGGATCAGTGGCGCCGAGCCCAGGGCCAAGAGCGCCCGGGCGTGGCCGGCGCTTAGGGTGCCGGCGGCCAGGTCGTCCTGGATCAGGTCGGGCAGCTTCAAAAGGCGCAGGGTGTTGACCACCGTGCTGCGGTCCTTGCCCACCCCGGCGGCGATGTCCTCGTGACTGAGCGCGAACTCGTCCATGAGCCGCTGGAAGGCCCGGGCCTCTTCCAGGGGGTTAAGGTCCTCGCGTTGCAGGTTCTCCAACAGCGCCAGGAGGAGCGCCTGCTCGTCGGTGGCCTGGCGCACCACCACCGGCACCCGGGTCAAGCCGGCCATCTGGCTGGCGCGCAGGCGCCGCTCGCCGGCGATGAGCTGGTAGCCCCGCTCCACGGGGCGCACCAACAGGGGCTGGATCACGCCATGCTCGGCGATGGAGGCGGCCAGGGTCTCCAGGGCGGCGGGGTCGTAGACCCGCCGGGGCTGGAAGGGGTTGGGCTCGATGCTCTCCAGGGGCAGGTCTATGACCTTGTCATCGGGCTTGGGCGCCGTGGGCGGCTGGCCGGGCACCAGGTTGTCGTCGCCCAAAAGGGCGGCCAGGCCGCGCCCCAGGGCCAGGGGCTTCTTGCGGGGGGGGGCGCTCTTTTTAGGCTCTTGTTCGCCGGTCATGCCGCCTCTCCCTGGCCGGCCTGGCCCTGGCCACCGGCCATCAGCTCGCGGGCCAGGTCCAGGTAGGCCTGGGCCCCGCTACTGCGCACGTCGTAGAGCAGGGCCGGCATGCCGTGGCTGGGGGCCTCGGACAGGCGCACGTTGCGCGGCACCACCGTGTTGAACACCAAGCGCCCGAAGTGGCTGCGCACGTCCTCGGCCACCTGGCGGCTCAGGTTGTTGCGGCCGTCGTACATGGTCAGGAGAATGCCGTCCAGGGCCAGGGAGGGGTTCAAGGTGCGGCGCACCCGCGCCACGGTGTGCAAGAGCTGGGTCAGGCCCTCCAGGGCGTAGTACTCGCACTGCATGGGTATGAGGACACCCTGGCAGGCCGTGAAGGCGTTGAGGGTCAAGAGCCCCAGGCTGGGCGGGCAGTCCAGCAGAATGTAGCGAAAACGCTCGCGCAGCGGCTCCAGGGCCTTGGCCAGAAGGTACTCCCGCTGTTGCTCGCCGGCCAGCTCCATCTCGGCGCCGAAGAGGTTGACGTCGGAGCCGATGATCTGCAGGTGGGACAACTCCGTGGGGCGCAGGGCTTCCTGGGGGGTAGCGGCCCCGATGAGCACCTGATAGATGGTGGGGTCGCCGGGGCTGAGCTTGACCCCCAGGCCGCTGGTGGCGTTGCCCTGGGGGTCGCAGTCCACCAGCAGGGTCTCCTGCTCGGCGGCGGCCAGGCTGGCGGCCAGATTGACGGCGGTGGTGGTCTTGCCCACTCCGCCTTTCTGGTTGGCGATGGTGATTATGCGCCCCATAAGGCTAAACCTTACCCACGCCCGCCGTCCCTTGGCAAGGGAAAAGACCCCGCCGCCTCGTCCTCGCCAGGGAGGGCGCGGCGGCGGGGCGTAGATGGATCATAGGCGATAACCAGCCGCTTGGCCTCACTTCTTCTTGCGCTTGCCGCGGCTCTGCTTGCTCCCTCGGGGCCGGGTGGTGGTGCCCAGGGTGCGCGCCACCTGACGGGGGGCCTTTTCCTCGGTTCCCTCCTCGTCCTCCTGGGCGGGCGCCTGGGACCTGGCGGCCGGCCGAGACGTGGGCCGGGCCACGGGCTTGGCGGCCTTGGCCGCCGGGGCCGAGAAGCTCAAGAGCCCGCCGCCCGTGGGCATCAACAGCAGCATGGGGCTGGCCATGTACACCGAGGAATAGGTGCCCACCGCCGTGCCGATCAACAACGCCAAGGCGAATTCCTCGATCACCCCGCCACCCAGGGCCACCAGGGCCACCAGCACCATTAGCACGGTGCCCACGGTGAGGATGGTGCGCGAGAGCGTCTGGTTGACCGAGTCGTTGACCAGGCTCTGCATGTCCTGGCGCGGGTTCTTGTGCAGGTTCTCGCGGATGCGGTCGTAGACGATGATGGTGTCGTTGATGGAGTAGCCGATGACCGTCAGCACCGCCGCCACGGTGGAGAGGTTGAACTCGCCTCCCAGCATGGTGTAGATGCCCACGGTGATGAGCACGTCGTGGGTCAGCGAGACCACGGCGCCCATGGCGTAGCGCAGGCGCAGGACCCAGCAGGCCAGGGCGGTGACCACCAGGCAGGTGACGATCATGGTGATTATCACCACGGTCTCGCCCAGGTGCATTACCTCGGCCAAGAGCCAGTACTCCACGATGGAGACGCCGGCCAGCACCGCGGCCATGACCCCGCTTAATATCCATTTGGCCTCGAAGCGGCCCGAGATGTACACGGCCATCAGCAAGAGCGAGAAGAAGATGGCCAAGAGCGCTTTTTGCCGTAGGTCCTTGCCCACCTTGGCGCCCACGGTCTCCACGCGGCGCACCTCGAAGCCGTCGCTGTACACCGCCTTCAGCGCCGTGTTCAGGCCCTCGCCCAGGCCCTCCAGGTTAAGGTCGGGCTTCTGGGCGCGCACCAGGAACTCGTTGTCCTCGGCCTTGCCAAAGGACTGCACCTGGGAATCGTCCAGGGCCATGGGCTTGAGCGCCGCCCTGATGGCGCCGGGCTCGGTGGGCTTGGCGAACTTCACCTGGGCCAACAGACCGCCCGAGAAGTCTATGCCGTAGTTGAAACCGCCCTTGACGATCAGGGGTATCATCGCCGCCACCAGTAGCAGGGCGGAGATGGCCATGAGCAAGTTCTTCTTGCCCATGAAGTCAATATTTATGTCGGGTTTGATCAGTTGCATGTTAGCTCCGCGTTGGCCGCCGGTATTAGATGCTCAAGGTCTTGGGCCGGAACCGGTTGAGCACGTAGTCGAAGATCAGCCTGGTCACCACGATGGCCGTGAACATGGAGCTGACCAGACCGATGGTCAGCGTCACGGCGAAGCCCTTGATGGGGCCGGTGCCGAACTGGTAGAGCACCAGGGCGGCGATGACCGTGGTGAGGTTGGCGTCGAAGATGGTCACCGTGGCCCGGGCGTAACCGGCCTCTACGGCCCCGGCGATGGTCTTGCCCAGCCGAAGCTCCTCGCGTATGCGCTCGTTGATCAGCACGTTGGCGTCCACGGCCATGCCTATGGTCAGAATGATGCCGGCGATGCCAGGCAGGGTCAGGGTGGCCTGCATGCCGGCCATCACCGCCAAGAGGATGATGATGTTCAGCACCACCGCGAAGTTGGCGGCCAGGCCCGAGAGCTTGTAGTAGATCACCATGAACAACAGCACCGCCAGGCCGCCCACCAGGGCCGCCATGACGCCCTGGTTGATGGAGTCGCGGCCCAGGCTGGGGCCCACGGTGCGCTCCTCCAGTATCTTGACGGGGGCCGGCAGGGCGCCCGAGCGCAGCACCACCGCCAGGTCGCGGGCCTCCTCCATAGTGAAGTCGCCGCTGATGCGGGCCTCGCCGCCGGTTATGGGCTCCTGGATCACCGGCGCCGACTGCACCTTGTTGTCCAGCACGATGGCCAGGCGCTTCTTGACGTTGCGCGTGGTCAGATCGCCGAACTGGCGGGCGCCGGCGGCGTTGAAGGCCACCGAGACATAGGGCTCGTTGTGCTGGGAATCCAGTTGCACCCGGGCGTCGGTGATGGTCTCGCCAGTCATGCTGGCGCGGCTGCGCACCACGATGGGCTCGCGGGGGTTGGAGCGGCCGGTGGAGCGGTCGCGGGTCACCAGATGGTTGAGCTCGGTGCCCGGGGGCAGGGTGGCCTTGGTCGCCGTCTTGGGGTCCACGGCGTCGTCCACCAGCTTGAACTCCAACTGGGCGGTCTTGCCGATGAGCGAGATGGCCCGCTGGGTGTCCTTGACGCCCGGCAACTGCACCAGGATGCGCCCGCCCGGCTGGGGCACGATCTCGGGCTCGGTGACGCCGAACTGGTCAATGCGGTTGCGGATGGTCTCCAGGGCCTGGGTGGCGGCCTGCTCGCGGATATTTATGGCCGCCTTGTCTTGCAGCTTAAGCGTCATGGCCACCTGGCCGTCGCCCAGGGTGCGCCCGGGCTCCAGGGCGTAGTCCGGGAAGCTCTTGGCCACCACGTCCTCGAACTTGGCCCGCTCGCTTTCGGCCAGCAAGTTGACGCCTATGCGCAGGTTGTGGTCCGACTCGGGGCGGGTGGTGCGCACGTTGTCGTCTTTCAGCTTGCGGGCCAGTTCCTGGCTGGCGCGCTCCACGCTAGAAGCCACGGCCTTTTCCACCTCAACTTCCAGGATGAGGTGCATGCCGCCTTGCAGGTCCAGGCCCAGGCGGATCTTCTCGGAGGGCAGGAAGCTCTTCCACCAGGAGGGTAGGTCGCTGCTCAGGCTGGGCATGAGGAACAACAGGGACAGAAAGACCACCACCACCACCGACAAGAGCTTGAGGGTGAAGTTCTTAGGCAAGGTCCACTCCTTGGCTGCAAGGCAACCCCAGCGCCCATGCCGGACGGGCGTCCAGCCAAGGGGCGGGACCGCCCGTCTGGGGCCTGGTCACGGGTTGGCGGAGACTACTTCTTTTCTTTGTCCTTGTCCTGGGCCGGGGCGGGGGCGGGGGTACCCTCGCTGGTGGCCAGGCCGGAGACGTGGCCGCGGGCAATCTTGATGCGCACCTGGGGGGCGATCTCGATCACCACCATGTCATTGGTGATGCCGGTGATCTTGCCGTAGATGCCGCCGCTGGTGATGATGCTGTCGCCCTTGTGCAGGTTGGCCAAAAGCTCCTTGTGCGCCTTGGCCTTCTTCTGCTGGGGCCGGATGAGCAGGAAGTAGAAGATGGCGAACATCAGGATCAACATGGGCAGGGGACCCTGGATGAGCTGGCCCAGGCCGCCGGCCGCCTCGCCGCCCGCCGCTTCCCCGGCCCAGGCCAGGCTGGGCGTCAACAGATCAAACATGCTTTCCTCCCTCGGTGAATGCCTCGCCGGGGTCGTCGTCCTCGGCCAGTCTGGCCGCGAACTGCCGGGCGAAGGCTTGGTATGTGTCGTGGCGGATGGCCTGCCTGAGGCTGGCCATCAGTTCCAGGATGTAGTGCAGGTTGTGGATGGTATTGAGCCGGTAGGCCAACAGTTCGCGGGCCATGAACAGGTGGCGCAGGTAGGCCCGGCTGAAGCGGCGGCAGGCCAGGCAGCCGCAGTCTTCGTCCACCGGAGCGGGGTCGTGGGCGTGGCGGCTGTTGCGGATGTTAAGCCGGCCCCGGGGGGTGAGCAGGGTGCCGTTGCGGGCCATGCGCGTGGGCAGCACGCAATCAAAAAGGTCCACCCCCAGGCCGGCGCAGGCCACCAGGTCGGCCGGCTCGCCCACGCCCATCAGGTAGACGGGCTTGTCCTGGGGTAGCCGGGGCACGGTGGCCGCGATAACTTCCATCATCACCTCTTTGGGTTCGCCCACGCTAAGTCCGCCCAGGGCGTAGCCGTCCAGGTCCAAATGGGCCAAAAGCTCCAGGCTGCGCCGCCGCAGGTCCAGGTGCACCCCGCCCTGCACGATGCCCAGCAAGGCGCCGCCCCGGGGGCCGCGGGCGGCCAGGGCCCGGCTGGCCCAGCGGGCGTCGCGCTCCAGGGAGCGCTCCAGGTAGTCCCGCCCGGCCCCTGGCGGCGGGCACTCGTCCAGCATCATCATCAGGTCGCTGCCCAGCATCTCCTGGGCCTCGACCGCCGTCTCCGGGGTCAGCCTGAGCAGGCGGCCGTCCAGGTGCGAGCGAAAGCTCACACCCTCTTCCTCCACCTTGCGCAGACCGGCCAGGCTGAAGACCTGAAACCCGCCGCTATCGGTGAGGATGGGCCCTGTCCAGCCCATGAAGCCGTGCAGCCCGCCCAGGGCGGCCACCACCTCGGCCCCCGGCCGCACCATCAGGTGGTAGGTGTTGGCCAGGATGATCTGGGCGCCCTGGGCCGCCACCTCCTCGGGCAATAGCCCCTTGACCGTCCCCTGGGTGCCCACGGGCATGAAGGCCGGGGTGTCCACGGCCCCCCGCCGGGTGGTCATGGTCCCCAGGCGGGCGGCCCCGCTGGCGGCCTTCTGCTGGTAGCGCAGCCGCTGCACGCGCCTAGATCAACAACATGGCGTCACCGAAGCTGTAGAAGCGGTAGCCCCGCTCCACGGCCTCGGCGTAGGCCTCTAACACCCGCCCGCGCCCGGCCAGGGCCGCCACCAGCATCAACAGCGTGGTGCGCGGCAGGTGGAAATTGGTAATCAGCCCGTCCACCGCCTGGAAGCGGTGGCCTGGGGCGATCAGGATGTCGCACCAGCCGGCCCCGGCCCGGGGCACCCCGCCGGGTCCCACCCGCCACTCCAGAGCGCGCAGGCTGGTGGTGCCCACGGCCACCACCCTACCACCCCGGGCCTTGGCTCGGGCCACGGCCTGACAGGTGGCCAAGGGCAGATCCACCCATTCAGCGTGCAGGCGGCCGGCGGCCAGGTCGGCCGGCGAGGGCTCGGCAAAGGTGCCGTAGCCCACGTGCAGGGTCAACCGGGCCAGTTCCACTCCCCGCCGCTCCAGGGCCGCCAAGAGCTCGGGGCTCAGGTGCAACCCCGCGGTGGGCGCGGCCACGGCCCCGGCTCTGGCGGCGTAGACCGTCTGGTAGCGCCGCCGGTCGGCCGCGCCGGGGCCTTGGGGCCGCTTGATATAGGGCGGCAGCGGCACCTGGCCAAAAGCCTCGGCCAACTCCAGGGCCGGGCGGGGCAGGCTCAAGCGAGCCCAGCCCCGCGGGCCGCGCTCCAGCACCTTGACCGGCCGGTCCGGCCAGTCAGGCAGGCGCAACTCCTGGCCGGCGGCCAGGGGGCGGTGGCTTTTTAGCAGGGCTTGGTGCACCTCGCCGCCATCGGCCAGCCGTTCCAGGGGGCTGGCCGGGGCCAGGAGCAGCACCTCCACCCGCCCGCCCGAGGGTTTTTGGCAAAAGAGCCTGGCCGGCACCACCCGGGTGTCGTTGACCACCAGGAGGTCCCCGGACCGCAGAAACCTAGTCAGCCCGGCCACCCGGGCGTGCTCCAGCACCTGGCCGGCCCGCCCCAGCACCATCAGCCGAGCCTGCACCCGGCGCCGGGCCGGAACCTGGGCGATGCGCTCGGGGGGCAGGTGATAGTCGTAGGCGGCCAGGGGATCATGCCCCAGGCCGGGCCTCTGGCGGGCGGGGAGCATATCCTTTAGCCTTCGCAGCACTACAAACCAAGGCCGGCGGGCGCCACGGGCGCAAGCCATTAAAGACTTGCATGATATGCCCTTGGCCCGGGCTTGTCAAGATTCGACGCCGCCAAGGGCCAGGGCGCGGGAGGGCCAAGGCTTGCATTTCCACCCTGAAATTTCACCTTGACAGGGGCCGCCGATATAAGGACCATAGAGACCCGACCGCCTGCCGATAATACGGCGGCACCCCATACACCCGTTGCCAACCTGGGGGTAGACATGGCCCAAGTGTACGTTACCTGCAAAACTCCCGAATGCGGTGCCGAGGTCTTGGCGCCGGAGTCCAGCCAAGTGCCCGAGGACCAGTTGGCCTCGGTGCTACACAAGAAGAACTACTACCTGTGCATCAAGTGCGGGAAGGTCGGCGCCTACACGGCGGAGGATCACCACTACGCCTAGGCCAGGCCCGCGGTAGGATATCACGGCCGGCCTCCCAGGCCGGCCGCCTGCTTTGGCTAGCGGGCTGTTGAATGCAGCCTGCTTGCGGGCCATCCAAGGCCCGCCCAAAAGCGCGTGCCCTCTTGCGCCAAGCTTTTGGGGAGAGTTAGCCGATTCCATTTCGGCTAACTCGAGTTGAAAAAGGCCATGGGTGGACTTTTTCAACCTCCTGCTAATGCCCGGCCCGCTGGTCGCGGCGGCCCAAGGTCCGCATCCCCGCGGCCACCACCAAGTGCAGAAACTCGATTACCATCAGCACCAGCAGCACCAGGCCGGCGACGGTCAGGACGCGGGGGATGAAGTTCTCCCAGTTCCAGGGCCGCCCGGAGAAGACGCCCTCCTCCTCGAACAGCCAGTTCAGGGGCCGAAAGCCGCTGGTGGCCGCGCGCGGCGAGCGGGTGTCCATCTTGAGCAGGCCTTGCTGCACCGAGCGCTCCTGGACGATGTAGGCGCGCTGCTGGGGCTGCCGCTCCCGCTGCGTCTGCTCCTCGAACCACTGCTGGTCACTTACCCGCGACTCCTTGGGCAGATAACGCCTCTCCTGCACCTTGGGCCGCTTGCTCATGCGGTCGGCCTCGGCGCTGTAGACGATGTAGAACTGGGCCGCGATAAGGGGGATGCCCAGGCCGGGGCTGGCCTGGAATATTTGCCAGGCGTCCCAGTTTTCGGTGGCGATCATCTCGTCAATGAGCAGGAGGGGATCCTCGTGGACCTGGCGCAGGTATTCCAGGGAGGACGTATCGCTGGGCTCGAAGCCGTCGCTGAGCGAGCCGCCCCGGTGCAGGGTGGTCTGCGCCTCAATCTCGCGGCCAGGGAAGTGCACGCCCGCGGCCCAGGCCGGCGGAGCGCACAGGCTTAGGCACAGGCACATGATGGCCACTGCGCCCATCAGGCCCCTGGCGCCGGGGCCGGGGCCGGTCTGGTAACCCCAGCATTTCATGGCTATTAAAATATCATTTCTTCCCCGCCCTGGCTAGCCGGGGTTTGGAGGGCCTGGCCGGCCACGCCTAAATAAATTGACAGACCCGCCGGCCATGGCCTAGCCTGCCCCTAAGCCAAGGCCATCACCACAGGAGCCACCCGTGCCCCCAGAGACCCCGCCCCAGGAATTCGACTGGCGCCGGCCCCAGACCTTCCTGGCCGTGGCCGGCGCAGCCGTGACCTCCCCGCGCCAGTTCTTCGCCCAGATCACGCGCGGGGGCGGTTTCCTGGCGCCGGTGGCCTTTTTCCTGCTCGCCATGCTTGCTCCCACCATGGTTAACGCGTTGCTGCAGTGGTCCCAAGGCCCGCTGGCCATGCTCAGCTTTTTCGCCACCTCCCTGCTCAAATCGGCGGTAATGTTGGCGGCCTTCGCCCTGGTGCTCCACGGTGTCTGCCGGCTGGCCTTCAAAACCACGCTTAAGTTGCCCGACGTGCTGCGCATCGTCTGTTACGCCTCTGGCGTGCGGGCCCTGGAGTTCCTGCCCCTGGTGCTGTCGTCCCTGGCCGGAGGCCTGCTGAGCATCATTATCGTGCTGTTCATCGCCTACCTGGTCTGGGTGGGCCTGCAGGCCGCCGGGGGCTTAAACCGCTACCAGGCCCTAGGGGCCTTGCTGTTGGCCTTTGTGACCATGGTGGGCCTGTGGCTGGCGGTCAACTTCCTGCGGGGCGTCAATCCCCTGCCGAACCTGCCGGCCCCGCCCTCCCCGGCCGGCGCCCCGCCGGCCAGCCAGCCCTAGGACAGCCCATGGAGCGCGCGCCCAGGTTGCGTCTTTCCCCCGGGGCCAAATGCCGCCTGGCCTGCATGTCCCTGGGCCTGGGCAACGTCATCGCCAACCTGGCCGGCATCCTGGTGGTGGAGATCCTGGACTATGCCATGGCCTCCCCCACCTTGGGGGCCGCCGCCCCGGTGCTCCAGGTGGTCTTCCCGGCCTTCGTGGCCGTGGCCTCCCTATTGGTGGCCAGCTTCCAGATAGTCTACGAGCGCCCCATCCGCCAGGCCTTTCGCGGCATGATCCTGGGCCAGGAGGTATCGCCCAAGACCCTGGCCCGTGGCCGGCGCCGCCTGCTCAATTCACCCTATGTCATGGTGCTGCTCAACCTGGCGGTGTGGTGCGCGGCGGCTTTTGTCTTCTCGCGGGCCGTGGCCACGGTGCCCGAGGCCCGGCACGTCGCGGCCATGGTGGCCATGCGGACCATAATCATCGGTCTGATAACCTCCTCGGCGGCTTTTTTCCTGCTGGACCACATGATCCAGCACCGGTTGGCGCTGCTGCTCTTCCCCGAGGGCGGCCTGTCGCGGGTCAGGGGCGTGATGAAAAGCCGGCTGGTGGTGCGCCTCTTAGCCCTTATCTTCACCACGGTCATCGTGCCCTTCGCGGCCGTCCTGCTCACCATCAGGGCCTCGGCCAGGGCCGTGCTCATGGGTGTGCGGCCGGCGGAAGTGGTCCTGGAGCGCATGCAGACCGTGGTGGTGGTGGAGGCGATTATCTTCGTCATCACCGCCTGCGCCCTGACCGGGTTGATGGCCATGAGCCTGCGCATCCAGTTGCGGGAGATCGTCGGCGTCCTGCGCGAGGTGGCCAAGGGGCGCTTCGGCCGTCAGGTGGTGGTCACCTCCAACGACGAAATAGGCTTCACCGCCGACGCCATCAACGAGATGACCAAGGGTCTGCGGGAGCGCGACCTCATCAAGGAGACCTTCGGCAAGTACGTCAGCCACGAGGTGCGCGACGAGATCCTGGCCGGCAACATCCCCCTGGACGGCGAGCACAAGGAGGTCACGGTGCTGTTTGCCGACCTGCGCAACTTCACTCCCCTGGTGGAGAGCACCCCGCCCAAGGAGGTGGTGGTCATCATCAACGGCTATTTCAAGGAGATGTCCGAGGCGGTCCAGCAACAGGGCGGCCTGGTGCTGCAGTTCATCGGCGACGAGATAGAGGCCGTATTCGGGGCGCCCCTGGCCCTGGACGACCACCCCCGGCGGGCGGCCCGGGCCGCCCTGGAGATGCGCCGCCGCCTGGCGCTGCTCAACCAGGAGCTGGCCGAACTGGGCTACCCCCCCCTGCAACATGGGGTGGGCATCCACTCGGGCCAGGTGCTGGCCGCCAACATCGGCAGCCCCGACCGGCTCTCCTACGCCCTGGTGGGCGACACCGTGAACCTGGCCTCGCGGCTGCAAGGTCTGTGCAAGGAATTTGGCGTGGACATCCTGCTCAGCGACGCCACGGCCGCCTTTTTGGGGCCGGAGTTCGGCCTGGGCGAGCTGCCGCCCACCATGGTCAAGGGCAAGAGCGAGCCGGTGAGGATATTCGCGTTGGAGTGAGGCCAATACGGCGCAACGGACGCGTATGCAGAAGCCAAATCAGGAAGGGCGGGGGTAAACCCCGCCCCTACATTAAGAAAAGGCAAAAACCACATTACCTTCATGTAGGGGCGGGGTTTATCCCCGCCCGTGTATTGGTAATTTCGTCCCGCCTGCCCAGACCTGGGGCGTTCGGCTACTCCTTGAACCCGGTGCCGCACCAGGGGCAGAAGTTGAAGGTGGAGTCGTGGATGGTCTCGCCGCAGGCCGAGCAGCGGATGACCATATCGCCGGCGCAGAAGGGGCAGTAGACAAAGGGGCCGCACTGGGCCTTGAGCTCGGGGGACATGGTCTCCCACTGCTCGGCGCACTGCTCCTCCAGACAGACCTTTTCCTTGCGCGCTTTCTCAGTCATCGCCTCTTACCTCGCCGGCCTGCGCGGCGGCCACCGATTCCACCAGCTCGCGCAGCAGGTTGATGGAGGCCAGGGCCTCCTGTTCGTCCACGCGGTGCAGGGCGAAGCCTGCGTGGGTTATCACGTAGTCGCCCACTTGGAGATCGGGCACCAGCATCAGGCTGACCAGGCGCTGGACCCCGCCCACCTCCACCTTGGCCATCTCGCCGGTGATCTCAACTATCTTGGCCGGGACCGCCAAACACATTGCGCACCTCTAGGGGGTTGTCCTTGGGCCGGGCCGGCCAGCCCAGGCCGGCCAGTTCCTGGAGCACCAAGGCCAGGAGGGGCTCCACCGCCTTCTCCACCTTGGGGGTCAGTTCCAGGCCCCAGTTGTCTATGTCCTCGTACTCCACGCCCAGCACCGTGACCTTGGGCGGCGTGCCCACCAGGGGTAGGGTGCCCATGGTCTCCATGAGGTCAATCTGGTGCAAGGTGTCCTTGTACTGGATGTGCTCGGGTTTGGCCTCCCAGTTGAAGCGGTAGAGGGTGCCGGGCTCGTCGCCGCCGCGCACCGCGTCCACCACGATCACCTGCTCGGCCTCCATCATGGTGCCCATGAGGCTTAGCCCCAGCACCCCGCCGTCCACTAGGCGCACGTTGGGGGCGAAGTCAAAGCGCGCCTCCAACTCGCGGATGATGCGCACGCCCACGCCCTCGTCCCGTAGCAGCACGTTGCCCACGCCCAGGATCAGGATGCGCTCTTGCTGGGAATTATCCATGATTGCGCAGTATAGCAGAAAACCTCCGGGGCGGCGAGGTAGACCCCGCCGCCCCGGAGGTTGCTTGCTGCTAAGGGTCTACAAGACCTTGAACTTGTGGACCTGGTTGGTCTGGGGGTCAATGACGTGCACGCCGCAGGCGATGCAGGGGTCATAGGAGTGCACGGTGCGGATGATCTCCAGGGGCTTCTTGGGATCGGCCACCGGAGTGCCCACCAGGGCCTCCTCGATGGGACCCAACTGGCCCTTGGCGTCGCGGGGACCCAGGTTCCAGGTGCTGGGCACCACGAGCTGGTAGTTGTCAATCTTGTTCTTGCTCTGGCTGATCCAGTGGCCCAGCGCGCCGCGGGGCACGTCAATCAGGCCGGCGCCCATGCCCTTCTCGGGCCAGGACCAGTCGGCGCAGGTGTTGGTGTCGCCGCTCTTGACGCGCTCCACCACCTCCATGAGCCAGTTGACGGTCTGGTCGGCGATGACCTTGGTCTCGATGGCGCGGGCCGCCGTGCGGCCGAGCGTGCTGAACAGGGCCGAGGCCGGCACGTCCAGGTGCTTGAGCACGCCCTCCACCAGGGCCTTGGTCTGGGGATGGCCCTTGGCGTAGGCGGCCAGCACCTGGGCCAGGGGACCGACCTCGGTGGCCTTGCCGTCGTAGCGGGGGGCCTTGAACCAGGAGTACTTGCCCTCGTATTTGTAGTCGGGCTTGATGGGCTTGGTCTCGCCCTTGGCCGGATGCAGGGGCGCGCCGTCCTCGTACCAGGCCCGCTTCACTTCCTCGGTGATCTTGCCGGGGTCCACGTCCATGGGCTTGGCGATGTCGCGGTTGGCGATGAAGGCGCCGGGTAGCCACATCTTCTCGGTGCCGTACTTGCCCGACTCCTGCGGGAAGTTGCCGTAGGCCAGGAAGTTGGTGGTGCCGCCGATGTTCTTGGCGCCCCAGTCCTTGTAGAAGCTGGCCACGGCCAGCAGGTCGGGGATGTAGACGTTGTCGATGAACGCCTGCATCTCTTTGAGATAGTAGAGGAACTCGGCCAGGCGGTCCACGCTCAGGATGTCCTGCACGCAGGAGATGCCGCCGGTGACGTAGGTCTGCACATGGGGGTTCTTGCCGCCGAACATGGCCATCATGCGCGCGGCCTTGACCTGCAGGCGCAGCCACTCCAGATAGTGGGCCACGGCCAGCAGGTTGGCCTCGGGGGGCAGGCGGTAGTCGGGGTGGCCCCAGTAGCCGTTGGCAAAGGGACCGAGCTGACCGCTGTCAACAAAGGCCTTGAGGCGGGTGGCCACGGCCTTGAAGTCGGCGGCGCCGCTCTTGGGGTAGTTGCCCAGGCTGTCGGCCAGGGCGGCGGTCTTCTTGGGGTCGGCCTTCAGCGCGCTGACCACGTCCACCCAGTCCAGGGCGTGCAGGGCGTAGAAGTGGGTGGGGTGGTCGTGGACGTACTGGGCCGCGTGTACCAGGTTGCGGGTCATGCGGGCCAGCGGGGGAATCTTCACACCCACGGCGTCGTCCAGGGCGCGGATGGAGGCCAGGGCGTGTACCTCGGTGCAGACGCCGCAGGCGCGCTGGGTGATATGGGGTGCGTCGCGGGGGTCGCGGCCCTTGAGGATGATCTCCAGGCCGCGGAAGAGCTGCGCGGAACTCCAGGCGTCTTTAACCTTCCCGCCCTCGATCTCCACATCGATGCGCAGGTGGCCCTCGATGCGGGTAATGGGATCGATGGTGTATTTAGCCATCTTATAGGTCCTCCTTCATGGAGCTAAGTAAAATCTCACCCAAAGCAAGCCCTGCCTAGATGGCCTCGTAGAACGGAGCCTGGGTGTCCCAGAAGTCCGGCTCGGAGCAGCCGATGCAGGGGTGGCCGGCGCCCACGGGCCAGTTGGTGCCGTCGTTGAACAGTACTCGGGCGCAGTTGTTGTGGGTGTTGGGGCCCTTGCAGCCGACCTCGGCCAGGCACCAGCCCTTCTTGGCGCCCTCGTCGCCGAACTTCTTGACGTACTCTTTGTTCTCGTAGTGAGAGCGGCGGGGGCAGTCGTCGTGAATGAGCTTGCCGTAGGCGAACAGCGGACGGCCTTCCTTGTCGGTGGCCGGCAGCTTGCCCAGCAGGAGGTAATGCACCACGGTGGCCACGATGTTGATGGCGTTGGGCGGGCAGCCGGCGATGTTGATGGTCTTGGCGCCGGTGGCCTTGGCCACGCTCACGGCCTGGGTGGGGTTGGGCTTGGCCGCCTGCACGCCGCCGTAGCAGGCGCAGGTGCCGATGCACACCGTGGCCAGGGCGTCCTTGGTGGCGGCCTTGGCGATGTCCAGCATGGTCTTGCCGCCCACCTTGCCGTAGATGCCGCCGTCCTTCATGGGGATGCCGCCCTCGCACAGCAGGATGTACTTGCCCTTGTACTTCTCCATGGCGTCGTGCAGGGACTTCTCGGCCGCCTCGCCCGAGGGGGCCATGATGGTTTCGTGATAGGCGATGTTGAGGACTTCCAGGACCAGGTCGTCAACCCAAGGATAGGTGGTCCGCAGAAGCGCCTCGCTGCAGCCGGTGCACTCGGCGAACTGCAGCCAGATCACCGTGGGACGCTCCTTGGCGGTCACGGCCTGGGCCACCCTGGGGATCATGGTGGGGGCCAGACCCAGCACCGAGGTTACCAGCGTGCAGTACTTGATGAAATCACGCCGATTCACCCCTTTGCTCTCCATGATCTCCAACACTTCGTCTTTATGCTCCATCTCCCTTAGACCTCCTTGCTCCTCGCCTTCATGGTCGAGGAAACCCTGTTGCGAACCAGTTTACCGTTCGCCTTCAACCGCTGGCCCAGCCTACCCTATAGGGACGAGGCGGCCTCCCCACGAGCCGCCAGGCCTTACCCAGGTTGCCCAAGCACGGCCCTCGCCCCATATATCCACTTAGCATAGGCCTTTTACCGCCAGCAAGCCCTAATACCGCGTTGGCCCGCACCCCCGCCGCGCGATACCTAATGTTTCCGCGGTGCGAGTAAGAGCCGCTATTCGCCAGCAAAACTGTAGGAGTTTTGTTGTGCAATTTGTGCGATAAATTCCGAGTTCCCCTTTATTTCTGCCGCATTATGCTAAATCTGACCTAGTAGGGTCAAATAGGAAATGCAAATACTAAACAATTAGTCAAATCAATTTAACCCTCGGCCATGTTGGTAGAAAATTTCTTGTTACTGCATTTAATAAGCAGTAATTACTTGTTTATAATAACTTATATAGTCACCTATAATGTTATTGATGCACACTTGTTACCATGGTCCTCCCGGCCTCACCCCCACCAGCCACCTGAGTTTGTCTCGCTTTACACCAGCCGGCCCCGGACCTATATTTGAGCCGGCCCCCATCTTTATTTGAGGTTCCACCATGACCGCGGTCTCTTTGTATAGCCTGGCTGGCCCCACCGGGAGCCAACGCGAACTGCCAGCATGACAGCCCCGCCCGACCCGTTACGGCAGCCGGGGCTCCCGGCCGGGTACCCCCTGGCGGCCCTGGTGGGGCAGGAGACCATGAAGCTGGCCCTGGTCCTGGCGGTCATAGACCTGGACCTGGGCGGGGTGCTCTTGCGCGGCGAGAAGGGCACCGCCAAGTCCACCGCCGCCCGGGGCCTGGCCAGCCTGCTGCCGCCCCTGACCACGGCGGCACGCCGCCCCCCGGCCGCGCCTTTCGTGGACCTGCCCCTGGGCGCCACCGAGGACCGCCTGCTAGGCTCCCTGGACCTGGAGACCGCCGTAGGGCAAGGCCGCTTGCGCCCACGCCCGGGGCTCTTGGCCCAGGCCCACGGGGGGGTGCTCTATGTGGACGAGATCAATCTGCTGCCCTTGCACCTGACCCACCTGCTCCTGGACGCCGCGGCCAGCGGCCAGGCCCGCCTGGAGCGCGAGGGCCTAAGCCGCCTCTACCCCGCCCGCTTCGCCCTGATCGCCTCCTACAACCCCGAGGAAGGCCCCCTGGGGCCGCAGCTTTTGGACCGCTTCGGCCTGTGCGTGGAGGTGACCGCCGAGGCCGACCCGGCCTTGCGCATGGAGGTGATAAAACGCCGCCTGACCTACGAGGCCGACCCCGCGGCCTTCGCGGCCCTCTGGGCGCCAGCCCAGGAGGACCTGCGCCGCCGCCTGGCCCGGGCCCGCCAACGCCTGTTGGCCGTGGAGGTTAGCCAGGGCGCCCGGGCCGAGGGCGCCCGCCTGGCGGCCCAGGCCGGCAGCCGGGGGGCGCGGGGCGAGTTGGCGATAGTGCGCGCCGCCCGCGCCCTGGCCGCCTGGCAGGGGCTCAAACGGGCCGGCCGGGAGCTGGTGCGCCAGGTGGCGCCCCTGGCCCTGTTGCACCGGGCCACCGGCCAGGACCAATCCCCTGCCCAGCTCCTGCCCCGCCCGCGCCCGGCCGCCTCCCGGCCCCGCGAGGAGGAGGAACCCTCCCCGCCTCCCCAGGCGGCGCGGGCGGCCGGTCCCCCAGAGCCCGCCCAGGCCGGCCACGCCCCCGGCCAGGAGCGCGGCCTGTCCGTCCTGGCGCCGGCGGCGGTAAGGCCCATCGCCACCCGCCTGCCGGCCCGCGAGGGCACCAGCCAGAAACAGGCCGGCCGCCGCTCATCCCGCCAGGTTACCGGCGACCGGGGGCGCTACCTGCGGGCCTCGGCGGAGCGGCTGGGGCGCTCCCTGGCCTTTGACGCCACCTTTCGGGCCGCGGCGCCCCATCAACGGGCGCGGCGCCGCCCGGGCGGGCCGGCCCTGGTGGTGTTGAGGCCCGACCTGCGCGAAAAGGTGCGCACCGCCCGGCGAGGGCGCCTGCTCATCTTTTGCGTGGACGCATCGGGCTCCATGAACGCCGCCGCCCGCATGCGGGAAACCAAGGCCGCCGTGCTGGGGCTACTCACCGAGGCCTACCAGAAGCGCGACCGCGTGGGGGTCATCACCTTCGGGGGCCTCTCCGCCCGCGAGATGCTGCCCCCCACGGCCAGCGTGGAGGTGGCCCGGCGCATGCTGGCCGAGCTGCCCACCGGCGGCAAGACGCCCTTGGCCGCCGGCCTGGTGCTCCTGGGCCGGGCCTTGGGGCGCGAGCTGGCCCAGGACCCCAAGGTGCAACCCCTGGTGGTGATCCTCACCGACGGCCGGCCCAACGTGCCCCTGGCGGTGTCCTTCGAGGGCCAGGACCTCTCCAGGGCCGCTGGTGACAAGGGCGGCGGCTGGGGCGACAACTGGGGTGACGGCGGCTATGCCGACCGCGAGGTCTTGAACCTCTCCCGCCGGCTACGCCAGGAGATGCGCGCCCGCTTCGTGCTGGTGGACCCCGACGTGGGCCACCACCACGAGATCAACCTCTGCCGGGCCATGGCCGAGTACCTGGGCGCGGCCTGCGTGCCGCTGCGCGCCGTCACCGCCGGCCAGGTGTTGGACCTGGTGCGGCAAAGCTGGTGAACCTGGCGGTGGCCGCCCTGGGTCCTCAGGCCTCCCCGCCGTCCAAGGCCTGCCTGATCTTGCTCAAAAGCTCCACCCGCCCGAAGGGCTTGGGCACGTAACCCACGGCCCCCGACTCCAGGGCGCTTTTTACCTGGCTGTTGGCCGTGTAGCCGCTGGCGATGACCACCTTGGCCTGGGGGTTGATCTCCAGGATGGTCTTGAGCGTCTTGTAGCCTCCCATGCCCGGCATGCTCAGGTCGGTGATGACCAGGTCCAGTTGGTCCATGTGCTTGCCATAGAGCTCAATGGCCTCCTCGCCGCTTTGGGCGGTCATGACCTGGTATCCCACCTGGCTAAGGATAGTCTGCCCCAGTTCCAGGAGCAGCTTTTCGTCGTCCACCAGCAGGATTTTCTCCTGCCCCCCCTCCGGCGGGGCCTGAGCGGGCGTGGGCAGGGATGGCTGGGCATCGGCCCCATGAAATACCGGCAGGAATATTTTGAAGGTAGTGCCGTAGCCAGGCTCGCTGTAGCAGGAGATGTGTCCCCCGTGGCTTTTGACGATGCCATAGACCGTGGAAAGCCCCAGGCCGGTGCCCTTGCCGGGCCCCTTGGTGGTGAAGAAGGGATCGAATATCTGCTCCCTGGTATGGGCGTCCATGCCCTGGCCGGTGTCGGATACCTGCAACAGCACGTAATCGCCCGGTTCCACCTTGAGGTAGGCGGCGCTAAAGTCCTCGGCCACGGTGACGTTATTGGTTTCCAGGACCAGGCGCCCACCCTGGGGCATGGCGTCCTGGGCGTTGGTGGCCAGATTGATTATCACCTGTTCCAGCTCGTTGGGGTCGCCGTTGATGGTCTTGAGGTCGCCGGCCAGATGGGTGTGCACACTTATCATCTTGGGCAGGGTCCGCTCCAGAAGGGTCACGGCCTGGCCTATCTCACGGTTGAGGTCCAGGGGCCGCATCTCCGCCGCCCTGCGGCGGCTAAAGGTCAGAATCTTGCGCACCAGGTCGGTGGCGCGCTCACCGGCCTGTATCACTTGCCGCAGGTGCTGGGAGGCGCTCCCCTGGCCCAGTACACACTCCAGGGCCAGCTCGGAGAAGCCGGTCATCACCGCCAGGAGGTTGTTGAAGTCGTGGGCTATGCCGCCGGCCAGGGTGCCCAGGGACTCCATCTTCTGCGATTGGATCAACTGGGTCCTGAGCTTTTCCTGCTCCTGTTCGGCCAGCTTTTTTTGCGTTATGTCCTTCAGGCTGACCACTATGCCCTGCAAGGCATCCTCGTCGTCGCGCAGGCAGGCGGCGCTGAGGTTGACGTCCACCACCCGGTGGTCCTTGGTCAGGCAATGCCCCTCCCAGCCATGGCAGGGTTCGCCGGCCAGGGCGCCGTAAAGGCGGCGCCGGGTCTGGTCGCCCTCGCCCGGCGGGGCCAGGTCCAGGGGCCGGCCCACGACCTCCCCCGCGCTCCAACCGAAGACCCTGGTGAAGGCCCGGTTGACGTACATGACCTTGCCGCCGTGGTCGTAGACGATCACCGGGTCGGCCACGGCCTCCATGAGGGTGCGGTATTTCTCCTCGCTGCGCCTCAAGTCGCGCTCGGCCCGCTTGCGTTCCTCCACCTCTTGCAGCAGCCGCTTGTTGGCCTGCTCCAACTGCCCTATCTTGTCCTCCAGCTTGTGGATGAGGGTCTGGTTGTATCCGCGCAGGAACACGCCTTCCTCTTCCACCAACGGGACGGCGTCCGCCAGCCGGCCCTCACGGTGCTCCTCCAGCACCTCCTCCAGGATGGCCATGAACAGCTCGGGCTCGGTGGGCTTGACGATGAACCGGATGGCGCCCAGGCTTAAGGCAAACTCCTCGTCCTTGGGGTCGGTGTAGGTGGCGGTGTAGAAGATCAGGGGAATGCCGCTCAGGGTGGGGTCTTTCTTCCAGGCCCGGCAGAGGGCGAAGCCATCCATCTCGGGCATGAGTATATCGGTGATAATCACCTCGGGAGGGTCTTGGCGGGCCTTGGCCAGGGCCTCCACGCCGTTGCCCGCCGTGGCCACGCTATGCCCGTGCCCCTTGAGCAGCACCTCCAGTAGGTAGCGGTTGGCCTCCTGATCGTCCACCACCAATAACTTGGCCATGGTCATACCTCTCCAGGTCCCGCGGGGGCCAGGAACTGTTCGATCTGGGCCAGGAAGGTTTCGGGGTTGATGGGCTTTTCTATATAGCCGTTGCAGCCGGAGGCCAGGATGCGCTCCCGGTCGCCGGCCATGGCGTAGGAGGTCACCGCCACGATGGGCACCATGGCCAGGCGGGGGTCGGCCTTCAGGGCCTTGGCCACCGCGTAGCCGTCCATCTCCGGCAACTGTATGTCCAGGAGAATCAGGTCGGGCAGGGCCTGGGCGGCCATCTCGATGCCCTGCTGACCGTCCCAGGCCTGCAGGACCTTGTGGCCATGCCGCTCCAGCATGAAGGTGGTCAGGTACATGTTCTGGTGATTGTCCTCGATGACCAGCACTTTTTTAGGCATGTTCGCCCCTTCCTTCCAAGGGCAGGGTAAAGCTGAAGGTGCTGCCCTGGTTTTCTCCCGCGCTTTGCACCCAGATGCCGCCTCCCAGCATGTCCACCAGCTTCTTGCAGATGTTCAACCCCAGGCCGGTGCCCTCGTAGCGCCGGGCCAGGCCGGTGTCTATCTGCCGGAAGGGCTGGAACAGCTTGGCCTGGTCCCCGGGCTTGATGCCGATGCCTGTATCGCGCACGCTGGTCAGCACATGGCCGTCTTGCACCCGGCAATCCAGATAAACGCCCCCCTGCTCCGTGAACTTAACGGCATTGTTCAGCAGATTGATGAGTATCTGCTCCACCCGCCGGCGGTCGCTGACCACCCGCCCCACCTCCGGGCCCACCCGGCACTCCAAGACCAGGCCCTTTTTGTCGGCCAGGGGCCTGAGGCCGCCGTGCACCTCGGCGATCAGCTTGGCCATGTCAAAGGGCTGGGGCTCCACCTTGAGCTGGCCGGCCTCGATCTTGGAGATGTCCAGCACGTCGTTTATCAGGCTGAGCAGGTGGCGGGCGCTGTGCTGCACCATGCCCATCTGCTTGGCCTGCTCGTCGTTGAGCGGCCCCACCAGCCCCTGCAGGATGATGCCCGTGAAGCCGATGATGGAGTTCAAGGGCGTGCGCAGCTCGTGGGACATGGAGGCCAAAAAGGCCGACTTGAGGCGGTCGGCCTCCTGGGCCTTCTCCATGGCCACGGCCAGCTCGGCGGTGCGCGCCTCCACCAGGTGCTCCAGCTCCTGGCGGTAGAGGTTCAGCTCCTCCTCGTTGCGCTTGCGCTCGCTGATGTCCTCCAGGGCGGCCAAGAGGCCCACGGGCTTGCCCGCCACGTCCAGGAAGACGGTGATATTGATGCTGACGTCTATGATTTGGCCCTGCTTGGTGTACAGGCGCGACTCGAAGGAGTAGACCCCGCCGTCCAGGCGGTAGGCCTCCTTCACGGCATTGGCGGCGCTGTCTCTCTCCGGTTCGGGGATGAAGTCCAGGCGCTGGCCGATGACCTCCTGGGCGCTCCAGCCAAAGACGCGGGTGAAGGCGGGGTTGACGTAGACGACCTTGCCCTGGTTGTCGTAGGCGATGATGCAGTTGGGCGAGGCGTTGAGCACCGCCCGGTGCTCCTCCTCGCTCTTGCGCAGGCTGATCTCCACCTGCTGGCGCTCGTATATCTCTTCCTGCAGGGCCTGCACCACGCTCTCCAGCTCGGCGGTGCGCTGGGCCACGCGGTCCTCCAGCTCCTGGCGCGCCGCCTCCAGGGCGGCCTCGGTACGCTTGCGCGCGGTTATGTCGCGCATCACCGCCGAGTAGCCGCCGATGGCGCCGTCCGGCCCGCGAAAGGCCGACATGACGTTTTCCATGGGCATGGTGCTGCCGTCCCGGCGCATGTAGAGCCATTCGCCCCGCCAGGAGCCCTGGTCCCTGACCTGGGGATAGACCTCGCGGCCGAAGCGCTCAAAGGACTGGTCGTCGGGGTGCACCAGCCGCGCCGACTGGCCGATGGCCTCCGGCCGCTGGTAGCCGAACTGCTCGCTGAAGGCCTGGTTGCAGTCTATGATGCGCCGCCCGGTGTCCAGCACGATGATGGTGTCGGCCGAGCTGTCCACCAGGGCGCGCAGTTGGGCCTCGCTCTTGCCCAGGGCCTCCTCGGCCTGGCGGCGCTGGCGCACCGCCTTTTGCAGGCGCCGGTTCCAATACACAAACAGCGCCAGCACGGCCAGGCAGACCCCCACGATGGCCGCCAACATCCGCCACACGTAGGCCCAGTCCACCCCGTGCTCGAAGCGCATGGACACCCAGGAATCGTGGATGCGGGCCTTCTCGGCGGGGCTGATCTCGGCCAGGGCCTTTTCCAGTATCCCCGCCAGCTCTGGCCAGTCCTGGCGCACGGCAAAGCACAGGTCAAAGGAATAGGGCGTGGAGGCGGCGATCTTGAGGTTGGTCAGGCCGGCTTCCCTGGTGAAGTGGGTGATGGAGGCCAGGTTGTCCACCAGGGCCTGGGCCGAGCCCTGGCTGACCGCCAGCAGGCCTTGCTTGATGTCGCCCACGGGCTGGAGCTTCAACTCCGGGTGGTTGTTGGCCAGCAGTTCGTGGGATATGTAGCCCTGGCCCACCGCCACCGTCTTGCCCGCCAGGCCCTCCAGGCCGGTGATGAAGGGCGCGTCGTCGCGGGTGACCACGACCATGGGGAAGGTCAGGTAGGGCTTGGTGAAGTTCAGGAATTTGCTCCGCTCCGGGGTCTGGGCGGCGCTGGCCAAGAGATCCACCTGTCCGGTCCTGGTCCCCTCCAGGGCCTGGGTCCAGGTCAGGCCGGGGACCACCTCCATGACCAGTCCCAGCTTCTCGGCCAGAAGGCGCACGTAATCCGAGGCCATGCCCGCATAGGCCCTGTCTGGCCCGATGTACTCAAAGGGTGGCCAGTTGGGGTCCACCCCCAGGCGCAGCCGCTGTTTGCCCTCCAGCCAGGCCCTCTCCTTGGGGGTGAGCGTCATCACCAGCGATCCGGCCAGGGTCGTGGCCCGGGGCGGCAGCCAGCGGCTGTTGATCTCGGCCTGCTCCTGGGTGGTTATGGTGTCCAGGGCCTTGTCCAGGATGCTCACCAATTGGGGCCAGTCGGGGCGGACACCGATGCGCAGTTGGGCGCCCGGCCAGGGAGCGGTACAGGCTATGCGTAGATCGGCCAGGGCCTCGCGCTTGATGATGTACTCCGCCACCAACAGGTTGCCCACATAGGCCCGGGCCTGGCCCGCCGCCACCGCTTCCAGGGCCGCCTGGGTGTTGGGCACGGTCAACAGCTTGATGCGCGGGTATTCTTCGCGCAGGCGGCCGTGCAGGTAGAAGCCGTTCTCCACGGCCACGGTCTGGCTGTCCAACTCGCCCAGGGAGGCCACCGCGGGGCCGCCCTTGCTGGTGAAGACCATGTAGGGGCTGTAGAAATAGGGCTTGCTGAACTTGAGGAAGCTCTCGCGGTCCTCGCTCTGGGCGATGCAGGCCGCGCCGGCCAGCTCCTTGCGCTTGACCTTTTCCAGCATGTCGGACCAGGCAAAGGCGCTCACCGCCCGCAGGCGCACGCCCAGCCGCTTCTCCAAAAGGCCCAGGTACTCGGCGGCCAGCCCCTGGTGGACCCCGTCCTCGCTCATGAACTCCAGCGGGGGATAATCCTGGGCCGCGCCCAAGACGATAACCTTGTGGTCCTCCAGCCAGGCCTTCTCTTCCGGGCTCAGCCGGGGCAGCGCGGGGGTGCCCCCCAGGTACTGCATCTCCGGGGCGCTGATCCAGCGCCGCTCGATCTCGGCCAGCTCCTGGGGGCCGATGGCCTCGAAGCCGGCGGCGACCAGGGACGACAACTCCTGGTCGCCCTTGCGCACCGCGGCGTGGATGCGCCGGCTGATCTGCCAGCCCTCCAGGCGCCGGAAGGACCCCCGCTCGCCCAGGCGGTCCAGGTTGGCCATGGCCGCCGCCACCTCGGCCGCGAAGGCCTTGACCTGGCCGTCGGCCGCCGCGCGTATCAGGACGTCGCTGTCGGCATAGGCCTTGATGCGCATTTCGGGGTGGTTGTCACGCAGATGCTGGTCCAGGAAAGAACCCGCCACCACGCCCACCTCCTGGCCGGCCAGGTCCTCGACGCGCGCCGGGCGCAGGTAGCGGGGGTTGTAGAAGACCCCGGCCGGGGCGCCGTAGAAGGGCGTGGAGAAATCCATGCGCCAGGCGCGCTCGGCGGTATGGAACAGGCCAGAGTGGATGTCGGCCTGGCCCAGCTCCAGGGCGCGCAGCGAGCCGGCCCAGTCCTCGAAGCGAAACTCGATCTGCCTGCCAGTCTTCTGCGCCCAGAGCCGCCAGATGTCCACCAAGAGCCCGGCCGGCCGCGCCGAGGGGGTGAGGATGGTGAAGGGCGCGTTGCCCTTGGGGCAGGAGATGACCAGGCGCTCCTTGGTCTTGACGCTGGCGCTCTTGACCCAGCGCAGCTCCAGGGCCGCCCGCTCCTCGGGGGTGATCTGCTCCATGCCCTGGCGCACCAGCTCGGCCAGTTGCGTGTTTCCCCGCCGCACCGCCGCCACCCATGGCCGCTGGTACAGGGGCCGCTCGATGTCGAAGCGATACTGGTGCAGCAGGCCCAGGCGGGCGAGCTGATCCAGGGCGATGGCCGTGTCCTTGATGAAGACCAGCACCTCTCCCCGGGCGATGGCCTCGAAAAGGGCCACGTTGTCAGGGTAGATGGCCAGGGAGGAGGGGGGCAGCTTGCCCTCCAGGTACTCCAGGGCGTAGTCACCGGCGATCACCCCCACCCTAAAGCCGCGCAGGCCGTCGAGGCCCTCCACGCCGAAGATGTTCTGGTGCACGAACAGGTTGGTCTGCACGTTGCAGACCGGCACCACGAAGTCCAGGAACTCCTGGCGCTGGGGGCTCTGGAAGCAGCCGGCGTGCACGTCGGCCTGGCCCTGGGCCACCAGGGTCAGGGTTTGGCCGAAGGGCACCGATTTGAACTCCACGGCCACCCCGGTCTTCCGCGACCAGAGTTTCCACAGGTCCACCACCAGGCCCTGGGGCAGGCCCTGCTTGTCCTTAAAGTAGAAGGGTACGCTGTCGGAGCCCACGGCCACGGTAAGCCTGGCGGGGGCCGCCTGGGCCCACGGCGCCATCAGCCCCCACAAGAGCAGGGCAATGATTATGACCCTAAGCGTCATGGGGCGGCACCCTTGGGTTGTTGCTTGAGCGCGGGGCCTTGCCAGTTGCCTGGCTCATGGCCGGCCTCCAAGGCTATTGGTTTTGGCTCTATCCGAGCAGGGCTTGGCGCTCCTCTTCATGGTCGGCCAGCTCCAGGGCGATTCTGCGGAACTCCTCTTGCAGCTCCAGGAAGGCCGCCACCACGTCGGGGCAAAAATGACTGCCCGCGTCGCCGGAGATGATGGCCACGGCCTTCTCGTGGCTGAAGGGCGGCTTGTACACCCGCTTGCAGATCAGGGCGTCGTAGACGTCGGCCACGGCCATGATGCGCCCCGACAACGGGATGTCCTCGCCGGCCAAGCTCCGGGGGTAGCCGCTGCCGTTGAATTTCTCGTGGTGGGTGTAGGCGATGTCCATGGCTTGCGACAAAAAGGAAAGCTGGCTCTCGGCCGCCAGGAGCTTCTCGGCCCGCAAGAGGGCCTGGTAGCCCAGCTCGCAGTGGGTCTTCATGATGGCGAACTCCTCGTCGGTGAGCTTGCCCGGCTTGAGCAGGATGGCATCCGGCACGCCCACCTTGCCGATGTCGTGCAGGGGCGCGCACTTGAAATAGAGCTGGATGGTGCGCTGGTCCAGGAGCGGGGCGTACTTGGGGGTGGTGGCCAGCTTCTTGGCCAGGGCCTTGACGTAGCGCTGGGTGCGCAGAATGTGCCCGCCGGTCTCGTTGTCGCGGGTCTCGGCCAGGCTGGCCAGGCTGTGGATGGTCACGTCCTGGGTCAGGGCCAGCTCCATGGTGCGCTCGGCCACCTTGATCTCCAGTACTTCGTTCTGCTGGGCCAGCTCGCGGCGGGCCAGTTCCAGCGACAGATGGGTCCTCACCCGGGCCTGCACCTCCAGCACCTCGAAGGGCTTGGTGATGTAGTCCACGGCCCCCACCTCGAAGCCCCGCGTCTTGTTGGCTATCTCGGTCATGGCCGTCAGAAAGATCACGGGGATGCCCTCCGTGGCCGGCTGGCTCTTGAGCCGGCGGCAAACCTCGTAGCCGTCAATGCCCGGCATCATGATGTCCAAGAGGATGATGTCCGGCGGCTCCTCGGCCACGCTCT
This sequence comes from Desulfarculus sp., assembly GCA_016218705.1. Lineage (GTDB taxonomy): Bacteria > Desulfobacterota > Desulfarculia > Desulfarculales > Desulfarculaceae > JACRDC01. The sequence continues at coordinate 91,803 of JACRDC010000083.1, forward strand.
CCAGGGCGCTCTCGCCGTCCATGGCCACCATGACCGAGTAGGTGTCGCCCAGGGCGTCCACCAGGATGTCCACGTTGGCCTCTGTGTCGTCCACCACCAAGACGGTGCATTCGTCAATACCCTTCATGTTGTTCACCTAGTCTTTCAGTTTGGACAGCAGCGACTCCACCAACGGCAGGGCCTCCTTGAACTTGTATTTCTTGACCAGCTTGCCCAGATCAGCCAGCTCCATGGACAGCTCCGGCGGCCAGGCCAGGCCGGCCAGGCGCTCCAGGGCCTCCTGGCACTGCTTGGGCTTGCGGGTCTTGAGGTGGGGCAAGAGGTCCTCCAGGCCCGCGGCCAGCTCCTGGGGGCTGGCGGCGGGGCCTGTCGCCGGGGCCGGGGCCGGGCCGGCGCCGCCCAGGACTTGCAGGGCCGCCGCCAGGGCGGCCAGGGCCTGGGCAAAGCCCGCCAGTTTGCCGGGCCACGCCGTTTGCTCGCCGTCCCGGATGGCCGCCTCCAGCTCGCCGGCCACCGCCTGCAAGCCAGAGGCCCCCACGTTGCCGGCCACGCCCTTGACGCTGTGGGCCAGGCGCTGGGCATCCTCAAACCTCTCCATCGACAACATCTGGGACAGCTCATCGGCGGCGCCGGCGTACTCGTCGCGCAGCTTGACCAATAGGCCCCGGTAGAGCCTGGCGTTGCCCCCCACGCGGTTGAGGCCTTCCTCCAGGTTCACGCCCTCGATGGCCGGCGGCAGCTGCTCTTGCGCCTGGGCCGGGGGCTCAGGCGCCGGGGCCGGGGCGCCGGGCGTAAAACCGCGCACGCCCGGCTTGATCCATTGCGCCAGGGCGGCGAAGAGCAGGTCGGGGTTGACGGGCTTGGCCACGTGGTCGTTCATGCCCGCCTCCAGGGCCTTCTCGCGGTCGCCAGCCATGGCGTTGGCGGTCATGGCGATGATGGGTAGGTCATCGAAACGCCTGTCCTGGCGTATGGCGCGGCTGGCGCTGTAGCCGTCCATCACCGGCATCTGCACGTCCATGAGCACCGCGTGGTAGTTGCCGGCCTCCACGGCCTCCACGGCCTGCCTACCGTCGCCCACGATGGTGACCAATAGCCCCGCGCCCTCCAATATCTCCTGGGCCACCTGCTGGTTAATCTCGTTGTCCTCCACCAACAGTACCCGGGCGCCCTGGATGCCCGCCATGGCCTGGGTCTCCTGGCCCCGCTGGCGGGCGGCCCTGCCCTCGCCGGGGGCCTCCTTGCCAAAGGCGGCCATGATGGCGTCCAGAAGCATGGAGGGGCTCACCGGCTTGAGCAGAAAGCCCTCCAGGCCGATCTTCTCGGCGCGCTGCAAGACCTCCTCGCGGCCATAGGCGGTGACCATGATGATGGCCGGCTGCCTGGCCAGGCTGGCGTCGGCCTTGATCCTCTGCGAGGCGGTCAGGCCATCCATGCCGGGCATCTTCCAGTCCATGAGCACCAGGTCAAAGGGACGCCCGCCGCCGCTGGCGGTCTTGATCTTTTCCAGGCCCTCCTGGCCGCTCAAGGCCGTCTGCACCCCGAAGGACATGGCGGTCAGCATGCCCTCCAGAATCTCCAGGCTGGTCTGGTTGTCATCCACCACCAGCACCTTGAGGCCCCGCAGGTCGGGGTGGGGCTGCAGGGGGCGCCGGGCCTCGACCTGGCCCAGGCCGAAGGCCGCCGTGAAGATGAACTCGCTGCCCTGGCCGGGCTGGCTCTCCACCCAGATATCGCCGCGCATCATCTCCACCAGGCGCTTGCTGATGGTCAGCCCCAGGCCGGTGCCGCCGTACTTGCGGGTGGTGGAGGTGTCGGCCTGGCTGAAGGCCTGGAAGAGCCGCCCGCGCTGCTCTTCGGTCATGCCGATGCCGGTGTCGCGCACCGAGAAGCGGGCGCGCACCTGGTCCTGGGCCATCTCCTCCAGGGCCACAGTAATGACGATCTCGCCCTTGTCGGTGAACTTGACCGCGTTGTTGGCCAGGTTGACCAGCACCTGGCCCAGGCGCAGGGGGTCGCCCTTGAGCTGGTTGGGCAGCCCGCGGTCCACCTTGAACAAAAGCTCCAGGCCCTTTTCCTGGCTCTTGATGCCCACCAGGTTTGCCACGTTGTCCAGCACCTGGTCCAACTCGAAGTCAATGGTCTCCATGGCCAGTTTGCCGGCCTCGATCTTGGAGAAATCCAGGATGTCGTTGATGATGCCCAACAGGGCCTGGGCGCTGCCCTGTATCTTCTCCATATAGTCGCGCTGCTTGGGGCTCAGTTCGGTCTTCAGGGCCAGATGGCTCATGCCGATGATGGCGTTCATGGGCGTGCGAATCTCGTGGCTCATGTTGGCCAGGAAGTCGCTCTTGGCCTGGGTGGCCGCCTCGGCCTGTTCCCGGGCCTTTTTCAGGGCGCTTTGATAGTTCTTCTGCTCGGTGAAATCCACCCACACCACCAGGGCCAGGTCCCCCACCTGTATGGAATGCACCTGGACCCATTTCACCTCGCCGGATTTGGCCACGACCTTGGAGTTCAGGGGAAGGGCGCCCCTTCCCATCGTGGCCGATTCCCGCAGCTCCCTGGTCCACCCCTCCTTGGCCAACTCGCGCACCTGGGGGTCGGGGTAGAAAAGCGGCCAATGGGCCTCCACGTTGGGGATGTCCTCGGTGGTGTAGCCCAAAAGGTCCTTGAAGGCCCGGTTGAAGCTCAGGACCTCGCCCTCGGAGGAGAACTGGGCCGCCGGCAGGGGGAGCCTCTCTATCAACTGGGTCAGTTGCTGATGCTTGCGCTCCAGGCCCAGGGTGCGTTCCTCCAGGAGCCGCTGGGCCTCCTCCTTCTCGACTATCTCGGCGGCCAATACCTCGTTGGCCTTCTCGGCCTTCTTCTTTTCCTGGTCCAGGTCCTCCATGATGTTGAGCATGGCCCGCCGGGCCTTGGCCAGGTCGGCCACCCGGGCCTCCATGGCCTGGGCGGCCTCCTCGCGCTCCTTGAAGCTCTTCTCCAACTGCCTGGCCATGCTGTTGAAGGCCTGGGAGAACTCCCCCATGAACCCCACCTGGTGGCTGAAGTCGCCCCTGGCGATCTGCTGGGTGGTCCAGGTCAGGTGGCGCAGGTTGCCCTGCAGGTTTTTTAGGGAAGCCAGCATGAGGCTGCCGCCCCGGGGGGCCTGGTGGTCAACGTCGCCCTTGGCCAGGGCCTGCACCAAACCGGTGATGGAGTTGTACTCGGCGATGAACTGGTTTAGGTAGCCCACCGCCTGCCCGATCTCGTTGTCGGGAAGGCCCTCGGGCAGGGCGATGGCCTGGGGTTGCCTGCCCTTGAGGATCAGATAGAAGACCTCGCTGATCTTGTCTAAAATCTCTTCGTTTACCTCAAGCATCTTGATCTACGCCCTTGGCTTGACCTCGAAGCGGCACACGCGGTCACCGGTGCACCAGCAGTCTATCTCCTTGACCTCGAAGTCCTGGCCGGTGAACTCCAGGAACAGGCCGTTGATGAACCCCTCGTCGTAGGTGCAGATGCTCTCGTTGGTCATGGGCAGGCCCGAGCAGTCCAGGTCCTCGGCCACGGTGAGTATGAAGTGCATCTTGTCCAGGTCGGCCTTTTCCAGGCGCAGGATGCCGATGTTCAACTCGGCCAGGAGCTTTTGCACCTCCACCACGAACTGGTTGAAGTCGGTCCGCTGGGTCACCAGGTTCTTGTAGAACTGGCGCCCGGCCGACCGGCCGGCCTCGTAATATATGCGGTCGGCGGCCCGTGGCCCCAAGTCCCTGATGAGCACGTCGCGCAGGGTGAACTGCATCAGCCGGTAGACCGCCACGTTCATGCTGTTGCCCAGGTTGGGCCTACCCTCGGCGATGTCGCCCAACATGTCCCACGTGAACTTCAGGTCGTCCCTCTCCTCCTTGAACATGGCGCGCCTCCTCCCAGGTTATTGCATCTCCGGCTGGCCCACGATCCTGTATTTCTGTCCCTGGCCCATCTTCTCCAGCAGGCCGTTGATCTCTTCCTTGAGCTCGATCATGCGCTCCTCGCGCCCCAGGGTCAGGCGGTTGAAGCGCTCCAGGTCCTCGACGTGTTGACGCACCTCCTCCTGCACCCGCTTGCGCTCGCTGATGTCCATCAGCCAACCCAGGATGCCCGGCTTACCCTCGAACTCGGTTTTCATGAAGGTGGCCAATATATCGCGCACCTCGCCCCGGGGCCCGCGCATGCGCACCTCCATTTCCGGCGCCACCTCCGCTTGCTCCAGGGCGCGCACCATGCGCTCACGGTCCTGGGGGTCAACGTAAATCTGCCGGGCTGGGTCGCCAAGGCGCGCGTTGACCAGCTCGCCGTAGCGGGGGTTGGCCAAGACGATCAGGCCCTCGGAGGAGATGGCCACTCCCAAGGGGCTGCTGTCCAGTATCCTTTGCAGCATCTGTTGGTTCTTGGCCAGGGCCGCTTCGGCCCGCTTGCGCTCGCTGATGTCGCGCACCGTGCCCACCGCGAACCACTCATGGTCCATCTGAAACGACGACAGGGTAACCTCGACTGGAAATGCGCGCCCCTGGCGATCCAGGGCCTCGATTTCGGTGGTGGTGCCCAGCACCGGCCCCTGCCCGGTCTGGGCGAAACGGCGCAGTCCCTCCCTGGCCTTTTCCCTGTACTGGGGGGGCGTGGCCATTCCATGGAAGTCCAGGCCCATGGCCTCGCTGGCCGTGTAGCCGAAGAGCCTCTCCGCCGCCGGGTTGAAGAAGACCACTCGGCCGGCGCTATCCAGCATCACCAGGGCATCCTCCACCGCCTGGCTCATGGCCTTGATCTTGCGTTCGCTGGCCAGGTACTCCAGCTCGGCCAGCTTGCGTTGGGTGATGTCCAGGATGAAGCCGTCGTAAAACAATTGGCCATCGGGCTGCGGGTTGGGCGCGGCGGTCAGATTGACCCATTTCTCCTGGCCGCCGGGCAGAAGGATGCGCCCCACCAGGTTGTGGCTGGTGCGGGTGGCGAAACTGTTGGCTATCTGGCGGTTGATCCTCTCCCGGTCCTCCGGGTGCCAGTTGAGCAGGCGCTTTTCCCTTATCACCTCCTCTGGCCCCACCCCAAAAAACTCCTGGCAGCGGGGGCTCAGGTAGGTGTATTCGCGGCCTCCACCTTCGTCCACGCGCAATTGGATGATAACCCCCGGCACGTTGGCAGCCATGGTGGCGAAACGCCGCTCGGCGCGGGCGCGGTCTTCCACTTCCTTGCGCAAGCGCAGATTGAACCTGGCCAGGAACACGGCCAGCGAGCCCACGAAAAGCAGCACCGCCAAGGCCGCGACGCCCACCCATAGGAACGGGGCAAGGTCAATCTTGGCTTCCGGGTCATAGGTCAGGCCCTCCAGCTTGAAGTCCCTGGCCACCAGCCCCAGGTCGGCGAAGGTCTCGGCCATGTGCCGCCAGCGTCCGGGGTTCATGTGCCCCATCTGGATCATCTCCGGCTGCAACAGCTCGCGCATGGCCGCCGCCTCGAAGCGCAGATGGTCCCGGGTCTTCTTGGCCGCGTGCTTGGCCAGGATGAGCTCGATGACCTCCTCGGGGTGGTCCATGGCGTATTGCCAACCGCGCAAGGTGGCCCGGCGGAAGGCCTTGACCCTCTCCGGGTTGTCCTTGATCTCCTGCTCCGAGGTGAACAGGCAGTCGCCGTAGAAATTGATGCCATAGGTGGCTGGGCGTATGATGGCCGCCGCCATGCCCTTCTTTTCCAGGTAATAGGGCTCATTGGTCAGGTAGGCATTGATGGCGTCGGTCTTGCCGGTTATCAGGTCATCAATGTTGAAGCTGGTGGGCAGGCGGTGTATCTTCTCCAGCCTGACGCCTTCCTTCATGAACATGGCCAATAGCTCGGCGTCGCCCATGCCGGGCATCATCATCACCCGCTGGCCCAGCATGTCCTGGGGCGTGTTGATGCCCGAGGCCTTGCGCGCCAGCAGGATGGAAGGCGATTGCTGGAAGATCACCGCCAGGACCTTGACTGGCTTGCCCCGCAGCCTGGCCAGGAGCACCTCGTTGCTGGCCGCCCCGTACTGGGCACGGCCGGAGAGCACCTCCTCGATGGGATCGCGCCCCGGCCCCCCCTCCACCAGGGTTACGTCCAGGCCCGCCTCGCGGTAATAGCCGTTTTCCAGGGCGGCGTAATATCCGGCGAATTGGAACTGGTGCAGCCAGCGCAGTTGGACCACCACCTTTTCGCCGCCCCCGGAGTCGGCCAGGGCTCCGCTGGAGCAAAGAAGCAGCAACAGGACACCCAGCAGGCTTGGCAGCCATGGATACTGGCCATTCGGTTTGCTGGTCATTTGCGCTCCCGGCCCGAAGAGTGATTAACCAAAAGGGCAAGCACTGTATTCAAAATAACCCCTCGGCCAAGTCCAAGTCTACCGAGACACCCACCCGGCCCCAGCCCTGCAACTCTCTAGCGTGCTAATGGACGCTGGTAGCATGCTCCCCACCGTCCTCCCCGCCGCCCCGCGCCCGGCGCCAGCGCTTTTCGCCCTCCACCACCAGGAAGGCCAGCACCGCCACCCCCAAGGCGCGCAGCCAGGATGAAAGGCCCACCGGCGCGCTGTGGAACATGCCGTTCATCGCGGGCCAGTAGGTGAAGGCCAACTGCAACCCTAGCATGAGCCCAGCCCCGGCGAACAGGGGTGGATTGGACGCCAGGCCCAGGGACAACACGGAGCGAGTGAGCGAACGGCAGTTGAACAGGTAGAACAGCTCCACCAGCACGAAGACGTTGACGGCCACGGTGCGCGCCTGGGCCTGGCTGGCCCCCAGGGCCAGCTCCCACTCATGGAGCCCGAAGGCCCCGGCCAAGAGCAGGGCGCCCACCAAGAACAGACGCTCCAGCACCTGGCGGGTGAGGATGGGCCTGGCCGGCGGGCGGGGCGGCCTGTCCATGATGCCAGGCTCCTTGGGCTCGAAGGCCAGCATCAGGCCCAGGGCCACGGCGGTGGTCATGTTGATCCACAGTATCTGCACTGGCAGTATGGGCAGGGCCACCCCGGACAGGATGGCGGCCAGGATGACCAGGCCCTCGCCCAGGTTGGTGGGCAGGGTCCAGACGATGAACTTGACCAGGTTGTCGAAGACCCCCCGGCCCTCTTCCACCGCCGCGGCTATGGAGGCGAAGTTGTCGTCGGCCAGCACCATGTCGGCGGCCTGCTTGGCTACCTCGGTGCCGGCCAGGCCCATGGCCACCCCGATGTCGGCCTGCCTGAGGGCCGGCGCGTCGTTGACCCCGTCGCCGGTCATGGCCACGACCTCGCCCCCGGCTTGCAAGGCCCTCACCAGCCTGAGCTTCTGCTCGGGGCTCACCCTGGCGAAGACGCTGGTGGCCCGCGCGGCCCGGGCCAGCTCCGCGTCGTCCAGGGAGCCTATCTCCTGGCCGCCCAGCACGGCCAGCCGGCCGCCAGCCTCCCCCAGTCCTATCTCTTGGGCAATGGCCTGTGCGGTCAGGGCGTGGTCGCCGGTTATCATCTTGACCCTTATGCCCGCCCGCCGGCAGGCCGCCACCGCGGCCACGGCCTCGGCGCGGGGCGGGTCCAGCATGCCCACCAGACCCAGGAAATCGTAGCCAGCGGCCACCTCCTCGTGCTCCAGGCTGGCGTCATCGGGCGCCAGTTGGCCCTGGGCCAGGGCCAGCACCCTAAGCCCCCGGCCGGCCATGTCCTCGGCCCGGGCCAGGATGTCCTCCGGCCGCAAGGGCCCCGGCCGGCACAGGTCGCTCAGGGACCGGGAGCATCTTTCCAGCACGGTCTCCACCGCCCCCTTCAGGTAGACCAGCCTGGGCTGGCCCGGCCCGGCGTCGTGCATGGTGGCCATGAACTGGCTCTCGGAGGCAAAGGGGATGGCGTCCAGGCGGGGCAGGCGGCTCCTTCCCCGCGACAACGCCACGCCGGCCTTGGCCGCCGCCGTCAAGAGGGCGCCCTCGGTGGGGTCGCCCTGCACCCGCCAGCCCTCTTGGTCCTCGACGAGTTCGCTGTCGTTGCACAGGGCGCCGGCCAAGAGGGTGCCCCACAGGGCCGGACGCTGGCGGGGCTCCACCCTGGCCCCGTCTTCCAGAAACTCGCCCCTGGGCTCATAGCCGCCGCCGGTGACGGTATAAAGGCGGCCTCCGGCCCAGACCTCCCGCACGGTCATGCGGTTCTCGGTGAGGGTGCCGGTCTTGTCGGTGCAGATGACGGTGGTGCTGCCCAGGGTCTCCACGGCCGGCAGCCGGCGTACCACGGCGCGCCGGCGGGCCATGCGGGAGACACCGATGGCCAGGGTGATGGTTACCGCCGCCGGCAGGCCCTCGGGTATGGCCCCCACGGCCAGGGCCACGGCGGCCATGAATGTCTCCACCAGGGGCTGGCCCCGCCACAACCCCACCGCGAAGGCGGCGGCGGCCAGGGCCAGGATGGCCCACAGCACCAGATGGCTGAAGCGGGCGATCTTACGCGTCAGGGGGGTTTGCAGGGTCTCAACCTCGATCATCAGCCGGCTGATGCGCCCCACCTCGCTGTGGGCGCCCGTGGCCACCACCAAGCCCCGCCCCTGGCCGTGGGTGACCAGGGTGGAGGCGTAGGCCATGTTGCGGCGCTCGGCCAGCTCGGTGGCCGGGTCCAGGGCCTCCAGGCCCTTTTCCACGGGTAGCGATTCGCCGGTCAACGCCGACTCGTCCAGGCGCAGCTCGCGCCCGGCCAGCAGGCGCAGGTCAGCCGGGACCTTGTCGCCGGCCTGCAACAACACTATGTCTCCCGGCACCAGCTCCCTGGCGTCCAGGCGCGCCTGTTGGCCCCCGCGCAGGACCAGGGCCTCGGCCACCATGGTGCGCGACAGGGCGGCCAGGGCCTGCAGCGCCTTGGCCTCCTGGACATAGCCCACCACGGCGTTGACCAGCACCACCCCCAGGATCACGCCGGCGTCCACCCATTCCCCCAGAAAGGCGGTCACCGCGCCGGAGGCCAGCAGGATGTAGACCAGGGCCTGATTGAACTGCCCGAGCAGGCGGCGCAGTGATCCGGGGCCGGTGGGGGTCTCCAACTGGTTGGGGCCGTGCTGTTCCAGGCGCCGGCGGGCCTCCTGGGGCTCCAGCCCACGGCGAGGCTCGCCGTCCAGGCTGTCCAGGGCCTCTGGGCCGCTCAGGGCGTGCCAAACGGGCTCATGCGGGTCCATGCCGGCCATACTTGAACCATCAGCCAGGGGCAGGCGGGATGACGAATTAGATATTGTAATGATGCGGTGTCTAGGTGCCCTTTGTCTTCTGAAAAGCGGCCAGGGCGGTGAGATTTAGAAGGGTCAACAGCCCCAGACAGGCCCCGAAGCCCAGGCTGGGCACCAGAAGTAGGGGCCAAAAGGCACCCAGCACCCCGCCGGCCAGGTCCAGGCCGTAGAGCCCTCCGCCCAGGCGGGCCAGGCGGGCCGGGCCGGTGGCCAGTAGGCGCCCGGCCCGGCCGGCCAGGGCGAAGTAAGCCCCGGTCAGGGCGCCGTCCAGGGCGGCCAGGGCCAGCACCAGCACCTGGTAGCCCTTGCCCGGCGCGCCCAAGAGCGACAGCCAGTGGGCTACCCCCAGGGTGGCCAGGCAGCCCAGGGCCAGGGTCCAGTGCCCCAGGCCCAGCCAGGCCGAGGGCCGGGCCAGGGCCTCCAGGCGGGGGCCGGCCCAGAGCGCCGCTCCGCCCATGCCCAGCATGAAGGAGCCCAAGAGCAGGGCCAAGCCCAGATACAGCGAGCCGAAGGCCGACTGCCAGGCCATGGTCAACAGCAGGGACCAGGCCGTGGAGGTGCAGCCGGCCACCAGCAACCCCCAACCCAGGCTTAGGCGGGCCCGACCCACGGTGGCCTTCCCACGGCGGGCACGCCAGGCCAGGAGCGCCCCCAGGGCCAGGAGCGGCAGGCCCAGGTGCCAGGCGCGCAGGCCGGCCAGGGCCTCGGCCAGGGCGCTACGTCCGCCCAGTTGCACCCCCCAGAGATGGGGGTCGTGCAAGAGGGCCAGGGGATGCAGGTCGCGGTTGGGCCGGTGGGGGCCGGTCAGCTCCAGGGTCTCCAGGAATTGGCGCCGGCGCCAGGGGTCCAGGCCCTGGTCCAGGAGGTCATCGCGCACGGCGTGGACCTGGGGCCAGTCCCGCTGGGCCAGGCGCTCCCGCCAAAGGGCCGGGTCCTCGCTCAGGGTTCCCTCCTGCTTGGCGCAGAACAACAACAGCTCAGGCCCCCAGAAGGGCAGCACCTGGGCGAAGGAGGCGCGGGCCGCCGCCAGCAGGCTGCCCATCTGGCGGGCCTGCAAACGCCCCAGGCCCTCGCCCGGGCCGGCCAGCGCCAGCACCGCCACGCCCTGGGGGGTGAGGGCGCGCTGCAGGGCGGCCAGCCCCTCCTGGGAGTAAAAGCGGTTGAGCTGCACCGTGGCCGGCGGGGGAAGGTCCAGCACCACCAAATCAAAGCGCCCCTTGGCCCGTTGCAGGAACAGCCGGCCGTCGCCGTGCACCACTTGCAGGTTGTCGGGCCCCGCGCCTGGGGTGGCATGGGCGCTCACGAAGTCCAAGAGCCAGGGGTCGGGCTCCACCGCCGTGACCCGCACCTGGCTGGAACTGGCCATCTGCATTGCCGCGCCCTGGGCCGCGCCGCCTATGAACAAAGCCTGCCGGGCCTGGGGCAGGGCCAACAGCGGCAGCAGGCCCAGACGCTCGCGGCGCTGGCTCTCGGGCCAGGAAAGGAACCACAGGCCGCTGGCGTGGAAGTCGGTCTGGCCGGCCTGGCGGGTGGCCATGAGCTGGGCGTAGGGCGTCTCGGCCAGGGCCACCATGGCCCGCCCCGGCCACTGGGCCTGGCGCAGGACGCGGTCCCAGGTGCCGGCCTGAACAAGGCCCGAGGCCAGCAGCAGCGCCCAGGCCAAGGCCAGCCAGCGTCCCGGCAGCGGGGAGACGGCCACGGCCACCCCGGCGGCCAGCAAGGCGGCCAAGAGCAGGATCATCAGGGGAGAGCAGGCGGGCACCAGAAGGGTGGCAAACAGCGCCCCGGCCAGGGCGGCTCCCAGGGCCTCCAGGCCGTAGACCCGGGCCAAGACGCCGCTGGGGGCGGACTCCGTGGACGGGACCACGGCCAGGAGCAGGGGAAAGGCCGCCCCGGCGGCCAGGCCGGCGGGCGCGAGCGCCAAAAGGCACGACAGCAGGGCGCGCCCCAGGCCGGCGGCCTCGCCGGGGTCGAAGCCCAGGATGACCGGCGCCAGGCGGGCCAGGACCAGGCCCAGCAGCCCGCCCACCCCCGCCACCAGCAAGGCCGGCAGCGGCGAAACGGGCGCCAGGGGCAGGCGCGAGGCCAAAAGGCTGCCCAGGGCGCTGAGGCACAGCCAGCCGGCCAGGCTTAAGGCCAGGCTGAGCTCGTTGCCGCCGGCCAGCACCAACAGCTCGCGCAGGAGCACCACCTGGTTGAGGCCGGCCGTTAGCCCCAGGGCGCCAGCCGCCCAGGCCAGGCGGGGCTGGGCGGCGGCTGGCCGGGGCATTTAGCTGTTGCTCCCTAGGATTGGGCGGGGTCGGCCGGAGGGGCGGCCTGGGGCTGGTCCGAGCCGGGTTGATCAGGCTTGGGACGCCGGGGCCGGCGGTGCCGGCGCTTCTTGGCCGCTGGAGCCCCCTCGGCGGTGGACGCCGGCTGCGAGGCCGGCGCGCCGGCCGTCTCGCCCGGGGGCGTGGCCTGGGGCTCTCCGCCCGGGCCAGCCGGCTCGCTCGCCTGACGCGGCCGGCGCGGGCGCTCGGCCGGCCGGTCAGCCTGACGCTCACCCCGGCGCTCGCCACGGCGGTCACCCCGGCGTTCGCCGCGGCGCTCTCCGTAACGCTCCGGCCCGGGCTCGCGGCGGCGGGGGCGGTAGACCGGGGCCTGGTCGGACAAGAAGCAGGAGTCGTCGGCCCAGGCCACGGGTATCTTGGCCCCCAGGTACTGCTCCACGAAGGGCAGGTGGGTGGCGTACTCGTCGCAGCACAGGGTGATGGCCTTGCCCACGGCCCCGGCCCGGGCCGTGCGCCCCACCCGGTGCACGTAGTCCTCGGGGTCGGCGGGCACGTCGAAGTTGATGACGTGGCTGACGTCCTCCACGTGCAGGCCGCGGGCGGCCACGTTGGTGGCCACCAGGATCTTGAGCTCGTCGTTCTTGAAGCGCTCCATCAGGCTCAGGCGCTTGCGCTGGTCCAAGGAGCCGGAGATGCCCTCGGCGGGCAGGCCGTTTTCCTGCAGCTTGAAGGTCAGCCAGTCCACGGCGTAGCGGGTGTTGGTGAAGATCATCACCCGCGTCCAGGTCTCGCGCTTGAGCAGACCCAGCAGCAGGTTGAGCTTCTCCTTCTTGGAGCAATGGTAGAGCTCCTGGGTGACCTGCTCCACGGTGCGCTGGTCCCGGGCCACCGCCAACTCGGCCGGCAGGTTCATGTACTCGTAGGTCAGCTCCATGACCCGGTAGTTGAGGGTGGCCGAGAAAAGCATGGACTGGCGCTGGTCATAGTTGGGCAGGCGCCGCAAAATCCAGCGCAGGTCGGCCACGAAGCCCATGTCGAACAGGCGGTCGGCCTCGTCTATGACCAAGAAGCGCAGGCCCTTGGGGTCCAGCACCCGCTGCTTCATGTAGTCAATCAGCCGGCCCGGCGTGCCCACGATGATGTCCACGCCCTCGCGCAGGGCCTTGGCCTGCTTGCCGTAGTCCACCCCTCCGAAGATGGCCACGATGTTCAGTTCCGTGTGACGGCCGATGGCCTGGGCGTCGTCGTGGATCTGCACGGCCAGCTCGCGGGTGGGGGCGATGATCAGGCAGGAGGGCACGCCTGGGCGGCGCCCCTCGTCGCGCAGGATGTGGCTCATGATGGGCACCAGAAAGGCGGCCGTCTTGCCGGTGCCGGTCTGGGCCTGGCCGGCGATGTCGCGGCCAGCCAGCCCCAGGGGAATGGCCATCTCCTGGATGGGCGTGCATTGAAAATAGCCGGAGTCGTGCAGGCCCCGCAGCAGGGGCTCGGGCAGGTCGAACTCGGCGAAGGATTTTCCGCTGGCCAGGGGCGCAGGCGCGCTTTCGGTGGGCGGCGGGGTCGGGCTTACAATATTGTCATTCATATGGACCAACTATACCGCCCCGCCGCCAACCCGGCAACCACCGCCGGCTAGCGCAGGCGGGACTCCTTTTGGGAGCTGGGGGCCCGGCGCACCTTGCACAGCTCACCGCCCAGGCAATCAAAGGCCGGCGAGGTGTAGACCAGGGCGCCGTCCATGAAGTAGACCCAGTGGGCGTCGGCCTTGGCATGGGTCCAGGCGATCTCGGCCAGGCCCAGGGTGGCCACGCCGGTCACGAAGCGGGGGATGGCCTCGCTGGGGCAGGTGGGTGTGTCGGGCACCATCTGATACTGCCAGACCTCGTAGTCGGCGTCGTGACCCTTGAAGCGCACGTAGTCCACCCGCTCGGGCTGGCCGATGGTGCGGCTCACCTGGGGCTTGCTCATGCCCACCTGCAGCTTGGCGAACTGGTCCTTGGAGGAGGCCACGCAACCGGTGGCCAAGAGCAATCCCGAGATCAAGACGGCGGCAAGCAATTTCCTAGACATGTCCCAAGCTCCTTGACAATGGTTCCACGCGGCCGGCGGCTGTTCCGCGCTGCCCCGACAGCGCCGCCCGCACCTTGATGAGTTCAGCCACGATGCTAATGGCTATTTCCTCCGGCGTCTCGGCGCCGATGTCCAGCCCGATGGGCGAGTGCACGGCGGCCAAGCGCTCCGGGCCGAAGCCTTCCTCCTCCAGGGCCTGGTAGATCAACTGGCGCTTGCGGCGCGAGCCGATCATGCCCACGTAGGCCGCCGGCAGGCCCAGGGCCTGGGCCAGGACCTCCTTATCGTGCAGGTGCCCCCGGGTGACGATCACCACATAGGACTGGGGGCCGATGTCCAGCCCCTGAAAGACCCCGGCGAAGCCGCGCACCAGCACGTGATCGGCCATGGCGAAGCGGCGGGCGTCGGCGAATTCCGGGCGGTCGTCAATCACCACCAGATCGAAGCCGGCCAGCTTCACCAGGGGGGCCAGGCACAACGAGATGTGCCCACCTCCACATATATATACCACCGGTTGCACGATTATGGGCTCAAGAAAATAATTTTCCCGCCCGCCGGCCACGCTGCCCGCCCAGAGCCAGGGCCGGCCCTTGGGGAACATACCATCAATGTTGCTTAGCAATTCACCTGGGGGCCGCCAATGGCCGTCCTTGGGGGGCCACAAAAGCCCGCCGCCTTGCCACAGAAAGCGGCGCCCGGCCAGGCCGGAGAGCGGCCCCGGGCTGAGCCGGGTGGCCATGAGCGCGCCGCCACCGCCGGCCGTGGCCTGGCGGGCCGCCGCGGCGGCCAGGCCCCAGAACTCCAGGGCGCCGGGGTCGGCGGGAGTCTGGGGCTCCAGGTACACCTGTAACTGGCCGCCGCAGATCATCTGGCTTTGGGCGGCATCCTGGCCGCTCAGGTGAAACTCCAGGAACTGGGCGCGCCCGTGGCCCAGGGCCTGGCCGGCGGCCTCCATGACCTGGGCCTCCAAAAGCCCGCCACCGATGGTGCCCCAGATGCCGCCGTCCTCCAGCACCAGAAAGCTGGTGCCCACCGAGCGCGGCGCCGAGCCCATCTGTCCCACGATGGTGGCCAGGCACAGGCGCCGGCCCGCGGCCAACTCCTGTTGTATTTTGCTGAATAAATCCTGCATGCCGGCAGTTATACCCCCGGCGCCGCCCTGGCGCCAGGGTGGGAAGGGGCCTTTAGACCTGGGCCTGGGTGGGGCGGGAGCGCACCACCATCACCGAGCAGGGGCAGCGTCGCACGGCCTTGGCGGCCACGGAGCCGAAAAAGACCTCGGCCAGGCCCGAGAGCCCCGTGGCCCCCACCACCAAGAGGTCCACCCCGCGCTGGCCCACCAGGTTGATGAGCTCCCGGCTGGGGTCGCCCTCCAGGACCACGGCCTCGGCCCTGAGACCCTGGGCCTGGTCCAGATAGCGGGTCTGAATCTCGCGCTGGGCCGAGTCGCTTAGGTCCTGACGCAGTTGCATGGTCATCTGGCTGACCGTCAGGTCGTCCAGCAGCGGACTGGGAGTTATAAGGGGCGGTATGACGTGCGCCACCAACAGCCTGGCGCCGGTCTGGCGGGCCAGGTCCAGGGCGGTGTCAAAGGCGGCCAAGGCCCCGGGCGAAAAGTCGGTGGCCACGGCGATGAGCTTGTAGTCCATGGGCCTCTCCCCCTGGGGTCCGCGCCCGCGCCCCGCCGCCCTAGGGCTTGGGCGCGTTGGTCAGCAGGAACTTGAGGTCGTCGTCGTAAAAGGTCAGACCGGCGCCGGCGAAGAAGGTGGCGTGGTCGTCCTCGCTGATGAAGTCGTCCACGCCGGCGGTGACGTAGAAGTACTTCCAGAACTTGTAGTCAGCCGCCGCCTTGAGGTGGGGCCGGGTGTCCACCCGGAAGTCGTTGGCCTCGAAGGTAAGCGTAAGCTGGTCCTTGAACAGGTGGTAGTCCAGGCCCAGGCCGCCCTTGCTGGCCAACAGGCCGCCGCGCAGGGTCAGGTCGTACCAGCGCTTGCCGATCTGGGCGTTGAACTTCAGATCGTCCTTGTCAATGGTGGTGGTCTTGACCTTGGTCTGGCTGCTGGTGCCGTTGGCGTAGGTGGTGGTGGTGTATTCCTTGTCGGTGCGCTTGCCCACCGGGTCGTCCACGATGCCCACCAGGTAGAACTTGTCGGCCTTGGGTTGCAGGCGCAGGTTCAGGGTGCTTTTGAGGGCCGATTCGCGGAACAGGTACTCGCCCCGGTAGTCCACGTACACCCGCCAGGCGTCGGCGCGGGAGAGGTAGTCGTTGATGCCGGTGAGGGCGTCGTCAATCTTGGTGACCGTGGTGTCGTCGTTTACCAGGCGGCCGATGGTGCCCTTGCCGTCCTCGATGCGCTTGGAGATTTCCTTGAGGGAGGACAGGGTGGAGTTGAGGTCGTCCACGGTGCGGCGCTCGTTGACCAGGGCGCCCACTGAGCCCTCGCCGCGGTCTATCTTCTCCACCACCGAGGTCAGCCCGGTGATGGTGCGGCTGAGCTGGCCGCTTATCTGCGAGAAGTTCTTGATGGTCTGGTCCAGGGCCTGCTTGTTGTCGCGGCTGAGCTGGCTAAGGTCGCCGCTGAACTGGTCCAGGTTGGCCACCACCCGGTTGAGCCGGTCCTGGTTGTCGGCCACCACCACCTTGAGGGCCGCCGTGAGCTCGCGAATGTTGTACAGGGACTCCTTGATGTTCTGCTGGCTCTCGGGCGAGGCCAGGCTCACGCGCAAGCTGGCGGTGATGTCCTTCAAGTCGTCGGCGATGTAGCCGATCTTGGC
The DNA here is from genome assembly GCA_016218705.1 of Desulfarculus sp. GTDB lineage: Bacteria > Desulfobacterota > Desulfarculia > Desulfarculales > Desulfarculaceae > JACRDC01. The sequence goes on from JACRDC010000083.1 coordinate 108,127, forward strand.
CATGACCTGGTCCAGGTCGGTGGGCACCTTGGCCTTGGCCACCTCGTCGCCGGGCTTGAGCAGGGGCGCGCCGGGGCTGCCGGCGTCAATGGCCACGTATTTGTCGCCCAGGACGCCCCGGGTGCGGATCAGCACCACGCTGTCGGCGGGCAGCTTGACGTCGGGATGGACACGCAGGGTCAGGCGGGCGCGGCCCTGGTCCAGCTCGATGCGCTCCACGGTGCCGATCTGGATGCCGGCCATCTCCACGGGGGCGTTCCTCTTGAGCCCGGTGGCGCTATCGAAGGTGCCCCAGACCTCGTAGCCCTTGGGCTCGCCGAATTGTACCTTGCCCAGGCGCAGGGTCATGTAGGCCAGGATGGCCAGGGCCACCATGACGAAGACCCCCACCTTGGCTTCCGTGGAAAAACCGGCCATGGCTGCTCCCTACCCGTCCGTCGGCTACTCAGTATAAACCATTGGGCAACGATTACTCAAAGCACCTCTATGGGCCCCTCGGCCCGGCCGTGGATGAACTGCTGCACCACCGGGTCCTGGCTGGCCCTTATCTCGTCTGGAGTGCCGCTGGCCACGATGCGCCCCTGGTAGAGCATGGCGATGTTGTGGGCGATACGGTAGGCCCCGGCCAAATCGTGGCTTATGACCACGGCGGTGATGTTCAGGCGCTCCTGGGTATCCTTGATCAGGCGGTTGATGGCGTCGGTCAGAAGCGGGTCCAGGCCGGTGGTGGGCTCGTCGAAGAGAATGATCTCCGGCTCCAAGGCGATGGCCCGGGCCAGGCCGGCGCGTTTGCGCATGCCGCCCGAAAGTTGGCTGGGCATCTTTACCTCGGCCCCGGTCAGCCCCACCATGGCCAGCTTCTCGGTCACCAGCTTCATGATGTCTTTTTCGTTGAGCTTGCTGTGCTCGCGCAGGGGAAAGGCCACGTTGTCGCCCACGTTCATGGAGTCGAACAGGGCCGCGTCCTGGAAAAGCATGCCAAAGCGCCGACGCGCCTGGTTCAGCTCGCGGTCGTCCAGTTGGGTGATGTCCTGGCCGGCCACCAGCACCTGGCCCTGGTCGGGCTTGATGAGCCCGATCATATGCTTGAGCACCACGCTCTTGCCACCGCCCGAAAGGCCGATGATGACCGTGGTCCGGCCCCGGGGCACCTTGAGGGAAAGCCCGTCCAGCACCTTCTGCTTGCCGAAGGATTTGTGGACGTCTATGAGTTCGATGATGTCGTCCAAGGCGCTTCCCTGAAAAAATCCCGCCGCCAGCCGGTGGGGCCTAGAACATGATGGCCGTGAGCACGTAGTCAAAGGCCAGGATCAAGACGCTGGCCAGCACCACGGCCTGGGTGGTGGCCCGGCCCACGCCCTCGGCGCCGCCGTGGGTGTAGAAGCCCTTGTAGCAGCCCACCAACGACAGTATCAGGCCGAAGTAGGCGGCCTTGATAAGGCCCATGGTGATGTCGGAGACCTCCACGTACTCGATGATCTTGGCCATGAAGATGCCGGCGTTGATGCCCAACAGGTGCACGCCCACGATGTAGCCGCCCACGATGCCGATGTAGTCGGCCACTATGGTCAGAATGGGCAGCATGATGATGGCGGCCACTATGCGCGGCAGCACCAGGTACTGCACCGGGTTGACGGCCATGACGTAGAGGGCGTCCACCTGCTCGGTGACGCGCATGGTGCCCAGTTCGGCGGCCATGGCGCTGCCGGCCCGGCCGGTGACCATGAGCGCGGTGAGCACCGGCCCCAGCTCGCGGGTGAGCGCCAGGGCCACGGTGGAGCCCACCAGGCTCTCGGCGCCGAAGAGCACGAAGCCGTGATGGCTCTGCAAGGCAAACACGCCGCCGGTGAAAGCGCCGGTGAGGATCACCACGTTGATGGACTTGATGCCCACGAACTCCATCTGCTTGAAGATCAGGCGCAGGCGCCAGGGCGGCCTGAGGAGCCACAGCCCGGCCTGCACCAGGAGCAGGAGTATCTCGCCGGCCTCCTCCAGGCCGCGCAGAAAGCTCCTGCCCAGCGATTCCATGGGGCCTATCCAGCGCATGCCGGCTCCCTGAAGGTTGTCGCCGCTTGGCCCCAATGGCCGGGGCACACAAAGGTCCGCCCCGGTGGCAAGCGCCGGGGCCAAAGGCTTATCCCACTATAGTGAGCGCCGGGCAAGGCGTCAACAACCTGTGATTTTTGGTTCATCAGGCCCTGGCGGTTGACGGGGCGGACGGCGGTTGCTAGGGTTAGGCATGCCTGGGGGTGCCCCAACGGGATGCTGAAAAAGTCCGTCCATGGACTTTTCAACTCGTGGCTGAGAGCTCCGCGATAGATGCGCGGGGCGACCCCTAGAACCTGATCCGGGTAATGCCGGCGAAGGGAACGGCTGGTGTCCATCGGCCCCACGCGGTCCTTGACCACCGGCCGTCCGCGCCGTCAACCGGCCGGACGGCCTTGGTCTTTGGGGGCCGGGGCCAGGAGTGGGCGCGATGGCCGTGGCGCGGGTGATGGTCCTGGCCGGCTCCGACTCGGGCGGCGGGGCGGGCTTGCAGGCCGACCTGTTGACCGTGGCGGCCCTGGGCGGGCACGCCTGCACGGTGGTCACGGCGCTCACCGCCCAGGACACCCAGGCCGTGCGCGGCGTCTGGCCGGTGCCCACCGAGTTCGTGGCCGCCCAGTTCCAGGCGGTGCGGGATGACATCGGCCTGGACGCGGCCAAGACCGGCATGCTGCCCAGCGCGGCCCACGTGGAACTGGCCGCCGTCCTCCTGGCCCCCCTGGCCGTGCCCGTGGTGGTGGACCCGGTATTGCGGGCCAGCGCCGGCCAGAGCCTGATGGAGCCGGAGGCCCTGGAGGCCCTCAAGGCGCGCCTGTTGCCCCTGGCCAGCCTGGTCACCCCCAATCTGGCCGAGGCCGAGGCCCTGACCGGGCTTACCGTGCGCGGCCCGGCGGCCATGGCCCAGGCGGCCCGCGCCCTGGTGGAGATGGGGGCCAAGGCGGCCCTGGTCAAGGGCGGCCACCTGGAGGGCCAGCCAATGGACGTGCTCTTCGACGGCTGGCGGGAGTGGCGCTTCAGCGCCCCGCGCCTGGCCTGCCCTCACGACCACGGCACCGGCTGCACCCTGGCCTCGGCCGTGGCCACCTTGCTGGCCCAAGGCTGGGAGCTTACCAAGGCGGTGGAGCGTGCGCGGCTGTTGGTGCGGCGGGCCATCGCCGCCGGCCTGCCCCTGGGACGGGGCCGGGGACCCGTGCGCCCCCTGGCCGACCTGGAGTGCCGCCTGGCGGGCGGCCAAGCCGAAGAAAGCCCCGTGGGGCCGCCGGCTTGTCCGGTTACTTGAGCCAATTGTTGCGGGATGGCGGCAAACCCCCGCCATTCGCGCCCGGCTGCCACCAGGAGGCCACTTGGCCGGGTTTTTAACTAGGCTTTTTAACTTAGCAAGGTAACTATACGCGATGGCAACCCAAATTGAATTGGCCCGCCAGGGGCGAATCACCCCGGCCATGGCCCAGGTGGCCCAGGACGAGGGCCTTGAGTTGGAGGTCCTGCGCTCACGGGTGGCCGCCGGCCTGGTGGCCATACCCGCCAACCCCGGCCATGAGGGCCTCAAGCCCTGCGGCGTGGGCCAGGGGCTAAGGGTCAAGGTCAACGCCAACCTGGGCTCCAGCCCCGACCGCTGCGACCCCGCCGAGGAGGCGGCCAAGTTAAAGGCAGCGCTTGAAGCCGGGGCCGACGCGGTGATGGACCTCTCCACCGGCGGCGACCTCAAGGCCCTGCGCCGCCAGGTGCTGGACAATTGCACCGTCGCCGTGGGCACGGTGCCCATCTACCAGGCGGCGGTCAACGCCGCGGCCCAGGACCGGGGCGTGGTGGACCTCACGGCCGACGATATTTTCTCGGTCATCGAGGAGCAGGCCCGGGAGGGCGTGGACTTCATGACCGTGCACTGCGGCGTGACCCGTCACGCCCTGGAGCGGCTCAGGACCGAGGGGCGCGTCACCGACATCGTCAGCCGGGGTGGCGCCTTTTTAGCCTGCTGGATCATCGCCAACCAGGCCGAGAACCCCCTCTACGAGCAGTTCGACCGTTTACTTGAAATAGCCCGCGCCCACGACGTTACCCTGAGCCTGGGCGATGGCTTGCGCCCGGGGTGCCTGGCCGACGCCACCGACCGCGCCCAGATCAGCGAGCTCATCACCCTGGGCGAGCTGACCCAGCGGGCCTGGGACGCCGGGGTGCAGGTGATGATCGAGGGGCCGGGGCACGTGCCCCTGGACCAAGTGCAGGCCAACATCCAGTTGCAGAAGCGCCTGTGCCACAACGCGCCCTTCTACGTGCTGGGGCCCCTGGTCACCGACGTGGCCGCCGGCCACGACCACGTGGCCTGCGCCATCGGCGGGGCCTTGGCCGGCTGGGCCGGGGCGGACTTTTTGTGCTACGTCACCCCCAGCGAGCACCTGGCCCTGCCCGGCCCGGACGAGGTCTACGAGGGCGTGGTGGTCACGCGCATCGCCGCCCACGCCGCCGACATCGCCCGGGGCCGGCCCGCCTCCATCGCCCGCGACCGGGCCATGGCCGACGCCCGCCGGCGCATGGACTGGGAGGCCATGTTCAGCCTGTGCCTGGACCCCCAGACCGCCCGCGCCATCCGCCAGAAGACCCCACCGGCGGAGTCCGAGGTCTGCACCATGTGCGGCAAGTTCTGCGCCATGCGCCTGATCCGCGACTACTTCCACCCCGGAGGGCGCAAGTAGCCAGAGAGGCTGACGTTCTTGGCCATTCAGGAGACAGCGGCATGAGCGGTCAAACCCTCTCGCGCCCCGGCCAGGTGCTAAAACTTTTGCTTGAGGCCTCGGCCCCCCGCTCCGGCCAGGAAATGGGCGCGCTCTTGGGGTGCAGCCGGGCCGCCGTGGGCAAGGCCGTGGATGTCTTGCGCGCCCAGGGCTTCGGTATCGAGGCCCGGCCCAACGCTGGCTACCTGCTGCTGCATGAGCCGCCCCTGCCCCTGCCGGCCCGCCTGGAGGCGCTGTTGCCCACCGGCGGCCTGGGCCTGCCGCTGTGGTATTTCAGCGAGATAGACAGCACCAACCTGGAGGCCCGCCGCCGGGCCGAGCAGGGCGCGCCCCACGGCGCCTGCCTGGTGGCCGAGTATCAGAGCGCCGGCCGGGGCCGCCTGGACCGGCGCTGGAGCGCGCCGGCCGGCTCCTGCCTGCTGTTTTCGCTCCTGTTGCGGCCCGACATGGCCCTGGCTGAGGTCTTCGGCCTTACAAATCTTATGGCCGTGGCCTTGTGCCGGGCCATCGAGGACCAATGCGGGCTAGAGCCGGCAATCAAGTGGCCCAACGACGTATTTCTGGAGGGGCGCAAGCTGGCCGGCATCCTCAGCGAGTTCACCTGCCGGGCCGAGCGCCTGGACCACGTGGTGGTGGGCGTGGGGCTCAACGTCAACCTGACGCCCCAGGACTTGGCCCATCTGCCAGCCCCGGCGGCCTCGCTGCTGGCCGCCAGCGGCCAGACCTGGGACCGCGCCCCGCTGCTGGCGGCCATCATGCGCGAAGCCAGCGACCTCTACGGCCAGCTCTTGGCCGGCGGGCGCCAGCGGCTCACCGCCGAGTACAACCAGCGCTCCTGGCTGCAAGACCGCATGGTGGAAGTGCGCCAAGGCGATCAAGTTCTCTCCGGCTGGGCGCGGGGCGTGGCTGAGGACGGGGCACTGGTGCTGGAGCAGGCCACCGGCCAGACCACCCTCATCCGCCATGGCGACGTCAGCGTGCTGTCGGTGGACCACGTAATCCTCAAGCCTTAACCCTCCCAGCAGGCTCCGGCCATCAGGCCCTTGCGTCCCCGGGCGATGCCTGCTAAATTGTCAACCTATTTTACCAACCGGTTGACAATCGTGAGGTCAGGCATGTCCCGCAAGCCCAAATCCAAGAAAAAGCGCTCCCACGGCCCCCGCCCGGCCCAGCGCCGCCAGGAGCGCGAGGCCACCAGGCAGATATTAGAGTGGCTGGCCCCCACCTCCCTGGCCGAGATCGGCCATCTCATGGCCACGGCCAGCCTGCTGCGCCATGAGGCCCAAGGCGGCACGGTGGAGTTCTGCGCCATCGTCAACGCCCGCTCGGGGCGCTGCTCCGAGGACTGCTCCTTCTGCGCCCAGAGCGCCCATCACCACACCCAGGCCGAGACATACCCCCTCATGGATGCCGAGGAGATCGTGGCCCGGGGGCGGGCGGCGGCGGCCGCCGGGGCGGTGCGCTTCGGCATCGTCACCAGCGGACGCGACTGCCCCGGCGGCCCGGAGCTGGACAACATCTGCCGGGCCATCGAGCGCCTGCGCGCCGAGAGGGTCATCATGCCCTGCGCCTCCCTGGGCCTGCTCAAGCAGGACCAGGCCGAACGCCTGGCCAGTGCCGGCCTGGCGCGCTACCACCACAACCTGGAGACCAGCCCCAGCTTCTTCCCCCAGGTCTGCACCACCCACTCCTACCAGGACCGCGAAGAGACCATCGCCACCGCCCGCGACGCCGGCCTGGAGCTGTGCGTGGGCGGCATCGTGGGCCTGGGCGAGACGCCCCAGCAGCGCCTGGAGTTCTTCGAGGCCGTGGCCGGGTTCCTGCCCGAGAGCGTGCCCCTGAACTTCTTGAACCCCATCGCCGGCACCCGGCTGGAGCAGGCCGCCCCGTTGGGCGCCCTGGAGGCCCTGGCGGCCATCGCGGTCTGCCGCCTGGTCATGCCCATGGCCCACATACGCACCTGCGGCGGCCGCCAGCAGGTGCTGGGCCGCCTGGCCCCCCTGATGTACCTGGCCGGGGCCGGCGCCACCATGATCGGCGACTACCTGACCACCCAGGGCGGCCAGCCAGGCCAGGACCTGGCCGACCTCACGGCCCTGGGCCTCAGGCCCGCCACCCTGGACGACCTATTCGCCGAGTACCAAACGGAAGAAGACTAAACCATGGACCGCCGCCAGCAACTCACCGGCCAGGACCTGGCCCACCTCTGGCACCCCTTCACCCAGATGAGCCTGTGGCCCGGCGAACCTCCACTTATCATCGAGCGCGCCGAGGGCAACTGGCTCATTGACCTGGAGGGCAAGCGCTACCTGGACGGGGTCAGCTCCCTGTGGGTCACCGTGCACGGCCACAACCACCCGGCCATCAAGGCTGCCATCGCCGCCCAACTGGAGACCCTGGACCACTCTACGCTGCTAGGGCTTTCTCACCCGCTGGCCATCCGCCTGGCCGCCGAACTGGCCGCTATCACCCCCGCGGGGCTGAACAAGGTCTTCTATTCCGAGAGCGGCTCCACGGCGGTGGAGATCGCGCTCAAGATGGCCTTCCAGTATTGGCAGCAATCAGGCCAGCCCGGGCGCAAGACCTTCGTCACCCTGGAGGGCGCCTACCATGGCGACACCCTGGGCGCCGTGAGCGTGGGCGGCATTGACCTGTTCCACCAGGTCTACGGGCCGTTGCTCTTCCCGGTGCATAAGCTGCCCCAGCCCCACTGCCGGCTGTGCCGCCTGGGCCTGACCCACCCCGCCTGCGATTTGGCCTGCGCCCAGGCCCTGGAGCCCCTGCTGGCAGCCCACGGCCAGGAGATATGCGCCCTGATCGTGGAGCCTAGGGTGCAGGGAGCGGCTGGCATCATCGTGCAGCCGGAAGGCTACCTGCGCCGTCTGTGGGAGACAGCCCGCGCCCACGGCGTGCTCTTCATCGCCGACGAGGTGGCCACCGGCTTCGGCCGCACGGGCAGCCTGTTCGCCTGCGGGCTGGAGGGCATTGAGCCCGACCTCATGGCCCTGGGCAAGGGGCTCACCGGCGGAGTGCTCCCCCTGGCGGCCACCCTGGCCAGCGACCGCGTTTACCAGGCCTTCCTGGGCCGCTTCGAAGAGTTCAAGACCTTCTTCCACGGTCACACTTACACCGGCAACCCAATCGCCTGCGCCGCGGCGTGCGCCAGCCTGGAGTTGATGCGCCAGAACGACCTGGTGGCCGGCCTGGCCCCGCGCGTCGAGCAATTGCGCCAGGGCCTGGCGGCCATCGCCCACATGCCCCACGTCATCGAGACGCGCCAACAGGGGCTCATGGCCGGCATCGAACTCACCGCCGACAAGGCAACGGGACAAGCCTACGAGCCAGGATTGCGCATGGGCCACCGGGTCATCATGGCCTGCCGGCCCCTGGGGGTCATCATCCGGCCCCTGGGCGACACGGTGGTGCTGATGCCGCCCCTGGCCAGCAGCGAGGATGAGATCGCCCATCTGCTCACGGCGGTGGAGAAGGCCATCGCCCAGGTCACGGAGGGCCGCCAGCCATGACGCCGGTTCATCCCCTGGAGTTGTTGGAGCACCGCCTGGGCCGGCGCCGGCAGCAGGGCCTGGCCCGCCGGATGGTCTGCGTGGGCCACGCCACCGGCCCCCGGGTGAAGGTGGAGGGCCACGACTGCCTGCTCATGGCCAGCAACGACTACCTGGGCCTGGCCAGCCACCCCCGCCTGGCCGAGGCCGCCCTGGAGGCCAGCCTGACCTGCGGCACCGGCGCCGGGGCCAGCCGTCTGGTCTCCGGCACCCTGGAGGCCCACCAGGACCTGGAGCGGGCCATCGCGGCCTTCAAGGAGACCGAGGCCGCCCTGTTCTTCTCCACCGGCTACATGGCCAACCTGGGGGTGATAAGCGCCCTGGCCGGGCCAGGCGATTACATCGTCAGCGACCAACTCAACCACGCCAGCCTGATTGACGCTTGCCGACTGTCGCGGGCCACGGTCAAGGTCTATGCCCACGGCGACGTGGCGGCGGCGGCCCACCTGCTGGGCGAGGCCCCGCCCGAGGGGCTCAAGCTCATCGTCACGGACGGCGTCTTCTCCATGGACGGGGACCTGGCGCCTCTGCCCGGCCTCTTGGCCCTGGCCGCCGAGGCTGGCGCGCTGTTGGTGGTGGACGACGCCCACGCCACCGGCGTCTGGGGCGCCCGTGGCCGGGGCAGCCTGGAGCACTTCGGTCTCAACCCCACGCCCGAGGCGGTACTGGTGGGCACCTTCAGCAAGGCCCTGGGCGGCCTGGGCGGTTTCGTGGCCGCCTCGGCCACGGTGATCGAGGCCCTGGTCAACCTGGCGCGGCCCTTCCTCTACACCACGGCCCCGCCCCCGTCCCAGGCCGCCGTGGCCCTGGCCGGCCTGGCCCTGGTGGATGAGGAACCCTGGCGCCGCGACAAACTGCGCCAGTTGTGCGGACATTTCCGCGACCAGCTTAGCGGCCTGGGCCTGCGTCTGCTCTCCCAGGAAGGCGCCATCATACCGCTGTTGGTGGGCGGGGCCAATGAGTCGCTGGCCATGGGTCAGGCCCTCCTGCGCCGGGGGGTGATGGCCCCGGCAATCCGGCCGCCCACGGTGCCCGAGGGCACCAGCCGCATCCGGCTTACCGTAACCGCGGGCCACGAGATGGCCGACATGGACCAGGCCGCCCAAGCCATCGCGGCCGCCACCCAGGAGGTGGGGCTATGAACACCGCGCCCGGCATCTTCGTCACCGGCACCGACACCGACGTGGGCAAGACCGTGGTCTGCGCCGCCCTGCTCTTGGCCCTGGCCCAGCGGGGCGTGGACGTGGGCTACTTGAAGCCCGTGGCCAGCGGCGGCGTGGAGAAAGACGGCCGCCTGGTCAGCCCGGACCTCTTGGCCGTGCAACAGCTCTGCGACCTGCCCGACCCCTGGGAGCGCATGAACCCCATCTGCCTGCGCCAGCCCCTGTGCCCCCTGGTGGCCGGCCGCCTGGAGGGGGTGCACCTGTCGGTCTCGCGGGTGCGCGCCGACCTGCGCCACACCCTGGAGCTGCACCGCTTCACGGTGGTGGAGGGCGTGGGCGGGGTGATGGTGCCCCTGACCTCGCGCCTGATCCTGCTGGATTTGATGGTGGACCTGGAGCTGCCGGTCTTGGTGGTGGCCCGCCCCGGCCTGGGCACCATCAACCACACCCTGCTCACCATCGGCGCGGTGCGCGACCGCGGCCTCAAGGTGGTGGGCTTTATCTTCTCCGGCCCCGACCCCACCCTGCCGCCGGACTCGGCCATACCCCACAATGCCGAGCTGATCACCGACTTCTGTGGCGTGCCCTATCTGGGCACCCTGCCCTGGCAGGACAAGGACCACCTGGGGCAGATGGACCCCAAGGAACTCCTGGCCCAGGCCCAGGCCCACCTGGACCTGGAGCCCCTGCTGGCCCTGGTGCCCTGAGCCCAGGAATTTTTACCCAGGCCGCAGGTCGCCGTTGACTGGGGCGGCGCTCGGCGCGTACCCTAAAAAAATGGGAGCATGAAACCACCTGGATTCGTGCTCCCATTCGCTTGGCAGGTCTTGTACCAAGTTGCGATCAACCGAGTAGTTTGATCGCAACTTGGTATGCGGGCCATGGATCCACCCCAAGCAAACTGCGTTTGCTTGGGGACCCCGGGGAATGGCCCGCCGGGCGCGAAAGCGCCCGGGAGGCCGGGCAAAACCACGTTTTTGCCCGGCCGA
>JACRDC010000080.1 GCA_016218705.1 Desulfarculus sp.
CTAACCTAGGCCCGTGATCCGGGCCGGGGACCGTGTCGGGTGGGTAGTTTGACTGGGGCGGTCGCCTCCCAAAGAGTAACGGAGGCGCGCGAAGGTTCCCTCAGGCTGAGTGGAAACCAGCCGCAGAGCGTAAAGGCATAAGGGAGCTTGACTGCGAGACCGACGGGTCGAGCAGGTACGAAAGTAGGCCTTAGTGATCCGGTGGTTCCGAATGGAAGGGCCATCGCTCAACGGATAAAAGGTACGCCGGGGATAACAGGCTTATCTCCCCCAAGAGTTCACATCGACGGGGAGGTTTGGCACCTCGATGTCGGCTCATCGCATCCTGGGGCTGGAGCCGGTCCCAAGGGTTTGGCTGTTCGCCAATTAAAGCGGTACGTGAGCTGGGTTTAAAACGTCGTGAGACAGTTTGGTCCCTATCTGCTGTGGGCGTAGGAGATTTGAGGAGAGCTGCCCCTAGTACGAGAGGACCGGGGTGGACGAACCTCTGGTGTTCCGGTTATCGTGCCAACGGTATCGCCGGGTAGCTATGTTCGGACGGGATAACCGCTGAAAGCATCTAAGCGGGAAGCCCCCTCCAAGATAAGATCTCCCTCCTCTTCGGAGGCTAAAGGACCCTCGAAGACTACGAGGTTGATAGGCCGGAGGTGTAAGCACAGCAATGTGTTCAGCTGACCGGTACTAATCGTCCGTGCGGCTTGACCACTTTTACAATCTACGAACGACTCTTCAAGGCTCAGCCTAAGCGTCGGGGAATAAAAATCTTCTTCTTACTCGTTCAATCAACCCCGGAAATACAGTTTCCGGTGGCGATACCGAGGAGGCCACACCCGTTCCCATCCCGAACACGGAAGTTAAGCTCCTCAGGGCCGATGGTACTGCGGTTTTCAATCGTGGGAGAGTAGGACGCCGCCGGATTTTATCTTAAACCCCCGCTGGTGAAAGCCAGCGGGGGTTGTTCTATTAATAGAAGTGCTATATTTTTAATACCCAGCGCAAGTAAATCTTAAAAAGGGGACTCCTTATTTTAAATTTACCTCTATCGGCTTTAATGAGTAATCCTTTTTCTAATAGTGCGCCTAATACGCTCGCAACATAACGTTTTTTTAGGTTGAGTTGGCTGGCAACTTCTTCGTAACTTATTTCAGTGCGTTCTATTCCTGCTAATGTTCGCAAAACAAGGCCTTGTATATCTTCACTGGCCTTATCATACAACCCATCAAATTCCTGCCGTTTAAGCTCTTTCACAATAAAGGAAATGGCACGGTCCAAGTCATCATTTTCGAGAATTTTATTGGAATCGTATCTATAAGTGTGATAACCAAGCAAGTGAACAGGTTCTGGGTAGTTATCTGCTAGACCAATTATCGCCGCCATGGTTTCTGAGTTTATAGATGTTTTTGTGTTTGCTAGCGCGCTATTAATAAGTTCTTGCAGTTCTGTGGTTTCCATTTTGAGGAGGGGAATGTTTTCAAATAACCGGTTAACTGAGGGATGCTGAATAACCAACTCTGTTATCGTCCCGGTCACTCCCGCTAGAATAAAAGATATATCGTCATGTCCTTTAAATTTTAAAGCTTCTGTGACAGCTTTTAAAAAAGGCGCTATTTTTACTTCCTCTGACAATGCGTCTATTTCGTCAATTAATAATGAAATGCCGTTATAGTTATATCCGTATTTTTGTTTAACGTCTTCTAGCATGTTAATGGTTGCGCTTACAAGCTCAGAAACATCTATCCTGTGAAATTCATGGCTATGAGATATCTTGAAAAGTTTTAGGTCTAGAGTGAAATCCCATTTTTCTTTGTGTTTGTTCGTAAGGGGTCCCAGGCTCATTGATAAAGAGTTGCGCCAAGATTCTACGATGTCTATCAACGTATTTCCAATAACACATCTATGGTCACCTATTAAATGGTGGAATGCAAAGCCTCCTGTATCAATATTAATCTTTTCTAATAAGGCGCGCTCGCCTTTTGCTAGATATAGCAGCTGGTAGGCTACTGAGCTTTTCCCGATCCCTCGCTCCCCCGTGATTATTAAATTTTTATGATTAAAAAGAGAATCAACCGCGTTAATGATGACAGCCCCTCTACCTGCAAATTTGCTTGGGTCGACTATGGGTTGTTGCGGTGTAAAGGGATTGACACGTAGCGCAGGGGCTTTAGATTGCATAGATTCAGGAATGCGTACGTGGTGCGCTTGTAGCCCTTTAAATGTTTCTACCGGATCAAAAATCACTTTCCAGTTAGGCATTAAATATTTATATCCTGAACCTTCAATAAACGACCAATGTACAAAGTAGTCATTGCTGTCATCCCCGATAATGAAACCGTATCCACTAAACTCGCTATAGTGTCTGACTGTACCTTCCATTATATCCCCGTGAGTGTTAGGTTGGTTGCTATGCAAAATGAAAAACCCCTCCCCCGGCTTTCACCGGCGAGAGGGGCAGGCATGATCCCCGGCGAGCCCAGGCAAGGCACACCGGCTTAATTTTCTGAAATCCTATCGCCTATGTTACCATCCAGTCAAGGTTTTCTTTCCGCTCCGCTGTTCGGGCACCGGGCCTTACAGCCCCTTCTTCTCCAGCCACCTAAGGAAACCCACGCCACCGACCACAAACACCGCGATCACCACCCAGTGGTTGACGCCCAGGAGCTGGGGCAGGGTGATCTTGCCGTAATTGCCCCAGGTCAGCACTGTCTTTTGCAGGGCCGGGTAGGCCTCGGCGTAGAGCGCCGCGCCGGCCAGCATGCCAACGATGCCGGCCAGGGCGTCCAGGCGCCCCTCGCCCAAGGCACCCAGGCTGGTGCCCGGGCAATAACCTAGCAAGGCCCAGCCGACGCCGAAGACTAGCCCGCCGATGACCACCGCGCCCAGGCTTAGGGTCTTGATGGCCAGCTTGACCACCCCCAGGTCCACCAGCAGGTACACCCCCACCATGGCCACCATCACCGCGCTGAGCATGAACTTGACGATGGTCATGTCCTTCAGGCGCAGGGCGGCCAGTTGCTTGTCGTAGCGGATGACCCGCGCCCGTTGCAGAAGAAAGCCGAAGAGCACACCGGTTATCAGGCCGTAGATGAGCATCTTCATGGCCTTAGCCCTCCTTGGGATAGAGGAGGCGGGCGATGACCACGCCGCCCACGAAGAAGCACACCAGGGCGACCAACCCGCTGACCGCTAGCTGCAGCGAACCGCTGAGCCCGTGGCCGCTGGGTCAGCCGTCGGCCAGGCGCGCGCCGAACATGGCCACCACGCCGCCCACGAAGGCCGTGGCCCAGCGCTTGCCCAGGGCTGGCCCGAAGCGCTCTTGCCAGGAGTCGGGCACGGTTTGCAGCCGGAAGCTCTTTGAGGTCAAGGCCGAGATGAGCGAGCCTATGAAGATGCCCAGCACGAACATCCACTGCCAGTCCACTATGGCCTTTTCCTTAAGGAAGTAGGCCATCTTGGCCACCTTGTCCGGGGCGAAGAGCTGCTCGATCATGCCCGCCGAGCGCACGAAGGTGGTGGAGGCGCCCAGGTATTTGTCGGCCAGGACCACCGAGGCGATTATCAAAAGACCGCTCAGGGCGCCGGCCAGGTAGGGGTTCCAGGGCCTAGGTTCCGCATGGTTCATGGACTGTCTCCACTGGGTGGGTATTCGGGGGGCGGCGGGCGGGAGGCCCCCGCCAAGGCGCGATATAGATACAGTTTAAGTGAGATTGCCGTATAGGGCAAGGTGGGCCGATGGGCCGGGGCCAGCATTTTTTTCCGGCCTCGGCTGGGTAAAACCTCACCCGCTGGCAGCCTTGGCCGACGATAAGGCCGGGGGGCTTGGTCAAAGCCGAGCGATAACCATGCGGCAACCAATACTAATATTCTTGGATACCCGCCGGAGCCAGCCAATCCCGGCGCTGGCATGTGGCTTGCTATCAGCATAGGCTGCACACTTGCCTTGGGAGGTAACACAGTGGATACCAGCGCCATCAGCGGGACCAGTTCCGCCAGCACCTATGTGGCCACCACCGGCGGCGCCACTGCCTCGACGGACTTCGCCAGCGTGCTGGCCAGCCAGACCTTCATCGTGGACCCCAACGACACCAGCACGGTGGACGCCGCCGAGAAGGGGCTGACCGCCTACAGCCCCGGCCAGGTGACGGCCTATGCCCTGACCGGGGGCAGCGAGGGCGCTGGGGTGCTCACCGAAACCGACGGCGCCACCGAGAGCACCGAGACCACGGCCACCACCAGCGCCTCCAGCACCAGCGAGGGCGAGGCCGCCGCCGAGGGCGAGGAGTCCTCGGAAACCAGCGCCAGTTCCGGCGCCGGCTACCCGGCCGAGCCGGGCTCGGAGTGGACGCCGGGTCACATGCAGTTCTACGACGAGGTCTTTGGCCGCTGGGTGGATGACAACATCCCCCACCGCATCAACGAGAGCGGCGACCTGGAGTACCAGTACGAGGGCGAGTGGTACCTGGACGTGGCCGTGCGCCACCGCATCCTGGATGACGAGGGCAACGTCATCGCCTTCATGGACGAGAGCGGCAACCCCATCAAGGAGGGCGCCGAGGAGGGCCTGGTGGCCGAGGGCGAGGGCGAAACCACCGAGGGCGAGGCCGCCCAGACCTATTCCTTCCAGGTGGACGAGTATTTCAACGAGGTATTGCAGGCCTGGAAGGTCTTCAATTTCCCCGAGCGCGTCAACGAGAGCGGCCAGCGGGAGTACTACTGGGCCGACGCCTGGCACGTGGACAACTGGCAGCACCGCCTGGGCGGCTCCGAAACCCAGGTGGCCTCCGCCAGCGAGGAATCCAGCGAGACCACCAGCGAGACCGGCTCCAGCCAGGAGACCACGGCCCAGGCGGCCTAGCCTGGCGGCTCATGCCAAGCGGGTTTCCACGGCATTGCATTTTGGCAATACACGGGCGGGGGTCGAGTGTCTCGACTCTCAATGCGGGTCGGGAGACGCTCTCCCCTGACCAACCCCGTCGGCTCCCGTACAGACCTTGTTGAACATACAAGGGGCGGGGTTTACCCCCGCCCGTCTTTTGTTTTATTGAGGTTCAGGCCTGGAATGCCTTGGCGGCCTCACTGCTCCAACAGCTCGATCAAGGGGGCGTAGGCGAACCTGCGCCCCCGCTGCTGTCCGGTGATCTCCTGGATCAGCCCTTGGTCCAAAAGCTTGCCGGCCAGGAGCCCGGCGGTGCGCTGGGTGACTCCCAGGGCTTCGGCGGCCAGGGGCAACTCCAGCACCGGCCTGGTCAGGAACAACTCCAAGAGCCGCAAGGGGTGGCGGGGGGCGCGCACCCAGGTGGTGAGCATATCCTGGTGGCCCAGGTAAAGCTCGCGCGCCGCCAGGGCGGTGTTGGCCACGTCCTGGGCGGCCAGCTCGACGGCCCCCAGGAAGACCCCCAGCCAGCGCCGCCAGGCCGCGCCCTGGCGAACCTCCCTCAGCACCTCGGGCAGGCCGCCGGGCTGGTCCTGGGCCGCGCGCATCAAGGCCGGGGCCAGGCCTAAGAAACCAGTGGGCATTAGCCCCAACCCCCGGGCCAGGCCCCAGGCCAACACCCGCCCCGCCGGGGAGCGCTGGGGGGTGTCGGGGCCTTCGCGCTCCCAGGAGGCCAGGGTCAGGCCCACCACCATCAGGGGGGCTATGCCCGCGCCGGCCATGCGCGGGGCCAGGGTCCAGACCGCCGCCCCGGCCAGGGGGCCGGCTGGTGGCGAAGGGGCCTGGGCGCCCCGGGCCAGGTGGGGGGCGTCCAGGTTCAGGCAGATCTGCCCCACCAGGCTGGGCACCAGGGGGGCGCTGGGGTCGGCGGCCTCCAACTGGCGAAAGGCCAGGGTGAGGCCCACGGCCCAGCGCAGGGCCTTGGCCGGGCGGGTGGGCCGTGGTTCCGGCCCCAGGCCCAAGAGTTCGGCCAGATTGACCTCCAGGCCCAGGTGGCGGACCTCCTGGGCGGCGGCCCGGGCCAAAAGCGGCCCGCGCTCCAACTGTGCGAAGGCCGGCCAGAGCTGGGGCAGGGGCCACAGACGGCCCAATTGCTCCTGGGCGGCGGCCAGGCGGCTGACCAGCCAGGGCTCCAGGGAGAGTTGATCGCGTAGGCCGGTGGCCGGCGGTTGACCCATGGCGGCCCCCTCGTCAGGGATGGCTTGTGCGGGTTTGGAGTCAGTTTCGCCGCAAAAGTATCATGAAAGCGAGATGCGGGCCAAGGGGTTTGTGGGGGCTGGGGCTGGCGGACAGGGGCGGGTTGGCGGAAGCGGGTGTGACGGCGAGGCGAAGGGTTAAACAATATTCAGCAATAGCTGTCATTGCGAACGCAGTTAAGCAATCTTCCACTTCGCTCTTTGAGTCATACGCATTTCATATCAGACGTATAGTTTTCTCGTCGGGTTTCCTCTGGGTACAGCCCTTATGGAATAGGCGGCCCAAGAAAGCCTAAGCGGTTTCTTTTTGTGTCCCGCTAGAACCGCCCGGCCATACTGGCTTTGCCGATGCGGGTGCCGGCGCGGGGTGGACTCTCCGCCCTGGCGTGGGCAGGGGACGCAGGTATCCCGTATTCTTTGCCGGGTTGGATCATAGCAGCCCCCTGCCGGTGCCCTAGGAATGGCCGGGCTAAGAGCGGGACACGGGGCTTGGGCGGCCAGAAAACCAAAACTCGCCGGCCAGAGGGTGGCCAGATCAAGGGGCAACAACCTAATACTGTATGATTGTCATTAAATTGGTATCAATCGGTACGACCGCAACCCCCAAGCATGCCGTCCCGCCGGCCAGGCTGGCCCAGGCGGTGGCCGCAACCGACACGTATATGCCCAGCCCCGGGCACGGGGCGGTGGACTCTATTGCAGATCAGCTTTTCAGCGGGAGCCAGCCAGGCCGGCCCAGGCGGTGGCCGCAACCGACCCGTAGATTCCCAGCCCCGGGCACGGGGCTACATGCGGGGCTGGGCGCCCCGGGGCTGGCTGACCACGTGGGTGGCGGTGGTGCTGAAGGCCTGGCGCAGGAGCTGGCGGGCCAGTTGCTTGGCGTTGGCGTAGCGGGTGCGGTTGTGCACCACCACCGCCGAGACGGCCAGGGTGCGGCCGGTGCGCTCGTCGCGGCCATAGCCGGCGAACCACTCATAGAGCTCGGTGTGGTCGGGGCTGCCCATGGTGCCGGTCTTGCCGCCCAGGGTGATGTTGCGCAGGACCTGGTCCTGGCCCAGGCGGGAGAAGGCCTTGCGGGCGGTGCCCTCGGTGATGGTGGCCTCGAACATCTTCTGCATGGCCCGGCAGGTGTTGTCGCTGACGATACGCCCCAGGGAGCGGGGCCGGCCCAGATAGAGGGTCTCGCCGGAGGCGTTGCTCACCCGGTTGACCACGTAGGGCTCCATCAGCCGTCCGTGGTTGACGAAGACCCCGGCCAGCAGGGCGGCGTGCACCGGGCTGATGCTGGTCTCGCGGTTGTAGCCGCTTGCCAGGCCGGCCACGGAGAGCTTGTCGTCGGCGTCGCCCAGGCGGCTGATGCCCAGGGGCAGCTCAAAGGGCAGGCGGTGCTCGAAGCCCAGGGCCTTGCCGTACCACAGGAGCAGCTCGCCGCCCACGTGGTAGACCCCCAGCTTGGCGAAGACGGGGTTGTTGCTGGTGGCGAAGCTCTCGCGCAGGGTGACGGTGGCGGCCTTCTTGGGTTTCTCGATCTTGACCTGCTGGGGGGTGAGGCTGTAGGGGCTGCCGGTGAAGTAGACCCGGCTCATGGGGCTGACCTCGGTCTCCTCCACGGCGGCGGCGGCGGTGACGATCTTGTACAGCGACGCCGCCAGGGCCGAGCCATCCAGGGCCACGCCGGGGTCCAGGCGGCCATGGCGCACCCCGGCCATGACCAGCACCCGGCCGGTGGTGGCGTCGGTGAGCGCCAGGGCGGCGCGGGCGCTCTTGAGCCCGTCCAGCAGTTCCTCGGCCTGCTCCTGCAGGTAGGGCCAGATGCTCGATTCCACGGTCAGGGGGCCCAGGCGGGGGTGGTTGACCAGGAAGGGCCGGCCCTCCACCACCTGGGACAGGCGGGGGCTGAGCACCTGCACCAACTGGGGCTTGTCCAGACCGGCGGCCGGCGGCGCGGCCTGGGCCACGGGCAGGTCCAGGGGCACGGGCAGGGCCAATAGCCCCAGCAGGGCCAGGCCGGCGAAGATGAGCAGGCCGAGCCGCCGCAGGGTGGAGGGGATGGACGTGATGGCCATGGCGCTAGCGGACCCGGGGGGCGGGGATGTGGTCCTGGCCGCCCAGGTAGGGCGCCAAGGCCCGGGGCAGGCGCACCGAGCCGTCTGCCTGTTGGCCGTTCTCCAAAACCGCCACCAGGGTGCGCCCCACGGCCAGGCCCGAGCCGTTCAAGGTGTGCACCAGGGTGGTGCCCTTCTGCCCCTTGTCCTTGCAGCGCACGTTGATGCGCCGGGCCTGGAAGTCCTCGAAGTTGGAGCAGGAGCTTATCTCGCGGTATTTCTGCTGCCCCGGCAGCCAGACCTCCAGGTCATAGGTCTTGGCCGAGCTGAAGCCCATGTCGCCGGTGCACAAGAGCACCTTGCGATAGGGCAGCTCCAGGCGCCGCAAGACCTCCTCGGCGTTGGCGGTCAGCTCCTCCAGGTGCTGGTAGCTCTCCTCGGGCCGCACGAAGCGCACCAACTCCACCTTGTCGAACTGGTGCTGGCGGATCAGCCCGCGCACGTCCTTGCCGTGGCTGCCAGCCTCTGCCCTAAAGCAGGGGGTGTAGGCCACGTACTTGAGCGGCAGGCCGGCGGCGTCCAGCACCTCGTCCATGTGCAGGTTGGTCACCGGCACCTCGGCGGTGGGGATGAGCCAGTAGTCGGTGCCTTCCAGCCGAAAGAGGTCCTCGGCGAACTTGGGCAACTGCCCGGTGCCGGTCATGGCCCGGCTGTTGACCATGAAGGGCGGCAGTATCTCGGTGCAGCCGTGCTCGGTGGTGTGCAGATCCAGCATGAAGGCGGTGAGCGCCCGCTCCAGGCGGGCGCCCATGCCCTTGAGCACCGCGAAGCGGGCGCCCGTGAGCTTGGCCGCCCGCTGGAAGTCAATGATGTCCAGGGCCTCGCCGATGTCCCAGTGGTTCAGGGGCTCGAAGTCGAATTTTGGCGGCTCGCCCCAGGTGGAGACCACGGGGTTGTCGTGCTCGCCGGCGCCCAGGGGCACCGAGGCGTGGGGCAGGTTGGGGATGGTGTAGAGCAGGGCCTCCAGTTGGGACTGGATGGCGTTCAGACCCTCTTCCAGCTCCTTGATGCGCCCTCCCACGGCCTTCATCTCGGCGTAGATGGCGCTCATGTCGCCGCCGGCCTTCTTGGCCTGGCCCACCTGGGCGCTGACCTCGTTGCGGCGGGCGCGGTAGCCCTCCAACTCGGGCAGAATCTGGCGGCGCTGGCCATCCAGGGCGGCGAAGCCGTCCAAGTCCACGGAGGCATGGCGGTTTTGGCAGGCCTGCCGCACCTGGTCAAAGTTTTCGCGAACGAATTTCAGGTCCAGCAACGGCGCGGCTCCCCAGGGTGGTAACTCACTGAAATCCACAACATATAGCGCTTTATGAGACTAGCACACCAGATGGCGGATGTCAAATTGGCTCGGCTTCATTCTCCAGTTTTTCCGCGGCTGTCCTGTCCTGGTTAAACCAATTTTATAACCAACTTTTTGCCTACAGCCTTGGCATATCTCTGCAGGGTGGCCACCGAGGGGGAGTGCTTGTTGCTGCCCAGGGAGGCTTCCAGTCTGGCCACGGCTGGGGCCTGGGTGCCCATGCGCTCGGCCACCTGGGCCTGGGTCAACCCCGCCTTCCGCCGTGCCCGCAGCAATTCATCCAAGAGTGCATACTCCGGCTCCTGCTTCTCATAGGCCTCCCTGACCTGGGTGTTGGCCAGCATCTTTTTGGCAAGGGCATCATGCTTGAGCATCACTTGACCTCCTTCATCCTGCGCCGAGCCACCGCGATTTCCCTGGCAGGCGTCTGATCGCTCTTCTTGATGAACTGGTGTAACACGATGATCCGCCGGCCTGAAAGCGTACAGTTAAGCACCCGCGCGATTCCCTCCGCGCCCTTGAGGCGCATTTCGAAAAGCCCGTCTCCCAGGGCTTTGGTATGGGGCAGACCGAGGTCCGGGCCAAACTCCAACATGCGCCGGGTCAAGTGAAGGTAGCGGGCCTGCAAGGTGGACGGGAGGGCCAGCAAGTCTTGCTGGAGCCCGGCGCTGTGGTAGTGGATGGTCCAACTCGTTTTCATTAATCAATAATAACAAATTTGTTATGCAAAACAATGTGTGACATGCTTCCGTTGAGCCAACGACCATCTCCTACGGCCAAAGATGCTTGGAATCATGGGCAAGAGGACAACGCTTGGCCGCGCCGCGCGCCCTACTCCCCCTTGGCCAGGGGTATGAGCGCCTCGTAGCCGAAGCCCTGGCCCGGACGGTTGACGGCGCCCACGATGCAGCCCATGCCGCGCAGGGTGCTTAGGATGCTCTGGATGCCCAGGCCCGAGCCCTGGGCCTTGGTGGTGGGGGCCTTGCCGCGCTCGATGACGCTCCAGTAAAGGCGGTCGTCCATGCCTCCGCAGTCATCGAAGTAGGTCAGCTTGACGTAGTCGCCCTGGGGGCGGGTGGTGACGCGCACGTGGGCCGGCTTCTCGGTCTCATAGGTGTTCTTGGCCATGTTTTCCAGGGCCGCCTGCAACACATAGGCGTCTATCATGACCATCCGCCCCGGGGCGCCCAGGTCCAGGTCAAACTCAACCCGGGAGCCGTAGAGGGCCGTGTCGCTGACACTGGCCACGAAGCGCCGCACCAGGCCGTCCAGGTCGTGGGGCTCCAGGTCGTACTGGAAGCTGCCGGTGCGCAGTTGCTGGATGAGCCGGGCGAAGCGGTCGAACTGCCAGCTCAGGCGGCGGCGGTACTCCTTGAGCTTGCCGGCGTCCAGTTGGCCGTACTCCAGCATGTCCACGATCAGCCCGCCCAGTTGGCGGATGGACTGCATGGCGCTGCCCAGGTCGTGCAAGCCCTTGCGCAGGTGGTCCAGGAGCGCCCGGTCGTCGGCCATGATCTTCTTGATGGCCAGGGCGAAGGAGGCCAGGTTGACGAAGTCGCGCACGTAGCGGATGTCGTAGTTGCTCAAGGGCTCGCCGCCCTTGTCCACCACCAGCACGTACTCCACCTGGCTGGACAAGGGATTGATGAGCGGGAAGGCGGCGCGCTGGTCCACGTGGGTCCAGCGGGAGCGGTCGTAGTGGCCGTAGTGGGCCCCCTCCAGGTGGTCCTTGATGCCCTCCTCGGGGATGGAGACCACCGGCTGGCGGCGCATGAAGGCATCCGCCACCACTGTGCCCTTCTTGACCGACAGGTAGCGCTGGTCTATGGGCACCTCGTCCATGGTGCCGCCCAGGCAACTGATGCGGGTGTCCACCTTGCAGAAGAGCACCTCCTTGAGCGAGACGCCCTCCAGGGTGATCAGCTCCTCGTTCTCCTTGATCCAGCGCATGGTCTTGCCGGTCATGGGCTGGATCTCGTAGAGGATGGCGTGCACGGTCTGGTCGTGGATGGTGCGCGCGCTCTCGGTGAGGAGCTCCATGACCACGTCCAGGCTCACCTGGGGCGAGCTGGCCGCGGCCAGGAGGTGGGCGATGCGCTGGTCGCGCTGCTCCTCAAGCTGGGCCATGCGGCTCAAGGGGCCGTAGATGTAGCAGTAGGAGCTCTGGCTCAGGCGCTCCACCTCCTGGCGCAGGCCGTCGCGCTCGGCCAGGAGTTCCTGATAGCTGGGGGCGGGAGGGGCGGGATTTTCGGCGTCACTCATGGGGCCTCCCCTGGCGGGCTAAGAAATGGCTAGCTCAATGGTAGCATGGCCCCCGGCCCAAGCAATACCCAGTGCTCCCTTCCTGACCAAGTGCTGCCGCCGTTCCCCCCGAGAGCCACGGCCCTGTCTTCGTGAAGCGCCCTCCTGGGCCGCCGCCGCGCCCCCCGGTCATGCTTGCCGCCAGGATCAACCCCTGGCGAAAGGCATGGCGGCCATGGACCAACGGGAACTCACTCGGCTTATGAAGGGCATCGCGGCCGGTCTTTATGACCCGGAGGCCGACGGCCACGAACCCACGGAAGGCCAGCCCCAGGGCGGCCTGCGCCCCCGGCGCATCGGCCTGCGCTGGATCGCCAGCCGGGGCAAAAACGCCTGCCCCAAGTGCGCGGCCCTGCACGGCAAGGTCTTCTACTACCACCCCAAGCCGGGCCAGCCCTCGGTGGAGGATATGCCCAAGGGGCAACTACACCCAAACTGCCGATGTGCGCGGCAGCCGGTAAGTGATTTTGTTTCAGCATACCCTCCAAAATTTACAATAAAGCCTTTTAGCCCTACAATACATGCATATATGCGAAATAAAGTAGACCACGGTTTGTGGGGGGAACTTGTTAGGTCCAAAGAGATCAAAAGCCTTGGGTGTGCTCCAGTCCATGGTAAATATTGAGGTGACTATTGGACAGCTGGCCGTGACGTCAGCCACGAAACAGAACAGGACCCCTATTTGTACGACCTCCCAGGAGATGATGAACTTGACGAAATCTGCAAAAACCATGATTTTGGTTACGATACGTATGGCAGAGACAATTTGGCTGTAGACAAGAAGCTTGTCGAAGAACTAAAACTACTTGATCCTGATCCTCGAAAATGGCGCAACCCCCCAGCCACCGAGGAAGACGTCAAGTATGCTAAGTATTATAGAAAGTTTGCCTTGAGCTGGTTTTCTAGGCAAGTTGCGGTCAAGGAGATGCTAAATTTCCTTCAAGAGCACACTGGTAGCATTGTGCCTGATACTTTGTGAAGTGGAGTATGCAATGGTGTATAGGAAACTCGATATTATTTTTGGTGTCTTGGGATGTATATTAGGAGCAATAAGCATTTGTTTTGTTGAGTTGTTTGGGAATGAAAAAGACTTTGAGTATAGAGTCCTGTACTTGCCTACCGCCTGGATCGCTTGTATGGCTGGTGTATTTTTCTTCCGCCAACATCCTTGGAAGAAATTATGGTGGGTGTGGTTGTCAGCCTTTCCCAATTTGTATTATATGGCTGGATTATTATCCATAATCATCAGATTGCTAGCGGCCTTTCCATAGAAAGTAGTCAATGTTTCTACTTATTGAGAGAGGTGTTTCATGGCTAACCCCAGTGCCAGCAAGCAGTGGACGCACGGTTTCGTTCAAATGAACCTCAAGTGGCAATGGCTCTCCGTAAGAACCCAATGGGAGCCGGCCCTGACCCGCGTCCTGGGCCAGGCCGCCGACGACTGCCTGGTCCTGCTGCGCCAGGAGATGGCCGCCTTGGCCGGCGACCCCCAGGCGCCTCCCGACTGGCCGGCCCTGGGCGCCCGCCTGACCAAGGCCTGGGCCACGGTGGTGAGCACCCGCACCGAGGCAGCCAAGGCCCTGCTACTGGC
>JACRDC010000081.1 GCA_016218705.1 Desulfarculus sp.
GCGTGAAACTATCGCCATATCGCCGCCAGGGTAGGCCCTGAGCATTTCTGCCCTGCCTTCTTTTCTAGAATCCGCAACCCAGCCTAATACCAATATGCAATCAAAGCCATCCATGGCTTTGATTGCTGATCGGCCGGGCAAAAGCGTGGTTTTGCCCGGCCTCCCGGGCGCTTTCGCGCCCGGCGGGCCGTCCATGGCCCGCATACCAAGTTGCGATCAAACTATCCGTTTGATCGCAACTAGGTATAAAACGGATATTCCCATATCCATCCAGGCCGGTGAAAGCCACCTCATGGACTGCAAAATTTGCCTAGCATTGCGCCATACCCCAACTTGAGCAGCCGCGGCAGCCGGCAAGGCATGGCTGACAAAAGGCGTGGGCACAACCCATATCAACCGCGATAGGTCAGGGCAAAGGCATGATAACGACTTGGAAACTAGGTGGAAGTTGTTTAAAATTAGCAATAATAACAGATCAGTTCACTATATTGGCTTACGTAAAGTACCTAGGTCCTGGCTGACGCTATTTTGCGTAAATACGTTTCGCATATTGCCAAAACTGATTTATCTTCTTATGGGGCCTGAATTGGCGGCGGCTGGCCGGCCCAGCAGGCGCAACTTGGTCCTTGCCTAGGCTTGGTCAATACCGTCAAGGCCGTGCAGGGATGTGCCCCACGTTTTTATACGCATTGGCCGCGAAAACGGGGGACGTCGTGCTTGAGGAGGAAAGCTTCAGGCGAGAGCTAATGGTTAGAGGGAATCAGCGTGGGCGCAACAGATAGCGCTGCCCATGGCGTTTACACTTTTCCCAGCCTACTTGCGCCTAGCCTTGCCGATAGGCCACGGCCTCTATCTCCACGCGGGCGCCCTTGGGCAGGGCCGCCACCTGCACGCAGGAGCGGGCCGGCAAGGCCGGGCAATCCTTAAAGAAGCTGGCGTAAACCTGGTTGAATTGCGCGAAATCGGCCATGTCGGTCAAGAATACCAAGGTCTTGACCACATGGGCCCAGGTGAGGCCCTCGGCCGTCAGCCCGGCCTCCAGGCCCCGCATGGCCTGGGCGGCCTGTTCCTCCAGACCGGGGCCGATCAGCTCCCCGCTGGCGGGCTCCAGGCCCAGGCGGCCGGAAAGAAAAAGAAAAGGCCCTGCCCACCGGCTGGGGCTGTAGGGGCCGATGGCCGCTGGCGCGGCGGACGCCTGGTTGGGTTCCATGGTCATGCCCTGCCCTTCCGTGTTGGTGACCAGCCGTGGGGCTTACACAAGCCGCCTGGCTGACGGAATTATATATTCACTGGCCCCCAAGTTGCCGATAAATATGTCAGTGCCAGGGTGGCAATCCCCTTGACAGCCGCCCTTGTTGCTGATAACTAAACAATTTCTCGATCTGAGCCACTTGGACCCCAAACGCGAGCCAGCGCCCAGAGGCCAACAACCCATGTACCAACCCCAGGCCGGCCCGCCCCGCGTGGCCTTTGACTCCCAGCAAATTTCCCAAGGCATCGAGGCGCTGGCCCGGGGCATACTGGCGCGCCACCCCGACCCCCGGGGCCTGGGTCTGGTGGGGGTGCACTCGGGGGGTGACCTGTTGGTGCGCCGGGTGGAGGCCGCCTTGGCCCGCCAGGGCGGCCAGGCGGGGCTCACCCTGGATAAAGGCCTGGTGGACATGAGTTTTTACCGCGACGACTGGTCGCGGCTCGATCAGATGCCCAGCCTGCGCAACACCGACGTCCCCTTCCCCGTGGAGGGCCGCGAGCTGGTGCTGGTGGATGACGTCATCTTCACCGGCCGCACGGTGCGCGCCTCCCTGGACGCCATCTTCTCCCTGGGCCGGCCGGCCCGGGTGGAGCTGGCGGTGCTGGTGGACCGCGGGCACCGCGAATTCCCCATCGAGCCCGACTACGTGGGCTTGATCCTGCCCACCCAGCGCCACCAGTCGGTAAATGTCTTTCTCCACGACGACCCGGCCCAGGATCGCGTCACCCTGGAGGACCACAAGTACCAGGTGGGCGCGCCAGCCCGGGCCGTGGGCTAACCGCTGGCCTTTCCAGCCCTGCTTTTCAGAGCAAGCCTCTCGCTACCAATATGCAATCAAAGCCATCCATGGCTTTGATTGCTGATCGGCCGGGCAAAAGCGTGATTTTGCCCGGCATCCCGGGCACTTACGCGCCCGGCGGGCCATTCCCCGGGGTCCCCAAGGAAACGCAGTTTGCTTGGGGTGGATCCATGGCCCGCATACCAAGTTGCGATCACACTATTCTTTTGATCGCAACTTGGTATCACTACCACCGGACCGGGGGCACAGCCTGCCCCGCCGGGCAGGCTTTGCCTAAAAATATGGCTTTGTCTGGCTCCCGGGAAATTCCTGCCTGGCAATAACGGAGGCCTTTTCTGCTATCAAGTTGTTATTTAAGATTTATTTTTTAACAAATAATTTGGCATGCCCTGTGCTTGACCATAGTGCGACCTCCTTCAGGAGAGGCACCATGAAGATAGAGAACACATATATGGCAGTGGATGCCGGCCAGGCCACCCGGGGCAAGTCCAGCCAGGGCGGCAACGCCAGCTTCTCGGATATACTGGCCAAGGCCGTGTCTGGCGAGGGCGCGGAGACCAGCCCGGCCGGCGGCGCCAGCCCCGTGGCCGGCGTGGGCCAGGCGCTGGAGGCCGGCCTGCCCGCCCTGTGGCGCCAGGTGGACGGCCTCTTGACCGCCCTGGACAACTACGCCACAGCCCTGGGCGACGGCAGCAAGAGCCTCAAGGACCTGGAGCCCCTGACCCAGGAACTGGAGCAGCGGGCCGAGGACCTGGATGAGGGCCTGAGCGGGGCCGGCCTCAGCGGGCAGTCCGAGGACGACCTGACCAACCTGGCCGTGCAGGTGGTGACCCAGGCCCGGGTGGAGGCCTTCAAGTTCCGCCGCGGTGACTACCTGTAGGCGGCTAGGCCAAGTCCATGGATCGCCTGACCATATCATCCGCGGGCGGCATGGCGGCCGACTACCAGGGCCTGGGCAACCTAAGGCGCCGCAACCCCCAGGCCGAGGAAGAGTTCTCGCTGCCCGGCCAAGCGGCGCAGACCGAGGCCAAGCCCGAGGCCCCGGCCCAAGCCCAGGATACGGCTGACACACCGGGCAAGGCCACGGCCTCGGCGGTGGCCAAGGACCTGGGCCAGGACCTGGCCCCCCTGAGCCGGCCCGAGGCGCGGGAGGTTCTACAGGGCCTGGGTCCGGTCATAGCCCAAACCCACCCCTGGAAGCTGGCCGAGATCCAGGCCGTGGCTGAACGCAGTTTGATACCAACGGCTTACGTGTAGGGTTCCCCGGCCTGGGACGCTAGGCCGAAACTAAGGCGCAGGTCCCCTCCTACGCCAATATGCTCAAGCGGCCACGAGCCGCACCCAACGGCGGGCAAGGTGAGAGGCCTTGCCCGCCGGCTTTTTAGCCCGCCGCCAAGGCCCGCAGGCGCTGGTCCAGGCGGGCGTAACGCCTCACCGGCTGGTCCTGCTCCACGGCGCGGGCCAGGGCCGCCGGATGCCCCACCAGCACCACCACCATTTTGCCCCTAGTCACGGCGGTATAGAGCAGCGGCCGGTTGAGCATGATGTAATGCTCCTGCCCCAGGGCCACCACCACCGCCGGGTACTCGCTGCCCTGGGACTTGTGCACGGTCACGGCGTAGGCCAGGGTCAGGTCGTCCAGGTCGGGCAGGGCGTAGTCCACCAGGCGCTCGCCCATCTGCACGCGATAGCCATCCTCGCCAGCCGTGGCCACGGTGCCCAGGTCGCCGTTGAAGGCCTCCAGGTCGTAGTTGTTGCGCACCTGCATCACCTTGTCGCCCTTGGCGAATTGGCCGCCGGCCCGCGCCCCCCCGGGGTTGAGGGCCTCTCTGAGCAGGCGGTTCAAGTGGGCGCAGCCCAGGTTGCCCCGGTGCATGGGCGCCAGCACCTGGATGTCGGCCACCGGGTCCAGGCCGAAGCGGGCCGGCAGGCGCTCCACCACCACCCGGCGCACCAGCTCTGCCGCCTTGGCGGGGTCGGGCTCCTTGACAAAGAAAAAGTCAGCCTCGCTGCCAGGTTGTGGTAGTACCGGCATCTGCCCTTTAAGTATGCGGTGGGCATTGGCCACGATGAGCCCAGCCTCGTCCTGGCGGAATATCTCGCTGAGCGCCGCCACGGGCACCACGCCAGAGTCCATGACCTGTCTGAGCACCAGCCCGGCGCCCACCGAGGGCAACTGGTCGGCATCACCCACCAAAACCAGCCTGGTCCCGGCCCCGACGGCCTCCAGCAGGTGGGCGGCCAGCCACAAATCCAGCATGGAGCTTTCGTCCACCACCAACAGGTCAGCCTCCAGGGGCTTGGCGGCGTTGCGCAAAAAGCGCCCCTCCTTGGGGCTGTACTCCAGCAGGCGGTGGATGGTGGAGGCCGGCAGGCCGGCGGCCTCGGAGAGCCGCTTGGCCGCCCTACCCGTGGGCGAGGCCAACAGCACCGTCATATCCATGCGCCCAGCTATAGTCACCAGGGCGCGCACCAGGGTGGTCTTGCCGGTGCCTGGCCCGCCCGTGAGCACTGCCACCCCTGCCGTCAAGAGCGTCCGCAAAGCCTGTCCTTGGGCCGGCGAGGGGCGCACCCTTAGCTGGTCGGCCACCCAGGCGGCGGCCTTGGCGGCGCGCTCCGGGGGCAACAACCCGCGCCGCCTGGCCATTTCGGCCAAGGCCTGGGCCGCCCGCTCCTCCAGCACCTGCATGCCGGTGAGGTACACGGCCTGGCCGGCGGGGGTCTCCTCCAACACCAGGCGGCGTTCGTTGTGCAGGCGGGCAAAGGCCGGCCCCAGCAGCCCCCGGTCCAGGCGCAGGTTGCGCGCCGCCGAGTCCATCAGCTCCTCGTAGGGCAGAAAGCAGTGCCCCTCCTCCACGGCCTGGCCCAGGGTGTAGAGCAGACCGGCCATGAGCCGCGTGGGGTGGTCGTGGGCAATGCCGATGCGCTGGGCGATGGCGTCCGCCGTGGCGAAGCCGATGCCGCGCACGTCGGCGGCCAGGCGGTGGGGCTCGTTGTTGAGGACGCCCAGGGTGCCCTCGCCATACTGGCGCCATATGCGCAAGGCCGTGGAGGCCCCCACGCCGTGACCCTGCAAAAACACCATGACCTCGCGCAGTTGGCCATGGCTGGCCACGGCCTGGGCGATTGAGTGCGCCTTCTTGACCCCGATGCCCGGCACCTTGGTGAGGGCCTGGGGCTCGTGCAGGATCACCTCCAGGGCCAGGGGCCCCAGGGAGTTGACCACCGCCTGGGCCAGCTTGGGTCCCACGCCCTTGATGAGCCCCGAGGCCAAATAGCGCCACACGCCCTCGGCGTCGGTGGGGGCCAGCACCTCCACCTCCTCGGCCTCGATCTGCAAGCCGAACTTGGGGTGCAGCACCTGGCGGCCCTTGACCCGCACCTGCTGGCCCTCGGTGACGCCCACCATGCGCCCCACCACGGTGGTCAGCCCCGGCAGGCCGGGGAACTGCACCTTGGCCACGGTGTAGGCGTTCTCGGGGTTGGCGAAGGTGATGCGTTCCACCCGGCCCTCCAGTATGGCGGGCTCAGCGGGCATGGGGGGGCTCAGGGCGAAGAGGGGAAGAAAAAGAGGTCATGAAATAAAGGGATAGCCGGAAGGGGCGGGAATGTCAAGGGAAGACAAAGGGCAGGTATAGGCATAGTTATTTATAATCAAAAAAGATTATTAGGTACTTATCCGCATTTTTCTCAGAGGCCAAGCCAATGCTATTGACATGACCAACTTATATGTAATATAAACCTCCAGTTTGGGATGGCATTCCCCCAAGGTCATATATTTAACCAAGGGTTTGCTGGGCTAATTTATATTCAATGGAGACCAGAATAATGTTTGATGATCCTAAGGTTATGGCTATTTTCTTGGGGATGATGTATTTGTTTGTATGGTCTGCCTATAGATATGTAAGATACTTACGCCACACGAAACTACTTAGTGAACACCAACAAGAAAGGTTGCGTAGAACCAAATGGAAACATGAAAGGAAAGCATATCTAAGGAAGTTAAAATCAGACAGCTCATGTAATAAAGATAATATTAATATTCATCCTTTTCATGATAAAGAGAGAGAGGAGGCAATTCGACAGGCTGAGTGGGATGGTAAGTTTGGGCCCTTGTCGGCGGCAATTAATCTCAAAGATAGAGAAGAGACTAGATGGGCGGTTGGTAACGCATTTCAAGGTGCAGTGGGAGTTTACGTTGGTTTAACTGTCGCTAGCTATATTTGGGGGATGAACGGGGGCAAAGGAGGAGGCGGAGATCTACCATCTCCAGTCGTAAGGCCACCGATAGTAGTGGAGCCCATGACTGGCCAGCAGTATCAAGAAACTATATTGGTTGTGGTTGGTACGCTCACTATAATATTGTGTGCTATTTTGCTGAGTGTCCTAGCTAAATCAAACAAAGCAAAGGTGTTGAGTATGTCTTTGCTTTTTGTAGCCCCTTTGATTTCTACTGGTAAGCTATTGTCTGTAGAAATAAAAAATGTAATAGGCCAATTGAGCGTTTCGCTTGGGTGGATTGGTAATAAACCGGGGCCTTCTAACCCATCGCCATATAGCCCTCCACCCAATCCCAACCCCTACCCAGAACCCCCAAAAATAAACTACACCACCACTAAGTCAATTTCAGAGATATTACCACCATTTAATTCTGGTTCTGCTGAATTGACTGGAGAAATAATTGCTAAAATAGATGATATCTCATTGGTTCTGTCCCTGAACAAACCTCCTAATATTATAGTAATTGTTGGCCGGGCAGATAGGCGTGAGCTTAAGCCTAACACAAAGGCAAAATATGCAAGCAATTGGGGGCTGGCCCAGCAACGTGCAAAAGCCATAAAGAGCGCATTAATTTCGCGGGGGATACCTAACGATAAGTTGCTAATAACCACTGCTGGGCCTCTCAATACAAGTGATCCTACACCCGGTCAATTAGGACGTGACCGATCAGCAAGCTTATTCGTTCGTATTGGCGAGATACCTTTGGTTGATGTAAAATAATTATTAGTTGTAATGCTACGTTCGAGAGATCCCAACTGTCCCTTGACACTTACAGGCCATGGCCACCATCTGGCGGCCGCCCTACCCTTGTTATACACAGCCTAAGCTCTAGCATCTCGCTCATGGGCAGACCGCCAATACCAGAAACAAGCTGGTGCGCAACGCGTGGCCCCGGGGGCGGCGCAGTGCTCCAGCATGGCCTCTGCCATATATATAATTGCAACTCTATGTTTATTATCTTAACTGCCCAGCATGGTTGGCCGAGGTGTCTGGCCCGGGATGGCGCCGAGCCAGGGATGGGTTTGGCCCATCCCTGGCTCAGACTGGCTCAAGCGGCCTTCTTGGCCAAGCCGACCGAGTTGAAGTACTGGATCAGTGGCATCACCGTGCCACCCTGGAGCGCGCTGGCCACGCTGCTCTGGGACATGCCGATCTGAAGATTGGCGTTGTTCACTTGCAGGTTCAAGACCATGCTGGCGGCCTGGGCTTCGGTGGCCTGCCATTCGGTCTGAGCCCCCTGGAGGTCGTGGAGCACCGCCTGGAAGTTACCGGCGATCTTATCGGTTATGGCTGTCTGGGCGTCGGTGATCGCGATGCCGATGTCGCCGGCCATGGCCTGCCAGGCCGCCAATACGGCTTGCAGCGCGGTCTGAATGGTCTGCGACTGGGTCGCCAGATTGCTGAATTGGGTGGTAAGCATCGCCAGGATGGCCCAGGCGTAGGTGGTGGCCACCGCTACTGCCGGCCCCAGCACCAACCATGTCACCAACCCCACCGGGAACGCCGCGATCGAGGCGATGAGGCCGAGCGTGATGGCGGCCACATCGGCGATCCCCTTCCCTGAGTCTTTGCTTTCCCCTCGCCAGCCTCCCACCCTCCCCGCCCCCGCGCTTGACTGCCACGTCCCCACCCAGCTACCATGCCCTAGCAAGCGGCGATGATTATGCCAAAGGCGCATGCCACCAAATCTGTCTCGGGGGGTACCATGACCAAGAGAGCAATATGCCTGGGCCTTTTACTGCTCCTGGCCCTGGCGGCCAATGCCCAGGCGGCCGGCATCACCGACCCCGTCAATTTGGCCGAGGCCGGCCAGTTCCAACTGGGCCTGGAGGCCACCTACCAGTCGCGCATCAAATTCAACGACACGGTCTCCGACGCCTCGCGCCGCTACTCCGACGGCACGGGCATGACCTATCAGTACGCCGTGACCGACGTGACCCTCAAGGAGGATCAGTACTACTTCCTCACCCTGAACTACGGCCTGCTCAAGCAGCTTGACCTGTTCGCCAAGGCCGGCCTGGTGCGCGGGGGCAAGAAGACCTCCGGCTCCCTGCCCGGCCAGTACTATGACCTGCGCGAGGCCCTGGCCTGGGCGGTGGGCGGCAAGTGGCGGCTATTGGAGGCGGCCAACGGCCTGTTGCTGACCCTGGCCGGCCAGTACCTGCGCTTCGACGGCCGCAAGCAGGCCCCGGCCTGGAACATCAATCAGGAGCGCGACTACAAGATGGACCACTGGCGCGCCGACCTGGAGCTGGTGGGGGCCTGGCGCCTGGGCCAGTTCACGCCCTATGTGGGCGGCGTGTATACCTATTCTGAACTGAAGGTCTACGGTGACACCACCAGTGTGCGCGGCGGCCTCATCCAAGTTACCTACTCGGACTACGTTACCCGCAATTCCACCAACTGGGGGGGCGTGGCTGGCCTGGCCTGGGACTTCTGCCCCGCTTGGCGGCTCAACCTACAGGGCGAGTACCTGGACGGCCTGACCGCCAGCCTGAGCCTGAGCTACAGCTTCCAGTTGCCGTGGGCGCGTTGACCGGGGCCGCGCCTCTCAGGCTTCCTGCCCTTTTTTCTTGATTATCCCCCCCCGCGGCACGTTGACCGCCCCCGCGAAGCGCGTGGCCCCGGGGCCGGAGTCTGTGGTGTATAATACGCACTTGATTGGGATGTTGGCCATCTGACATGAAGTTATCGTGGACGGTTGACTTGGCTGGAGTGAAACACCCGGATGAACCAAGGAAAGTACCCGGAATTCGTTAAGCTTGCGGCCAGGGCCGCGGGCATGGACGCCGCCCTTTCCCGGCGGGGCTTCCTTCTGCTTTCGGCCTGCGCGCTGTCTGGTATCACGGCCCTGGGGCTGAGCGAGGCCCTGGGGGCCGACCCCTCGCTGGTGATCCTGGACAACGCCAAGGGCATGGTCCTGGCCGACCCTTCCCGCTGCGTGGGCTGCCAGCGCTGTGAGCTGGCTTGCACCGAGTTCAACGACGGCCGTGCCCAGCCCTCCCTGGCCCGCGTCAAGATTGAGCGGGCCATGAACTTCGGCCCCGAGGGGCCCACCGGGGGGGCGGCCATGCAAGGCACCTGGGGCAACGGCCTGGTGATGCAGGGTGTGTGCCGTCAGTGCCCGCACCCGGTGCCCTGCGAGATGGCCTGCCCGCAAGAGGCCATCCAGGCCGACCCCCAGACCGGGGCCAGGGTGGTGCTCGCCGATAACTGCATAGGCTGCCGTATGTGCCAAAGGGCCTGCCCCTGGGGCATGATCGTCTTTGACGAACAGCGCCACAAGG
Source organism: Desulfarculus sp. (assembly GCA_016218705.1). GTDB lineage: Bacteria > Desulfobacterota > Desulfarculia > Desulfarculales > Desulfarculaceae > JACRDC01. The sequence goes on from JACRDC010000081.1 coordinate 9,620, forward strand.
CCTCCAAGTGCTTCCTTTGCCACGGAAAACCCAAGTGCGTGGAGGCCTGCCCGTCCGGGGCCTTGCGCTTCGTGCCCTGGCGCGACATCACCCGCGAGGGGCGCGCCAGCGGGGCCACGCTGCCCGCCCTTTCGGCGGACAAGGCCAAGACCTGCGTGGAGTGCCACCCCACGTCGCCCAAGTAGCCTGAAACCCCCTGGCACACCCGCGAGGAGCAAGACATGGCCGCGACCCCAGGCGGATTTTCGGGCAAGGTGCTGCGCGTGGACCTGTCCACGGGCAAGATAAGCACCCAGGACACTGTTGACCGTTACGGGGATGTGCTGGGGGGCACGGGGATCGGCTACCAGGTCCTTTGGGAAGAAGTGCCCGCCGGCACCGGCCCCTTCGATCCCGCCAACAAGCTGGTCTTCGCCACGGGCGTGCTGGCGGGCACGGGCGTGCCCTGCAATGGACGCACCGCCGTGACCACCATCTTTCCCACCTGCTGGCCCCAGCCCCTGGTGGCCTCCGGGCACATGGGCGGCCAGTTCGCGGCCAAGCTCAAGTACGCGGGCTATGACGCGCTAATCATAGAGGGCCGGTCCGAGAAACCGGTTTGGCTGTTCATCCGCGACAAGCGGGTGGAACTGCGCGGCGCGGCGCATCTGTGGGGCGCGGGCATCCGGCGCGCCAACCTGGAGATAAGCCAGGAGATGGGCGCCGACTGCGTGGTGGCGGCCATCGGCCAGGCCGGGGAGAAGCTGGCGCCCATGGCCATCGTGGCCAATTCCCTGTCCCACTCCGCGGGCGGCGTGGGCGGGGTCATGGGTTCCAAGAACCTTAAGGCCATCGGCGTGCAAGGCAGCGGCGCGGTGCGCATCGCCGGCGACAAGGACGAGTGGGAGCAGCTCATCAAGTTCCACCTGTCCATCCTGGGCGGCAACAACCAGCATGTGGTGCCCAGCTTCCCCACCCCCCAGTCCGAGTACTACAATCCCGGCTCACGCTGGCTGGGCGAACCGGGCAAGCGCTGGGGAGCGGCCCAGCCGCCCATAGAGATCACCGGCAATATCCATGACTTGAACCGCATCGCCTTTCGGACCAACAGCGCGGCCTTTTTCTTGGGCGAGGGCGCCTGGCAGCACACGGTGCGCGGCAACGGCTGCACGGCCTGCCCCATTCGTTGTCACACCATCGTCAAGGTGCCCTCGGTGGCGGCCAAGTACGGCATCCGGGAAATCGCCCAGAACACCTGCGTGGGGCTCTTGTTCGGCCGGAGTTTTTTCAAGACGCTCCCTGGCGGCATGAAGGGCCAGACCGCCCTGGAGGCCTGCATGGTGGGCATGCACCTGGCCGACGACCTGGGCCTGTGGTGCAACTACGGCCAATTGCAGCGCGACCTTCAGAAGCTCTACCACGACGGGCTGCTCAAGGCCAAGCTGGGCTCGGCCGAGTATGCCTCCATCCCCTGGGACAAGTACGAGGCTGGCGACCCGGCGTTTCTCTTCGACATCCTGCCGCGCATCGGCCAGCGCCGGGGAGAGTTGGGCCAGGTGCTCAGCCAGGGCACGGCTGGTCTGTTTGGCCAGTGGTCCATCCCCGAGGAGACCTGGACCCAGGACCACAACACCCTCTACTGGAAGCTGGGGCACCCCAAGCACCACGCCAACGAGGACGACGGCCAGTGCGGGGTCATCATCAACACCCAGTACAACCGCGACGCCCAGTGCCATTCCCATAGCAACTTCGTGCGCAACGGGCTGCCGCTGGAGGTGCAAAAGAGGCTGGCCGCCGAAATCTGGGGCTCCCCGGACTGCGTGGACGGGGTCGGAGACTACACCCCCATGAATCTGCACAAGGCCAGGCGGGCCAGATGGTCCCTGGTGCGCAAGGAGTTGCACGACAGCCTGGGGCTGTGCAACTGGATGGGACCCTGGGTGGCCTCTCCCTTGAAATCGCGCGGTTATCTGGGAGACGACAGCCTGGAGTCCAAGTTTTATAGCCTGGCCACGGGCCGGAAGCTCGGACGCGAGGAGCTGGACCGCATGGGGGAGCGCATCTTCACCCTGCACCGCGCGTTGACCATCCGGGACATGGGGCAGATGAACATGCGTGCCCGGCATGACCAGGTGCCCGGCTGGGTCTTCGAGGACCCCGCCGGCGCTCCACCCTTCAGCAAGGGCAGCATCCGCATGGACCGGGGCGACATGGCCAAGGCCATGGACTTGTTTTACAAGGTCATGGGCTGGGACAAGACCACGGGCGCGCCCACCCAGGAAACCTATTCCCGGCTGGGGCTTAGAGAGGTGGGCCAGTCGCTGCGGGCGAAAAAGCTCGTGCCCGGAGACGCGGCATGACCAGCGAGGAGCAGGCCCGGCTCACGAAGGCCGCAGTGGTGGTGGTGCTCCAGGCCAGCCAGGAGGGGCGTCTGACCACGCGGGAGGACGTGCTGCAAGCGCTGGTTTCGGGCGGCATTATCCGCCAAGCGGAAGATCAGGGCGACTCAGACGACGCCCGGCGGAGGTTGGCCGGGGAAGAGGCTTTCGCCGCCCTGGCCGGCATCCTGGCCGAGCACCCAAGCTTGGCCTCCTTCCAGGGCCTGTCTGGCCAGACGGTCTACCACTGCCCTGACCTGCTCAGCCGGACCTATGCGCGCATCCTGGACCGTAAAAGCTCTCCCCCTGTGCTCATGGCCGAGGAGATTCGGGCCAACTCCCGCGATTACCCCCGCCCCGTGCCCGTGGAACTCTTCGAAGCCTCCCCCTTCGAGCTGCCCCCGGAAGAGATCGAGCATACCCTGCGGAGCATGGCGGCGGACCCCCAATACCAGGACATCACCTTCACCACCACGGCGAGCGGGGCGGTGTATCTATTTTCCGCCCTTTATCTGGAACGCGGGTATGCGGCGTTCCTGGCGCAACGGGCCGAATCACTGGCCATGAACCCTTGAGCCTGTGCCCAGGAGTAATTAAGGCAACTTAGAACCTGTCCGCAAATAGACAGAGCCCTACGCTGGCGTGTAATACCATATTAACAACCACCATATCGTTTGTTGGTTCTTAATCCTGGCATCCTCTGGCCGGCAGGTTTTGATTTATGGTCGCACAAGCCCCGTGTCCCGCTCTTAGCCCGGCCATTCTTAGGGCACCGGCAGGGGGCTGCTATGATCCACCCGGGCGGGGATACGGGACGCCTGCGGCCCCTGCCCACGCCAGGGGGGACAGTCCACCCCGGGCCGGCAGCCGCACCGGCAAAGCTGGTATGGCCGGGCGGCTGGGCGGGACACAATAAGAAACCGCTTAGATTTTCTTGGGCCGCCGAAACGGTGAGGGTTTTACCCAGAGGAAATATGCCAAAAAACTATTCGTCTGATCTGAAATGTGTGCAAAGACCTTGGTGCCAAACCTCGCAAGGGCGAACCGGAGGTTGTGTTTTCGGCGAACCCAAGACGGGCGGGGATAAACCACGCCCCTACATTAAGGCACTGTAATCGCTACCTTATTCTTGATGTAGGGGCGGGGTTTATCCCCGCCCGTGTATTTTCGCGGCCAGAGCCTGCTCCTCCGCAAAAAAAGCCACACGAGGGGGAAAGACCGCACTCCTCCATTTCCGGATAAGTTCATATTCGAGCCCCCTACCCTATTAACTTAATGATCCCCCGCCGCAGCACGTTCACCGCCCCCGCGAAGCGCGTGGGGCCGGGGGCGGCGCTGTGCTCCAGCATGGCCTGTAGCTCGCGGGTCACCGGGGGCTCCAGGTATTGCCATAGGGTCAGGCGGCTGGCCGGCGAGGCCCCTGAGAGCAGCACCAGCAGGTTGGCCTGGTCCATGAGGCCCAAGGCCCGGGCCAGCAGGTCCTGGTGCTCCCGCATGAGCATCTCCAGCAGGCTGGGGGCCTCGCTGGGCGAGGGGCATTCCTGGCCGCTGGCGCTGGCGGCGGGTTGGGCCGGGGGCGCGGGCTGCTCCGGCACCGGCTGGGCGGGGGGCAGCTTGAGGCCCTCGGCCCAGCGCATGGCCTCCTGCCGGGGGAAATAGACCATGGTTTCGGGCAGATCGCCCTTTTGCAGCATGCGGCACAGGCTGGGCGGCGTGGTGTTGAGGTTGGCGGCCAGCTCGTAGATGCTGATGTATTTGTCGGCCTGGCGGCGCTGGGGCGCGGCCAGGCTGGGCGGGGGCTGCTCGGGCCGGGAGGACTCGGCCAGCGGCGCCAGCATCTGGGCGGTTTTGTGCACCACGTTGCCGGCCTTGCTCAGGCGCAATTCGCGCCCCTCCGGCCCCTGGCCCACGGTGATGAGCTCGGACTTGACCAGGGTGGCCAGCACCTCCTCCAGGTCAGCCGGCGTGGCCCTCAGGGTGGCCCGGCTGTATTCCACCAGGCGCGGCAAGGGGATGCTCACCTGGCCCTGGCTGTCGGCTGGGTTGTCGTCCAGGCAGGCCTGCAACAGGTTGGCCAGGGCCAGGCACAGGTCGGGCAGGCCCCGTTGCAGGCGCACCCGCTCCGAGGTCTGGCTCAGGCGCTCCACCAGGCCAGTGATGATGGCTTGGAGCAACACCGACCCGCTGGCCACAGCCTCCTTGAGCTTGGCCCGGTCCATGACCACCAGCTCGGTGTCCTCCAGGGCCACCACGCTGGCGGTGCGTGGCATGTCCGAGATGAGCGCCATCTCGCCCACGATGGCCCCCCGGCCCAGCGAGCACAAGACGATCTCCTCGCCCTCCACCTCCTTGATGACCGCCACCCGGCCACTTTGGATGATGCCCCCGAAGGTGGGCGGCCCGCCCTGCCTGAAGATCAGTGAGCCCTCGTGGTAGAGCTTGACCGGAAACAGCGCCTTTGAGCCGTTGTGCATAGCTTGCCCCTAGCCAGCATCGGTGGTGAATAGTGGGAGTTAGCCTAGTTGGGGATATAGTTTTTTGATGCAGTCTGGGCATAGTCCATGGGTGAACTGCACGTCCAGATGGCTTCGCAGGTACGTTTCCACCTCCTGCCAGTAATCCTGCTCGTTGCGGATTTTCTTGCAGTTGGCGCAGATGGGCAGCAGCCGGCGCAAGGTTATCAGGTCGTTGATATCCTCCAGGGCCAACAGGACCAGCCCCTGGCCGCCATGCTGAAACGGTGAGGCGGTGACCAGGAAATACCTAGGCACAACCAAGCCTTGGTCCATCAGTTCCATGACGGTGGCCTTGCGAAAGACCTGCTGGCCAGTCAGGGCCTGCTTCAGGGAATTGCGCACCACGCAGTCCGCGCAGGCCGGAGCACGGCCACAGCCCTCCGGGGTTTCGCCGGCATGCAGGCAGCCCAGCACCTCGCCGCCTCGTTTGTGCAGCACCTGTTGGCTGTCGGTCTGCCCCAACAGCAGACTGGCGGCCTTGTTGAGGTTAAGCACCCGGGCGTCATGGTCCATAACGAACAGGGCCGAGGGCGAGGCGTTGAACACCTCCTGAAACAACTGTGAATTGTCGTTCTGATATGTGGCCATGGGCAGGTGGCCTCCTTGGTTGGGCGAAGATTGGTTACATTTCTGTGATTGATTATAACGCACCCAACCAGGGATATGGCCCCTGAAACTAGGGCCCCGGCGGTGGCAGCTCCAGGCCGCTCAGCACGCCGTGGCAGCGGCAGGCCGTGGCAATGAGCCATCTCCCCCCCTGCCCAGCCATACGCTGCCTAATCTCCAGCATCCCGCTGGCGGCAAGGCCGCCCACGCCGGGGGCCAGTTGGTGGCTACGCAGGACCGCCGTGCCCCAGCCCGGCAGGCTCAGGCCCATGAGGCGTTGGTATAGGGGCAGCCCCCGGGGCTGGCCGGTCTTGGGGCAGATTGAGGCGGGCTCGGGGCAGTCGTCGGGGCAGAGCGTGTTGGTAAGGCTAAGGAAGAGCTGACCCTCCTGGCCGCGGCCCAGCAGGGGCAGGCCCGCCTCGGCCTGGGGGGGCACGGGCAGGGTGCGGGCGCCTTGGGCCGCCAGGCTGGCCAGCAGCCAGCGGGCCAGGAAGTGCACGGGCACGCAGGGCACCAGCCAGGCCGGCGGCCTGGCGCTGGCCAGGGCCTGGTTGGCGGCGGCCACGGCCTCCAGGGGCCAGACCGGCACACCCAACTCGGCCAAATCGGGCGTGGGTACGACCTCGGCCAGGGCCAGCACCCGCCCCTCCAGGCGCATGCCGGCCAGGCGGCCAAAGCGCCCTCCCCCCAGGATGAGCACGCCGGCCCGGTCAGAAGCGGCGCCGGGCGGCTGGCCGGCCATCAGGCGCCGCCACCTGGCTTGCGGCCGGCATAGGCCGCGAAGCCGTAGTGGCGGTAGTGGCTGTCCACGTCAATGAAGCCGGCCTGGCGCAGCCAGGCCAGTTGGTCCTCCAGGGTGGCCAGGCGGTCGAAGGTCATGCGCTCCCTGGCCTGGGCCATCTGCGCCGGGGTTATGCCGGCCTGCAGCACCTGCCTCATCCACAGGCTGTGATGGAAGTCTTGCACCGCTTGTGAAGAGCCTAGTACTTGGTCGGCATTGACAAAAACCCCGCCTGGCGCCAGCAGGGCGTTAATTTTTACGAACAGGGTGCGCTTGTCCTGGTCCTCCAGGTGATGAATGGACAAGGCCGAAAACACGGCCTGGTAAGGCCCGCCAAGTTCTGACCGCAGGTAGTCGGCCTCCAGGATGGTCAGTCTGGCCTCCTGACCGGCCAGGCGCTGGCGGGCTTGCTCAAGCATCTGGGGCGCCAGGTCCACCAGGGTAAGCCGCGCGCAGGGGATGGCCTCCAGCACCATGGCGCTGAACAGGCCCGTGCCGGCGCCCAGTTCCAGCATGGGAATGGGCCGCTCGTCCCCGCAGGCTTTTGCCCGGGGCAGCAGGGACAGGGCCACGCCGTAGAAGTCATCGAAGCAGGGGATGAACTTGCGCCGCAGGCGGTCGTACTCCCTGGAAGCGTGATTAAAGGCCTGCCCTATGTCCATGCTTGCGCCCCTTGCTGGTATTGCGGCCCCCACACCGGCCCGGATGGCAGCACCATAGCCAGGGCGGCCAAGGGCTGTCAAGCAAGCCCTTGCCCCGGAGAGGCCAACCTGGGCATAATGTGGCTCAACCCCAGCGGAGGCGGCATCTTGCACAGGCAGGGCGGGCGCGCGTGCTTTACTTGGTTGGCCCCCTGCCTGGCGCTGGCCCTGTTCTTGGGGGGGCTGCCCGGCTGCGCCAGCCGGCAGGATACCCAACTGCCCCCCCCGCGAAAATACAGCGGCCCAGGCCCGGGCGAAACCCCGCCCCCCGCCCCAGGCAAAAGCGGCAAGGTGCCGGGCACCCAGCGCCCCTACACCATCCAGGGCAAGACCTATCGCCCCCTGCCCAGCGCCGAGGGCTACCACGAGCGCGGCATCGCCTCCTGGTACGGCCCCAACTTCCATGGCAAGCGCACCAGCAACGGCGAGCAGTACAACATGGAGAGCCTCACCGCCGCCCACAAGACCCTGCCCATGGACACCTGGGTGGAGGTGACCAACCAAGAGAACGGCCGCCAGCTTGTGCTGCGCATCAACGACCGTGGCCCCTTTGTGGACGGCCGCATTATTGATCTGTCCAAGGCCGCCGCCCGCGACTTGGGGGTTTTGGGCAAGGGAACCGCCCTGGTGGAGGTCAAGGCCCTGGGCTACCGCCAGATGGGCACCGGCGTGGCGGGCAAGCCGGCGGTCTACGTGCCTCCGCCCTCCTACGATACCGGCACCTTCACCGTGCAGGTGGGGGCCTTCACCAACACGGCCAATGCCCAGCGCCTGGCCGCCAAACTGCGGCCCCAGTGGGGCACGGTGAGCGTGGTGCGCTACGACCGCGGCGACGCGGTCTTCCACCGGGTGTGGGTGGGCAAGGTGAGTAGGCTGGAGGAGGCCAAGGCCCTGCAGGAGCGCCTGCGCGCCGCCGGCCAGGACAAGGCCTTTGCCGTGGCCTGGTAGTCTTTGACCGGCTAGGAGGGCTCCTCCTGATTGCCGGGCCGGTATTCCAACAAATCGCCGGGCTGGCAATCCAGGAACCTGCAAATGGCGTCCAGGGTGGACAGGCGCACGCCCTTGACCTTGCCGGTCTTGATGAGGGACAGGTTCTGCTCGGTGATGCCCACCAAATTGGCCAGGTCCTTGGACCTCACCTTGCGTCTGGCCAGCATCACATCCAGGTTGATTACAATGGTCATGGCCCTTCCCTAGATAATGAGCGCCTGCTCTTCCTCGATCTTGCGGGCCTCGTCCATGACCCAGGATATGGTCAGCAACACCAGGCCGGCCAACACCCCCAGGGCCTGCTCCGAGGTGAAGTTGACCACCAGTAGCCGTTGCCCCGCTGGGCGGTGCAGGGTGAGCACTATCCCCAAACCCACGGTGTGCAGAAAATCGCCCGCCACCCAGGCCACGGTGGACCAGCCCAGGCGATGGAAAATGGCCACATTGGCGCGGGTGAAAAAGCTGCCCTGCTCATAAAGCCTGAACAGCTTGCCAAGCTGGTACAGGATGTACATGAGCACCGCGCCGGGCAGCATGGACACCGCGAAGCCCCCCACCTTGGCCAGGGGTGGCAGGCCGGGGTCCAGGCTAACCGGCAACTGGCGCTCTATCAGGTTGTTTTGCCCCACCAAGTACCAAAACAAGGCCACCAGGCCCGGGGTCAGTGGTATTGCCCAGCGAAATACCAGGCCCAAACGGCGGCTTGCCCGCTTGATCTTCTCCATGCCTTCCATGATCCACTCCTGATGGCCGTTTACCAATGCCCCTGCCCCGCCAACTGCAACCGCGTGCCTGGGGCCGAGCGCCGTATTGGAGTCAACCTAGCACCCGTTTGGAAACTTGTCAAGATTACTTATCTTGGCGCGTTTAATTTTTATCGTTTTGCTTTTATGATTGGCCGTGGCTGGTGCTTGCCAGGCGTTCAGGCAGAGCGCTGGCGGTTCCGGTGCCCTCCAGTGGAGAGCAAGCCGTGCGCCGGGTTTGACCGGCCCAACGCAGATAGGGAATGGAGGCCATCCAGCCTCCATTCCCTATTAAGAATTGCCCAATAGGCGGGATAACGCCTAGTCGGTTTCGTCGCCGGTGATCTCCTCGCCGTTGATGCGCTTGCGCAGCACGCCCGAGGTCTTGAAGACCACCACCTTGCGGGCCCTGAGTTGCAGGTCAGCCCTGGTCTGAGGGTTGCGGCCCCGGCGGGCGCGCTTGGCCTTGACCATGAACTTGCCGAAGCCGCTGATGAGGATATCCTCGCCCTGGCCCAGGGTGTCCTTGATGATCTCTAGCAAGGTCTCGACCACGTCCCGCGAGCGGCTCTTGGGCAACTGGGTATCCTCGTAGACCTGGTTGATAATGTTCTCCTTGGTCAGAGCCACCAGCCACCCCTCCTTGTAATCAGCTTGGCGCAGGTTGATCCGCTGGCCGGCCCCGGGCGGGCCGCAAGATTCGATAGGCGAATATGCCCCAGTATTAGGCGCTTGTCAACCCCTTAAAGTCCCGTGCCCCTGGCGGCTGGCCCCGCGCGCCCCGCACAGGCTGGTGATTGTTGTTCAAGTGTTGTGTGATATAATCACATAACTGTTTTTATATTATAGCTATATTTCTGTGCATCCTGGCTGGGGCCTGGCCGGGGGCGGGTCTGGTTGGCCCCCCCCCTTGCCGCTGGGGCCGGCGATGTATATATTTAGATCATGGATCCGAGCTGCAGCCCGGGGGCGACATGGTTTCGACGGGGGCAGTTGCGGTGCAAGTGGCATGTCGGGGTCCGTCGGCCCGTTATCCGGTGGGAACTAAAGTAATCGCAGACGATTACGCATACGCCGTAGCCGCGTAAAGGCTACCGTCTCCCCGGTCTACTCCTGCGGGGCCGGGAGGGGCGACGATTAGCGGGATAGGTTACGGACACCGCCTAGCCGGTCCGGTACCGAAATAAAAGGTGGGGCTAGCCAAAGACGAATCCTGCCCTTGGGAGTTGTCGAGGCGAAATTAAATCAAGGGATAAACATGTAGAAGCTTGTGCCAAATGCTTTCGGACGGGGGTTCGATTCCCCCCGCCTCCACCAACCATCAGCCCTGGCCAGACAGCGGCCCCGCCGTTGCCTGACCGGGGCTGATTGCCTTTCATAACGGTTATTCCGCTGCCTCAAACGCCGGCGTGGCGGCCCTTGACGAGCCAAACCCATGGGGTTATCGTGGTTTAGTATAGGTCAATCAACGTTAAATGAAAATTTTCCAGAAAGGATGGCTGGCCATGCGGGGCAAGGTAATGACGGTCGTGACGCTAACCTTCTGTTTGCTGTTCCTCATGGCGCCGCTGGCCCTGGGGGCCGATGGTAAGATACCTTCCCTGCTGGGCAAATGGAAGACCAGTTCCATGGGCGGCATGATGCTGCACAGCAGTGAACCTGGTAAGGAAACCCATTGGCAGGCCAAGCAAACCGCCCTGGAGGCCGAGGCCACCATCGAGACCCAGGACGGCCGCTTCATCACCGGCTTCTTCAAGTCAAAGCTGGCCACGGAAAAATTCATCGGCATGATCGCCGAAGACAACAAGACGGTTTATTTCGCGGACCTGGACGGCTTTTTCGACGCCAAGCTAGTCAACCGCGACACCATCAAGATCGTCTACCGCCACTCCAAGGCCACGGACACGGTGGTGGCCATCGGGACCTGGAAGCGGCAGAAATAGGCCAGACCCACCATCGCGCTTGGGTTGTTTCGTCTCCATGCCCAGCCCGGGGCCCCTGGTCCGAGCCTGACCCTGGGTCATGAATAACGGAAGGGGGGATCGCTCCCCCCTTCCGCTGCCTTATACCAATATGCAATCAAAGCCATCCATGGCTTTGATTGCTGATCGGCCGGGCAAAAACGTGGTTTTGCCCGGCCTCCCGGGCGCTTTCGCGCCCGGCGGGCCATTCCCCGGGGTCCCCGCAAACGCAGTTTGCTTGGGGA